>DXAL01000026.1 GCA_019117125.1 Candidatus Mediterraneibacter merdipullorum
TACTGTGGCGAAGAACAAGAACGGCTGGTGGTGCATCGAGAACGGGAAAGTCAACTTCAAGTGCAACAGCGTGGAGAAGAACGGAAACGGCTGGTGGAAGATAAAGAACGGCAAAGTGGACTTCGGCTACACCGGCATTGCCAAGAATGAGAACGGCTGGTGGCGCATCGTCGACGGCAAGGTGGACTTCAAGTGCAACAGCGTGGAGAAGAACCACAACGGGTGGTTCTATATCCGGAAGGGCAAGGTGGACTTTGGCTACACCGGCATCGCGAAGAACAAGAACGGCTGGTGGCGCATTGTCGACGGCAAGGTAGACTTCAAGTGCAACAGCGTGGAGAAGAATCACAACGGGTGGTTCTACATCCGGGACGGCAAGGTGGACTTCGGCTACACCGGCATCGCGAAGAACAAGAACGGCTGGTGGCGCATCGTCAAAGGAAAAGTAGACTTTAACTGCAACAGCGTGGAGAAGAACCACAACGGGTGGTTCTACATCCGGGACGGCAAGGTGGACTTCGGCTATACCGGCGTTGCCAAGAATAAAAACGGCTGGTGGCGCATCGAGGACGGGAAGGTGAACTTCAAGTTCAACGGGCTTGCCCAGAACCACAACGGCTGGTGGTACTTAAAAGACGGCAAGGTCCAGTTCGGCGCGACAACGGTCGTCAAAGGCACGGTGGACGGCACGAAGGCATGGTGGTATGTGAACAAGGGCGAGGTGGACAAGAGCTACAACGGTCTCGGGACCAACAGCAACGGCACCTGGCTCATCGAGAACGGAAAGGTCAACTTCTCCTTCAGCGGCAAGAAGAAGATTGACGGCGTGGAATACACCTTTGAAGAAGGGCAGTGCCTGAGCAACTACCGGGGATGGCAGAAGCTCAAAGGCAAGTATTACTACTTTGACCGTGAGACCGGCGCCCGGCTCCAGAGCACCACAGTGGACGGCATCCGCCTGAACAGCGACGGCTCCGCCGTGTCCTCCGCCTACAACAACGAGAAGATACGGACCATGATGAAGGCAAGAAGCATCATGGAATCTGTGACAAAGACTTCCGACAGCAAGGCGGTCAAATTGGAGAAATGCTTCCGGTGGGTGATGAAGCAGCCTTACCACAGATACCGCACGCTGGTCGTTGCCAGAAGGACGGCAGGCTGGGAGATGCTCTTTGCAAACGACCACTTCGAGCGGGGAGACGGCTGCTGCGTATCCGACGCATGTGCATTCGCATTCCTGGCGCACGAGTGCGGATACAAGACAGTCTATATCTGTGACGATACGGGACATTCGTGGGTGGAGATCAACGGACGCGCCTTTGACCCGCTGTTTGCAGAGGCAAAGAGCTTCAGCAAGAACTACAACGCATCCTATAAGACATACGGACTCCATCCGGTAAATAAGACGAAGATATAAGCGGAAGTCCGGAAGATACAGAAGAAAAAGAAACGGAGCATATCAGAACGTAGCGGAACTGATATGCTCCCATTTTTGTATTATCGATTATCTGTGTGCGGTCTTTTGTTTCGCGCGCCTCTTATCTGTCCAACAGGACATCGCGTTTCCGGTAGAGGAAAATAAGCAGGTCAATCCGGATGATGGGCCATATTGTATTTTCACCGGGGCGTGTGTATAATGAAAAGTACGGAAGTGAAAGGAGGGACGGTCATGGACAGGGCGATACTTGGCAAGACCGGCATCGAGGTGAATAAAAACGGCTTCGGGGGGCTTCCCATCCAGAGGATTACCACCGGAGAGGCAGTATATCTCCTGCAGAAGGCATTTTATCACGGCGTGGACTATTTTGACACGGCGCGCAGCTATTCGGACAGCGAGGAGAAGATAGGAGCGGCGTTCGAGCACATCCGGGACCGCATCGTCATCAGCACGAAGACGCCCGCGCAGAACGGCGCGGATATGAGAAAGGACCTGGAAGAGAGCCTGCGGATGCTCAGGACCGATTACATCGACATCTACCAGTTCCACAATCCGGCATTCTGTCCGGCGCCCGGGGACGGGACCGGGCTTTATGAGGAAGCGCTGAAGGCGAAGGAAGAGGGGAAGATTCGGCATATCGGCATCACGAACCACCGGATTGCCGTGGCGGAGGAGGCAGTCCGCTCCGGACTCTATGAGACGATACAGTTCCCCTTCTCCTATCTGGCGGCTCCCCGGGAGACGGAGCTTGTCCGGATGAGCCGGGAGGCGGGGATGGGCTTTATCGCCATGAAAGGTCTTGCAGGAGGGCTCATCCGCGATGCGGCATGCGCCTATGCATGGATGATACAGCCGGAATTTTCCCATGTGGCTCCCATCTGGGGACTGCAGAAGGAATGGGAGCTGGACCAGTTCCTTGCCTGTCAGGAGCGCACGCCTGAGCTGACGCAGGAGCGTCTGGCAAAGATCGGGCGGGACCGGAAGGAGCTGACCGGTGAATTCTGCCGGGGATGCGGATACTGCATGCCCTGCCCGGCGGGCATCGAAATCCATTCCTGCGCCAGGATGAGCCTGATGTTAAGGCGGGCGCCGAGCGCGGACTGGCTCACGCCCCAGTGGCAGGAAAAGATGGAGAAGATACAGGGCTGTCTGGAATGCGGGCAGTGCAGGGAGAAATGTCCGTACGGACTGGACACCCCGAATCTTTTGAAGAAGAACTACGCGGATTACCAGACCTTTCTTTAAAGAGACAGGCAAGCCGCGCAGAAGAATGAGAAAGAATCCGGAAAACGAAGAGGAAAAGAAAGAAGGATGAGGAAGATGAAATTTCAGGAAACAGATATCGCAGCGCTTACGTTCAACCCCTTTGAGAAGATTGGCAGCCAGTGGATGCTGATTACAGCCGGGAGCAGCAGGGAGGACTGCAATACCATGACCGCCAGCTGGGGCGGCGTCGGCATCATGTGGGGAAAACCGGTGGCGACTGCCTACATACGCCCCCAGAGGTATACGAAGGGATTTGTGGATAAGGAGGAGTATTTCACCCTTTCCTTTCTCCCGGAGACATACCGGAAGGCGCTGAACATCTGCGGCTCCGTATCCGGAAGGGATGTGGAGGACAAGTGGAAAGAGGCGGGGCTTACGCCTTTTGAGACGGACGGGACCACTGCGGTGGAAGAGGCGGAGGAAATCTTCGTGTGCCGGAAGCTGTACACCCAGGAGATGAAGCCGGAGTGCTTTACCGACGGCGGCGGATGCGACGGCAAATGGTATCCGGATAAAGACTATCACACCATGTACATGGCGGAAATCGTGAAAGTGCTGAGGAAAGTCGGATGAAGATAAATTCGTTCTGCCTTGCCTGCCTCGTCCGCATGCAGGAGTCCCAGGCAAGGGCGTTTGAGGATGAAGAAAAGAAGATGACATACATGCGGGAGGTCCTGTCCTATCTGTCTTCCTGCAGTACGGAGCTGTCCGCTCCGGCGCTCGTGAAGCCCCTTTCCGCCATCTATGAGAAGTACTGGGGCAGGAAGGACGGCATGGCGGAGGTGAAAAAGGAGTTCAACGACTTCCTTCTGTCGATGGAGGCGGACCTGGAGTCCCGGATACGCATGCACGACGACCCGCTCAAAGCCGCCCTCTGCTTTGCCAGGACCGGCAATTATATCGACTATGCGGCAGTGAAGGATGTGTCGAAGGAGAAGCTCCTGGAGCTTTTTGAAGAGCAGGGAAGCGCAGGGCTGGATGAGGCGGAGTACCGGATATTCCGGGAGGAGCTGAATCGGGCGGAAAAGCTGGTCTACCTGACGGACAACTGCGGGGAAGTGGTGCTGGACAAGATTGCCATCCGCATCCTGAAGGAATCCTTCCCCCGGCTGGAGGTGACTGCCATCGTGCGCGGGGCGCCGGTCGTGAACGACGCGGATATGGAATCCGCCCGTGAAGTGGGACTGGATGCCGTCGTGCGGGTGATGGAAAACGGCAGCGACATCGCGGGGACGGACCTGGCGGACATAAGCCGGGAAGCGCGCAGGGAGATTGAGAGCGCGGATATCATCATCTCCAAGGGACAGGGGAATTTTGAGACGATACACGGCTGCGGGCTCAACATCTATTATCTCCTGCTGTGCAAATGCGAGTGGTTCATGAAGAAATTCGGCGCAGAACAGTTCCAGGGGATGTTCGTCAATGAGAGACGCATCGAAAAGGGAAGGTGAAGGACATGGATATGTGCAGCCTCATCATCCGGAAAAAGCGCGGCGGCGCCCTCTCCCGAGATGAGATACGGTGGATGATACAGGGATATACTTCCGGAGAGATACCGGATTATCAGATGTCCGCCATGATGATGGCAGTCTGCTTTACGGGGATGAGCGGTGAGGAGACGAAGGAGCTCACCCTCGCCATGGCAGAGAGCGGCGATGTGCTGGACTTGAGCTCCATCCGGGGCATCAAGGTGGACAAACACAGCACCGGAGGCGTGGGGGACAAGACAACCCTGGTCCTGGCGCCCCTGGCGGCGTCTCTCGGGGTCCCGGTGGCGAAGATGTCCGGAAGGGGACTGGGGCATACGGGAGGCACCATCGACAAGCTGGAGAGTTTCTCCGGATTCCGGACGGACCTGTCGCCGGAGGAGTTCGTCCGCCATGTGAACCGGTATCACATCGCGGTGGCCGGTCAGACGGCGGACCTGGCGCCTGCGGATAAGAAGCTCTATGCCCTCCGGGATGTGACCGGGACGGTGGACCAGATGTCGCTCATCGCTTCCAGCATCATGAGCAAGAAGCTGGCTTCCGGTGCGGACGCCATCGTCCTGGATGTGAAGACCGGGGACGGAGCGTTCATGAAGCGCCTGGAAGATGCCAGAGCGCTGGCGGCTGAGATGGTGAACATCGGGAAGATGGCGGGGAAAGACGTGACTGCGGTCATCTCGGATATGGACCAGCCCCTGGGCTGTGCCGTGGGAAACGCCCTGGAGGTAAAGGAAGCCATCGACACCCTCCGGGGATGCGGACCGGAAGATTTAAGAGAACTGGTCCTTGTGCTCGGCTCCCTGATGACGGTGAAGGCAGGCTGTGCCGGTGACGTGCGGGAAGCCAGGGGGATGCTGGAGGCGTCCCTTGGGGACGGCAGGGCATTTGAGACGTTCTGCCGGTTTATCCGTGCCCAGGGCGGCGATGTCTCCCAGGCGGAACACCCGGAGAAGCTGCCGGCGGCGCCCTTTCAGATGGAAGTGCCGGCAAGGGAGAACGGGTACGTGGGCGATATCCGCACCGAAGAAGTGGGCGGCGTCTGCCTTATGCTGGGCGGCGGGCGCGTGACGAAGGAAAGCAGGATAGACCTCTCGGCGGGCATCGTCCTGAAGCGGAAGAAGGGAGACGCGGTCCGAAAAGGAGAGCCTCTCGCTGTGCTTCACGCATCCGACCGGGCGCAGATGGAAGCGGCGGCAGAGCGGCTGTCCCGGGCATTCCTCATTACAGGAGAGAAGCCGGAGAGAGAACCTCTCATCAAAGAAATCATCGGATGAAGCAGGCGCCGGGATGAGGGATTGACCGGGTCCGGACAAACCGGCGGCGAATAGGACACGGAGTGCCATACATATACTGGGGATAAAGGCATATGTGTGGCATTTTTTATGGAAAAAGGACAGTTGAAGGAGCGTCTCTCCACTGCGGCCGGCATGCCCAGGGATGTGACGATGAAAGCGCCGGTCCTCACCGTGCTCGGGGATTTTGAATTGTCTGCCGAAAACTACCGGGGCATCACGGAGTATACGGACTGCCTCGTGAGGATACAGACCAGGAGCGGGCAGATACGGGTGACGGGAAGGCGCCTCCATGTGGAATATTACACCAGCGACGAGATGAAGGTCACCGGGAAGATTGAGACCATAGACTTTGCCGGCAGGAAGGGGAAGACAGATGGACCGGACCCTGGTTAGATGGCTGAGGGGATATGTCAGGCTCCACGCCGCCGGATGCTCTGCGGAGCGGTTCTTAAACCTGTGTTCCTGGCACGGAATCTGCATCTGGGGACTGACCCCGGTCCGGGGCGGATACGAGATGTGCATGAGCCTGCGGGATTTCCGGCGGATACGCCCCCTTGTCAGAAAGACGCACACAAAGGTCCTGGTCGCCGGGAGGCGGGGCGCTCCCTTTGCCTGGTCCCGGTACCGGAAGCGCCGGGCGTTTCTGGCAGGCGTCCTGCTCTTTGCCGCCCTTTTGAAGGGCTGCTCCCTCTTCATCTGGGATATCCGCATCGAGGGAAATGAACGGCGGACCGACGAGGCGCTCTGCGCGTATTTAAGGAGCGAGGGCGTGGCTGCCCCCATGCTCAGGGGCAGCGTGGACTGTCCGGGTATTGTAAAATCCATCAGAAAAGAATATAATGATATCGTTTGGGTGTCGGCTTCTGTCGAGGGAAGCCGCCTGCGGATACAGATAAAAGAAAACGAAGATACCTTTCCGGGGGAGACGGCGGCGCAGCCGCAGACGTCCCGTCCCACGGACCTGGTGGCTTCCTGCGACGGCGTCATCACCAGCATCGTCACCCGCGCGGGCGTCCCCCAGGTCCACGCAGGGGACCGGGTGGAGAAAGGGGATATCCTGGTCCTTGGCAGGGTCGATGTGACGGATGACAGCGGGGAAGTCACCGGGTATCAGTACCAGAAGGCGGACGCGGATATCCGGGCGGACACCACACTGGAATACGCTGACGAGATTGCCCTTACCTGTGAAGAGAAGACCTATGACGGGAAGAAGAAATGCCAGCCCTATCTCCGGATTGGGGATGTGACCTTTTCCGTGGGGACGGTCAGAAACGATTATGCCCGCAGCGAGTCTTCTTCCTGGGAGCGGCAGGTCCGGGCAGGGGAAAACGTCACCCTTCCCGTCGCATTCGGCGTAAAGCAGGTCCGCTCTTATTCCGTATCGGAGAAAACCCGTACGGAAGAGGGGATACGGGAGGAGCTCAGCGGGAATTTCAGCCGGTTTTGCCGGGAACTGAAGGAAAAGGGTATCCAGATTCGGGAAAATAATGTTAAAATACATCTGTATGCAGATTCTGCAAAAGCGTCGGGGATACTTTTTCTGAACCGGGATATTGCAGAGGAAGCGGATACAGAAATCTTGACAGTCGAAAGGAAAGAAACAGATGAGCCTGTCGGAACTGATGATTGACATACCGGCTGAACACGAGGCCAATGTGTTCGGGCAGTTTGACACTTACGCGAAAAAGCTGGAGAGGACCTTCCATGTCACCCTCATCGCAAGGGACGGGAGCACGAAGGTCGTGGGGGAGAGCGGCGCGGCGCAGAAAGCCCTGCGCGTGCTCACTCAGCTTCTGGAGCTTTCAAAGAGGGGCAATACGGTCACGGAGCAGAACGTGGATTACGCCATCTCCCTTGTCTTTGAGGACCAGGAGGAAGGTCTGGTGGAGATTGACAAAGACCTGATCTGCCACACCCTCCAGGGCAGACCTATCAAGCCCAAGACGCTGGGGCAGAAGAAGTACGTGGACGCCATCCGCAGGGACATGATTACCTTCGGGCTCGGTCCGGCAGGTACGGGAAAGACGTACCTTGCCATGGCGATGGCGATCACGGCATTCAAGCGGAATGAAGTGGGGCGCATCATCCTGACGCGCCCGGCAATCGAGGCGGGGGAGAAGCTGGGCTTCCTTCCCGGCGACCTGCAGAGCAAGATCGACCCCTACCTGCGGCCGCTCTACGACGCGCTCTATGAAATCATGGGGGCGGACAGCTTTCTCAGGAATTCGGAGAAAGGACTTATCGAGGTGGCGCCCCTTGCCTATATGAGGGGGCGGACCCTGGACAATGCCTTCATCATCCTGGATGAAGCCCAGAATACCACGCCTGCGCAGATGAAGATGTTCCTGACAAGGATTGGATTCGGCTCCAAAGTCGTCATAACGGGAGACTCCACCCAGAAGGACCTGCCCGCCGGCGCGGTGTCCGGGCTGGATGTGGCGGTCCGGGTCGTAAAGGACCTGGAAGGCATCAGCATCTGTACGCTGACAAGCCGCGACGTGGTGCGGCATCCGCTGGTGCAGCGAATCGTGAAGGCGTATGAGGAATATGAGAAGAAGAATCCGGGACGGAGCCGGGACGGCAGGAGGAAAAAAGGATGAGTCTTTATCTGGATACGGAAGGGGAGGTTTCCCTTCCTTTTGACGCGGAAGAGACGGCGAAGTTCGTGACGGAGGCGGCGCTGGACCTTATCGGCTGCCCCTATGAGGCGGAGGTGGACCTGCTCATCACCCACGATGCCCAGATACGGGAGATGAACCGGGAGCACCGGGGCATCGACCGTGCCACGGACGTGCTGTCGTTCCCCTTTCTGGACTTTGGGGAACCGGGGGACTTTTCCGGCATTGATGAGGAGACGCCGGATGTGTTCCACCCGGAGACAGGGGAGCTTTTGCTCGGGGACATCGTCCTGTCGGTGGAGCGCATCATGGCCCAGGCAGAGGAGTACGGGCACTCGCCGAGGCGGGAATTCGCGTTCCTCATCGCCCACAGCATGCTCCATCTCTTCGGCTTCGACCACATGGAAGAGGAAGAGCGCTCTGTCATGGAGCGGAAACAGCGGGAAATCATGGAGCGGGTGAAGATTTCCCGAAGCGACGACTGAGAAGAATTCCCGGGATGAGGACGGACCCGGGATGCAAGGAGGACATCCATGTCTGATACACCAGTGAACAGAAAGAGGAAATCCAGAGGGGACGACTATATCGTACAGGGCTCCATCCTGGCGGCGGCGGTCGTCATCACCAAGGTCATCGGCGTCGTATACCGCATCCCTCTGACCAATCTCCTGGGAGATGAGGGAAACGGATTCTACGGATATGCCTATCAGGTCTATGCATTCGCGCTGATGATTTCGTCCCTGAGCCTTCCGACGGCAGTGTCCAAGCTGGTCTCGGCGAGAGTGGCGGTGGGACAGCGCCGCAATGCCTTCCGGGCGTTTCTGTGCTCCCTTGTCTTTGCGGTGGCGGTGGGATTCTTCATTGCCCTTGTCATCTTCCTGGGGGCAGGAGCCATATCGGAGCACATGATGAAAGCTCCGCTGAGTATGTACGCGCTCCGCGTGCTGGCGCCGGGACTGTTCATCGTGGCGGTCATGGCGGTGCTTAGGGGCTATTTCCAGGGACTGGGCACGATGATGCCGACGGCAGTGTCCCAGGTCATCGAACAGATATTTAACGCCATTGTGAGCATCGTGGGCGCAGGGGTGCTCTTTGACATCGGGGCGCGCGCCGGAAAAGAGCGGGGCGAAGAGCTTCTGGGCCCCGCCTACGGAGCTGCGGGAGGCACCCTGGGGACCGTGGTGGGCGCCCTGACCGGTTTATTGTTCCTGCTCTTTGTGCTGTGGCTGTCCAAAGGCAGCATCCAAAGGCAGCTGAAACGGGACCGGACGCGCAGGAGGGAGTCCTGGTCCTTCCTGGTGCGGGCGCTCGTCATGACTGCGGTGCCGGTCATCTTCAGCACGGCAATCTACAACATCAACCAGATTATCGACCTGACGGTGTTCAACCACATCATGGACGCCCAGGGATATGCGGAGCAGGAGTATATGGCGCTCCAGGGCATCTATACCGGGAAGTACGACCCCCTGATTAATGTGCCCATGGCGATTCCCTATGCGCTGAGCTCTTCCATCGTGCCGAGCCTGACCGCCGTCGTGATGGCGAAAGACCGGAAGCGGACCCATTACCAGATCGACCAGACGCTCCGGCTGACGACCATCCTCACCATCCCGAGCTGTGTGGGATTTATCGCCCTGGCGTCCCCGCTCATGGTGCTGCTCTACAATGACGGGAGCGCGACGCCAGCGAACCTTCTGATGCTCGGCGCCGTTGTGATTGTGCTGTACGGCTGGTCGTCCATCACCAACTCCATCCTGCACGGGCTGAACTATATGTCCAGTCCGGCGAAGAACGCGGCTGTAGCGCTGGCGGTCCATCTCATCGCCTTCGTCCTCATGCTCACGGTCTTCCGGATGAATGTCTACGCGCTGGTGGGGAGCAATATCGTGTTCGCCCTCGTCATGTGCTTTTTAAACCAGAGGAAGATACACCGGGTGTGCGGCTACCGGCTGGACTTTGTCCGGATGTTCGCAAAGCCCTTCCTGGCGGCAGCCGTCATGGGCGTTGTTACATATCTGGTGCATCTGGGACTGGACCGGCTCATCGGCGGCAGGGTGATACCGACGGTCATCGCCATCTGCGTGGCGGTGGCGGTCTACGTGGTCCTCATCCTCCGGCTCGGGACGCTCTCGGAGGACGACATCCTGGCCCTTCCCATGGGCGCGCGCCTGCTGAGGTGGTTCCGGAAGCTGCGGCTTGTATCCGTATAAAAAATGTGAAAAAGCCAATACTGTATGAAAAAAGGAAGTGGACCCTATGAATTCACGTTACAGGATTGGTTTTGCAGCAGCGTTTCTGGCTGTATTCCTGGCGCTTGCCGCCGGGTACCGGCTCACTTATGAGCGGGTCATACAAAATGAGGCCGTCAGCCGGGAGAGCGCGGACGCCCCGAGCATCGCCGCAGAAGGCGAAGCGGTAAAGGGAGAGGCGCAGGAGGACCCGGAAGAAGAGGAAGGATTCTATCTCTGCGAGCAGCAGGGCTTTGTGGCAGTGTACCTTGGCGACCGGGAGACGCTTTATGAACTGACCGGCATCCCCCTGTCCTCCCTTCCCGCGGAAGTACAGCAGGAGATTGCCGCCGGGAAACCGGTCTCCGGGGAGGAGGAACTGTACGGGTTCCTGGAGAACTATTCCAGTTGACTGGACGGACCGGATAAAATCGTGTATAATACACTCCGGTAAAATCAGGAGGGCGTAAGCCGCGCCCTGTTTTGAAAGGAACAGATATGGACCAGCAGAAGATAAAGAGAATCAATGAACTGTACCGCAAGTCCAAAGCGGAGGGGCTGACCGATGCAGAGAAAAAGGAGCAGAAGCTCTTAAGGCAGGAATACCTGGAATCCGTGAAGAACAATCTCCGCGCGCAGCTTAACAACATTGATATGGAAGAAAAAGACGGGACGGTTGTAAATCTTGGTGAAAAATACGGAAGAAAAAAAGGCAATTAGAAATACATTCCGGAAGATGCGGGACTCCCTCCCGCAGGAGGAGCGAAAGGAGGCATCCGGGCGTATCGCAGAGCGCATCCTTGCCTCCGACGCTTTTCAGGCGGTGCGCTTTGTCTACTGCTATGCCGCCTTCGGCAGCGAAGCGGATACGGGACGTCTTGTGGAGCAAGCCCTGAAACTGGGAAAGAGAGTGGCATTCCCCCGGGTGCGCGGACGCTCCCATATGGAGTTCTGCTTTGTCAGGAGCCTGGCGGACCTGGCGCCCGGATACAGAGGGATACCGGAGCCGGGACCCTGGTGCCGGAAAGCGCCGGTCCCCTTTGAGGAGACCCTCGTCATCGTTCCGGGCATCGCATTTGACCGGTCCGGGGGACGCATCGGATACGGCGGCGGCTTCTACGACGCCTATCTGGCACAGTCAGACCGGTGCATCCGGGCAGCGGCTGCATTTTCCGCGCAGATAACGGAAGAAATCCCGATGGGTCCTTTTGATGTGAAGATGGATATGATTGCTACAGAAAAGGAGCTGATTCTATGTCATGGGGGCTCCCCAAAGACCCGGTGATGCTTTTGAGCGTCATCAATACCAAACTCAGAGACCATTATTCCAGCCTGGAAGAGCTCTGCGACGACATGCAGATTGACATAAGCGAGCTCTCGGACAGGCTGGGAATGATTGATTACGCCTATGACACCGGACGCAATCAGTTTGTCTGAAACCGCGTTGGTCTGAAACTACATACAGGGATACAGGAGAACATATGGAATACAATCTGTCAGATACTGCCGGGAAGGAAGGACGCATCCCCCAGGGGGAGCCGCAGAGGCAGTATTATTTTATGGAACGGGCGAAAGAACGCCTGGAGCAGATGTGCGCAGAGGCGGGGCGGAGGCTCACGTTCTGCGTCGTCACATTCGGATGCCAGATGAACGCCAGGGATTCCGAGAAGCTGACCGGCATCCTGGAGCGCATCGGCTATGAGGAGACGCCGGACGAGGAACAGGCGGACTTTGTCATCTACAATACGTGCACGGTCCGGGAGAACGCCAACCAGCGCGTGTACGGCCGGCTGGGGCAGCTGGGCAGGATAAAGAAGAAAAACCCGTACATGAGGATTGCCCTGTGCGGATGTATGATGCAGGAGCCGGAGGCAGTGGAAAAGCTTAAGAAAAGCTACCGGTTCGTGGATATCATCTTCGGCACCCACAATATCTATAAATTCGCCGAACTCATCTATACGCGCATGGAGTCGGAGCGCATGGTCATCGATATCTGGAACGATACGGACCAGATTGTGGAGGACCTTCCGAGCGAGCGGAAATATCCGTTCAAATCCGGCGTCAATATCATGTTCGGATGCAATAATTTCTGCAGCTACTGCATCGTGCCCTATGTGAGGGGCAGGGAGAGAAGCCGTTCCCCGCGCGCCATCCTGCGGGAGATCGAGCGGCTTGCCGCCGACGGCGTGGTGGAAGTCATGCTCCTGGGACAAAATGTGAATTCCTACGGGAAGACGCTGGAGACGCCCATGACGTTCGCCCAGCTTCTCCGGGAAGTGGAGAAGGTCGAGGGACTGGAGCGCATCCGCTTCATGACGTCCCATCCGAAGGATTTGTCGGACGAGCTCATCGAAGTCATGGCACAATCCGGAAAAATCTGCCGCCATCTCCATCTCCCCGTGCAGTCGGGGAGCAGCAGGATCCTGCAGAAGATGAACCGCAGATATACGAAGGAAGACTATCTCGCCCTGGTGGAAAAGATTCGGCGCGCGATGCCGGACATTTCTCTCACCACCGACATCATTGTCGGATTTCCGGGGGAGACGGAGGAAGATTTCCAGGATACCCTGGACGTGGTGCGAAAAGTGCGCTATGACAGCGCCTTTACGTTCATCTACTCGAAACGCACCGGGACGCCGGCGGCGGTCATGGAAGACCAGGTGGAGCCGGCTGTGGTAAAAGACCGGTTCGACCGCCTGCTGCGGGAAGTCCAGGATATCTCGGCGGAGATGTGCGCCTCCCGCCAGGGGATGGTGCAGAGCGCCCTCGTGGAGTCCGTGGACGACCACGAACCCGGCATGGTGACCGGGAGGCTGAGCAGCAACCTGCTCGTCCATTTCCCCGGCGATGCCTCCATGATAGGGAGCATCTGCCCGGTCCTTCTCAGGGAGTGCAGGGGATTTTATTACATCGGCGAAATCAGCCGGTAAACAGGAACTGATACAGAGGAAAGACCGCATGCCGGTCTTTCTTTTTTATGCCGGTGTCATATTTTCCGCCTCTGTTCATATACATGGTGTAAAGAGGTGGACAAGATGGAAAGAAGGGAAACAAAGAGCAGGATACCGGACCTGCTGGCTGTGAGCATCCGGAAACTGGTTCGGGAAGCGGCGGGCAGTCTGGAGGGGGTGCAGGAGATACGGCTCCGGACCGGACAGCCGCTGCGCATCGTCCGGGACGGGAAGGAAGAAGAGCTTCCGTCCGGGGCTGCTCCCCATATCGTGACGAAAGAGGAACTGAGGGAGACGATGGAATATATCAGCCATTTCTCCCTTTATGCATATGAAAATGAATTGAGCCAGGGATTCCTGACGGTAGAGGGCGGACACCGGATCGGCGTGGCGGGGAAAGTGATACTGGAACGGGACCGCATCCGAAACATCCAGTACATCTCTTCTGTCAATATCCGCATTTCCCATGAAGTGCTGGGCTGTGCGGACGGCATTCTGCCCTATATCACCCGGGAAGGGCAGGTGTGCCACACCCTGATTATCTCCCCGCCGGGCTGCGGCAAGACCACGCTCATCCGGGACCTGATCCGGCAGATATCAGACGGGAATGAGTATGTCCGGGGCTGTTCCGTGGGCGTTGTGGATGAACGCTCGGAACTGGGCGGGTGCTATCTGGGCGTTGCCCAGAACCACCTGGGCTCGCGCACGGATATCCTGGACGGCTGCCCGAAGGCGGAGGGGATGGTCATGCTCATACGCTCCATGTCCCCGGCGGTCCTGGCGGTGGATGAGATTGGCTCCGGAAGGGATATCCGCGCCGTGGAGTATGCCATGCAGTGCGGGTGTACGCTGATTGCCAGCGTCCACGGCATGGATATGGAAGAGGCGTCCCGGAAGCCGGCTCTTTGCGACCTCATCCGCAGGAGGATGTTCCGGCGGTATGTGGTCCTGGGCAATGACGGGAAGCCGGGAAAGGTGCGGGGAATCTACGATGAACGGGGGAGCGTGCTGTGCAGAGGGTGACAGGAGCCGTCCTCATCCTGACGGCAACATGCGGCGCAGGGTACGTCTACTGCCGGGAGCTGCGCCTGTATCTGGAGCGCATGACCAGTCTTCGCTATGTGATGAGCCTGATACGCGGGGAGATTGCCTATACCCGCGCGCCGCTCACGGAAGTGTTCGCCGCAGTG
The DNA here is from genome assembly GCA_019117125.1 of Candidatus Mediterraneibacter merdipullorum. GTDB lineage: Bacteria > Bacillota > Clostridia > Lachnospirales > Lachnospiraceae > Mediterraneibacter > Mediterraneibacter merdipullorum. The sequence goes on from DXAL01000026.1 coordinate 14,474, forward strand.
GCGCGCAAGGTGAAGGAGCCCTACCGCACCTGGCTCCTTGGGACGGCAAAAGAGATGGAGGCGCACAGGGAACAGGGATTTCCTGCGGTGTGGAGCCGTGCAGTGAGGCGGTATCTGGAGCCGCTGGAACTGAAGAGAGAACATCGGCTCCTGCTGACGGAGGCGGGGAGCTTCCTTGGCAGCCTGGAAAAGGACACGCTGGACCGGACATTCGCGCTGTATCTGGAGCGCATGGACCGGGAGACAGAGAAGCTGCGGGAAGGACTTGCGGCAAAGACAAGGATTGGCGGATGCCTGGGCGTGATGAGCGGCATCTTTCTCATCGTCATCCTGCTCTGATAGGAGGATACATGGATATTAATCTGATTTTTCGTATAGCGGCAGTGGGTATCCTCGTCTCCATCCTGAGCCAGGTGCTCCGGCACAGCGGCAGGGAGGAACAGGCTTTTCTGGCGAGCCTTGCGGGGCTCATCCTGGTCCTTTCCTGGGTGCTCCCGTACATATACGACCTGTTCCAGACGATACGGCGGCTTTTCACACTGTAAAGGGGCAGCATGATGCGCCGGCTCTTCGCGCTGCAAAAGGAGCGGACCGTGAAAAGCAAAAGGACCGGCGGAGGGGGTGGAGATATGAGCATGATGCAGGCAGGAATGCTGGGGGTGGCTGCGGCAGTCCTGGCAGTCCAGTTAAAAGGGGGAAAGGCGGAGTACAGCATCTATGTCTGCGTGGCGGCAGGCGTAGTCCTGTTCTCCCTCATCGTGGACCGGCTGGCGGGATTCGTCCGGACCGCATCCGGCCTGATGGAATACGCCGGCGTGCAGGGCGGGTATCTCTCCGTCATGTTCAAGATGATCGGCATTACCTACATTGCGGAATTCTCCGCGGGCATCTGCAGGGATGCAGGGTATCAGACCCTTGCAGGGCAGATTGAGATTTTTGCGAAGCTCACCATCCTGACTCTTGGCATCCCGGTGCTGACAGCCCTTCTGGAGACGGTCCGGGAGTTCCTGTCATGAGCGGAAGGAAAGGGCGCTTCCTCTTTACTTTGTTCCTTGTGCTGCTGGTGTTCGGGTTCGGGACGAAGATGGTCCACGCGCACCCCGCCGGGAGCGCGACGGAGGAAGCAGAGGACTCTTCTGTCCGGGAGGCGTCAGGAAGCGCCGGGGGACAGACGGACCCGGAGAAAATGGAGGAGGCGCTCCTGGAGGAACTGGACCTGGGTGAGATTGAATCGGACCTGCGCCGGATGTTTCCCGGAGAGAAGACCCGGTTCTCGGATGTGCTCTCCGCCCTGATTACCGGGGATGCCGAAGAGACGGTCCGCATCGTCATGACCTTTCTGAAGGACCAGTTCCTGTACGAATCCGGATACACCCGGCAGAATTTTGTCTACGTGGTGCTGGTGGCGCTGATTGCCGCGGTATTTGCCAATTTTGCCGGAGTGTTCGGGAGCAGGCAGGTATCGGACATCAGTTTTTACGTCATGTACATGCTCCTGATGGCGCTGTGCCTGACGTCCTTCCGGATGGCTGCCTCCGGGGCGGAAGAGCGGTTCGACATGCTCCTTGAGTTCATGAGCGTTCTCTGTCCCAGCTATTTCCTGGCGGTCGCATTCGCATCCGGGAGCACGACCTCCCTGTTTTTTTACCAGATGGTCCTGCTCCTGATTTATGTGGTGGAGCTTCTGATTGTGCGCATCCTCCTGCCGCTTGTCCACATCTATGTGATGGTCCGCGTCCTGGGGAGCCTGACCGGGGAAGACCATCTCTCGGAGCTTGCGGAGCTGATGCGAAAGGCGGTCACATGGACGCTTAAGTCCCTGCTGGCAGGCGTGGTGGGCATCAATGTGGTACAGGGGCTCTTAGCCCCCGCCATCGACTCGGTAAAGCAAAGCGCCCTGACCCGTGCGGCGGAGGCACTGCCCTGGGTGGGAAATGCCGTGGGAGGCGCGGCGGAGGTGGCGCTTGGGACGGCAGTTCTCATCAAGAATGGCATCGGCATGGCAGGCGCCCTCATCGCCGCTGTCATCTGTGCCGTCCCCATCCTCCAGATGCTCTTTGCAGCCGTCCTGTACCGGATTGCCGCCGCTTTCGTCCAGCCGGTTTCGGATAAGCGCATCACGGCGTGCATCAGCGGCGTGAGCGACGGGTACGAGATGATGGTGCGCATGATCGTCACGGTTGCCCTTTTGTTCCTTATCACCATCGCAGTAGTGGCGGGGGCGACTTCCTGAGCGGCAGGCGGCAGGGAAAATCCGGGACAGCAGGCGTCAGGGGTGTGTTTCAGGGCGGGGAACCGAAAACAACAGGTGAACCCCGGGGAAAGGAGCGGGCAGATGGCAGAATATCTCTGCGGATGGATACAGGACCTTTCCGTGTATCTCATCCTTACGGCGGCGGTGATGCATGTGATACCGGGGAAGGATTATGTCCGGTATGTCCGGTTCTTTTCCGGGCTCGTCCTCATCCTGCTTCTGCTGACCCCTGCCCTGAAGCTGCGGGGGATGTCCGGGCGGCTGGACACCCTCTTTGAAGATGCGGCTTCTTTTCTGGAGGAGGCGGACCGCTCGGATGGATGGACAGAGACGGAAGATCCGGCGGCGGGATACGGGGCATCCAGGGCGTTTGCAGAAGGAGACAGCGGGGAAGGGCGGCAGGAAGGAGAGCAGCAGGAAGGAGACCGGATTCGCGTGGAGGAGGTAGAGATTGGACATTAGGAGATTCCGGGAGCAGGTGCAGCGCCTGTTCCAAAAGGCGGGCAGGGGCGGGAAGCTGCCCGGGAAGAACACCTTCCTCATCCTTCTCCTGACCGGCATCCTGCTGCTTGTGGCAGGGTTCCCGGCGCCGGAAAAGGGCGGGGAGGAAGACGCCGGGGCATCCGGGGCGTCCGGGGAAGGGAGGGCGCAGACCGGTTTTGAGGATGGAGCCTATGAGGCGTATCTGGAAGAGAAGACCGAGAAGACGCTGCGCCAGGTGGACGGGGTGGGAGAGGTCACGGTCATGATTACCTTAAGCTCCGGCGGTCAGAAGGTGGTGGAGAAAGACCAGTCCTCCTCAGACCAGACGACAGAGGAGGCGGACAGCTCCGGCGGCACCCGCACGGTGAAGGAGATGCGCTCGGACAAGACGAGCATCTACACCCAGGAGGACGGCAGGTCCGAGCCCTATGTCAGCAAGGAGCTCGCCCCGGAAGTGGAGGGCGTGGTCGTCATAGCCGACGGGGGAGGCGACGCGGTGACCGCACAGGAGATTACGGAAGCGGTGCAGGCATTATTCGGTGTGGAGGCGCATAAGATTAAAATAATGAAACGGGCTTAATACATAGTCAAGGAGGATGGAACAAGTGAAACGCATATTCAGGAAAAATCAGGTCATTATCGCCACACTCGCCGTGATGATAGCAATCGCCGGATATCTGAACTACTCGGGCATCCTGTTCAGCGAACCGGAAGAGAATTCGGCGGAGGCGAATGCTGACCTGGCGAACCAGGAGCTTCTGGATATTTCCGAGGACGATATCGAAGCGTCCACGGAAGATATCGAGAGCAATGATTCGGAAGTCGAGGGCACGCCGGGAGAGGCGGTCCTTACGAGCGGCACGGCGGAAAATACCGTCGCACAGGCGAAAGTCACCCGGGAGCAGGTGCGCGCGGAGAACAAAGAGACCCTGCAGGCAATCATAGACAACGGGGACCTTACGGATGCGGAGAAACAGGACGCGGTCTCCCAGATGGCGGAACTGACCCGCATCGCAGAACAGGAGGCGGCGATTGAGACGCTGATGACGTCGAAAGGATTTTCCGATTCCGTGGTGAGCATGGGCGACGACTCGGTGGACATCGTCGTGAACGCAGGGGAGCTGACCGACGCCCAGCGGGCTCAGATTGAGGACATCGTGACCCGCAGGACCGATATCGCGCCGGAAAACATCGTGATTACTCCCATAAAGGAATGAACCGGAACTCCCGGCATGACTGCGGACCGGAACTTCTGATTTCATATTGCACACCGTATCAAAAACGGGTATAATAGCGTCGGTGCACATCGGCGCTTTATTTTTTTGTGAGAGGTACATGCTATGTCTGATATAAAAACAGAAATCCGGAAGAGAAGGACCTTCGCCATCATCTCCCACCCGGATGCGGGCAAGACGACGCTGACGGAGAAGTTCCTGCTCTACGGCGGCGTGATTAATACGGCGGGCTCCGTAAAGGGAAAGGCGACGGCGAAACACGCGGTATCCGACTGGATGGAGATTGAAAAGGAGAGGGGGATCTCCGTCACGTCCTCGGTGCTCCAGTTCCGTTACGGCGGTTACTGCATCAACATCCTTGATACGCCCGGGCATCAGGATTTCTCGGAGGATACGTACCGCACGCTGATGGCGGCGGATTCTGCGGTGATGGTGATTGACGGTTCCAAGGGCGTGGAGGCGCAGACGCGGAAACTGTTCAAAGTCTGTGCCATGCGGCACATCCCGGTCTTTACGTTCATCAACAAGATGGACCGGGATGCAAAGGATACCTTTGACCTTCTTGACGATATCGAAAAAGAGCTGGGCATCCCCACCTGTCCGGTGAACTGGCCCATCGGCTCGGGGAAGGAGTTCAAAGGCGTCTATGACCGGGAGAAGCGGGAAGTGGAGCTCTTCTCGGACACGAGGAAGGGGACTTCTGCCGGAGAGGTTCAGACCGTTTCCATCGACGACGGGGAAGTGGATGCCCTCATCGGGGAAGAGGCGCGGGCGCTGCTGACAGAGGAAATCGAACTTCTGGACGGCGCGTCTGCGGAATTCGACCAGGACCTGGTGGACAAAGGGGAGCTCTCCCCGGTGTTTTTCGGCTCCGCGCTCACGAACTTCGGCGTGGAGACATTCCTTCAGCACTTCCTTGCCATGACCACATCCCCGCTGCCGAGAATGTCGGACCACGGGGAAATCGACCCGGTGGAAGAGAAAGACTTTTCCGCCTTTGTCTTTAAGATTCAGGCGAATATGAACAAGGCGCACCGGGACCGCATCGCGTTCATGCGCATCTGTTCGGGCGAGTTCGACGCGGGGATGACCGTGTACCACGTCCAGGGAGGAAAAGACGTGCGCCTGTCCCAGCCCCAGCAGATGATGGCCAGCGAGCGGAAGATGATAGATAAGGCGTACGGCGGCGATATCATCGGCGTCTTTGACCCGGGCATCTTTTCCATCGGAGATACGCTCACCACATCAAAGGAAAAGTTCGCCTACGAGGGAATCCCCACTTTTGCCCCGGAGCATTTTGCCCGGGTGCGCCAGGTGGATACGATGAAGCGCAAGCAGTTCGTAAAGGGCATCAATCAGATTGCGCAGGAGGGCGCCATCCAGATATTCCAGGAGTACAATACCGGAATGGAGGAAATCATCGTCGGCGTGGTCGGCGTCCTGCAGTTCGACGTGCTGGAATACCGGCTGAAGAACGAGTACAATGTGGACATCATCCTGGAGAATCTCCCCTACGAGCACATCCGCTGGATTGAAAACAAGGAGGCGGACCTTGACCACATCAGCGGCACCTCTGATATGAAGAAGATAAAAGACCTGAAGGGACGCCCCCTCCTTCTCTTCATTCATGAGTGGAGCATCCGCATGACCCAGGAGAGGAATGACGGGCTCGTGCTCTCGGAATTCGGCAGGTCGTGAAAAAAAGAGGGCAGAGAAGGCAGCACGGGAAAGGTTTTTCTTTGCAAATCGCCTGACATTTGCTATAATGAGGAAAGAGAACAGACAAAACGGGAGGTTCTGAATATGGCGAAGGACGAAAGAAACACGTATACGATACAGAATGAAGCAAGTCTCGGCGAAATCAAGATTGCCGACGAAGTCGTGGCAATCATCGCGGCGCTGGCAGCCACGGAAGTGGACGGAGTCGCCTCCATGGCGGGAAACATCACCAACGAAGTGATTGGCAAGCTGGGGATAAAGAATCTGTCCAAGGGCGTGAAGGTCGATGTCCTGGAGGGCGTAGTGACGGTCTCACTGGCACTGAACATCAAGTATGACTACAGCATCATCGAAGTTACAGGAAAGGTCCAGGAGAAAGTCAAGAATGCCGTCGAGAATATGACCGGTCTCGAGGTGGCGGATGTCAACATCAAGGTGGCCGGCGTGGAGATGGACAATCAGGGCTGATGCGTGTTCTTGCAAAGGACATGTCCGGTGTTGTATAATAGAGGATGTCGCAAGACATCCTTTTTCTATAGTCGAGACAGAAGGAGATTACAGTATGATAAGAACAGAGCTGAGAGAGCATGTGTTCAAGATGCTCTTCCAGATTGAATTCAACGAGCCGTCCGAGATGCCGGACCATCTGAAATACTACTTTGAGACGCTTGCGGACGCGCAGGAGAAGGACCGGGAATACATCCGGAACAAATTCGAGGCGGCCGCAGGCAAGGTGCCGGAGATTGACGAACTCATTAACAGCGCGGCGAAAGGGTGGAAGACGTCCCGGATGAACAAGGTGGACCTGACCATCCTGCGGCTGGCTGTCTATGAGATGCTCTGGGACGACGACGTGCCGCAGGGAGTCGCCATCAACGAGGCGGTGGAGCTTGCCAAACGGTTCGGCGGGGATGACAGCTCTTCGTTTGTGAACGGAGTGCTCGGTCAGATCGCGCGGCGGGAGTTAAGATGAACAGGAATGTGTATACGGTCCGGCAGGTCAACTCCTATATCCGGAATATGTTCACGCAGGATTTTATGCTGAACCGCATCTATGTAAAGGGAGAGGTATCCAACTGCAGATATCATACGTCCGGTCACATCTATTTTTCGTTAAAGGACGAGTCCGGGATGATTGCCTGCGTGATGTTCGCGGGGAACAGGTCCGGGCTTTCTTTCCGGCTGGCGGAAGGACAGCAGGTCATCGTGCTGGGCTCGGTCAGCGTGTACGAGCGGGACGGGAAATACCAGCTCTATGCGAAGGAAATCGTGCCGGACGGCAGAGGTGCGCTGTACGAACAGTTTGAAGCGCTGAAAAAGAAACTTTCCGAGATGGGGATGTTCGCTCCCGGGTACAAGCGGGAAATCCCCCGTTATATCCGGACGCTGGGAGTCGTCACGGCGCCCACGGGAGCAGCCGTGCGGGATATCATCAATATCGCGTCGCGGCGCAGCCCCTGTGTTCAGATTGTCCTGGCTCCCGCACAGGTCCAGGGCGACGGGGCAGCAGAGAGCATCGTGCGTGGAATCCGGGCGCTGGAAGAGTACGGCGTGGATGTGATGATTGTCGGGAGAGGCGGCGGGAGCATCGAGGACCTCTGGGCGTTCAACGAAGAGAGCGTGGCGAGAGCCATATTTGACTGTAGGGTCCCGGTCATCTCTGCTGTCGGGCACGAGACGGACACGACCATCGCGGACTACGCGGCGGATTTGCGGGCCCCCACACCTTCGGCGGCGGCGGAGCTGGCCGTGTATGACCGGAGAGAGACGAAGCAGCGCATCGCCGGTTACCGGGAGGCGCTGACCGGCAGGATGCTGACCGGCATCGGGGAGAAGCGGGCGGCGCTGGAGCGGATGCGGATGCTTCTTCAGTACGCCCATCCGAGACAGAAACTAAACGAGGACCGGCAGCGCGCCATGGATATGGAAACCCGCCTGCGGACCAGGATGAAGGAGCGCCTGAGCGCGGACCGGCACCGGATGGAGCTGCTCGCGGGAAGGCTGGAAGGCGTATCCCCGCTCAGAAAGCTGAACCAGGGATACGCATATGTGCAGACGCCCGAAGGGACTAATGTCCGGAGCATCCGCCAGGCAGAGACCGGCGGGGAAGTGGAAATCTTCGTGGCGGACGGGAAGATACGTGCGGAAGTGAAAGGAGCAGGACCATGGACCAGGACAGAAACATAGAGGAAGGCAGGACCCCGGAGGAAGGCGGAAATCCGGAGGAAGACAGGAATCTGGAAGAGATGTTCCGGGAACTGGAGGACGTCTTGAAAGAGATGGAAGAAAGCACTGTGACTCTGGAGCAGTCATTCGAGCTTTACGACAGGGGGATGAAGCTTTTGAGGCAGTGCAGCAGGACCATCGACGATGTGGAAAAGAAAGTCCTTGTTTTGGACGGAGACGGAGAGACCCATGAATTTTAACGAAGAATATCAGAAACGGACAGAACGGATCGAGGAGATATTGAAGACGTACCTTCCCGAAGCGAAAGGCCGGCAGGCGCTCATCATGGAGGCGATGGGATACAGCCTGATGGCGGGAGGAAAAAGACTGCGCCCCATGCTGATGGGGGAAGTCTACGCGCTGTTCGGGGGGACCGGCAGGCTCATCGAGCCCTTTATGGCTGCCATTGAGATGATACATACCTATTCCCTCGTGCATGACGACCTTCCGGCGATGGATAACGACGAGTACCGCCGGGGACGCAGGACCACCCATGTGGTATACGGGGAAGATATGGGGATACTGGCAGGGGACGCGCTCTTAAACTTTGCATTCGAGACAGCGTGCACGGCATTCGACCTTGCGCCGGAGCGCAGCCGGGATATCGGGCGCGCTCTGAAAGTGCTGGCGGAGAAAGCGGGCATCTACGGCATGATCGGAGGGCAGACGGTGGATGTAAAGGAAGCCGGGCATCCGGTGGACGGGGAGACCCTCCTGTTCATCTACCGGCTCAAGACCGGGGCGCTGCTGGAGGCTTCCGTCATGATTGGCGCGCTGCTGGCGGGCGCAGAGGAAGACGAGGTGCGCAGGCTGGAGGAAGCCGCAGGGAAGGTCGGTCTGGCGTTCCAGATACAGGACGACATCCTGGATGTGACGAGCACGACGGAGGTGCTCGGGAAGCCGGTGCACAGCGACGAGAAGAACGAAAAGACGACCTATGTGACCTGGAAAGGGCTGGAGGCCTCCAGGCGCGAGGTGGAACGCCTCACAGAGGAAGCCCTGAAAGAGCTTTCCGGGCTCAGATGCAGGAATGAGTTTCTCGAGGAGCTCATCCGGCGTCTTGTATACAGAGAAAAGTAACAGAGGCAGGATAAGGAGGACCGGTCATGGTACTTGATATCATCCAAAATGCCAACGATATAAAGAAGCTGGACGAGGAACAGCTCCGGGAGCTCTCCGATGAGATACGCCGGTTCCTGATAGGGAAAATCAGCAGGACCGGCGGGCATCTTGCGTCCAACCTGGGCGTCGTGGAGCTGACGATGGCTCTCCATCTTACGATGGACTTCCCGGAGGACAAGCTCATTTGGGATGTGGGCCATCAGTCCTACACCCACAAACTCCTGACCGGACGCAGGGACGGATTCGACGGTCTGCGCAAATACGGCGGGATGAGCGGGTTCCCCAAGCGCAAGGAGAGCGCCTGTGATGCGTTTGACACGGGACACAGCTCGACTTCCATTTCCGCAGGGCTCGGGTATGTGGCGGCGCGGGAGCTGACCGGCGGGCATTACAGCGTCGTCTCGGTCATCGGGGACGGTTCGCTCACCGGCGGCATGGCATATGAGGCGCTCAACAACGCCTCCAGGCTGAAGAGCAATTTCACCATCGTCCTGAACGACAACAATATGTCCATCTCCGAGAATGTGGGCGGGATGTCCCGGTATCTGAACGCGCTGCGCACGGCGGAGGCGTACACGGAGATAAAAAAAGGCGTCGAGGACACGCTGAAGAAGATTCCCCGCAGGGGCGAACGCATCGTCAGCCAGATACGCAGGACGAAGAGCGGCATCAAGCAGCTCTTTGTGCCGGGGATGTTCTTTGAGGAGATGGGCATTACCTATCTCGGCCCGGTAGACGGTCATGACATCCGGAAGCTGGTGCGGGTGCTCAACGAGGCAAAACGGGTCGACCACGCCGTCCTTGTCCATGTGATAACAAAAAAGGGCAAAGGCTATGCCCCGGCGGAGGAGAATCCCGCCCGGTTCCACGGGACCGGTCCTTTTGACGTGGAGACCGGGGAGCCCCTGGATAAGAATACAGCGGACAGCTATACCCAGGTTTTTTCCAAAGTACTGGTGGATATCGCGAAAAAAGACGAAAAAGTGGCGGCTATTACAGCGGCCATGGCGGACGGTACCGGACTGGCTCCGTTCCGGAAATATTTCCCCCGCAGGTTTTTTGACGTGGGCATCGCGGAGGAGCACGCCATGACCTTTGCCGCAGGGCTGGCGGCAGGGGGGATGAAGCCGGTGTTCGCCGTCTATTCCTCGTTCCTGCAGCGCGCTTATGACCAGACGCTCCACGACGTCTGTCTGCAGAACCTCCCGGTCGTTATCGCGGTGGACCGCGCCGGGCTGGTGGGAAATGACGGGGAGACCCATCAGGGCGTCTTCGACCTGTCCTTCCTGTCCACGATACCGAACCTGACTGTGGTCTCGCCGAAAAACCGGTGGGAGATGGCGGACATGCTTCGCTTTGCCGTGGATTTCCCGTACCCCATCGCCATCCGCTACCCCAGGGGCAGCGCCTACGAAGGGATGCGCGATTTCCGCGCGCCGGTGGAATACGCAAAGAGCGAAGTGCTCTATCGGGAAGAGGAGATCGCCGTCATCTTCGTGGGACATATGGCGGAGACGGCAGACCAGGTGCGCCGGAAGCTGAAAGAAGAAGGATACCGGTGCACCCTTGTCAATGCCCGGTTTGTAAAACCTCTTGATACCGGGCTTCTGACAGAGCTTGCACAGGACCACCGCCTCTTTGTGACCATTGAGGAAAATGTGGTGGCAGGAGGATTCGGGGAACAGGTGCTGGAGTTTGTCTCCCGGCAGGGACTGGGCGTCCGTGTGTGCATCAACGGCATTCCGGACGACTATGTGGAGCACGGGAACGTGGACATCCTGCGCAGAGAGCTGGGACTGGAACCGGGAACCATCCTGGAGCGCGTCACATCCGCATACGCCGCGCTCACGGAAGAGAAGAGGGAGGAACGATGAAAGAACGACTGGACGTACTGCTCGTCAGACGAAACCTGGCAGAGTCCCGGGAAAAAGCGAAAGCCGTCATCATGGCGGGAAATGTGTTCGTAGACGGACAGAGGGAAGACAAGGCGGGGAGCACCTTCCCGGAAGAAGTGCAGATTGAAGTGCGGGGACACGCCCTTCCCTATGTGAGCAGGGGCGGGCTGAAGCTGGAAAAAGCCCTTGCCTGCTTTGACGTGGATGTGGCGGACAAGGTGTGTACCGATGTGGGCTCGTCCACCGGCGGCTTTACGGACTGCATGCTCCAGAACGGCGCAAGGAAAGTCTATGCCATCGACGTGGGGCGCGGACAGCTGGACTGGAAGCTGCGCAATGACCCCAGGGTCGTCTGCATGGAGAAGACGAATATCCGGTATGTGACGCCGGAAGACATCGGCGAGCCGGTGGATTTTTCTTCCATTGACGTCTCGTTTATCTCACTGACAAAAGTCCTGGCGCCCATCCGGGCGTATTTAAAAGAGGACGGCGAGATTGTCGCCCTGATTAAGCCCCAGTTTGAGGCTGGACGGGAGAAAGTCGGGAAGAAGGGCGTGGTGCGCGAGAAGAGCACCCACGTCGAGGTCATACAGAAAGTGGCGGACTACGCCATGTCCGTGGGGTTCGACCTGTGCGAGCTGGATTTCTCGCCGATACGGGGGCCGGAAGGAAATATCGAGTATCTCATCCATCTGAAGAAATGCGCGGACATACCGGGGAGCAGCCGGCTGCCCGACCCGACATCCGTGGTGGACAGAGCCTTTGACACACTTGCAAAATGACACGCCGTGAAAAAAGACGCTGCGAAAATGAGACGTTACGAGGTGAGCGATGGACGTTTTTTACATCATAACGAATAAGCTGAAAGATAAAGACTATGTGGTCACGAACGAGATAAAAGACTATATCGAGAGCAGAGGGCGCAGGTGCTACATCTCCGAGAAGGATGAAGAAGGGCACATCATCCCCGGGACGATCCCGGAGGATATCGAGTGCGGGCTCGTGCTGGGCGGGGACGGCACCCTGATACGGGCGGTGCGTGACCTGGGCGATCGGACTCTCCCGCTCCTTGGCATCAACCTGGGCACCCTCGGATTCCTGACGGACGTTGAGCTCAAAGACTTCCGGGAGGCGGTGGAGCATCTCTTTTCCAGCCGTCCGGAGATTGAGAGCCGGATGATGCTGGAAGGGGCTTTCCACAAATGCTGCCGCGTGAACGCTGTGAACGACATCGTATTTGCCAGGGAGGGCAAGGTCCGCATCGTGAGCTTCAACATCTTTGTCAACGGGACCCTTCTGAACACGTACCACGCGGACGGCGTCATCGTGTCCACCCCCACAGGGAGCACGGGATACAACCTCTCGGCGGGCGGACCGGTGGTGGAGCCCACGGCGGAGCTCATCGTGATAACGCCCATCTGCTGCCATGCCCTGAATACGAGCAGCGTCATCCTGTCTGCGGACGACATCATTGACGTCGAGATATGCGAGGGACGCTACGGGCGGCAGGAACAGGTCTCCCTCTGCTTTGACGGGGCGGAGCAGACGACGCTCATCACCGGGGACCGGGTGCGCATCCGGAAATCCGACCGGACCGCCCAGCTCATCAAGATACGCCAGGAGAGCTTCATAAAGACGATGAGCGAGAAAATGAAAGGAAATTAAGAGCTATGAAAGTCAGCCGACACGCAAAAATCATTGAACTTATCAGCCGGTACGATATCGAGACCCAGGAGGAACTGGCGGAATACTTAAACCGCGCCGGGTTCAAGGTGACCCAGGCGACGGTGTCCCGGGATATCCGGGACTTAAAGCTCACCAAGATATCCGTCAGCGGGGGCAGGCAGAAGTACGTTATCCACCGGCAGGACGAGCCGGGGATGAACGAGAAGTACATCCGCGTGCTCCGGGACGGCTATATCTCGATGGAGCAGGCGCAGAACATCCTGGTGATAAAGACGGTCTCCGGCATGGCGATGGCTGTGGCGGCGGCTGTGGACGCCATGAACTGGAACGAAGTCGCAGGCTGCATCGCAGGCGACGACACCATCATGTGCGCCATCCGCACGGCGGAGGATACCGCTGTGGTGATGGAGAAGATACGGAAGATTGTTTCAAAGGGAATGTAGGTGCGGACATGTTAGAGAATCTTCACGTGAAAAATCTCGCCCTCATCGATGAGACGGAAGTGGATTTCGGTCCGGGACTCAATATCCTCACCGGCGAGACCGGAGCGGGCAAGTCCATCCTCATGGGCTCCGTGGCGCTGGCCCTGGGCGCAAGGTACAGCGCGGACATGCTGCGCAGCGGCGCTTCCAGCGGACTGGTGGAGCTGACCTTTTCCGTTGCGGATGAGAAGATACGGGAAAAGCTCCGGAAGATGGACATCTTTCCGGAAGACGGATGCGTCACCTTAAGCCGCAGGCTGACGGACGGGCGGAGTGTCAGCCGCATCAACGGGGAGACTGTGACCATGGCTGCGCTGAAAGCGGCAGCCTCCCTTCTCATTGACATCCACGGGCAGCATGACAGCCAGACCCTTCTGGACCGCAGGAACCACCTCGCTCTCCTGGACCTCTATGTCGGGGAGCCGGTGAACGCGGTGAAGGCAGAGATGGCGCAGGCATACGGAGCCTACCGGGAGGTGAGCGCACGGCTTGCAGATGCGTCCATGGACGAGGAGGCGAGGCAAAGGGAACTTTCCCTTGCGGAATTCGAGGCGGACGAGATTGAAAAAGCAGCGCTCGTCCCGGGAGAGGATGAGGAACTGGAAGCGCGCTACCGCAGGATGACGGAGAGCCGGAACATCACCCGGGCGGTGGCTGAGACGTATCAGTACACAGCGCAGGATGCAGGGGCAAATGCCAGCGACTGTTTAAGCCGCGCCCTGCGCGCCCTGCAGGAGGCGTCCGGGTTCGATGAAAAGGGAGAAGAACTGTACGGACAGCTCATGGATGTGGACAGCCTGCTCAATGATTTCAACCGGGAGCTCTCCGAGTATGCCGGGAGCTTTGAATTTTCGGAGGAAGAGTTCGCAGAGACCGAAGAGCGGCTGGACCTTCTGAACCATTTGAAGGCAAAATATGGAAAAACCATCAGCGATATCCAGGCATACGCAGAGAAGAAACGGCAGAGAATAGAAGAGCTTAAGGATTATGATTCCTATATCGGCGAACTGGAAAAAAAGAAAGCGGCAGAATTGGAAAAAGTACAGAAGATATCGGAGGAACTGCACCGGCTCCGGGTGAAATACGCGGCTGTCTTTTCCGAAGAGATACGCGCCCAGATGTCGGACCTTAATTTTCTGGACACCCGGTTTGAAATGCGCGTCACGGACACCGGAAAGCCCGGGGCGAACGGAAAAGATGAGGGGGAGTTCTATCTCTCCGTCAATCCCGGCGAGCCCATGAAGGGGCTTTCGGAAATCGCATCCGGAGGTGAGCTTTCCCGCATTATGCTGGCAATCAAGACCGTGCTGGCGGATGAGGAGGACACACCCACGCTCATTTTCGATGAGATAGACGCCGGGATATCCGGCATCACCGCAGAGAAAGTGGGGGCAAAGCTCCGGCGCATCGCGGGCAGCCGCCAGGTCATCTGCATCACCCATCTGCCCCAGATTGCAGCGGCGGCGGACGTCCATTTCCTGATTGAAAAAGGTGTGGATGAGGATACGGTCCGGACGAAGATTGAGCGGCTGGACAAAGAGGCGTCCATCGGCGAGCTTTCCCGGCTTCTGGGCGGCTCGAAAGTGACGGAGTCCATCCGCAGGAGCGCCAGGGAGATGAAAGAACTGGCAGAGAGTGATAGATAATACCAGACTGAAAAGCAGGAAACCACATATACTAAAAACGGGTACCCCAGGGTATCCGTTTTATTTTTGGCAGTTGCAGCCGGCGCTGTGAAAGGATGTGAAGCTATGAAGGTAAGCCGGAAATACAGGTCCAGATGCCTTGCGTTCTGTCTGGTCCTCACGTTTGGCGCTGTGCTTTTTTCTCCCCCGGATGCCCGGAGCACAGGGCATGCGTCCGAAGAGACGGAGGCGGGGGCGCTCTCCGGGGACGACACCGTGCTGCTGGGCGGCATGCCGGTGGGCATCTATATGGAGACAGACGGGGTCATGGTGCTGGACACAGAGGAAATCCGGTGTGCGGACGGAAAGGAGTACGAGCCTACGGCAGGACTGGTGCAGGCGGGCGATTATATCACGGCAGTGGGACACAGGGAGATTTCAGGGAAGACGGACCTTCTTGAGCGGGTCCGGGATATCCGGGACAGCGACGTGGTCCTGACCGTGCGCCGGGACGGCAGCTCCCGGGATGTGACGGTCCGTCCCGTGGAAGATGAATCGGGTCAGTACCGGCTCGGCATCTGGGTGCGGGACAACGTACAGGGGCTTGGCACCGTGACATTTCTCACAAAGGAGAGCCGCTTCGGCGCGCTGGGGCACGGGATACACGATATCGATACGAGCGGTCTGATGTCCATTGATTCCGGAAGGGTGTACCGCACGAGCATCCGGGATATCACAAAGGGGACCAGCGGCTCTCCGGGAACGATGGAGGGCATCATCGTGTACAACCGGTACAATGTCCTGGGCACCATCGACACAAACACCGAGGCGGGCATCTACGGGACCATTGAGCGTATCGACGAACTTTTTACGGAGCAGATACCTGTCGAGACCGCGTCAAAAGACGAGATTACCGAAGGACCGGCAAAGATACGCTGCTATATCGACGGCAGGACGGAGGAATACGATATTCGGGTGACAGAGATCGACACGGACGCCGCCGAGATAAACAAGGGGCTGGTCATCGAGATTACAGACGATGAACTGCTGGAAAAAACAGGCGGCATCATACAGGGGATGAGCGGAAGCCCCATCCTCCAGGACGGGAAGCTCATCGGCGCGGTGACGCATGTGTTCGTGCAGGATTCGACAAAGGGGTATGGCATCTTTATAGAGAATATGCTGAAATATGCTGAATCCTCCTGACTGTCGAAAAGAATGTCGAATTAGAGCTACAAAATCTCCTTGATTCTGCAATTTTGCACAGATATAATAAGCCCGTGGCGTTTCAGGAAGAGATTTCTTGATGTACCTGAAGGAGAGAAGAGTATGGAGCATTTGAGTGTGGCCATCGCCGATGACAATCAGAAGATACTCGATGTGCTGACCGACCTCATCAGCACGGACAAGGAGCTGGACCTGGTCGGAAAGGCAAAAAACGGCGAGGAGATGTGTCAGATAATCAGGGAAAGACAGCCGGATGTCGTTCTTCTCGACCTTATCATGCCGAAAATGGATGGATTGACAGTGATGGAGAAGGTCAGCCGGGACCATTTTGTCAACAAACGTCCGTATTTCATCGTGATAACGGCGGTCGGTCAGGAAAAGATTACGGAAGACGCTTTTGAAAAAGGCGCGAATTACTATGTCATGAAGCCGTTCAGCAACGATATGCTGCTGGACCGGATAAAGTCCGTAAGGAATCTGTCCACCGGGAGCAGTGACAGAAAAAACGAGAGAAATACGGCGAAGGATGCCGCCAGAGGGACGAACCTGGAGAATCGTGTGACCAACATGCTCCACGAGATTGGCATCCCCGCCCACATCAAAGGCTATCACTATCTGAGGGACGCCATCATCATGGCGGTCAACGACATGGACGTGCTCAATGCCATCACCAAGATACTCTACCCTACGGTGGCGAAGAAGTATCAGACGACTTCAAGCCGTGTGGAACGGGCCATACGGCACGCCATCGAGGTGGCGTGGAGCCGGGGCAAGCTGGACACGCTGGACGAACTCTTCGGGTACACAGTCAGCACCGGCAAGGGAAAGCCGACGAATTCGGAGTTCATCGCGCTCATCGCAGACACGATTCAGCTGGAATACCGGCAGAAGGAGTGAGGGGAATTATATCAGGGTAAAGCGATAAAATCCTTTGCATTATCCGGCGAATGGGTTATAATAGCAAGTAATAAATGCATTTCGCCGTGAGAAAGGCAGAAAATGGAGGATCGTAATATGAAAAACATTTTGTTTGCTGCGTCTGAGTGTGTTCCTTTTATCAAGACCGGAGGTCTTGCAGATGTTGCAGGTTCCCTTCCGAAAGAGTTTGACAGACAGAGATACGATGTGCGCGTCGTCCTTCCGAAGTACACGTGCATGAAGCAGGAGTGGAAAGACCGGCTGGAATATGTGACGCATTTCTATATGGATATCGCGGGACAGGACCAGTATGTGGGCGTCATGAAGACGGTCTTAAACGACATTACGTTTTATTTTATCGACAACGAACATTACTTCAGCGGCTTCGCACCCTATGACGGAGACCCGAAGTGGAATATCGAGAAGTTCGCCTTTTTCTCAAAGGCGGTCTTAAGCATCCTTCCGGTCATCGGGTTCCGCCCGGATCTGATACACTGCCACGACTGGCAGACCGGACTGATCCCGGTTTATCTGGACAACTTCCGCTATCTCGGAGAGTACTACCGCGGGATACGCACGGTCATGACGATACATAATCTGAAATTCCAGGGCGTGTGGGATACAAAGACCGTGCGCGGCATCACAGGGCTGCCGGAATACTATTTCGTGCCGGACAAGATGGAGGCGTACAAAGACGCCAATCTGCTCAAGGGCGGCATTGTCTATGCGGATAAAGTCACCACGGTCAGCTCCAGCTATGCGGACGAGATTAAGACGCCGTTCTACGGCGAAGGGCTCGACGGTCTGATGTCCGCAAGGTCCGGCGACCTGTGCGGCATCGTGAACGGGCTGGACTACGACGACTGGAATCCGGCGACGGACCATCGTATCGCAAAGAACTTCTCCATCGAAGATTTCCGGAAGTACAAACCGGTCAACAAGACATCCCTCCAGGAGGAACTGGGACTGGAGAAGGACCCGAAGGTCATGCTCATCGGCATGGTCTCCCGTCTGACCGACCAGAAAGGATTTGACCTGGTGGACTATGTGATGGATGAACTGTGCCAGGATGCGGTCCAGATCGTGGTGCTCGGCACGGGTGATGTGAAGTACGAGAACATGTTCCGCCATTTCGCATGGAAATATTCGGGGAAGGTCTCTGCGAACATCTATTATTCCGATGAGCTTTCCCACCGCATCTATGCGTCATGCGATGCATTCCTCATGCCGTCGCTGTTCGAGCCGTGCGGGCTGAGCCAGCTCATGAGCCTGCGCTACGGGACGATTCCCATTGTCCGCGAGACCGGCGGTCTGAAGGATACGGTGGAGGCTTACAACGAATATGAGAAGACCGGCACCGGGTTCAGCTTCTGCAATTACAACGCGCATGAGATGCTCGGCACGGTGCGCTACGCAGAGCGCATCTTCTATGACAAGAAGAGAGACTGGAATAAAATCGTAGAGCGCGCCATGGCACAGGACTTCTCATGGAAGACTTCGGCGAAGCACTATGAGGAGCTCTACAAAGGGCTCATCGGCGAGTAGACGGAAGAAGACAGGAGATAAGAATACCGGATGAAGATAATCGACAGACTGAATGAAGACAGGATACATATCTCGTTTGAGATATTCCCTCCCAAGACAGACGAGGGATATGACAAAGTCATTGCTGCGGCGGATGAGATAGCAGGACTCTCCCCCGCCTTTATCAGCGTCACATACGGCGCAGGCGGTGGGACCAGCAAGAACACGGCGCGCATCGCGGCGCACATCAGGCACGACCTGCGTGTGGAGAGCCTCGCCCACCTCACATGCGCATCTTCCACAAAGGAGGAGGTGCGCAGGGTCATCGCAGATTTAAAGGAGCTCGGCATCGAGAACATCCTTGCCCTGCGCGGCGATATCCCCGAGGGGATGGCGTTCCCCGATGCGGACCGGTTCCGGTATGCGTACGAGCTTGTGACAGAGATTAAGAAGCATGGAGATTTCTGCATCGGCGCGGCGTGCTATCCGGAAGGTCATGTGGAGAATGAACACAAGGCGGACGACATCCGCTATCTGAAACAGAAGGTGGACTGCGGGGTAGACTTCCTCACGACGCAGATGTTTTTTGACAATGACATCCACTACAATTTCCTGTACCGCATCCGCGAGGCGGGCATCACAGTCCCGGTCCTGCCGGGCATCATGCCCATCACCAGCGCGACGCAGATGAAGAGGAGCCAGGAACTCTCAGGGACCGTGTTCCCGCGCAGGTTCCTCTCCATCCTCGACCGGTTCGGGGATTCCCCGGCAGCGATGAAGCAGGCGGGCATTGCATATGCCACGGACCAGATTATCGACCTTCTGGCAAACGGCGTGCGCAACATCCACATCTATTCCATGAACAAACCGGAAGTGGCGCAGGCAATCATGGCGAACCTGTCGGATATTGTCAGGGCATAGGCGGGATTGAAAATGGAGAGACGGTTAAGAGAAGCCGTCCGTTATCTGGGATATGGAAAAAATACGGCAGATGAGAGGACCTGCGGGATCATCCGGGAAGCTTACCGACAGCTTGAGGAAACAGCAGAGCCGAAATCCATCTGCCGCGTTTTTGGTATGGAACAGAAAGCGGAGGGCAGGATAAAAGCAGGCCCCCTTGAGATTACGAGCAGGAACCTGGGGAACAACCTGAGAGGGTGCGTGAAACTGGTCGTGTTCGGCGCCACCCTTGGGATTGGCGTGGACCGGCTGATCAAGAGGACGTCTGTCGTCGATATGAGCCGGGCTGTCATCCTGCAGGCGTGCGCGGCAGTTCTCCTGGAAGAATACTGCGACCGTGTCCAGGCGGAAGCGGGAAACGAACTGGAAAAGGAAGGGCTCTTCCTGCGCCCGCGGTTCAGCCCGGGGTACGGAGATTTCGACATCCGGTATCAGGAGCCGATCATGCAGGTGCTGGACTGTGCAAAGACCATCGGGCTCACCCTGACGGAAGGGTATATGATGACGCCGTCCAAATCCGTGACCGCGGTAATCGGGGCAGGGCCTTTTCGGAAGAACTGCCCGACAGCCGGATGCGAGGCGTGCGGGAAGACAGACTGTGCGTACCGGAGATGACTCCGGGACAGGAAAGGAAGACTTATGATAAGAGAACGACTTGGAAAAGAACTGCTCTTTTTTGACGGAGGAATGGGGACGCTGCTCCAGGCAAAAGGGCTTGCTCCGGGGGAACTTCCCGAGACATGGAACATCACCCGCCCGGATGTGATACAGGAGATACACCGCAGCTATATCGAGGCGGGCAGCGACATCATCCTGACGAACACCTTCGGGGCGAACGCCCTGAAGTTCCACGATGATGCCTGCTCCCTGGAAGAAATCGTCCGGACGGCGGTATCCCACGTAAAGGAAGCCATCGCCGGGACATGCGGGGCAGAAGACAGAACGGACGCCGGGGCAGACAGCGGGACGGGCAGCGGGACGTGCCGCCGCGTCTACACGGCGCTGGACATCGGACCCACCGGAAAGCTCCTCGCCCCTATGGGCGATCTGGGATTCGAGGAAGCGTACGAGGCGTTCCGCCAGGTCATGGTCTGGGGGGAAGAGGCGGGAGCCGACCTCATCCACATCGAGACGATGAGCGATACATACGAGCTGAAAGCGGCCGTGCTGGCGGCGAAGGAACATACGTCCCTTCCGGTCTTTGCAACGGCGATTTATGACGGGAGAGGGAAGCTGCTGACCGGGGCGGACGTGCCGTCGGTGGTGGCGCTCCTGGAAGGGCTTGGAGCCGACGCCATCGGCATCAACTGCGGGATGGGTCCGGAACAGATGATGCCCCTTTTAAAGGAATATCTGAAGTACTCGTCCCTCCCGGTCATCGTAAAGCCCAATGCCGGCCTCCCCGTGCAGCGGGACGGCAGGACCTGTTATGATGTGACGCCGGAAGGATTTGCACAGCAGATGCGGGAAATCGCAGAGACAGGCGCATGCGTCATCGGCGGATGCTGCGGGACTACGCCGGAGCATATCCGGCGGATGACGGAAGCGTGCAGGGGGATGTCCCCGGTCCCGGTGACGGAGAAGGAATATACGGTCGTCTCTTCCTACGGACAGAGCGTCTTTCTCGGAACCGGTTCCAAAATCATCGGGGAGCGCATCAACCCGACCGGGAAGAAGCGGCTGAAACAGGCGCTCAAAGAACATGACCTGGATTATCTCTTAAGAGAGGGCATCACCCAGCAGGATCGGGGCGCCCACATCCTGGATGTCAATGTGGGACTTCCGGATATCGACGAACCAAAGCTTATGAAAGAGGTCGTGCAGGAACTCCAGAGCGTGACGAGTCTTCCCCTCCAGATTGATACCGTGGATGCCTCCGCCATGGAAGCGGCGCTGCGGATATATAACGGCAAGGCAATGGTGAATTCGGTCAGCGGGAAGCAGGAGTCGATGGACAGTGTCTTTCCGCTGATACGCAGATACGGAGGCGTGGTCATCGGGCTGACGCTGGATGAGGACGGGATTCCCGCAGATGCAGACGGACGCATCCGCATTGCGGAAAACATCATCCGTGAAGCCGCAAAGTATGGAATCAAAAAGAAGGACATCGTCATCGACGCCCTGGCAATGACCATCAGCTCCGAACCGGAGGGCGCGAAGGTTACGCTGGAAACTCTGAAGAGGCTCCGGGAGGAGGTGGGGGTAAATACGGTCCTGGGCGTATCCAATATCTCCTTCGGACTGCCACGGCGTCCGGTCATCAACGCTGCCTTCTATACGATGGCGATGATGAACGGGCTGAGCGCGGGCATCATCAATCCCGCCTCGGAAGACATGATGCGCGCCTGGTATGCCTATCACGCGCTGATGGCCCTGGATGCAAACTGCGGGAACTATATTGAACGGTTCGGGAACACTGCCCCGTCCGATGGTCCCGACGCGGACGCCGGCGCTTCCTGGACAGGAGAGCGCGCAGGCGGCACATCTGCGGCAGGGACGGGCGCAGCCTGCTCACAGCAGGTCAGCCTCAGGGAATGCATTGAAAAAGGACTGCGGGAGGACGCGGCCATCCGGACACGGGAGATGCTCAGAGACCAGGAGCCCCTTGCCGTCATTGACTCGGAACTGATACCGGCGCTGGACCATGTGGGCGTGGGATTCGAGCAGGGCACGGTGTTCCTGCCCCAGCTCCTGATGAGTGCGGAGGCGGCAAAGAGCGCGTTCGCGGTCTTAAAAGAGCAGATGGCTGCAGGGGACCGCGTGCAGGAAAAAGCGGGCACCGTCCTCCTGGCGACCGTGAAAGGAGACATCCACGACATCGGGAAGAACATCGTGAAAGTCCTGCTTGAGAACTACAGCTTCGATGTGCTGGACCTGGGTAAGGATGTCCCGCCGGAGGACATCGTGGATGCGGTGAAGGAAAAGGATATCCGGCTGGTGGGACTGAGCGCCCTGATGACGACCACGGTTGTGAGTATGGAAGAGACAATCCGCATGCTCCGGGAACAGGCGCCCGGATGCCGGGTGATGGTGGGAGGCGCTGTCTTAAACCAGGACTACGCGGACATGATCGGGGCGGATTTCTACGGGAAGGACGCCATGCAGTCCGTGCGCTATGCCCAGGAAGTCTTCCGGGTGTGACCGGGAGCGCTCAGCGCATGTATTGTTCTGTATTTTATACAGACTTTGTTAAAAAAATGACTGGGAAAAACAGGGGACTCATGATATATTAGTGAGGTAGAAGATTCAAGTTCATTGTTATGGAGGAAATAAGTTTTGAGGTACGCAGACGCAAATGTAATCAAGATTAAACATGCAGTGCTGGAAGAAGTGGCAAGGCTTGCTTTTGCAGGCGAGCTTGAAGAGCGCAAGGATGAAATCGCATTCAAGCTGATTCCCGGACCGACGCCCCAGTTCCGCTGCTGCATTTATAAAGAGCGGGAAATCATCCGGCAGAGAGTGAGACTGGCGGAAGGGAAAGCCCCGGGAACGACAGATGACGGAAACATCATCCAGGTTATCAGCTCCGCATGTGAGGACTGCCCCATCTCCAGCTACACGGTTACGGAGAACTGCCAGAACTGTCTCGGCAAGGCGTGCATCAACGCCTGCAATTTCGGAGCCATCGAGGCGGGACGCCTGCGTTCCCATATCGACCCGTCAAAGTGCAAGGAGTGCGGCAAATGCGCGGACGCCTGTCCGTACAACGCCATCGCCCATCTCCAGAGACCGTGTAAGTTCAGCTGTCCGGTGGACGCCATCTCCTATGACGAGTACGGCATCTCCGTGATTGATGAAGAGAAATGCATCCGCTGCGGCAAGTGCATCCACAGCTGCCCCTTCGGCGCCATCGGCTCCAAGACCTGGATCGTGCCGGTTATCAACGCCATCAACTCAGGCAGGCATGTGTACGCTATGCTCGCTCCGGCCACCGAGGGACAGTTCGGACCGGACATCACCATGGCAAGCTGGAGAAAGGCCATGAAGGAACTGGGCTTTACGGAATTTGTGGAAGTCGGACTGGGCGGAGACCTGACGGCGAAGTACGAGGCGGAGGAATGGCGCGAGGCGCACGAGCAGGGAGAGAAGAAAGTGACCTCCTGCTGCCCGGGCTTTGTGAACATGGTGCGCAAGCACTATCCGGAGCTGAGCGACCGGGTGTCCACGACGGTTTCCCCGATGTGTGCGGTCTCCCGCATGATAAAGGCAAAGGACCCGGAAGCCGTGACCGTATTTATCGGACCGTGCCTTGCCAAGAAGTCGGAAATCGTAGACCAGCAGATTGAGGGCAATGCGGACTATGCCATGACATACAGTGAGATCCGCGCCATGATGCGCGCGAAAGGCGTCACCCTGGAGCCGGTGGAGAACACCTATCAGGAGGCGTCCGTATTCGGAAAGCGGTTCGGCAATTCCGGCGGCGTCGCTGCGGCGGTACAGGAAAGCCTGAAGGAGTCCGGAAGCGACATCGACGTGAAAGTATACAAGGCGAACGGAGCGGCAGAGTGTAAGAAAGCGCTCCTGCTCATGAAAGTCGGACGCCTTCCGGAAGACTTCATCGAAGGCATGGCGTGCGACGGCGGATGCGTGGGCGGTCCCAGCTCCTACAAGGACCAGAACCTGGCGAGAAAGTCCAGGGACGCGCTCATCAAAGAGGCGGACGACCGTGGCATCTACAAGAACCTGAGCAACTACGACGAGGCATCTTTCTCCATGCACAGGGATTAAGAATTACGGGCTTTTTGAGCGAAAGAGGAGGATTAGAAACATGCAGCCATATGGAGTAAACCAGTTGAGGAAAATGTTCCTGGAGTTCTTTGAGAGCAAGGGGCATCTGGCGATGAAAAGCTTTTCCCTGGTGCCGCACAATGACAAGAGCTTGCTGCTCATCAATTCAGGGATGGCGCCGTTAAAACCATATTTTACCGGGCAGGAGATTCCGCCCAGGAAGCGCGTTACGACCTGCCAGAAGTGCATCCGCACCGGCGATATCGAGAACGTGGGAAAGACCGCCCGTCACGGCACATTCTTTGAGATGCTCGGGAACTTCTCCTTCGGAGACTATTTCAAAGAAGAAGCCATCACATGGACATGGGAGTTCCTGACCGAGGTGGTGGGACTGGATGCGGACCGTCTCTATCCGTCCGTCTATGTGGACGATGACGAGGCGTTCGAGATATGGAATAAAAAAATCGGCATCCCGGCAGAGCGCATCTTCAAGTTCGGCAAAGAGGACAATTTCTGGGAGCACGGCTCCGGTCCGTGCGGTCCCTGTTCGGAAGTATACTATGACCGGGGCGAGAAATACGGATGCGGGAAGCCGGACTGCACGGTGGGCTGCGACTGCGACCGGTACATGGAGATATGGAACGATGTGTTCACCCAGTTTGACAATGACGGGGAAGGTCATTATTCCGAGCTGGAGCAGAAGAACATCGATACCGGCATGGGGCTGGAGCGTCTGGCGAGCGTGGTGCAGGACGTGGAGTCCATCTTTGATGTGGATACGATAAAAGCGCTCAGGGACCACGTATGCCGCCTGGCGGGAAAAGAATACGGAAAAGAATATCAGGATGACGTGTCCATCCGCGTTATCACGGACCACATCCGTTCGGTCACATTCATGATATCGGACGGCATCATGCCCTCCAACGAGGGACGCGGATATGTGCTCCGCCGTCTTTTGAGAAGAGCATGCCGCCACGGAAGGCTGCTGGGCATCCACAAAGGATTCCTGCCGGAGCTGGCGGAGAATGTCATCGAGGGCTCCAAAGACGGATATCCGGAACTGGAAGAGAAGCGGGAATTCATCCTCAAAGTCATCACAAAAGAAGAGGAGCAGTTCAATAAGACCATCGACCAGGGGCTGGGCATCCTCTCGGATATCATCTCCGATATGGAGGCAAAGGGCGAGAAGACCTTAAACGGCGAAGATGCATTCCGCCTGTATGACACTTATGGCTTCCCGCTGGACCTGACAAAGGAAATCCTGGAGGAGAAATCCCTCGGCGTGGATGAAGAGGGATTCCACGCATGCATGGAAGTACAGAGAAAGAAAGCGCGGGATGCCCGCGAAGTGACGAACTACATGGGCGCGGACGTGACGGTATACGAGTCCATCGACCCGGGTGTGACGAGCACCTTTGTGGGATACGAGCACCTGACGTTCGAGTCCGGCGTGACCGTGCTGACAACCGAAGACGAGCTGACCGATGCGCTCTCGGAAGGACAGAAGGGTACAGTCTTCGTGCAGGAGACGCCGTTCTATGCGACCAGCGGCGGTCAGGAGGCGGATACCGGATACATCCGCACCGGCGAAGGGGAATTCCGGGTAGAGGATACAGTGAAGCTTCTGGGCGGAAAAATCGGGCATATCGGCGTCATGACGAAAGGCATGATCAAAGTCGGCGATACGGTGCAGCTTGCCGTGGATGGGAAGAAGCGCGCCCTCTCCGCAAGGAACCACAGTGCCACCCATCTGCTTCAGAAAGCGCTTAGGACCGTGCTCGGCACACATGTGGAGCAGGCGGGCTCCAGCGTTAACGAGGACCGTCTGAGATTTGACTTCACCCACTTCTCGGCAATGACGCCGGAGGAACTGAAGAAGGTAGAAGACATCGTCAATGAGCAGATATCCGAAGGGCTGGATGTGGCCGTGAAGAACATGCCCATCGAAGAGGCGAAGAAGACCGGGGCGCAGGCCCTGTTCGGCGAGAAATACGGCGACATCGTCCGGGTGGTGGACATGGGCGGCTTCTCCATTGAGTTCTGCGGAGGAACCCATGTGAAGAACACATCGGAAATCATGGCATTTAAGATTATCTCCGAGAGCGGCGTGGCTGCGGGCGTGCGCCGAATCGAGGCGCTGACCTCGGACGGACTGATGAAGTATTATGCGCAGATGGAAGAAACGCTGAAACATGCTGCGCATCTGCTCAAGGCGACGCCGGAGAACCTGTCTGATAAAATCACGCATCTGCTGGCGGAGAACAAATCCCTCCACAGCGAGGTGGAGAGTCTGAAGAGTAAAATGGCTCAGGAAGCCGCCGGGGACGTGATGGACCAGGTGAAGGAAGTCAAAGGCGTGAAACTGCTGGCTGCACAGCTTGACGGCATCGACATGAACGGTCTGAGGGACCTGGGCGACCAGTTCCGGGAAAAACTCGGGGAAGGAGTCGTGGTCCTTGCATCTGCAAATGACGGAAAAGTCAGCCTTATGGTGACCGCTACAGACGGAGCCATGAAACAGGGCGCCCATGCAGGAAACCTGGTCAAAGGCATCGCAGGATGCGTCGGCGGTGGCGGCGGCGGCCGTCCGAACATGGCCCAGGCAGGCGGAAAGAACCCGGCGGGCATCCCGGACGCGCTGGAAAAAGCGGCGGAAGTGCTCGGCGGACAGCTCGGATAGGGCTTCTGTACAGTATTTTCGCGGTTTTACAGCAAACAGCGCAGTTTTTGGGCGGTTTTCGCTGAAAAACAGTTGACGTACCGGAAAAATATGATATAATCTTTGTTAGTGCAAGAAAATACCCGAACAGTCGTATTATGCACAATACAAGGCTGGAGGGGAGGTAAGGTGTGAGACTATGTCAAATGTAATCGTGAAAGAAAACGAGACGTTAGACAGCGCTTTACGCAGATTCAAAAGAAACTGTGCTAAAGCTGGCATTCAGCAGGAAATCCGCAAGAGAGAACACTATGAAAAGCCAAGCGTAAGACGTAAGAAAAAATCTGAAGCTGCTAGAAAACGTAAATATAACTAAGAATTGCACGTGAAAGGATGTCATTTCGATGGCATCCTTTTTTTATCACAGGAAGTCATCCTGATTTTGTCCGGTCTGTGATGCTGTGAAACAGAAAGAATGAAGTATGGACATCCGTTTCCTGCAAATTTATCAAAATAATGCGATAAAACTGCGAAATATTGAAATTTTTAATTGACAATAATTCATTTTCCTTTTAAAATAGACGCGTAGGCAAAAATGTCTGGCACGCGGGCAGGTTTTCTTCCCGTGATTCTTATTTCAGGAGGTAATTTAAGATGTCTTACGTTGATGAAGTGATTGAACTTGTCGTAAAGAAAAATCCGGCAGAACCGGAATTCCATCAGGCAGTCAAAGAGGTGC
Source organism: Candidatus Mediterraneibacter merdipullorum (assembly GCA_019117125.1). Classification (GTDB taxonomy): domain Bacteria; phylum Bacillota; class Clostridia; order Lachnospirales; family Lachnospiraceae; genus Mediterraneibacter; species Mediterraneibacter merdipullorum. The sequence goes on from DXAL01000026.1 coordinate 41,956, forward strand.
TCGAATCTCTCCGCCCGGTCATCGAGGCAAACGAAGAGAAGTACCGCAAAGAAGCGCTCCTTGAGAGACTGACAGAGCCTGAGAGACAGTTTAAATTCCGTGTACCGTGGGTAGACGACAAGGGACAGGTCCATGTAAATACAGGATACCGCGTACAGTTCAACAGTGCGATCGGACCGTACAAGGGAGGTCTCCGTCTCCATCCGTCCGTAAACCTCGGTATCATCAAATTCCTCGGCTTTGAGCAGATTTTCAAGAACTCCCTGACAGGGCTTCCGATTGGCGGCGGAAAAGGCGGTTCCGACTTCGACCCGAAGGGAAAATCCGACAGAGAAATCATGGCATTCTGCCAGAGCTTTATGACAGAGCTGTGCAAGCACATCGGCGCTGATACGGACGTTCCGGCAGGCGATATCGGAACAGGCGCAAGAGAGATCGGCTACATGTTCGGACAGTACAAGAGAATCCGCGGCGTATACGAAGGTGTGCTCACAGGAAAAGGACTTTCCTACGGCGGTTCCCTGGCTCGTACAGAGGCGACAGGATACGGACTTCTGTATTTCACGGATGAGCTGATGAAACTCAACGGCATGGAGCTTGCAGGAAAGACGGTGGCAGTATCCGGTTCCGGAAACGTTGCCATCTACGCGACAGAGAAGGCACAGCAGCTCGGCGCGAAAGTCGTTACAGTAAGCGACTCCAACGGCTGGGTATATGACGCAGAAGGCATCGACCTCGCAGCGCTCAAAGAAATCAAGGAAGTCAACCGTGCAAGACTGACCGAGTACAAGAAATACCGTCCGAACTCCGAGTATCACGAGGGAAGAGGCGTATGGTCCGTAAAAGTGGACGTGGCGCTTCCGTGTGCGACACAGAACGAACTGCTCCTCGAGGATGCAAAGATGCTCGTGGAGAACGGATGCAAAGTCGTTGCAGAGGGCGCGAACATGCCGACGACCATCGAGGCGACCGAGTACCTTCAGGAGCACGGCGTCATCTTCGCACCGGGCAAGGCGGCGAACGCAGGCGGTGTTGCCACATCTGCCCTTGAGATGTCACAGAACAGCGAGCGCCTGAGCTGGACATTCGAGGAAGTGGACGCAAAACTCAAAGACATCATGGTAAATATCTGCCACAATGCATCCGATGCAGCAGAGAGATACGGCTTCAAGGGCAACTACGTGGTAGGAGCAAATATCGCAGGATTCGAGAAAGTCGTAAACGCGATGGAAGCACAGGGAATCGTATAAGATATCGCGATTCTTAAAAAAATGTGAATTTTATTGACAGACCCCGGGAAATCTTATATAGTGGGTTTGGTAAAAGGGAGTAACTGGCGTTCCTGAGAACGTTTGCGATGACGTCAGTACGACAGGGAGACCTGTCCGTATCGCGATTAAACAGTGAGACTTTTATTGCATTACATAACAAGTCGTGCAATAGAAGTCTCATTTTTTATTGCACCATACAGTTGTCTGAGGAGGAAGATATGAAAAACTATTATCAGCTGACCGGTGAGCAGACCATCATGCAGGTCAACGGTTCCCTGGAGCCGCTCACCGAAGAACAGGTTATGGAACATCAGGAGAAATACGGACCGAATGAACTGGTGGAGGGCAAGAAGAAGACCGTACTGCAGATTTTCCTTGAGCAGTACAAGGATTTCCTTGTCATCATCCTTATCATCGCGGCCATTGCGTCCGGCTTCATGGGCGATGTGGAGAGTGCGGTTGTCATCCTCATCGTGATTACCATGAACGCCATACTGGGGACGGTCCAGACCATCAAGGCGGAACAGTCCCTTGCGAGCCTCAAGAAGCTCTCCGGTCCGGAGGCAAAGGTGCTCCGCTGCGGCAATGTGGTCCAGATACCGTCTTCGGAAGTGACAGTGGGCGACATTGTGATGCTGGATGCGGGCGACTACATTCCGGCGGACGGACGTCTGACCGAGTGCGCAAGCCTGAAGGTGGATGAGAGCGCCCTGACCGGCGAGAGCCTGGGCGTGGAGAAGACGACGGATGTGATAAAGGAAGAGGAAGTCCCTCTGGGCGACCGGCTGAATATGGTATATTCCGGAAGTTTCGTCACATACGGACGGGGCGCTTTCGTGGTGACGGGCATCGGCATGGAGACGGAGGTGGGCAAGATTGCCAGCCTCTTAAAGACCACATCGGAGAAGCGGACACCGCTGCAGATTAACCTGGACCAGTTCGGACAGAAGCTGTCCATCCTGATACTTGTTTTCTGCGCGATCCTGTTCGGCATCAGCATCTTCCGCGGCGACAACATCGGCGATGCGTTCCTCTTTGCGGTGGCTCTTGCAGTGGCTGCCATCCCGGAGGCGCTGAGTTCCATCGTTACCATCGTCCTGTCTTTTGGCACACAGAAGATGGCAAGAGAGCACGCCATCATGCGCAAGCTCCAGGCAGTGGAAGGTCTTGGCAGCGTCTCTGTCATCTGTTCGGACAAGACCGGGACTCTGACCCAGAACAAGATGACGGTGGAAGATTACTATGTGGATGAGACTTGTGTGAAAGCGGCGGATGTGGACCTGAATGACCCGTCCCAGAGCCGCCTGCTTATCAGCAGCATGCTCTGCAATGACTCCAAAAATACTGACGGCGTGGAAATCGGCGACCCGACGGAGACCGCCCTGATTAATCTGGGGAGCAGGCTGGGCCTGGACCCGGAGGCGGTACGGCATAAATATCCGAGAGAGAGTGAGAATCCCTTTGACAGCGACCGGAAGCTCATGTCCACGAAGCATACGATGGAGGGCGTCCCGACCATGGTCATCAAAGGCGCGGTGGACGTTCTGCTCGACCGGATGACCCGGATACAGATTCGGGATGAGGTGCGCGCGCTGACCGCAGAGGACCGCAGGAACATTGAGGAGCAGAACCAGCAGTTCTCGCGGGAAGGACTCCGCGTGCTGGCATTCGGATATAAAGTCGTCTCAGACGAAGAAGAACTGACGCTGGAGGACGAGTATGACCTGACGTTCCTCGGACTCATCGCCATGATGGACCCGCCGAGGGAAGAGTCCAAAGCAGCGGTTGCCGAGTGTAAGAGAGCAGGCATCCGTCCCATCATGATTACCGGCGACCACAAAGTGACGGCGGCGGCAATCGCAAAGCGCATCGGCATCCTGGAAAATGAATCCGAAGCCTGTGAGGGCGCAGAGATCGACAAAATGTCCGACGAAGAACTCAAAGACTTCGTAGAAGGCATTTCCGTGTACGCCCGCGTATCGCCGGAACACAAGATACGCATCGTGCGGGCATGGCAGGACAAGGGAAATATCGTGTCCATGACCGGTGACGGCGTCAACGACGCGCCTGCCCTCAAGCAGGCGGACATCGGCGTGGCAATGGGCATCACAGGAAGCGAAGTGTCCAAAGATGCGGCGGCCATGGTGCTGACCGATGACAACTTCGCCACCATCGTAAAAGCTGTGGAGAACGGAAGGAATATCTACCGGAATATCAAAGCGTCCATCCAGTTCCTCTTATCCGGAAACTTCGGAGCAATCCTTGCGGTGCTCTATGCATCCATTATGGCGCTTCCGGTGCCTTTTGCGCCTGTGCACCTGCTGTTCATCAACCTGCTGACAGACAGTCTTCCGGCAATCGCCCTCGGACTGGAGCCGGGCTCAAAGGACGTGATGAACGAGAAGCCCAGACCGATGAACGAGTCCATCCTGACAAGGGAGTTCCTTCTGAAGATTGGGACGGAAGGACTGTCCATCGGCGCGACGACCATGATTGCGTTCCTGATTGGATATCACGGGGAGAACGCCCTGCTTGGAAGCACTATGGCATTTGCCACACTGTGCTCCGCGCGTCTGTTCCACGGCTTCAACTGCAAGTCAGACCGGCCGGTGGTATTTACCAGAAAGATTGGGGACAATAAATTCCTCATCGGCGCATTCCTCATCGGCATCGTGCTTATCACAGGCGTTGTCATGATACCGGGGCTGCACAATATGTTCAAGGTGCAGACACTGACGCTGCCCCAGCTCTTTACCGTGTACGGGCTTGCCGCAGCGAACATCCCCATCATACAGGTGCTGAAGGCAGTCCGCCTCGCCCTGAAGAAAAAATAGCGTCAGATAAAAGATATCGGATGAGAAATACCGGATGAAAGATATCAGATGAAGATATCAGATATGAGAAGAATCATCAGGAAAGGAGAGCCGTATGAAAAAAGTAGAGAAACCAAGGAAACCGCTCATCGTGTATTACGCCATCGTGCTCGCGGTGCTGCTCCTCTTTAATCTGTTCGTCTTCCCGATGATGACGGGCAGTCAGATCAAAGAGGTCGATTACGGCACTTTCCTGACCATGGTGGATGAAAAGCAGGTGTCGAAAGTTCAGCTGGAAGGCGAATCCATCTATTTTACGGATAAGAGCGAGGTGCCCCGGCAGTACGAGACGACCAAATTTGAGGACCCGGACCTGGTAAACCGGCTTAAAGACGCCGGGTGCGAGTTCGGCAGGGTGGCGGAGAAGCAGATGAACCCGATTTTGAGCATGCTGCTGTCCCTTGTCCTGCCCATCGTCATATTCATCGCCCTTGGGCAGTTTTTATCCAGACAGCTGATGAAGAAGATGGGAGGCGGTTCGGACGGTGGACCGTTCATGCAGTTCGGCAAGAGCAACGCCAAGATATACGTGCAGTCCGAAACCGGCATTACATTCCGGGATGTGGCAGGGGAAGATGAGGCGAAGGAACTGCTGACCGAGATTGTGGACTTCCTCCACAATCCGCAGAAATATCAGGAAATCGGAGCTATCTGCCCGAAGGGAGCCCTGCTCGTGGGACCGCCCGGGACAGGAAAGACCCTGCTGGCAAAAGCAGTGGCAGGCGAAGCGGGAGTCCCGTTCTTTTCCATTTCCGGTTCGGAATTCGTGGAGATGTTCGTGGGAATGGGTGCGTCCAAAGTCCGCGACCTGTTCAAACAGGCGAACGAAAAGGCGCCCTGCATCGTGTTCATCGATGAAATTGATACGATTGGAAAGAAGAGGGACAGCCAGGGATTTGCCGGAAATGACGAGCGGGAACAGACGCTGAACCAGCTCCTGACGGAGATGGACGGCTTCGACGCGTCAAAAGGCGTCGTGATACTTGCAGCTACCAACCGTCCGGATACCCTGGACCCGGCGCTGCTGCGCCCGGGAAGATTTGACCGGAGGATTCCGGTGGAACTGCCGGACCTGAAAGGAAGAGAAGAAATCCTCAAAGTCCACGCCAGGAAGATAAAGCTGGGCGACGATGTAGACTTTAACGCCATTGCCCGGGCTGCCTCCGGGGCTTCCGGAGCAGAGCTTGCCAATATGGTCAACGAGGCGGCGCTCAAAGCGGTGCGCGAGAACCGCAAGTTCGTCACCCAGTCCGACCTGGAGGAGAGCATCGAGGTCGTGATTGCAGGCTACCAGAAAAAGAACCAGGTGCTCTCATCAAAAGAGAAACTCATCGTGTCCTATCATGAAATCGGGCACGCGCTTGTGGCGGCGCTGCAGACCGAATCCGCGCCGGTCACAAAGATTACCATCATCCCCCGTACATCCGGAGCGCTGGGCTACACCATGCAGGTGGATTCCGAAGAGCGGAACCTGATGTCCCGGGAGGAACTGTCCAACAAGATTGCCACGCTGACCGGCGGCCGCTGTGCGGAGGAACTTATCTTCGGCTCGGTGACGACCGGGGCGTCCAATGATATCGAGCAGGCGACGAAGCTGGCGCGGACGATGATTACCCGCTACGGCATGAGCGACCGGTTCGGGATGGTGGCGCTGGAAACCCAGGCAAATCCTTACCTGGGCGGGGACAGCAGCCTGAGCTGTTCGCCGGAAACAGCGGCAGAGATTGACCGGATGGTGGTGGATACGGTCCGGGAAGCCTATGAGAAAGCCATGGGGCTTCTGAAAGACAACCAGGGGAAACTCCACGAGCTGGCAAAATACCTGTATGAGAAAGAGACCATCACCGGAGAGGAATTCATGCAGATACTGACGCAGAAGCAGATTCCGGAGCATACAGAAGATACCATTTAAAAAAGAACGACCAGGAAGAAAAGGAATACTATGTCGAGAAAAAAAGAAGTACAGACTGCAGAAAAACGGGACAGAAGGATACCGACGACACGATATGAGCCGGATTACCGGAAAGGACTGACAGGCCAGCAGGTGCAGGAACATCGCCTGCACGGCTGGAACAACCGGTCCGTGGAGCCGCCGTCCAAGACGACGAAAGAAATCATCCACGAAAACGTGTTTACTTATTTCAACCTTATTTTTACGATACTGGCTGTCCTGCTCATCCTGGTCGGCTCTTTCCGCGACCTGGCATTCATGCTCGTCATCGTTGCCAACACCCTTATCGGAATCGTGCAGGAAATCCGCGCAAAGCAGGTGCTGGATAAGCTGACCATGCTCAACGCGCCCCATGCCACGGTGGTGCGCGATGGGAAGAAATCTGTGATTGACGCCGAGGACCTGGTGCTGGACGACATTGTCATCTTCAAAGCCGGGAACCAGGTGTGCGCGGACGCTGTTGTGAGCGCCGGAGAAGTACAGGTCAATGAATCCCTGCTCACAGGAGAAGCGGATGAGATAACAAAACACCGGGGCGACAAGCTGATGTCCGGGAGCTTCATCGTATCCGGGCAGTGCCATGCAAGGCTGGACCGGGTGGGAGAGGACTCCTATATCTCGAAGCTGACGCTCCAGGCAAAAGAGATGCAGTCCGGCGAACAGTCGGAGATGATACGCTCCCTGGACAAACTGGTAAAATGCGTGGGCATCGCCATTATTCCCATCGGGCTCGTGCTGTTCGCCCAGGCGTTTTTCTTCCAGCATGACGGATTCCGGGACAGCGTCACCTCCATGGTGGCCGCCGTCATCGGCATGATACCGGAGGGACTCTACCTTCTTGCCAGCGTGGCGCTGGCGGTCAGCTCCATCCGCCTGGCGCAGAAGAAAGTCCTGCTCCACGATATGAAATGCATCGAGACGCTGGCGCGCGTGGATGTGCTGTGCGTGGATAAGACCGGGACCATTACCGAGAATACCATGAAAGTCCAGGATGTGATACCGACCGGAGACTACGACGCAGATGAGATGGCGCCCCTCGGCACCCTTATCGGCGATTTCGCCGCCGCCATGACAAAGGACAATATCACGATGGCTGCAGTGAAAGAGCATTTCACCGTATCTTCCGGCAAAAAGCCGGTGTCTGTGACCGGTTTCTCCTCCGCCACCAAGTACAGCAGCGTGACTTTTGAAGAGGGCGCCTATGTGCTGGGTGCACCGGAGTTCGTCTTAAAGGAACACTACGGGGAATACGCGGAAGAAATCACAGAGCATGCGTCCACAGGCGCCCGGGTCCTTGCCTTTGGCACTTACGACGGGGAGATTGACGGGAAACCCCTCGCCCACGGCATTACACCCCTCGGGTTCGTGCTGCTGGCAAATCCCATCCGCGAGGCGGCGAAAGAGACCTTCTCCTATTTCGCGGAACAAGGCGTGGAAGTCAAGGTTATTTCCGGGGACAATCCGGTCACCGTGTCCAATGTGGCAAGGACTGCCGGCATCCGCAATGCAGACCGTTATGTCGACGCCTCTGAACTGAAGACCGACCGGGAACTGCAGAAAGCAGTGCTGGAAAATACCGTGTTCGGCCGCGTGACGCCGAACCAGAAGCGGAAGTTCGTGCGCATCCTGAAAGAAGCAGGACATACGGTGGCGATGACCGGGGACGGCGTCAACGACGTCCTTGCCTTAAAAGACGCGGACTGCAGCATCGCCATGGCTTCCGGAAGCGAAGCGGCGGCGCAGGCATCCCAGCTTGTCCTGCTGGAGTCGGATTTCTCCTGCATGCCCCAGGTCGTGCTGGAGGGACGCAGGGTCGTCAACAATATCCAGCGCTCCGCCAGCCTGTTCCTTGTGAAGAATATCTTTTCCTTCCTGCTGAGCCTGATATCTGTTGTATTTATGTTTACCTACCCGCTGGAGCCTTCCCAGATATCGCTCATCAGCATGTTTACCATCGGCGTGCCCGCATTTTTCCTTGCGCTGGAGCCGAACAAGAACAGGATACGGGGACATTTCCTTACGAATGTGTTCCTGAAAGCCCTTCCGGCAGCCATCACAGACGCGCTGGCAGTGGGCGCCCTTGTCATCTTCGGGCGCACCTTTGACGTGGAGCCGACGGATATCTCCACAGCGGCGACAATGCTCCTGGCTATCGTCGGATTTATGATACTGTATAAAATCAGTGCGCCCATGAACAAGATACGCGCGGCGATACTGGGCGGATGCGCGGTGGGTCTGCTGTTCTGCAGCATTTTCCTGAACGACCTCTTTGCCATAACGGGGATGACGATGGAATGCATCATGCTGTTCGTGGTGTTCGCCATCGCGACAGAACCGGTGCTCCGGTATCTGACCATACTTGTCGGGAAGCTCCGCTTCTATTATCTGAGGCTGCGGGGGAGGAATCCGGAGGAAGAACAGCCGGACGCCTGATGCGCAGGACAGACAGCATGCAGACCGACGTCTGTTGCAGAGAGAATGCAGGAAGAAAGGAGGAAGACGATGGCGCTCTATGCGATGGGTGACCTCCATCTTTCCTTCCAGACGGACAAATCCATGGAAGTGTTTGGCAGGGTCTGGAAAAATCATGTGAAAAAGACAGAAAAATATGTAAGCCGCATTGTAAAGCCGGAGGATACCCTTGTGCTGACCGGGGACCATTCCTGGGGGAGAAAGCTGGAAGAGTGCGCCGAAGACCTTGCCTTCATCGAGCGGCTGCCGGGGCGGAAGATACTTCTTCGCGGCAACCACGACATGTTCTGGGACGCAAAAAAGACGGAGCAGCTCAACGAGCGTTTCCGGGACCGCCTTTTCTTCCTGCAGGATAATTTCGCTGCATATGAGGACTATGCCCTTGTGGGGACGAAAGGATTTACCTTTGAGGGACCGTTCTATCTGGACCCATGGGGAAATGTGACCGGATGGGATGAGGAAAAAGAAGCCCGCGCCGAAAAGCTGGTCGCGCGGGAGATGGCGCGGCTTCGCAGGTCCTTTCAGAAGGCGGAAGACGCCGGATACCGGAAATTCGTGATGTTCCTGCACTATCCGCCGACGAACATACTGGAAGAATCTTCGCCATTCACAGAAATCGCAGAAGAGTACGGCGTCTCTGCCGTTGTCTATTCCCACTGCCATGGCGAGAGAAGATATGGGGACAGCATAAGGGGGATGCACCACGGCATCCGGTATATGCTTGTCTCCGGGGATTATCTGAATTTCAGACCGGAGCAGATACTGCCGTCTTCCATATAGAGGGACAGCAGGGCAGAGATGTCTCCGTCATAGTACCGTTTCAGGAACCGGTCCGTTATTTCCCGGAGATATGCGGACTTCTCCATGACAGGGGTATATACAAAGCCGCGTCCCTGCTTTTCGTAAGTCAGGGCGCCCTTGTTCACCAGGCGTTTGACGAGCGTCTGTATGGTCTTCGGGCTCCAGGCGGTGGTCTGTACCAGGCGGGATGTAATCTCGCTGGTGCTGACTGGGGCATGGTCCCATATTATCTTCATCACTTCAAATTCCGCTTCGGAAATCTGCGGCATCGCTTTCATTGAACGTCCTCCCTTTCTATCCTTCAGATGTAGCAGATGTATTATAAAAAACAGGGAAGAGATTGTCAATCCGTCGTTCATTGACATCCGTTGTTCCTTGCAGTATCACGTCGTTTGTCTGCGGTATTGCGTCGCCGGTGAAGGGAATGAGTCTCACATAGGTGAAGGAGGGAAAAGAGATGATTCGGGAATTTCAGATATCAGATACAGAGCAGGTGATGAAGCTGTGGCTTTCCGGAAATAAGGATGCGCACTTTTTCGTGCCGGAGGGATACTGGCACTCGCATTTTGACGAAGTACAGGAAGCGTTGTCTGCGGCAAAAGTTTTTGTCTGGGAAACGGACGGGAGCATCACAGGATTCATCGGCATGGCGGATAACTATATTGCAGGGATTTTTGTGGACGAAAAGTGCCGCTCCATGGGAATTGGCGCGCAGCTTGTGACATATGTGAAACAGCGGTATGACTCGCTTTCATTAAAAGTGTATCAGAAAAATGTGCAGGCAGTCATGTTTTATCAACGGGAGGGGTTTTCCATCCGGTCAGAAGAAATGGATGAAGATACCGGGGAAAGAGAATACACGATGTCCTGGGAAAATAAGGGAGAGGCGGATGAAAGGACCATGTGAAACTCAAACAAAACTTGCGAAAAATCGCAAATAAATCAGCAGAAAGATGATTCTGTTCCTGGTTTACGGTTAAAAACAGTCAGAAAATCAATCGTAAAAAAATACGATTGATTTTTTGGCTATTTCTACATATTAGAATTAATGACAGTATTACTCCGCAACCTGATTATACACTGGAATTGCAGAATCAGGAAAGGACAATAAAGTTGACTGTAAAAAGCGGGCTTTATAAGCCATATTTTCAGGAGGTAATGAAGTATAATGAAAGCAGTAATAAAGATGAACTGGTAGAGGGAATCTTATGGAGAAATTACAATGGTTGACAGATAAAAACAATTTCAGTTTCGGAGGATATTAGATATGAATAATGAATATGACAATAAGAATTTTTTCGACGAATATGCAAAAATGCCCCGTAGTCGAGAAGGTCTAAGTGCTGCCGGAGAATGGCACCAATTGAAACCGTTATTTCCTTCGGTCAAAGGAAAAAAGATTCTTGATTTAGGTTGTGGTTATGGATGGCATTGCAAATTTGCGGCTGAACAGGGAGCTGCGCATGTATTGGGAATAGATTTAAGCAGTAAGATGATTGAAGAAGCAAAAAAGCGTAATGCAGGAGAACAAATAGAGTATCGTGTTTGTGGAATAGATGAATACGAATACCCAGAGAATACATGGGATTGTGTTATCTCAAATCTGGCATTGCACTATATTGAAGATATAGAACTTATCTTCCAAAAAATTCATAGAACATTGAAACCAGATGGAATATTTCTCTTTAATATTGAACATCCCGTTTTTACTGCCGGAGTTGGACAAGACTGGATTTATACAGATGTAGGAACTCCAAAGTACTGGCCCATTGACAATTACTTTTTCTCAGGGGAGCGAAAAACACATTTTTTAGGATGTGATGTAGTAAAGCAACACCACACACTTACGCAAATTATGATGGGGTTATTGAATAACAGTTTTGAACTTAAAGTGGTAGAAGAAGCAGAACCGCCGCAAGAAATGATGGATATTCCAGGCTTTCAAGATGAATTACGCCGTCCTATGATGCTGTTGGTAAAGTCAATCGCAAGAAAATCTATTATAAAAGAAAAATTATAATAAACTTAAGATTGTCATTAACACATCGGGTCAACTTGCCCCGAACTTTTACAACTAAATACCCGCCGCCTACACAGCGGCACACCGAGCAGGAAATCTGAAAAAGGTCTCCTGCTTTTTTTCTGCCCAAAATGAGGTGGTAAAACGCCACCCCATCCACCAATTACCGAAAGGAGGGACACGAAATGCCCTGTCCACACAA
>DXAL01000027.1 GCA_019117125.1 Candidatus Mediterraneibacter merdipullorum
AGGCGCTTCTTCTAAAGGAACACCCGCCTTGATGTACTGCTCATAGTTCTTTTCATAAATACAGAAGTACACTTCACTTTTCATAGAACCGATATACATGGTCGTTCCCATTTCTTTGTGGTTGCGTTCTCGCTGATGGGAAATCTCGCCGGAAGCATAAAAGCGAAAGTGTCGAAATACCGAAACACATTCATCATTTTTACACTTTTCAATCAGTTCCGGTATATTGAGTATTCCGGTTCTGTCATTGATTGCCAAATCCAAGCGTTTCATAATCCCGCCTTCAACCAAACAGTCCATCAGAAAGTCATACCAACTCCGCTCCTGTGCAAGCAGATAACTTTCCATCTGCCGACAGCCTTTGCCTTTCAGTTCCAACAGAACACCTTTTTCTTCATCATCAGAAGTATAAACAAAGACATCTCCGATATAGTATTGTTCCGTGTAACTGAAATACGCCCAATCCTCATGCAGCATATACTGGATATTCAGTCTTAAAACATCTTTGATGATATGCTTTATATCCATTGTCGGAAATCGAATACGCACATAATCAAACAAGAGAAACAAAGGTTCATCAGGATTGAATTTTTCTAAGGCTATCAATAATTTTTCTTTCATTCCTAAGGTCAGCGATACCTTACCACTTTCGATACGGTTCAAATGTTCACGGCTGACGCACTTTATCATATCTTCCTTTGTATGATAAACATCTGCGATAAAGGTATAGTCATTTTCAACACGCTTTGCCTGCATATAAGCGCCCTCTAATAAATATCCTGACGGACTTTTCACTTCCTCAACAGTCAATGTTCCAAGAGGAAGAACAGCCTTTCCATTCTGCATATAGAACGCGTCGCCGGATACTTTGTATGCGTCCGCTAATTTTGTGATGTAATGAACATTTCCTTGCATATCTTTTTCTTCAACCGTTCTTGTTGTCCAAGTACGTGTTGGCTCTGATGGAAGATTATCTTTTGCATAGAAACCGTCATAATATTTCTAATAAATAGACTTGTTTGTAATTTAATTCCTGATGTGTTTTAGCATACTGTTTCACATATTCAATAGATAAAGCCACATCAGAAATTTGGTCTGCACTCATACGCGTACTTGCGTCTGCTCGTGTCTTGTAGCCATTTTTGAAAGCCGTGTTGATGTCGATACAATAGGCAGTTTCGCCCTCGACTTTCATATAACCCTCATTAAATGTTGCCTTGATAGAACCGTCATTCATTACCTGTTCTATAATACCGACACGCTCGGCACTTTCTGTCCAGTATTGTTTTTCCGCTGCATGAGCCGTTGTTGCCGGCAGGGTAGTAATTACCGTTGCCAATGCGAGAAATCGCGTGCATACTCGTTTTAATATGTTCTTCATTCTTAAATGCTCCTTTCATTTTGGGTAAAAAAATAGACGCTCAATTTTGAACGTCTGAATAAGAAAAGGAACACCATTTCTAGCGTTCCCGTTAATATATTATATGTTATTCAATTTTATAAGAGATTGTAAAAAGAAGTTTGCCGCTGTTTATGCCACATTTTCACAATATCTCAATGTTACATTCCCATCCCGGAAAGGATGCACTTTCCACAATTCTGCCAGGAAGTTACTGAATGTTTCCACGATGTTTTCAAATGAAACATGTTTCCATTTATAGTTACTTGCTCTCGTCAGGATCCTCTCTGTGTCTTTTGCAATATCAAAACAGTCTGAATACACAACAGAAATATCGCCAAGTACTGCTTCCGCTTTTTCGATATTGATCACCCTTGGCTTCCCTGCCCAATCATATACATCCTGAAAAATGCGGTAATGCAATTCACAAAGGGTTTGAAAGTTGAATATCTCCGGCTATTCATCTTCTGCAATCTCTGAAAGACGCAGCAGCGTATAATCTGCCTCTACATTTTTTAGTTCTTCTGAATCCCGGACACCGGTCAGATTCTTCAGCACATCAGAATTTGGATATAAATAAGGATCTTTCATCATATTATTCCTTCATTTTGTATTTTCGGTCCAGAGCTTTTCGTACATCTTCCATGGACATCTCACCCTTTTTTTCTTTTTCGATGAGCTTCTTCATATCATCTGTAGGCTCCAGCCCGTCTACTTTTATCATTCCGATCGCATAATCCCATTTTTTATCTGCTCTTACTAACATATAGTATCACTCCTGCTTTCATTTCTGCTAATTCTATAACTTCTTTCATTACATAGTATACCACACAACTGTCCGCTTATCTATCGGAAAGAATATTCTGTCTTTCCATGCAGCTGCGATACTACACCGTCTTTTTCAAACACTTCCCGGGTTACCGAGCTGCGATCACCACAGTCCTGGCACCGTTCCACTCATAAGCGCAGGTCACAAGCGTCAACACATTGTGGCAGTCTGCCACATTTTCCTCTGTTTCAAACAGTTCCTGCGACTTTGCCAGTTCTACATACTCTTCTACCCCATTTTCAGTCTGGAAGAACACCTTCCTGTAGGTTTCCCAGAATACTGGATCCCATAATTTTCTCTTGTCAGCATCTCATGCTCCTTATTCTTCTATCCTCAATTTTATCCCCGTTTCCTGACGGATAAATGCTTTCATCCTTAATTGTGTTCTTCTCCCCTTTATGCCGGTAATAGTATTCCATCCGGGGCGAAAAGAGAACATAGGGATATTCTTCATGCAGCGTATCAAACACAGTTTCATGCTCGTTATTTTCAGGCCATCATCTATAATATGGCAGCAGATTATCGTGGCTGTATCAGGTGCATCATAAAAAGGAAAATTCATCTGCAACGCTCTCTCCTTAAATCAGTCGTATTTCTCAATATGCACGGTAGCAATCGCCGACTGGTTCGGCTCTCCGGTAACAAGGTCCTGCGGCGCAGGCACGAGCAGCATAAACCCGTCCTTGCCATATCTTAATTCATACCCTTGTGCATATGCTTCTTCCACAGAGATGTGCTGCACCTGTCCGATTACCATAGCCGTAATCCCCGCACCGCTTAAATCCTGTATTTCTTTCAGGGTACATTCCATCGTGAGAAACGCTTCATTGATCGCAGGCGCATGAATGGTTTTGGCATTGGAAACCGTAAAACCGCCTGCTGCAAATTCGTCATCGTCCCATTCATTCTGATGAATGGTGTTCACCAGATTATCGTAGCAGCTTACCGGAAGGAAGTTAATGCAAAAGCATTTTTCCCTTTGAATATTCGCATAGGTGTGGGTGTGCTGATACAGGTTGCCCATCACGGCAAAGAAAGCGGTCTTATCTCCGTGAAAACAGCTCCACGAATGAAAGCACACATTCGGTTTCCCGTTCTCTTTCCAGGTCGTGACAGCAAAGAGAGCGGTCGGTATTCCCGCCGTCACTTCAAAATGCGAGAACAAATCAAATTCTTCCGGATAAGCAGGCTTAAAATACTGGGGGAAATCCTTCCCGATTTCGATCTTCATAACGCACCTCCAAAATCATCAGGGACAAAGAATGCTATCACTTATCCCCATGTTGATAAGGATCATAATTATTGATGTTGCAGCCGAACTCTTTGAGAAACAGGATTTTGTCATCGCTTGTCCACTCAATAAGTGAAACTCCGTCAAACGCTTCAATCTTTCCATTTTTCATTTGATTTTTGCAGACCCATGATACTCTGGTCCCCAGCTTTCAATATAAACGGCATTATCTGAAAACATCTCAGAAATACCCAAATCTTTCTTTTGCAGCCACATATCAAACCACAACCGGATGATCTTTTCTCGTTCATTCACAGTCAAACACCTCGATAACTTCTGGTTGTCACAAATTAAAATCCGTTTGAAAATTCTTCTTCAAGCTCTTTTCTTCAATGTTTTTTATCTATATTTTAAACTTTTCTTCCATGTGCACTCCCGTCCCCTACTTTTCCTCACACACCTGAAAAATATAAAACTTCAGATAATACGAATCCCCGGCTCCCCACAGGATCGGATGATCCGGCGCCTGTGTGCGGAACTCCACCTGCCGCAGCCGCTTATGCACATTCTGCGCCGCCTGTCCGATGGTCTTTGTGAAGAGTTCCGGGTCCATGAAATGGGAACAGGAGCAGGTCGCCAGGTAGCCGCCGTCTTTCACCAGCTTCATCCCCCGCAGGTTGATTTCCCGGTATCCTTTTACTGCTTTTTTGATGGAGCTTCTGGACTTTGTAAATGCGGGCGGGTCCAGGATCACCACATCGAACTTCTCCCCCTGTTTCTCCAGCCGCGGGAGCAGCTCAAACACATCCTCGCAGATGAATTCCACCCGGTCGGAAAGACCGTTAAGTTCCGCATTTTCTCTTGCCTGCGCCACGCCCAGTTCCGAGGCGTCCACGCCGAGCACATGCTCCGCCCCAGCCAGTCCTGCGTTAAGGGCAAATGAACCGGTGTGGGTAAAGCAGTCCAGCACCCGGGCCCCTTTGCACAGTTTCGCAGCTGCCCGGCGGTTATATTTCTGGTCCAGGAAGAACCCGGTCTTCTGCCCGTCCTTCACATCCACATAATAGCGCACGCCGTTCTCTACGATCTCTACTTTCGTGTCGAATGGTTCGCCGATGAAGCCCTTGATGCGCTCCATTCCTTCCTGTTCGCGCACCTTCGCGTCGCTGCGCTCATAGACGCCGCGGATGTGGATGCCGTCGGCTTCCATCAGTTGTTTCAGAATATCAACGATCCTTTCCTTAAACCGGTCGATGCCAAGAGCCAGGGATTCCACGACCAGCACGTCGGCGAATTTATCAACCACCAGCCCCGGCAGGAAATCCGCCTCGCCGAAGATGACCCGGCAGCTGGAAATGTCATCCATGACTTTCTTCCGGTATTCCCACGCATTCTGCACGCGCATCCGGATAAACGCCTCATCGATTTCTGCGTCCCGGTTCCTTGTCATCATACGGACCGTCAATTTAGAATTCCGGTTGATGAAGCCTTTCCCCAGCGGATAACCGTCAAAATCATGGACGGCAACGATATCTCCGTCCGCGAAGCTCCCCATGATGCTCTCTATTTCATTATCATAAATCCAGGGACTGCCCTGCTTTAATGTGCGCCCTGCGCCTTTCTTTAGTGTAACCACTGCATTCGGCATAGCTTTTCCTCCTGCTCTTTCTCCTGTTTTTCCTGTTTATTTTCGCTTCGACAGCTTCCAGAAAATATCATACCACAGTTCGCCTGCCCCGTCACAAATAAAATGCCCGGCAACGCCCAGATCAACGTATCCGGCCCATCTGCAACCGCCAGTTGACAAATTTACAAGCGCAGCTGGTAGCATGCACCCACTGGTTCTGATATACTGAAATCACTAAAACGTACTGCGCATACGAACAGACCAACAATAAATACAGGAGGGCAGACAGATGATCTTGGCAGATAAAATAGCAGAATTAAGGAAAAAGAACGGATGGTCCCAGGAAGAGCTTGCCGGACAACTCGGCGTATCAAGGCAGTCCGTCTCTAAATGGGAAAGTGCATCCTCTATGCCTGACCTTGATAAAATCCTGAAAATGAGTGAGATTTTCGGTGTCAGCACGGATTATCTCCTGAAAGATTCCAACGGGCCGGACGAAGAAGCCATCGCTGTTGCTGCACCGGACACGATCCCGGATCCGGGCAGCGACAGCGATATAAGGACGGTATCTCTGGAAGAGGCGGATACATTTATGAATATTACACAGGATATGGCCGCAAAGGTTGCGGCAGGGGTTTCTCTCTGTATCCTTTCACCAATCCTCATGATCCTCCTCTGCGGGCTTTCTGACAAGGAAGGCGGATATATTCTCCCGGAGGCTCCGGCTGTGGCAGTCGGCCTTACCGTACTGTTGGTGATGGTCGCTGCTGCAGTATCGATTTTTATCTGGTATGCAAGAAAGGTAGAACGTTTTGAATATCTGGAAAAAGAACCGGTCGAACTTGCCTACGGTGTGACGGGCGTAGTAGAAAAGCGAAAAAAAGGATATGAGCCATCCCACGGCATCTCCCTTGTGATCGGCGTAGTGCTCTGCATCCTCAGCGCGGTTCCCGTACTTGTACTGGGCGTCCTCGATGAAGAAGGAATACTTGCCATCTTCGGAGTTATCTTCTGCCTGGTCATTATATCGGCAGGCGTATTTTTTCTGGTACGCACCTGCGTGATCTTCGGCGCTTTCCAGAAGCTCCTGGAAGAAGGGGATTACAGCCGCGACAAGAAATTGGCAGGCAAAAGAAACGAAACAGTTACCGCAGTATACTGGTGTATCGTCACAGCGGTGTACCTGGGCTGGAGCTTTTATACAATGGAATGGCATCGCACATGGATCATCTGGCCCTGTGCGGCAGTGCTGTTCGCCGCAGTGCTCGGTATCAGCGAAGCGGTACATAAGAAATAAACAGCGGGCTTCCGCTGTTTATTTCTTGTCTAAATCATCCGGACAAATACTTTCAATTTTATTAAAATTTGTTTTAATTATTTTTTCGTTCTGATAAAGAGTATTTTATAGTAGTCTAATCATATCATATTTTGCATCCGAAAGAAAAAAGAAAGAGGAGTCTAAAATTCTTTCTGCGCCATAATGCGCCTGCTGCACCCGTAGGAGACAAGAAGGACTGCTGCGGCAATCCCCGCCGAGAGCAGGAGGATGCCCTGGTTTCCCATATCTCCGAAGAGCGCGGACACTGTCTGACGGATATTCCGGGGCACATACACGACCAGTTTTGATACAAGGAACGCTCCGCCAAATACGAGGATGAATACGAGGAGATTGATGTATTTCGCCTTTTCCGCATCAAGCTTCAATCTCAGCGGCAGAGTGACGCCCATGAACACAAATGCCACGCAGAGGACCGCTGTGCTCTCTCCGAGCCACTCCAGCGAGTCTGTGGACATTCCCTTCCAGACCATCAGAACGGCGCCCACTGCATTTGCCAGGCACCACGCGCCTAAAGTGAGAAGGATTCCGAACAGGTATTTTTCCTGCACATATCTCTTCCTTGTGACCGGCAGGGTCATGAGGAAAAGCCAGCAGTTGTCGAACTCATCATAACTCACGGTAGAGGCAGTAAAGAGCGACAGCACGATGGTGATATACGAGACGATGAAAATCACCGTCATATCCCTGTTCATACCCAGGAACACCACCGCAAAGGCGACCAGCAGAAGCAGGACGCGCCCCTGGTTTTTCATGATTTCCGCATCTTTTATCAAAAGACCTTTCATAGTTCTTCCCCTCCCGTCATCATGGCTATCACTTCATCCAGCGAGCCGTTTTCCACGACCACACCGGGATAGTTTTCCCTGTAATACTGTTTCTGGTCTGTCAGGCAGTCATAGCCGTAGGACGCTTTCCTCACCGCGAGGATGTGTTCCTTCTCCAGCTCACGGTACTGTTCTTCATCCGCCTTTATCAGTCCGTACTCGTTGAGCAGGACATCTGTGTCTTCGTGAAGGATGATGCTGCCTCTGTGTATCAGGCAGATATCGTCGCACAACCTTTCCAGGTCGCTGGAAATGTGAGAGCTGATGAGGATGCTCCGCTCTTCATTTTCCTCCATGTATTCCCGCAGCAGGTTCAGGATGCTCTCCCGCGCGTTCACGTCCAGCCCCGCCGTGGGCTCATCCAGCAGGAGCAGGTCCGCTCCATGGGTTACCGCCACGAGCACTTTGAGTTTGGCTTTC
This sequence comes from Candidatus Mediterraneibacter merdipullorum, assembly GCA_019117125.1. Taxonomy (GTDB): domain Bacteria; phylum Bacillota; class Clostridia; order Lachnospirales; family Lachnospiraceae; genus Mediterraneibacter; species Mediterraneibacter merdipullorum. The sequence continues at coordinate 7,670 of DXAL01000027.1, forward strand.
ATCCCGGTGGAAAAGCTTTTGATATACTGGTCCAGCGGGAGGCGGTGCTTCTCACACAGATTCAGGAACCGGGACCGGTCAAATGCCGGATACATGGCATCCAGCACCGGAACGATGTCCTTCACTTTCAGATAGGTGCTGAATCCCGATTCTGCGAGCGTCACTCCCAGACGCCGTTTTTCTTCCGTTGTCAGTTCCCCGGGCGCCTTTCCCAGTATGTTCACTGTACCGCCGTCACAGCGTATCAGTCCAAGCACAGCTTTGAACGTGGTGCTCTTTCCTGCGCCGTTTTCTCCGACCAGCCCCGTGATGCGCCCCGGCTCCACTTTCATGGAACAATTCAGGGAAAAATCTTTGTAATGCTTTACCAGTCCGTTTATTTCCAGCATGTCTGCTCCTCCATCATCATTTCAAACAACTCCCTGAGCTCTCCGTCCGAAAGCCCGCATCTGCGCGCTTTCTGGAGCACTGCCTCAAGGTCGGCTTCCACTTCTGCACGCTGTGCTTCCCGCAGCCTCTCTGTATTAGCGGCGGCGACGAACGTCCCTTTGCCGTGGACCGTGACCGTGTAGCCTTCCTGCTCCAGATTATCGTACGCTTTCTTGACAGTCAGGGCGCTTATCTTCAGGTCTTTTGCAAGAGTCCGGACAGAGGGGAGCACATCGTTTTCTCCCAGGTCTCCCGCCGTTATCCGGGCTTTGACCTGGTCGACAATCTGTTCATATATCGGTACCATGGATGAACTGTTGATTATAATCTTCATAAATGCCCTCCTCTTGATAAACAGTATATAACAGCATATAACTGTTGTCAACTGTTATATGCTGTTTATCCAAAAAATCCGCCAAAAAAGCCTGTACAGCAGTTTTTTTCTGCTGCGCAGGCTGTCATGCTCCGGCATTTTTCTCTGCAAACCCCGGCGCTTCATCTGCAAACCCGGCGTTTCATTCGGACGCCATGCTTTTCATCGCTTCAAAAAACTCTCCCAGCTCTTTGTCCATCATCACCGGAAGTCCGGTCTCCCGATTCAGAAAACAGTGCCGCGTCGAACCGGCTGCGCAGAGCACGCCGCCCTGGGACAGGTTGTACATCTGATAATTCAGCGAGAATTTCAGCCTGCCGCAGTCACCCAGGCTGATGACAATCTTCACCGTATCGCCGAATTTCACGCTCTTTTTGTACTCACACTCCGCGCGGAGCACCGGGCTTAGATATCCCATCTCCTCGAATCTGCGGTAAGGATACCCCATCTGCTCCATCATGTCGATGCGCGCCTCCTCCATCCAGCGGATATAGTTGGAATGATGGATGATGCCCATCTGGTCTGTCTCGTAGTATCTTGCCTTTATGATATATGGTTCCATGTCTGTCGTCCTTTCTCTTCTCTCCTTCTGACCTGACGCGTCCGACCTGACGCGTCCGACCTGACACGCCCGCCCGGCGGTGTCTGTCCAAAGTCCGCCCCGGCTCAGCCGCTCAGGCCACCCCGGCTCAGCCGCTCAGGTCCGCCCGGTCAGATTTCCCGCACAGCGTCCCCGATATTCCGGACGCCCACCAGCCGGATGCCTTTGATGCCTTTCACCATCTTCAGCGATACCTCCGGCAGGATGCAGGTCTCAAATCCCAGCTTCTTCGCCTCCGCCACGCGCTGCTCCGGCATATTGACCGCGCGGACTTCCCCGCTCAGTCCCACCTCGCCGAAGACGATGGTCTTCTCATCCACCGGGCGGTTCCGGAAGCTGGATACCACTGCCATCACGATGCCCAGGTCGATGGCGGGTTCATTGACCCGCATCCCGCCTGCCACGTTGACATAGGCATCAGAATTGCCAAGCGCCATCCCCAGCCGTTTTTCCAGTACTGCCATAAGCAGGTTGACGCGGTTGTAGTCTGTCCCCGCCGCCGTCCGCCTTGGCATCCCGAAATTGCTCTGGCAGACCAGCGCCTGTATCTCCACGAGGATGGGACGGGTCCCTTCCATGGAGCAGGTGACGACCGAACCGGACGCGTGTTCCGGTCTGCCGCTCAGCATATACTCGGAGGGATTTTCCACCTCCACGAGCCCGGTCTGCTGCATCTCAAAGACGCCTATCTCATTGGTGGAGCCGAACCGGTTCTTGACCGCCCGCAGAATGCGGTAGGATGCATGCCGGTCCCCTTCAAAATAAAGCACCGTGTCCACCATGTGTTCCAATACCCTGGGACCTGCCACGGTCCCTTCCTTTGTCACATGTCCAACGATGAAGACCGGGATGTTCAGCCCTTTGGCGAGCTGGAGAAACAGGTTTGTGGACTCCCGCACCTGGGAGACGCTCCCTGGCGCCGATGAGACTTCCTCACTGTACATGGTCTGGATGGAATCGATGATGACCAGCTCCGGGCGTTCCTTCTCGATTACCCCGCTGATGGTGGAGAGATTCGTCTCGCACAGCAGGTACAGGTGGTCGGAGAAGTCCCCCATCCGATTGGCTCTCAGCTTGATCTGTGCCTGGGATTCCTCCCCGGAGATGTACAGGATTTTCCGGTCAGCCGCAAGCCTCTGGCACACCTGAAGAAGGAGGGTGGATTTTCCGATTCCCGGGTCGCCGCCCACAAGCACCAGCGAGCCCGGCACGATGCCTCCGCCCAGCACCCGGTCCAGCTCCCGAATGCCGGTGCGGCAGCGCACGTTGTCATCTGCCGTCACTTCATTTAAGGGAGTGACCTTCGCATCCCGCACCGATTCCCGGGCGAGACGCGCTGCGGCAGTGGTCCCTTTTGTGATTCCGCTGTCCACTTTTTCCTCTACGAATGTATTCCACTCTCCGCACGCCGGGCACTGTCCCAGCCATTTCGCCTCTTCATGCCCGCAGTTCTGGCAGAAAAAGATGGATTTCTTTGTTTTTGCCATCTCTGGATTTCCTTTCTTCTTTCCATTCGCGCCCCGTGCAGGCACGGCAGCCGCTTGCCCCCTGTGCAGCTCGCGGCACAGCCGCTCACTGTCCGTTGCCCGGCAAATGTCTGCTCGTGCAGGCACGGCAGTCGCTTGCCTTCTGTGCAGCTCGCGGCGCTGCCGCTCGCTGTCCGTTGCCCGACAAATGTCTGCTCGTGCAAGCACGGCAGCCGCTTGCCCCCTGTGCAGCTCGCGGCACAGCCGCTCACTGTCCGTTGCCCGGCAAATGTCTGCTCGTGCAAGCACGGCAGCCGCTTGCCGGGCTTATCGCGCAAAACAGGGTGGATTTTTCATCCACCCCGAGTTTTTCCTCCCACAGTGCATCAGCACTTCACGACTTTTACCTGCGCGTCTTTGTCAGCCGAGAGTTCCACGCTCACGCTGAGTTTGCCGCTCAGGTTCGTGTTCATTTTCCCTGCGGAAGCCCCGTCGATGAACACTTCGTACTCGCTCTCCGGCTCCAGCTCCAGTGTGAACTGTACATCTCCCGGAGCGGAGACCGTGAAGGATACTTCCCTCTCCGACTCCACGAAGTGCTCCACCGCACTCCCCGGAACGGACTCATAGACAAACATCCCGTTCTTTTCCAGCTTTGTTATCTCTGCAAATGTCTTTACTTTATAGATATCTCCCTCGAACTCGTAGTTGTCCTTTTTCGTCTTTGCACGCAGTGTGTAGTCACCGAAGCTGAGGGTGCCGTCGCTTTCCGCGCGCAGCAATTCTTTTACCGCTGTCATCTCATCTTTCCTCCTAAGTATTTCTGCATTACCGCTATCGCTATTATAATATAAAGAACTGTCTTTTTCCAGCAGAACATTTAGCGTCAGTGTACAAAGGGACAATACGGTCGTTGAAGGGTTGATTTGGGTTCCTTCTGTGTTACTTTCCCTCCGCGTACGTCTCTGTACGCGTCGGTCAAATGCCTTGAAGGGGACCCAAATCAACACCTTCACGACTCCAAGACTCCAACCGCAGGAATTTCGGTGATTTTCAAGGCAGCCGATAGAGGCGTACTGAACGTACGCCGATTGAGGATAACACAGAAAATCACCGAAATTACGCGGTTTGGAGCGTGTTGCCCCTTGTACA
>DXAL01000028.1 GCA_019117125.1 Candidatus Mediterraneibacter merdipullorum
TCCGTCAGGCCGCCTTCATCCCATTTGCCGTCTTTATAATTTGCCACATACCTCTTGTCCGTCTGGATATAGCCGAACCCGAGGTTTTCCCAGTCTATGTTCTTCTTCTCCATTGTGATTCCTCCTCTGCCTGGAAAGATCCTTAATTCTTTTACTCTGCCATTATAGTACTGTAAAGTGTAAAAATCAAGAGTGCGCTCGGTTTTTTTACTTATCTAAAGTTCAGCCCGCGCCATTCGCAAAGTCGCACGTACGTGCTTACTGCGGCAGCCGCCGCTTCTTTGCTCATGTACAGGCGCTCTCCTAATACATATGCCCGATCGCAGAAATATGCAAGCATCTTTCCTGCTCACGCGCACATGTATTGCTGAACTAACGCTCCATCATACTGATGGATTCGATTCCCACGCTTCCGCCTCTGACAACCTCGATGCTCTTGAACTCCTCTTTCATCAGTTTGACCACCGCGTCGTTCTTGGTCGCTGTCTGCACGAATTCCACGAGCACGCTGTCCCGGCCGTAGTCGATAACTTTCGCCTTGAAGGTTTCCGCGATCTGGAACACTTCCACCTTGTCCGCCGCCGTACATTTCATAACCTTGACGTAGAGGATTTCTTTCATCCGCACGAAGATATCCGTAAAGTCAATGACTTTTATCACTTCAATCATGCGGTTGAGCTGCTTCTTGATCTGCTCAAATGTCTCGTCATCACTCACGGTGGCAATGGTCATCCTGGACACAGTGGGGTCTTCGGTCCGTCCCACGGTCAGGCTGTCCAGATTGTAAGACTTGCCGGAAAAGAGCCCGGAAATCTTGGAGAGCACGCCCACCTGGTTCTCGACATAAAGGGAAATCCATCTTTTTTTCATATTCGCATCCATGTTCACGCTCTCCTTCCTAACAGTCCATAATCATTTCTTCCAGAGTCCCGCCCGGCTGGATCATCGGATAAACCATCTCTTCCGGGTCGATGATGAACTCGATGAGCGTCGGTGTCTTGGTATTCTTCTTCGCCTCCTCAAACGCGGCGGTGATGTCCTCTTTCTTCATGACGCGGATGCCTTTCGCGCCGTAGCTCTCCGCCAGCCTTACGAAATCCGGCGTATACTCCGGCATCTCCGCCCCATTGGTCCTGCGGAAAAGCGCGCCCGCACGCAGGTTGGTCATGCTGTAGCGCTTCCCGTAGAAAAGCTTCTGCCACTGGCGCACCATGCCCAGGTATTCATTATTGAATACACAGAGGATGAGCGGCAGTTCCTCCAGAACTGCTGTGGCGAACTCCTGGATGTTCATCTGCATGCCGCCGTCGCCGGAGATGGCGATGACCGTCTTGTCCGGATTGCCGATCTTCGCGCCGATGGCCGCCGGGAATCCGTATCCCATGGTCCCGAGCCCGCCGGACGTCACAAGCTGTTTCTTCTCATTGATCTGCGCATACTGGGTGACAAACATCTGATGCTGCCCCACGTCCGTCGTGATGATCGCATCGTCAAACTGACGGTTTATCTCCTCGATAATGTCCATCGGGCTCATGTGCCCCCGGTCTTTCATCCTCAGAGGATGCTCCTTTTTCCACGCCCGGATCTGCTCCGTCCACTTCGCCGTCTCACAGGGCTCCACATACTCGTTCATTTTAATCAGCGCCTCCAGCGCATCCGCCACGATCGGCACGTGGACCTGGATATTTCTGGAAATAGACGCCGTATCGATATCAATATGTACGATCTGCGCGTTTGGCGCAAATGCATGGAGCTTTCCGGTGATGCGGTCATTAAACCGGGTGCCAATGGAGAAGAGCAGGTCGCACTCGCCCACCGCCATATTTGCCGCGTACTGGCCGTGCATACCCAGGTTGCCGATGTAGAGCGGATGATCTGTCGGAACCGCGCCGCGGCCCATGATCGTGGTCACCACCGGTACATTTGTCTTATTCACCACTTCCGTAAACACCTGGTTCGCGCGGGCGATATTCACGCCGCCGCCCGCCAGGAACAGCGGTTTCTTCGCCTTCTTCAGCATCTTAAGAGCACGTTTGAGCTGTCCCATGTGGACGCTCGTATTCGGCTTATAGCCGCGGATGTTCACGGTTTCCGGATATTCCGGACTGCCCAGTTCACACATCACATCTTTGGGCAGATCGATGAGCACCGGTCCCGGCCGTCCGGTCCGGGCGATGTAGAACGCCTCTTTGATGATCCGCCCCAGGTCCGCGCGGTTCCGCACCGTCACGCCGTACTTGGTGATACTGCGGGTGATGCCGACGATATCCACTTCCTGGAAGGCGTCATTTCCGATCAGGTGTTTTGCCACCTGGCCTGTAAAACACACAAGGGGCACACTGTCATAATTCGCCGTCGCCAGACCCGTAACCAGGTTCGTCGCCCCCGGTCCGCTGGTCACCAGACACACGCCCACCTTCCCGGTCGTCCGGGCATAGGCATCCGCCTCGTGGACCAGCGCCTGCTCGTGGCGCGGCAGGATGATTTTGATGTCGTCCTGACGTCCCAGTTCATCACTGATATCAATGGTACACGCGCCCGGATACCCGAAGATCGTATCCACTCCCTCTTCCTTCAGTGCTCTTACAAGCAGCTTATTTCCTGTAATCTGTCTCACGCTTCTACCTCCTCTTTCTATGGTCAGTGCTCCCCGGAAAAAGAAAACCCTGAGCTTATGCTCAGGGCGAATCTTCCATCCGTGTTACCACCTAAATTCAGAGAATGTTCTCTGCACTCTGCCGGTACAGGACTTTTGTCCGATACCGTCTCCCTGTAACGCGGGAAAACGTTGGAGCCTACTGATACCGACCTTCCCGCCGGTATGTTCAGTCCACTGCTCGAAGGCTACTTCCATGACACCGTCACGGGGACTTCCACCAGCCGTCCCCTCTCTGCGCATTCGGAGGTCATGTACTCCTCCCTGTCACTGCATTTCTGATAGATAAAAATTTAAATACATTATAATGTGTATTTTTAACTATGTCAATCGCATTTTCTTGACTTATTTTAATGTCAATGCAAAATCAGCGCCAGTCTTCTCCCGCATAAAACGCCTGCCAGACAGAACACAACGCTCAGGATGATATAGCAGCTTCCGGTCAGATACGTTTTCTTTTCAAGCAGCGTCAGCACCGGAAATTCCGCTTTCATATGTGTACTCCTTTCAAATCAATAATTTCATAAACACATCCGCATTTTTATTGTTATTGTATCGTTCCGTCATGACAAATCCGGCTTTTCTGTACAATCTGATCGCCTTTTCGCTGGATGACTTCGTATCGAGAAGTATTGTTTTATATTCCTTTTCCGCAGCATATTTCAAAGCCGTTTCTAAAAGCTGCCTTCCCAGGCCTCTTCCGTGAAATTTCTCCAGAAGATAAAGAGATTTAAGTTCGATTTCTATGTCATTCATCCGTTTTAGCGCCACAGTCCCTGTTATTGCTTCTCCGTCAAACACGCACCAGAATTTTTCAAAATTATTACCGATATCCAGATATTCCCTGTGGCGTCCGGAAAGCTCAAATGTTCTCCCTGATTCCGGCAGGCATTTCTCAAGGAATTTCCAGACCTTCTCCTGATATTCAGGTTCAAATTCAACTATGCTGCACATATTATCATCTCAGTAATTTCTAATAATTCCTTTTTCGTTTTCTGTTCCTCTTCTCTCAACCCGTTAAAATATACCATGATTGTATTTTATCTGAGCATATATTATGATGCAGATTCCAAGTATAAAGGCAATTCCAAATGGAATTCCGCTTCTGACAGGATCTGAAAACAATCCAATTATCCCGGAAATTGCTAATCCGGATGCTATTACAACCATCGCCTTCCCCATTATAGTTGTATATGCTTTTTTATCACAATCTTTTACCTTTTTCGTGTGATAATCATGTATAATATCTATTCGGTTCTTCTTCCATAACAGAAATCCAAGATAAAAGAATAAAACACTTCCGCCTTCCATTATCAATAAAAAGAGAAGATTTTCCATTTTCTGCACTACCCTGCCATTAACCATACCCGTGGTCTACATGTTTCCATTTCCCGCCGTCAGACCGCACCAGAATCCACTTCCAGTCACTGTATGTGCTGTCCGGATTCAGCGAACCGTCCCCGCCTGATGAATCTACATCAAATGAAGATAACAGAACGATAACTTCATCCGCACCGTTTCTGTCAGCCCAGTCCTGATGAGGCTCGATACTGTCGTCCCCGGCATAGTATATTTCCCTCAGAGTACAGCCGCTCCAGCTGCTTTTAAACTCATGCTTTATCGTATCAACCGCGGCATCGATATCTTCCTGGGAATACACTTCTGAATCCACGTTTTTCGTCTTAGTCTCACTGACATCTCCTCCGCATGCGCTCAGACCAAGTGCCAGCAGGATGCAGGTTATGATGCATGCTATTTTCTTCATAACTGTTTTTCCTTTATCAGACCGTTTTTCCCATTATATCATCCGGGCATTGCACTGTCAGTATTCCGGCACAGATTTTTCACCCTGCCCGAGCATCCCGCCTTCTTCGGAATATCCGCCCGGATGATCCATATAGCTGTCCCCGTCTATCGTAAGACAGCCCCCATAACTCACTTTATGGATGTTCCCGTCTGTCATGGTTACGATCAGCTGTCGTGACAGTCCGGTTACCGGCTCCGGCTCTTCCACATATTTCCCGTGGCTTTTGTTGATCAGTTTCACAGCTGTATCCATTTCCTCTTGTGATAACAGTTTATACCTTTCATTTTCATCCGAGGGCTGTACGATCAATTCTATCTTCTCCACATCTTCAACACGGAGCGAACGCGCCCAGCTCATAGTATCTCTTCCGGACGGGTATTTCCAGTACAACAGATACCCGGCAATGATGAACAGAATGATAACAACCGCAATGATGATTCTTTTTTTCATGACGTTCACCTCCCGCATATTTATTCCCTGTTTTATATATTAGAGTCAATATAGCAGGTTTTTGTTGCAGCCGTATTTCTGAAAGCGATATCATGCTCCACAAAGATCATGGTCGGTGCGAATTCTTTTATCAGATTTTCGATCTGCATGCGGGAATATATATCGATATAATTCAACGGCTCATCCCACACATACAGATGCGCCTGTTCACAGAGGCTTTTCGCGATCAGCACCTTTTTCTTCTGCCCGGCGGAAAAGTATTCCATCTTCTTGTCAAACTGCGTTCGGTCGAAATCCATTTTCCGCAGGACGGCTTTGAACAGGCTTTCGTCGATCCGGCTGTTCTCTGCAAGTTCTGACAGAGAGCCTTTCAACATGGACGTATCCTGCGGCACATAAGACAGTCTGAGCCCGGAGCCGACCGAAATCGTTCCGCAGTGTCCGATCGGCTGTCCGGTCAGCAGTTTCAACAGGCATGACTTTCCGGCTCCATTCCTGCCGTCAAGGGCAATGCGGTCACCCTGTCTGATCTCAAATGAAACAGGCCGGCAGATCTCTTTCCCGTCAAAAACGGGCGCGACATCAGAAAACACCGCCAGCGTATCCGTGAAATAAGACAGGGGAACGATCTTCAGTTCTTCTGCGGTTTCCAGGTTTTTAAGCAGTCCGGCTTTCTCACTGACTGCGCGCTGCCGCCGCACTTCCGTGGATTTGGCGCGTTTCATCATCTTGGCAGATTTGTGCCCGATATATCCTCTGTCAACCGGACCGTTCCCGTATTTTGCCGCCTCCGTCCTGGCTGACCAGGTCGAAGTCCTCTTTGCGGATTTCTCCAGGGCGTCAATGTCCTTTTTCAGTTTCGCATTTCTGGCAAGTTCAAATCCCTGCTGCCGCTGGAAATTGGTAAACCATGACGAAAAATTGCCGCTCTGCACTTCAATGTCCGACCGGTTGATCGCCAGGATGTGATCGACGCATCCATCCAGAAAGCAGCGGTCATGAGAAACCAGTATAAATCCTTTTTTCCTTTTCAGATACGCCGACACAGTCTCTCTTGCTTTCATATCCAGATGGTTGGTCGGTTCATCGATCAGCAGGAAATGTCCGTCATTCAGGAAAAGCGCAGCAAGCAGAACCTTGGTCTGCTCTCCGTTAGACAGCGTGGAGAACGGCCTCCAGAGGACATCTTCCCTGACTTCCAGATAAGACAGCTCTCTTTGCAGTTCCCACTCTTCTGCCATCGGACAGACTTCGGACAGGATATCCTCTGTCAGCCTGTCTTTCTCGTCAACCGGATACGGAAAATAATCAAACTGTACAGAAGCCTGGATCTTCCCCCGGTACTCATACTTCCCGAGCAGCAGGTTCAGAAACGTCGTTTTTCCCCGGCCGTTCCTGCCGATAAATCCGAGCTTCCAGTCTGTATCGATCTGGAAGCTGACATTTTCAAAAATATTTTCAGAACCGGACGGGTAAGAAAAAGTAAGGTCCTCGACCCGGATCATCGACATATCGCATTCCTCCTTTATGCAAAGATATGATATAAAAAAGCAGAGCTGCAGGAAATCCAGTCCCCGCAGCTCGTCAAAGCATCATCGTATCTCCGCATCAAAAATGATACGCCTGCAATATGTCGGGCAAAAAGACTTTTAACTTTCCTGCAACAGACACAGTGATACCGTAAAATAATCCTGTCACTGTGTATTTCGGTTTATTTGCAGGAAAAGTTAATCATCCTTCCACCTCACTACTCAAATTTATATCAGCCTATCACAGATATACAAAACCGTCAAGTTACAAAAATCACGACAGTTACAAAATCACGACTTTTGTTCCATCGAAAAAGCAGCAATCCTCTGCTATCTGTGTCTTCTCAGGTACAGCGCCGATACTGCCGCTGCAGCGGATGCCACGGCTGCGGCAAGGAAGGGGAGCACTGCTGATTCCGCCCCGGTCTGAACCGGACGCCCCGTCTGCACGGTGTGACTCTGTTCCGCCGAGCCGCTTCCCGTCTGTGCTGTACCGGTGCCCGTCTCTGTCATTCCTCCGGAACCGTTCCCGCCGCCATTCCCGCCGTCGTCTCCAACAGGAACCGGCGTATCGCTTTCCTTCTCCGGGTCGTCCCATGTGTTCGTGAACACAAAATCCGTATTCCCGTCGGTCGTATGCGCACTCGCAGTCAGATGTCCTTCCTTATCATCCTCCACGGTGACATAGACCGGGCAGACAGAATCGTCGTATGTGATATCCTTATCGTCTCCTTTCACCTCCCGCACCTGGTAAGTGTAAACGCCTTCTTTATCGTATGTAATGGGCTCAAAGGAGAATTTCCCGTCCCCGTCATTCACTGCCTCGGAAATCAGATTGTCCCGGGTGTCCTCCAGCCGGAAGGTAAACTCGCCCGCTTTCGGCGCCCGTCCTTCCAGGACCTTTGTCCCGGTGATGGAGAAGTCAGTCGGTTCGGGAGTATACGTGTTCCGGGAGTTCCCGCCGGGAGGGAACCTCTTCCTCATCGCACACTATGTAAATGAGCCCTACCCCCGGCACCGGCACGACTATTATGAGCTGAACTACATCTACCGGGGCACGCTCATCAATGAGATTGACGGAAGGAAAGTTCATATGACAGCCGGCGACCTCGTCATCATGAACCGCAGCGCGAGCCATTCCCTCACGCCCCTGTCCGACAACTGCCTGCTGCTCAATATCTGCATCCGCAGGGAACTGTTCCGCAGGCTGCTGCGCCCGGTCCTGCGGGTGAAGTCGCCGCTGAAGACCTTTTTCTCAGACAAATCCGGGGACGGTCTGCACCTGTTCTACCCGCTGTTGTCGGACCGCAAGTGCCAGGTGATGCTCTCTTCCATCCTGCAGATTTATTCTGCAAACCGCTTCCGGGAGACGCCGGAACTGGAGCATCTGTTCATCCGGTTCTTCACCGTGCTGGGAAATTCGGAAGAATACAGCGTCAAAGGACCGGACGAGACCAGTTTCGGCATCCTGAACGCGCTGCGTGAGGACTGCCTTTCTTCCCTCGCTGATATCGCGGCAAAACTGAAGACTCCCGAGGCGGATATCATCGACCTGGTACACACGGATTACGGCAGGAGCGCCTTCGATGTGCTCAGCGAAGAGCGCATCAAACACGCAGCGGAGATGCTCGCTGACCGGAAGATGAGCCTGTATATCGTCGCGGGGAAATGCGGCTATCAAAATGTGTGGGATTTTGCAGCCCGGCAGAGAGTCCTTGCCGGTTCAGTTCGGAAATTGTGAAAAAGCATGTCCACGGTCCATCTGACGAAATGCAAAAACAGGAATTGGAGAACTCGCCTTGCGGCTCAGACAACTCCAATTCCTGTTTTAAGGTCAGATGGACCGTGGACTGTTTTTCAGGCAATTTCCTCAGATTCACCGGCTTGGACTCCTGCCGGGCAAAATATCTCCCATCACATCATCGGCTGCCCAGGCAGGATATCCCCCGTCACATCTTCGGCTGCCCAGGCAGGATATCCCCCGTCACATCATTGTCTGCCGTCTGGTCTGATGTCTGACGGGGGAAGTTGGAGAAATATCCGGGCATGGGATATACTGCGGCGGACGGATTCCGGTCCGGCAGGATGGTGGGCAGATGAATCTGAGGGAGTTGCCTGAAAAACACAGAGTACGGATAAACGGTTTTAAAAGGCGTGTTGAGGTTGTCTGAGTGCAGCGAGTTCCTCAACACGCCTTTTGCTTTTTACCGGATATCCGTACTCTGTCTGTTTTTCGCAATTCCCGAACTGAATCTGAACACCATCCTGCCGGACCGGAATCCTATGCAGTATATCCCAGCCGGACTATAATCTTCATCCCTGCGATATCAGCTCAGGCCTCATCTATCGCTTTCCCGATATCATGCCTCATATATTTATTCCCGAACTGCACCCACTCTGTCGCTGCGTATGCGTTCTTCCTCGCTTCTTTGAGGTCTTTTCCTTTCGCCGTCACGCCCAGCACGCGCCCGCCGTTTGTGACAATCTGTCCGTCCTCGAACTTTGTCCCCGCGTGGAAGCAGTAATAGCCTTCGTGCTTTTTGAACTCGTCAAGCCCGCTGATGGGGAACCCTTTGTCGTATTTCACCGGGTATCCCTCTGATGCCAGCACAACACACACTGCCGCGTTATCTTCAAACTGCAGGTCAACCTTGTCGAGGGTGCCGTCGATGCACGCCTCCACCACATCGATGATGTCGTTCTTCATACGCGGGAGCACCACCTGCGCCTCCGGGTCGCCGAAGCGCGCATTGTACTCCAGCACCTTCGGTCCTTCCTCTGTCAGCATCAGCCCGAAGAAGATGACTCCCTTGAACGGACGTCCTTCCGCCGCCATGGCGTCCACCGTCGGCTGATAGATGTATTTCTCGCAGAATTCTTCCACTTCTTTCGTATAGAACGGACTGGGTGAAAATGTCCCCATGCCGCCCGTGTTCAGCCCGGTATCTCCGTCCCCCGCACGCTTGTGGTCCTGGGCGCTTGTCATGGTCTTGATGGTCTTTCCGTCCACAAAGGAAAGGACGGAGACTTCGCGTCCGGTCATGAACTCTTCGATGACCATCTCGTTTCCGGCTGTGCCGAATTTCTTATCCAGCATGATGGTCTTAACGCCCTCTCTCGCCTCTTCCAGGTCTTTGCAGATGAGCACGCCTTTTCCAAGCGCCAGCCCGTCCGCCTTGAGGACGATGGGGAATTTCGCCGTCTCCAGATAAGCCAGCGCCTTGTCCGGCTCAGTGAAGTTCTCATAGGCTGCCGTCGGGATGTGGTATTTCTTCATCAGGTCTTTGGAAAATGCCTTGGAGCCCTCGAGGATGGCGGCATTCTTCTTCGGACCGAATGTGCGGATGCCCGCCTCTTCCATGATGTCCACCAGTCCGCCTACCAGCGGATCGTCCATGCCCACGATGCAGAGGTCAACGGCATTTTCTTTTGCAAATGCGGCAAGACGGTCAAACTCCATCGCTCCGATTGCCACGCACTCGGCGTACTCTGCGATGCCCGCATTGCCCGGCGCGCACCATATCTTGTCCACTTTCGCGCTCTTTGCCACGCTCGCCGCGATGGCATGCTCTCTTCCGCCGCTTCCTACGATCAGTACTTTCATCATATAAACCTCCTCATCCGGTTTCTCAACTGTGATTCTGTAACGGTAACTGCTCTGTATTCCTGACAACTGCAGGATTCTCACTTACTGCAGGATTCCCGCTTACTGCAGGATTCTCACTTACTGCAGGATATTTATCACGGCAGGATCGCGTCCGTGTACACTGACGCGATTCATCACGGAAGGATTTCCGTGCGCCCGCCCGCCACTCTGACTTTTCCGTTGGCGATGAGGTCGATGGCGCGGGGCAGTATCATCCACTCCGCCTGCTCCATGACCCGTCTCTGCAGCACTTCCGGGGTATCTCCCTGCTGTACTTCCACTGCCTTCTGCAGGATAATGGGACCGGTGTCCGTCCCTTCGTCCACAAAATGCACGGTCGCGCCGACTACTTTTACCCCCCGCTTAAGCGCCGCCTCATGGACTTTCAGTCCGTAGTAGCCCTTTCCGCAGAAGGAAGGGATGAGGGAGGGGTGGATGTTTATCATGCGGTCCTCATACCTGCGTATCATCTCCGGCGGTATTACTACGAGAAAGCCTGCCAGAACGACCAGGTCCGGCGCAAAGCCGTCCACTGCTTCCAGCAGTTTTGTGTTAAAGATTTCCCGCGTCTCATAATCTTTCGGGGACACGCACATGGAAGGGATGCCATGTTCCTTCGCGCGCTCCAGCGCATATGCATTTTTATTATTGCTGATGACGCCCACGAGCTGCGTGTTCGTGATGCGTCCGTCTCCCACACTGTCGATGATTGCCTGCAGGTTCGTCCCCCCGCCGGACACCATGACAAGTACACGCAGCGGTTTCCTTCCCGCTGCGTCCGTACTGTTTAACATAATTCTACTCCTTTGTCTCCTGCCTCGATGCTGCCCACGATATACGGCGCATCGCCTGCAGCACGTATCGCTTCCATGGCTTTGTCTGCATCTGCTCCGTCCACGGCAACGATCATGCCAAGACCCATGTTGAATGTATTGTACATCATCTGCTCCGCGATATCGCCGTCTTTTGCGAGCATCTCAAAAATCGGCGGGACCGGATAACTGTCTTTGCGGATGACGGCTCTCGTGCCGTCTGTCAACATACGCGGCACATTTTCATAGAAGCCGCCGCCAGTGATATGGCTGCATGCTTTCACGGTCACGCCCGCCTCTTTGATGCTCTTTAATGCTTTCACGTAGATGCGTGTGGGCACGAGGAGCGCTTCGCCCAGCGTGCATCCCAGGCTTTCGTAACGGGTATCCAGCGCCTGTTTCTCCATGGGGAATACTTTCCGCACAAGGGAATATCCGTTGCTGTGGATGCCTGTGGACGCCATGCCGATGAGCACATCCCCGGCTTTCAGATGTTCCCCGGTAATCATATCCTTCCGGTCGCAGACGCCTACCGCGAAACCTGCCAGGTCGTACTCGTCCGGCTCCATCATGCCCGGGTGCTCTGCCGTCTCGCCTCCGATGAGCGCCGCGCCCGACTGGAGGCAGCCTTCTGCCACGCCCTTGACGATATCCGCAATCTTCTCGGGTTCATTTTTCCCGCATGCGATATAATCCAGGAAGAAAAGAGGCTCGCCGCCTGCACATGCGATGTCATTGACGCACATCGCCACCGCGTCGATGCCGATGGTGTCATGCCGGTCCATGAGCATGGCAATCTTCACCTTTGTGCCGCATCCGTCCGTGCCGGACAAAAGCACCGGGTCTTCCATCTCCTTGATTCCTGCAAGTGAGAAAGCCCCTGAGAATCCGCCCAGTCCGCCCAGGACTTCCGGACGCATCGTCTTTTTCACATGCTCTTTCATCAGTTCTACCGATTTGTATCCGGCCTCGATATCGACGCCCGCTTTTTTATAATCCATTCTCTGCTCTCCTGTATGAAATAGAATCTTTCGCGCTCAGCACATCTGCAAAGCCGCACTGTTATTTCAGGTATGCTTCATATCCGACTTCATGGAGCCTGTCGGCTTTTGCCTGCACGCCCGACTTCATCTCCTCCGAATAATCCTTTAATTTCTGCAGGATTTCCGGGTCGGAGACTGCGAGTATCTTTGCCGCGAGTATCGCCGCGTTCATCCCGCCGTCGATGGCGACTGTGGCTACCGGGATTCCAGGCGGCATCTGTACGATGGAGTAGAGCGCGTCCATCCCGTCCAGATTTTTCCCTGACATCGGCACGCCGATGACCGGCATCGGGAAGAGCGCCGCGCACATGCCCGGAAGATGCGCCGCCATGCCCGCTCCCGCGATGATGACTTTCACGCCTCTTCCTTCCGCGCCTTTTGCCCATTCAAAAAAGGTATCCGGCATCCGGTGTGCGGAGATGATTGTCATTTCATAGTCGATTCCCAGTTTTTCAAGCATTGAAGCGGCCTTGCTCATGACTTTCAGGTCCGAATCGCTGCCCATTACGATTGCTGCTCTTGGCATCATTAATCCTCCTTATAAGTAAGCTGTTTCTGCAGTTCATCCAACGGTTCATTCAGACATTCTGTCCCTGGCAGGACAAATCTTCCGTCTTTCATTAGTATAATGTGTTTCCCGTCTTTTGTCACTACACTTATTTCTTCTAATTCTTCATAAGGTATGGTTATATCTGTGTGACAGTTCAGATAGGCTTTCGACACGTCGGTCTTCCGGTTGATGGAGACGGAATTGTCTTTTGCCACGATTTCCTTTCCATTGGGATTGTACACCCGGATATCCTCGCTCCAGGAGTAGCACGTATCCCCCACGGCAAAGTGGGGACCCGTCTTCTCCGCAATCAGGATGGGCATCTTGTCCTCGATGCCGTACTTCCTGCCGGCAGCGTACGCGGTCGTGTTCGTGCCGATGGCAAACTCCCCGAGAGGCAGGGTGGAATGCCCTTTTAATACATTGTCTGCGATATATTTTCTGCCCGCTTCCCTGTCCGGGAAATTCCCGCAGCCATAGCCGGTCACCATGCCGTCTTCAAAGGTCAGCTCCAGGTCCGTAAACTGCAGTCCTTCCAGATAGACTTTTCCCACATGGAGGACGCCGGACGTCCCCTCCAGCACCGGAGAGGTAAATACTTCGCCCACCGGGATGTTCACATCTGCCACGCAGTTCTCAAAAATGGTCTCCTTCTCCGGGTCCGCCAGCGTATGGAGCTTGATCACAAGGTCCGTCCGGTTGTCCCCTTTTCCTGTCACATGGACAGATTCGCCCTGGTCGAGGGCGTCGATGAGGGTCTGCTGCACCTGTTCGTACTGCTTTGCATCCAGCGTGTTAATCCGGACCACTTCGTCAAAGATTTCCGGATAACGCGCCCCAATCTCCGGCACCGGAAAGGCGATGATGGTAAAGCTGCGCTCCTCACCTCTGATATATTCATTCGTAATCTGACCGGAGCGGCTGTCATACCGGACTGCCAGGCTTTTCTGCTCTTCGCTGTATGCGGGCGCTTCCGGCACTTCCGCCGGGGAGAAGGGCTTCTCCCCGAATGTCTCCATGACCGCCGGGCCGGCGAACTGTGCCGCCAGTTCCCTGTGCTGCTCATAGGTGGTGCGCATCACCTCGAGCCGGCGCTCGATGTACCGCTTGTCCATAAAAAGCGCCTGGTCCTGCCTGTGGTCGTAATCATACTGGCGGTTCGCCGCCCCGCCGCAATAGCCGATCTTATGATGCTCCCGCTTCGTGACGATGCCGGACGCCGCCCGGTAGATGACCGGTTCCAGACCCATTTTCCGGAAGTTTGCGGCGGCAAGTCGGATGACCTTCTCAAAGCCCAGCGTGTAGCGGATGTTCACCACCGACTTTTTCGACAGGTCTTTCCCCGTGTTGATGAATCCCATGCGGTATCCTTCCGTAAACGCATCTGCCATCCGCTGCAGCGTCTCCTCCGGCAGCGTACGCAGATGGCGCGCCGTCCCCAGTTCGTTTTCCGTGATGTATTCCCCGTACCGGTAGAGATAACGGTCATCCTCCAGGTCCGCACGTTCGAGCATCTCCGCTGCAAAGGATGCGGACGGGTCGAGCTGCTCCACGATGCGGTCCGCGAGAAATACATCGCAGTAATCACTTGCATACCAGTAGATGATGTCCCGGATGGTCTTCGGCTCCGGGCATGTCTCTTCTTCAAAGCAGTTGTAGACTTCAATCAAGAGCTCGTACAGAATGGTGAGATAGTCCATCCGGTTCTCAAAAGCACAGGGGATGCCCGAGCGCATCTCTGCACAGAGCAGGCTCAGAAGACGCCCGACCGCGCTTCCGAAACACTCCGATGCGTAAGCCGGATTGGCGTAGCTCCTCCTGTAGCGCTCCCCGCAGATATCGCTGTAGAGTATCTCATTGATGCTCCTCATCTCCTCCAGGCTGTAGCGGTCCCACTCACCGCCTGCCACCTTCCGGCGCACATTTTCCAGCTCAAGAAGAAAAATCGCCACATCCTGAAAATAAGGCAGGTACTGCTGGGGCACGGTCTCCTCCGAGACGAGGGTGCGCAGCCTCTCTACCGCAAGGCTGTGGCGTTCTGTATATTGTCTGTTCTGTTCTTCCTGCATCTGTTCTCTGTTCATCAGCCAAGACCTCCTATAAATATCGCCAGGAAAAAGAAGACCGCCGCAGAGCTCACCGGCAGCCCTATCTTGCACGTCAGATAATTCCTCTCCCGCTCATAGAATCCCCGGAGCGCACAGCGTATCCCGTTGACGGAGAGGACCAGGGAAAGTATCGCCAGTCCGCCGATGATGCCGTGGGCGTTTCCTCTTGCCAGGAACGCATAGAAAATGCATCCGCCAAGGAGCAGCAGCCCCGCGCCTCCGCTTACACAGGAACAGATTCCCATCCGGGAATGTCTGAACCCCGCCTGACCGTACCGCCTCGTGCCGCGCTTCTTCCTTTCCCGTTCCCGCTGACGCTGTTCAGCGCTCTTTCCGATTCCGAACATGATTCTTTCTCCTTATCCGATTGCATATCACAAACAGGAGATATCCCAGCACGCTCCCTGTTGTATTGAGCAGGATATCATCCACGTCAAAACTTCCGACTTTCGTAATGAGCTGCACGACCTCCACGCACAGGCTCAGCCCCATGCCGGCGAACAGCGCCCGGAAAAACCCCCTGGACTTCGCCGCGATGGAGATGAAGAAACCGTACGGAACAAAAATCAGGATGTTCCCGAACAGGTTGGCAGCCACTGCGAACATGCCGAGCTGCTCCCGGTACGTGATAAACCGCCTGATTTCTTTAAACAGTTCCAGATTATAGCGGTATTCCTCCACAACGCCCGTCCTCCCGTACCATTCGGCAAGGCACAGGAAATAGACGAGAAAACCGACATATAATAAAAACAGGACTTTCCCAAGCGCCCTGATTATCTTCACTTTCTTATTACTCAAAAAACATGCTCTCCTGACACTTTGAAAAGGGGACCGCACTTCTGTCCGCCGCCCCCTTGTATCTGGTCTAAAATGTAATCTCTCTTTTATTTTTCAGCAGGTGCGCGCCGCTTACGATGGAAAGGACGCCTGCCGTGATGCCGACCACCAGGATGATGATGCCGACCGCGATGTTGCCCGCGCCGCTGTTTTTCATTGTCAAATATGCCTTTTCCATACTGCGCGCCTCCTTATTTCACACCATATGTTTCATAGTATGTGTCGATTGCTGCCTTTAATGTATCGTCGATGATGATTTTCCCGTTGTATTCTTTATTGTAAAGGCACTCCACGACTTCCGCCATCGTCACAATGGCAGCCGTGTCAAAGCCGTACAGGCCGCGCACCTCGTCCAGCGCACATTTCTCTCCGCCTTTGCCCACTTCCATCCGGTCCAGGGACACCATGAGCCCGACGATGGTCACATCCGCCGCCCCTCTTACTTTCGGGACAGTCTCCTCCATGGATTTGCCGGATGTCGTCACATCTTCTATCATGATGACGCGGTCGCCGTCTCTGAGACTGCTCCCGAGGAAGCTGCCCTTGTCAGCGCCGTGGTCTTTCTCTTCTTTGCGGTCGGAGCAGTAGCGCACTTCCTTCCCGTAGAGCTCGCTGTAGGCAATCGCCGTCACGACGCTCAGGGGGATGCCCTTGTATGCCGGTCCGAAGAGGACGTCGAAGTCATCTCCGTATCTGTCGTGGATGGCTTTTGCGTAGTACTCGCCCAGCCTCTTTAACTGGGAGCCTGTCACATATGCCCCCGCGTTCATGAAGAACGGGGACTTCCTTCCGCTCTTTAATGTGAAATCTCCGAATTTCAGCACATCGCTGTCCACCATAAAGCGGATGAATTCCTGCTTGTATGCTTCCATATCTCTTCCAACCTCCGTATGCGTCAAATGCCCGCTTCTGATTCTTTACAATTCTAACATAAGTCAGAGGTATTTTCAATCACTCCGCAAACCGGTCATTCTACATCCGCAAACCGGTCATTCTACGATGCCGGTCATCTCCGCGACGCTCTCGAAGCCCTGTCGTCTCATATAGGCTTCTATTCCGTCCACGATTTTCACCGTTACGGCCGGGTCATGGAAATTCGCCGTCCCGACGGACACCGCGCTGGCGCCTGCCAGAATCATCTCGATGGCATCCTCTGCACATGCGATGCCGCCCATGCCGATAACCGGCACGTTCACCGCGTGCGCCGCCTCGTAGACCATGCGCACTGCGATGGGATGGATTGCCGGTCCGGATACACCACCGGTCCGGTTCGCCAGCACAAATGCCTTCCGCTCGATGTCAATCTTCATGCCGGTGATGGTATTGATGAGGGACACCGCGTCCGCGCCTCCCGCCTCGACCGCTCTCGCCATGTCCGCGATGCTGGTGACATTGGGACTCAGCTTCATGATGACCGGCTGCTTCGCATATTTCTTCACTGCCTTTGTGATGGCTTCCGCCGCGTCCGGATTTTGTCCGAAGGCGATGCCGCCCTCTTTGACGTTGGGGCAGGAGATATTGATTTCCAGCATATCCACGTCTTCATCCGCCAGCCGCTCCACTACCTCGCAGTAGTCCTCGGCGGACTTTCCGCACACATTGACGATAATCTTCGTATCATACTGCCGCAGGAACGGGATGTCCCTCTCACAGAACACGTCGATGCCCGGATTCTGGAGTCCCACGGCATTCATCATCCCGCCGTAAGTCTCCGCCACTCTCGGCGTCGGATTGCCCTCCCAGGGGATATTGGCCACGCCCTTTGTCGTCACTGCGCCAAGGCGGCTCAAATCCACATAGTCTGCGAACTCCGCTCCCGAGCCAAATGTCCCGGAGGCAACCGTCACAGGATTCTTCCATTCCACACCGGCAATCGTTACTTTCATATCCATCAGATTTCCACCTCCGTCGAGAGAAATACCGGACCGTCCTTGCAGACGCGCTTGTTGTGCACATTCGTGTGGTGGTCTTTTTCCTTCGACCTGCACACGCATGCCAGGCACGCTCCTATCCCGCATGCCATGCGCTCTTCCAGGGAAATGTAGCACTCGATGCCCCGTTCCTCCGCATAAGCCTTGACCGCCCGCAGCATGGGCGTCGGTCCGCAGGCGTAGATGATATCGGCTTTCAGCGCCTGTTCCCGTATGGCATCCATCACGTTTCCCTTTGTGCCAACGCTCCCGTCTTCCGTGGAGATGTGAAGCTCTCCGTTTTGGGCGAACTCCTCCCGGAGGAAGGTCTGCGCATCCCGGTATCCGACGATGATGTGCTTCTTCTCACACTCTATCTGCTTTGCCAGCTCCAGGATGGGCGGTACGCCGATGCCCCCGCCGATGAGGAAGGCGTTCTTCCCTTTCGCCTTCCCGACCGGGAATCCGTTCCCGAGGGGTCCGATCACCGGAACCGTATCCCCTGCTTTCAGACGGGAGAACTCTTCTGTCCCGGTCCCCTTCCCGGTCACCCGGTATACGACGCGGAGACGTCCTGCCCCGCGGTCAATCTCACAGATGCTGATGGGTCTTGGCAGGAGCCTGCTGCCGTCCTTTGCATACATGGAGATAAACTGCCCGGGTTCCGCCCCGGATGCCGCCTCTGTCTTAAGCCACATGCTGTAAATATCATTCGCCAGCATCTCCTGGGAGATGACCAGCGCGTCTTCCTTCTTTTTCATCATAGATGCTCCTTATCGATGCTCCTTTTTCCCGCGCCCCGCTTATCTGGCTGCCAGTGCTCCGCTGATGTCCGCTATCATCGCCTCAACTGCCGCCCGCGATGCGTCCCCGAAATGTTCCGCTCCGTATCCCGCATAGGCTTCCTGTCTGTAAGCGGCGATGATGCCCCGGGAGGAGTTGACGATGGCGCCCAGACCGTCCTCATTGAAGAAGTGGACCAGGTCTTTGCCCTGTCCGCCCTGCGCGCCGTAGCCCGGCACGAGGATGTACGCTTTCGGCATAATCTTTCGGAGCACCCGCCCCATCTCCGGGTAGGTCGCCCCGACCACAGCCCCTACATAGCTGTACTCGTCTCCCATGCAGTCTGCGCCCCACTCGGCGACTTTTTCACCCACGAGCTCATAGAGCGGACGTCCGTCAATCTCGCGGTCCTGGAATTCCCCGCTGGACGGATTCGAGGTCTTGACGAGGACGAAGATGCCCTTCTTCTCTTCTTTGCAGACTTTGATGAAGGGATTGACGCCGTCCGAACCAAGATACGGATTGACCGTCGCAAAATCTTCATCAAAGGGAACATACTCCCTGCTGCCCACTTTCACTTTTCCGAGATGACCCGCCGCATAGGCAGCCGAAGTGGAGCCGATGTCTCCGCGCTTGATATCGCCTATCACCACAAGGTCTTTGGACTTGCAGTAATCCACCGTCTTCCGGAACGCCTGCACCCCCGGCACGCCGAACTGCTCATACATCGCAATCTGGGGCTTGACCGCCGGAATCAGGTCGTACGTCTTATCCACAATCTCCTTATTGAACTGCCAGATTGCCTCTGCCGCTCCCTCCAGCGTCTCGCCGTACTCCGCGAATGCCTTCTCCTGCACATGTGCCGGGATATAGTCCAGCATCGGGTCCAGTCCGACGACGATGGGCGCCTTTGTCTTTTTAATCTTCTCTACCAGTTTGTTTATCATCTCATCATTCTCCCTTTTCTCTGTTATTTTCGCTGTTTTTATCACTGTTTTTCCCGCTGCCGCAATCACAAAAAGAAACGCCTGAGCACCGGTCAGACCGGTCCCTGCCAGACGTTGTCTTTTCCTTTTCAATGACATCGGAAGCGTCAGTGTACATTACAGTCCTCCCGGGCGCCTGGGTCCTGTGCACCTGCAGTCTCATCCGAGTATCTGCCAGAGCCCGCCCGGGGCGAGCAGTGTGAACGGGAATACCGGGATGTTCCGCAGCACGCCGTACAGCAGCACGCCTGCAAACAACCACGCCAGCGCTTTTACACTCAGTCTTCTGTCAATGTGGTTCCCTCCCGTGAGCATCCAGTCCAGCGTCCGCGCCGCGACATAAAGCCCGACCAGCGGGAGCAGGATGGTCATGAGGGGATTGTAACAAAATGCATCTGTAAATTTCAGGTGCAGAATGGAGTAGCATGCGCGCCCTGCACCGCATCCCGGACAATACAGACCGGTCAGGCAGTAAAACGCGCACGGCAGCGGGTAGGAATGGGGATTATGGAAATACAGATACAGCGCGCCCGCAGCTGCAGCTGCTCCTGCGCCGAGCACAAGCAGGATACGCGCTTTTCTGTTTTCCCGGAAATAAGCCGCTGCTCTTGTCATACCCCTGTTCCCTGTCTCCTCCTGTCATACACCGTACACCCTTTCGGGCTGTCATCAATAATAGTAGTAGTATCCGGAATAGGTCAGGTTTCCGGTCGCTGCCATCAGCGCCAGTATCGCTGCAACGACGACGCCCACTGCGAATGCGACGATAATCCATATCTTCGCCATCTTTGCCGCCTTGAGCGCTGCTTCTG
This sequence comes from Candidatus Mediterraneibacter merdipullorum, assembly GCA_019117125.1. Classification (GTDB taxonomy): domain Bacteria; phylum Bacillota; class Clostridia; order Lachnospirales; family Lachnospiraceae; genus Mediterraneibacter; species Mediterraneibacter merdipullorum. Next base: position 19,930 of record DXAL01000028.1, read on the forward strand.
TCTGCCCCGCATTCACTGCGCTGTTTATCTTTGCCGAATATACGATTGCCACGATGCCGAAGGCAATGCTCAGGATATTGCAGCAACATACAGTCGCCACGATGGACAGGACAAGATACGGCACCCAGTTCACCGGCTTCTGCGGCTCATAAGAAGCCTGATAGACCGGAGGCGTCTGATAAGGCGCGCTCTGATACTGCTGGTCCTGATAAGCCTGACCGGCATTCTGCGCATCCTGGTACGCCTGACCGGCATCCTGTGCTTCCTGGTACGCCTGACCGGCGTCCTGTGCTTCCTGAGATTCCGGCTGTGCAAAAGCCTCTGCCTGGGGCGCCTCTTCCGTATGGACCGGAGCCGCTTCCTGCTGTGCCTCTGCTGTCTGCGTCTGTGCCTCTGCCTGGGGCGCCGCTTCCTCTGCCGTCACATCCGGCTGTGTATTTTCATGAGTATCCGGGGCTGCTGTCTGCTGTGCTCCGCAGTGCGGACAGAATTTTGAGCCCTCCGGGATTTCCTGATAACATTTGATACAGTTCATTTCTCATACCTCGCTCTCATCGTCATATTGTACTGTCTTATGTACTGCATCCATCATACCATTGAATGCGGTAAAATACCAGTGCCACTTTGTAAAATACCAGTGCCGCTTTGTAAATCATATACCGCTTTGTAAATCATATACCGCTTTGTAAATCATCCGGGCTGCTTCCTGCCAAGCCGCACCGCTTCCATCTCTTTCGCCGTCTCTTCTTCCAGACTGTCAAAGAGATAGGTCCTGAGCGCTCCTTCCCGGCTCAGATGCCCGCCGCGCATCTCACGCAGTGCCTGGGCAATCTCCTCCTTCAGTCCGGCTGCGGACATGCGCCTCGCTCCCTGCCCCAGAATGATAACCTGTTCCAGCGCGTCCGACGTCGCCACCGTGACGCCGTGCCGGCGGGAATACTTCCGCGCCGTCTTCTCGATGTACTGGTCCGCCGTCTCCGCCTCTTTTGTATAAACGATGTGGATGTTGTGGTATTTCAGCACTTCACCGGGATTGCCCTCGACTTTGTATGCGTCGAACACAAGGATGACCCGGCACTTCCGGTACCCCTGATAATTACAGAGGATGTCTGCCAGCTTCCCCCTTGCTGCAGCCAGGTCGACCCCGGCGAGCTCCCGGAGCTCCTCCCATGCAAAGATGATATTGTAGCCGTCCACCAGAAGATATTCCTCCCGGCTTTCCCGGTCTTTCTTTTCCTGTGCGGTGTGCTCCTGCGTACTCCGGAAAGGCGTCTTCTCCGGCGCGCTGACAGTGACCGGGCTGCTGCTTTCCCTGCGTCTTACCGGGTCCGGTGTTCGCACATAGATTGCATCCAGTTCCTCCTGCGTCAGTTCAATCTGCCGGGATGCCGGGCGCACAAAAGCGTCTGGCACCACGTCTTCGCCGGCAGCGCCTCCGGACGGGACCGCGCTCTCCAGATGCATGTACTCTTCCACCTGATACCAGGGTACGATGAAGCCTGCTCCATGGGCGCAGAATACGGAATCCGCCGTATTCTTCACATCGCTGTCCGGGTCGTATCCCGCCGCCTCGATGACCTGCTCTGCGTCATGGCACACATCGTATCCTTTCAGTGTGCAGAACATCCTGCCAAAACCGCCTGTGTACGCGGAAAATTCTTTCTGATATCCACGCATTTCCGATACCGGGACGCAGCCCGTCAGGACTGCCATGTCCCCTTCGGCGGACGGTCCCTCAAATGTCCCGCTCATCCTCTGAATATCTGTCATGGCGCGCCCCACATTGTCCATGGGGAGCTCCATCCGGAATTCATAATAGGGTTCCAGGAGGATGCTCTGTGCTTTTCTCAGACCCTGCCGCACTGCGCGGTATGTCGCCTGCCGGAAATCCCCGCCTTCGGTATGCTTTGTATGGGATTTCCCGGAAAGAAGGGTAATCTTCACATCCGTGAGCGCAGCGCCGGTCAGCACACCCCTGTGCTCCTTTTCGTCCAGATGGGTCAGTATCAGCCTCTGCCAGTTCCGGTCCACCACATCCTCGCTGCAGGAGGAGGAAAACTGCATGCCCGAGCCTCTCTCCCCCGCCTCCAGCAGAAGATGTACTTCCGCATAGTGGCGCAGAGGTTCAAAATGCCCGACGCCCTCAACGGTATTCTGTATCGTTTCTTTGTAGACAATCTTCCCCTCTCCGAATCCGATGAGCACGCCGAACCGCTCTTTTACCATGCGCTGGAGCACTTCAATCTGTACCTCTCCCATGAGCTGGATATGGATTTCCTTCAGCTCGCTGTCCCACACGATATGGAGCTGGGGTTCCTCTTCCTCAATCTGCCGCAGGTCCGCCAGCATCGTATGGGCGTCACAGCCGTCCGGCAGTTCGATGCGGTAAGTCAGCACCGGCTCCAGGACCGGGATATCCGAGTCCTCTTCCGCCCCGATTCCCTGTCCGGGATAGGTCTTTTCCAGCCCGGTCACCGCACAGACCATCCCTGCGTCCGCGCTCTGCACCGTCTCGTATTTCTGTCCGGAATAGATGCGTATCTGATTGACCTTTCCTTCCACACCCGGAAGAGCGTCTTTGACCTTCAGCGTCCCGCCGGTAATTTTCAGATAAGTCAGCCGGTTCCCCTGGTCGTCTCTGGCAATCTTGTACACCTTCGCACCGAACTCCGTCGGATAAGACGGCCGCGGCGCCAGAGCGCGTATCCCGTCCAGGAACTCCCGTATCCCCCAGGTCTGCAGCGCTGAGCCGAACCAGCACGGGAATACCTTTCTTTCCAGGACTGCCCGCCTTACCGACTCCTTCTCCAGGGTCCCGCTCTCCAGATATTCGGAAAGCATCTCTTCGTCGCACATGGCGAGCTCTTCCAGGCGCTCTTCTGCCGCGCATTTTTCCGGGGCATCCGGTCCGTCGAAAAGTCCGGTCATATCCACGCAGCCCTCATCCAGCTTCGCCTTCAGCTCTTCCGCCAGTCTTCCGCGGTCCGTACCCGGGCGGTCCATCTTGTTCACGAACAGGAAGACCGGGACATGGTAGCGTTTCAACAGCCTCCAGAGCGTCACCGTATGTCCCTGGACGCCGTCCGCCCCGCTCACCACGAGCACCGCGGCGTCAAGCACCTGGAGCACGCGCTCCATTTCCGCGGAAAAGTCCACATGCCCCGGCGTATCCAGCAGGGTGATGTCCATATCTTTCCACGGAAAGACTGCCTGTTTTGAAAAAATCGTGATGCCCCGCTCCCGCTCCAGCGCGTAAGTATCAAGGAATGCATCTCCGTGGTCCACGCGCCCCATGCTCCGGATGCTGCCGCTCAGGTAGAGCATGCCTTCGGATAATGTTGTCTTCCCCGCATCTACGTGGGCGAGGATGCCGATGCATATATGCCGCCTGCCTGCCGCGGTTTCTTTCTGCTTATTTCCAGACATATTTTCCATAGAAAATACCCCTTTCTGCCATCATGACTTCTTAATCATAACACAGAAAGGGAGTTTTGTATGTTTCTTTTTTCAGCGCTTTTTATCAGCGCCGTTTACAAACGGTAATCTCAATTGTCACGATTAGAATATCGCATGTTTCTTTACAAGAAGAATTTGTTTCGCTATACTGAAAATACCCTGATTAATCTGCCATAAAGAAAGAGGTGGGATTTAGTGAAAAAAACAGCTTTGATAACAGTACAAAATACCCCTGTTACCATCATACTGGCTGAGGACTCGTTCAACCCTGGAATTTCTCGGAACATGGGAGATGATGTATAATCCGGATTTTAAAGTGGTCGAATTCGACCACTTTAAAAGTGAAGCCGGACTGCACACTTTTACACTGAGCGCAAAAGAATGGATTGAAAAAACTAACGCAATTGGTATTTATGTTCAGGCTGGACGATATGGCGGCACTTATGCTCATAAAGACATTGCATTTGAATTTGGCTCTGCAATCAGCCCGGTATTTAAACTGTATCTGTTAAAAGAATAGCGTCAGTGTACAAAGGGGCAATACGGTCGTTGAAGGGTTGATTTGGGTTCCTTCTGTGTTACTTTCCCTCCGCGTACGTCTCTGTACGCGTCGGTCAAGTGCCTTGAAGGGGACCCAAATCAACACCTTCACGACTTCAAGACTCCAACCGCAGGAATTTCGGTGATTTTCAAGGCAGCCGATAGAGGCGTACTGAACGTACGCCGATTGAGGATAACACAGAAAATCACCGAAATTACGCGGTTTGGAGCGTGTTGCCCCTTGTACA
>DXAL01000002.1 GCA_019117125.1 Candidatus Mediterraneibacter merdipullorum
ATCCCTCGTCTTTCCGATTGCGTCAATCTCATCGATGAACACGATGCAGGGCGCCTGCTGCTGCGCCTGCTTGAACAGGTCGCGGACACGGGATGCGCCCACGCCCACGTACATCTCCACAAAAGCGGAGCCGGACAGGGAGAAGAACGGCACTTTCGCCTCCCCTGCCACTGCTTTTGCCAGGAGGGTCTTGCCCGTCCCGGGCGGTCCCACAAGAAGCGCCCCTTTCGGCAGCTTGGCGCCGATGCCGCTGTATTTCCCCGGATTGTGGAGGAAATCCACCACTTCCTGGAGGGATTCCTTCGCCTCATCTTCGCCTGCCACATCCTGGAATGTGACGCCGGTCTCCTTCTCCATGTACATCTTGGCGTTGCTCTTGCCGATGCCCATGACGCCGCCGCCTTTCGACATGCGCCGCATCAGCCAGACGAGCATCACCGCCATGAGCCCGATGGGCAGGACGACCGTCAGGAAGAGCTCCAAAAGCGTCTGCGCCATGGTGTCCGCCGGACGGCTCCCGAACTCCACGCCCGCCTTGTCCAGGCGTTCTACGAGGGAATCGTCATTCACATATCCGGTATAATAATCCGGGTCCCGCTCTGCCTCTTCGCCGCTCCCGGCCTGAATCTGCTGCTGGAACTGTCCCCAGACGTCCGTATCCAGCACGGCGCCGCTCTCTCCGAGGGCGTCTGCGCGCGCCTCATCCGTCAGGGTAATGTAGAGCCGGTCGCTGCTCAAATCGACCTTCTCCACCTTCTTCCCGTCCACAAGGTCCAGGAACTTATCATAGGTAATCTCTTCGGGACCGGAGCCCTGCATCAGAGAAAACAGACCTGTCACCATAAAAGTCACCAGCAGGGTCACAACGAGGATGATTCCCCAGCCCTGCCGGTTCTGATTCGGATCGTTTTTCCTGTTATTATTGTCCACTTGCCTTCCTCCTGATATCCGTCGGCATCCCGCATTTTCCGAGCATTTGAGGGCATGCCGGCACTATTACCATTATAAGGACAGGTTTTGCATAAATCAATAAAAAGATTATGAAAATATTGTAAAACTGCAAGTTTTTATAGTATACTGGGTACGAAATGTGTCATAACAGCAAGAGAAAACATACAAGCAAGGGGAACAGAAAATGAAAATCGGATTTGATAACGAAAAATACCTGAAAATGCAGTCTGAACACATCCGGGAACGCATCGGGAAGTTTGACAACAAGCTCTATCTGGAGTTCGGAGGGAAGCTCTTCGACGACTATCACGCATCCCGCGTGCTGCCCGGATTCGCGCCGGACAGCAAACTCAGGCTTTTAAAAGAGCTGAGCGACCAAGCGGAGATCGTCATCGTCATCAGCGCCAGGGACATCGAGAAGAACAAGATACGCGGCGACCTGGGCATCACCTACGACCGGGACGTGCTGCGGCTCATCGAGACTTACAGCGAGCAGGGGCTCTATGTGGGAAGCGTCACCATCACCCAGTTCTCCGGTCAGGAGAGCGCCCTCCTCTTTAAGAACCGGCTGGAGAGCCTGAAGATTCCGGTCTATCTCCACTACGTGATACCGGGATATCCCTCCAATGTGCCGCTCATCATCAGCGACGAAGGATACGGGAAGAATGATTACATCCGGACGACCCGCCCCCTCGTCATCGTCACCGCGCCCGGACCGGGGAGCGGAAAGATGGCGACCTGCCTCTCCCAGCTCTACCACGAGCACAAGCGCGGCATCCACGCCGGCTACGCCAAATTCGAGACGTTCCCCATCTGGAACCTGCCGCTCAAGCATCCGGTCAACCTCGCCTACGAGGCGGCTACCGCCGACTTAAACGATGTGAACATGATCGACCCCTTCCATCTGGAAGCCTACGGCGAGACCACAGTCAACTACAACCGGGATGTGGAGATTTTCCCGGTCCTCAATACCATCTTCGAGAAGATATACGGGGAGAGCCCGTACAAATCCCCCACTGACATGGGCGTCAACATGGCGGGCAACTGCATCTGCGACGATGAAGCCTGCCGGGAGGCTTCCTGCCAGGAAATCATCCGCCGCTACTACGCCGCCCTGAACGCGCTGGTCAAAGGCGAGACATCGGAGCGGGAGGCGGACAAGATTGAACTGCTCATGAACATGGCGGGCATCACGGTCAAAGACCGGAAGGTGGCAGTGGCTGCACTGGAGCGCGCCGAACAGACCGGCGGTCCCGCCGCAGCCATGGAGCTGGACGACGGCACCATCGTCACCGGGAAGACCACCAACCTGCTGGGCGCTTCCGCCGCACTCCTTCTGAACGTGCTGAAAGTGCTGGCAGGCATCGACCACGAGCTGCACATCATCTCCCCCCAGTCCATCGAGCCCATCCAGAAGCTCAAAGTGGACTACCTGAAGAGCCGGAACCCGCGCCTCCACACCGACGAGGTGCTCATCGCCCTCTCCGCCAGCGCGGCGGACAATCCCCAGGCGCGGCTCGCCCTCTCCCAGCTTCCGAAGCTGGAAGGCTGCCAGGCGCACACTTCCGTCATGCTGGCGGACGTGGATATCAAGATATTCAAGAAGCTGGGCGTGCAGCTCACATGCGAGGCAGTGTACGAACACACCCTGTTGTAAAAAAAGCTGTACAACCCGCTTTGTCCGGTGTATACTGGAAGAGTATTTTTTAAAAACCGATAGAGGAACAATTTTCATACAGTCTGAACGTGTGTATGGATACGGCTGCAAAGGCGCAGCCCTCCGTCCACGGTCAGGCTGTACTCTTTTTTCAGGAAAAAAGGGCATACTGTTCCACAGGACATCAGGCACAGGAGGGCATGTATCATGGCAGTAAAATATGTATTTGTTACCGGCGGCGTTGTATCCGGACTCGGGAAAGGCATCACGGCGGCTTCCCTCGGGCGGCTGCTAAAAGCCCGCGGATTCACCGTCACCATGCAGAAATTCGACCCCTATATCAACATCGACCCCGGGACCATGAACCCGGTCCAGCACGGCGAAGTCTTTGTCACCGACGACGGCGCGGAGACAGACCTGGACCTGGGGCACTACGAGCGGTTCATCGATGAGAACCTGACGAAGAACTCCAACGTCACCACCGGCAAGATATACTGGTCCGTGCTCCAGAAAGAGCGGCGCGGGGATTTCGGCGGCGGCACGGTGCAGGTCATCCCCCACATTACCAATGAAATCAAAGACCGGTTCTACCGCAATCCCGCCGCAGAGAACACGGAGATTGCCATCATCGAGGTGGGCGGCACGGTCGGCGACATCGAGAGCCAGCCCTTCCTGGAAGCCATCCGCCAGTTCCAGCACGAGCGGGGACGGGAGAACGTCATCCTCATCCACGTCACCCTCATTCCCTACCTCCGGGCGTCCCAGGAGATGAAGACCAAGCCCACCCAGGCAAGCGTCAAGGAGCTCCAGGGCATGGGGATACAGCCGGACATCATCGTCTGCCGCTCCGAATATCCGCTGACAGAAGGGATGAAAGACAAGATATCCCTCTTCTGCAATCTCCCGGCAGACCACGTGCTCCAGAACCTGGATGTGGAGTATCTCTATGAAGCTCCCCTTGCCATGGAAAAAGAGCGCCTTGCCCAGGTCGTATGCAGCTGCCTCCATCTGGACTGCCCGGCAGCGGATCTCGCCGACTGGGAGGAAATGGTGGACAACCTGCGGCATCCCACCCAGGAGGTGACCGTCGCCCTGGTGGGAAAATACACCCGGCTCCACGACGCCTACATCAGCGTGGTGGAGGCATTAAAACACGGCGGCATCTACTCCCGCACAACCGTGAACATCCGGTGGATTGATTCGGAGACCGTGACAGAGGAACATGCAGAAACGCTCTTTTCCGGCGTGGGAGGCATCCTGGTGCCCGGCGGCTTCGGAGGCAGGGGAACGGAAGGCATGCTCACCGCCATCCGGTACGCCCGCACCCGGGGCATCCCCTTCCTCGGGCTGTGCCTTGGCATGCAGCTCTCCATCGTAGAATTTGCAAGAAATGTCATCGGATACAGCGATGCCCACAGCATGGAATTCCAGCCCGACACCACCCATCCGGTCATCCACATCATGCCGGACCAGATCGGCGTCGAGGACCTGGGCGGCACCCTGCGCCTGGGCGCATACCCGTGCATCCTCAGGCACGGCTCCCTGGCAGAACGGCTCTACGGCACGGACACCATCCGGGAACGCCACCGCCACCGCTATGAAGTGAACAACGACTACCGGGATGTCCTGGAAGCGGCCGGCATGTCCCTGTGCGGACTCTCGCCGGACGGCCGCATCGTGGAGATGGTGGAGATTCCGTCCCATCCGTGGTTCATCGCCACACAGGCCCATCCGGAGCTTCGGTCAAGGCCCAACCGCCCTCACCCGCTGTTCCGGGGATTCGTGGAAGCTGCGACGACAGCTTCCCGGGCAAAGAGTTCCTCCACAACACGCTCATAGGCGGCGCATTTCTCCGCCTTTTTTATCTTCTTTGCATAAACCCTGCTGTTGGTGAACATGGGCGCCAGATAGCTCCAGAGTTCTTTCATCTTATAGAGGATGGTCCGGTCGCCGGACATCTCCCCGCAGTATCCTTCATAGACCATGTCGTGGAACCTGCGGAGCTCTTCCAGGTCCGCGCAGGCGCCTCCCCGGAGCCTGCGCCCCAGGGCGGGGTCCACGAGGACGCCCCTGCCGGTCATCACCCGGTCCACATTCGGAAACGCCTGTGTGAACCGCCCGTAATCCGCCGGGGTAAAGATATCCCCGTTGTAGCACACCGGGTTCCTGCCGGCGCACGCGGCGGCAAACGCCTCCATCCGGGGCGTATTCTTATAGAAATCTTTCTGCACCCGGGGATGGACGATGAGCTCACAGAGCGGATATTGGTCATAAATCTCCATCAGACGGGCGAACTCTTCCGGGTCCTCCATCCCAATCCGCGTCTTGACGGATATCCCTATCCTGCATTTCCCGAAAATCTCATCCAGAAACCGCTCCAGAAGGTCCGGGTGGGCCAGGAATCCGGCGCCGCGCCCCTTGGTCACCACGGTCTTTGACGGGCAGCCCAGGTTCAGGTTGACCTCATCGTATCCGTAAGCCTCCAGCTTTTCCGCCGTCCGCAGAAAGTCCTCGCTCCGGTTGGTCAGTATCTGGGGGACGGCATGCATCCCCCGGTTGTGCTCCGGCAGGATGTCCTTTTTCTCCCGGGCGCTGAAATGCCCCATCTGATTGGGGCGTATAAACGGCACGAAATATTTGTCAAATCCGCCGAAACACTCGTGTACGGCGTTTCGGAATATCCATCCGGTGATGCCCTCCAGCGGGGCGAGGTAAAGCTGCATATCATCTTCTCTTTTCTGTACATTTTCTCCTGCGCCGCGCCTGCACAGACGCGCAGACCCACCATTTACGCGGATTACGCAGACGCGCGGGTGTGCTATAACCGTATTACACCGGGGCGCGCCTTGTCAAGAAGAAAATGATATGCTAAGATGTTCCCCGTAAAGACATCAGTACAGGGAGTGATACCATGCATACCATCCGGAAATTCATCGACTACTATGCGCCGTATAAGACTGTCTTCTTTCTCGACCTGGTCTGTGCGGCTTTTATCAGCATCGTGGACCTTGCCTACCCGCAGGTCCTGCGCACGCTGACAAATACGCTGTTCACAAGGGACAGCGCCGTGATTCTGCGCGCCCTTCCCCTTATCGCCGGCGGGCTCTTCCTCATGTATGTGGTCCAGAGCCTCTGCAAATATTATGTGAGCTACCAGGGGCATATGATGGGCGCCAACATGGAGCGGGATATGCGCCAGCAGCTCTTCGACCACTACGAGAAGCTCTCCTTTTCCTACTACAGCCGGAACAATTCCGGACAGATGATGAGCAAGCTCGTCTCCGACCTGTTCGACATCGCGGAGTTCGCCCACCACGGACCGGAGAACCTCTTCATCTCCGTGGTAAAGATACTCGGCTCCTTTGCCTTCCTCTTCCTCATCAACTGGAGGCTGGCGCTGCCGCTGGTCGTCCTCGTCCTCTTCATGCTCTTCTTCTCCATCCGGCAGAACCGGAGGATGCAGGAGACCTTTATGGAAAACCGCCGGAAGATCGGCGACGTCAACGCGAGCCTGCAGGATACGCTGGCAGGCATCCGCGTCGTGCAGTCTTTCGCAAACGAGGACATCGAGCGGGAGAAATTCCACAAAAGCAACCATGCATTTCTCCTCTCCAAGAAGGACAACTACAACTGCATGGGGAATTTCATGGCGTGGAACCTGTTCTTCCAGGGCATGATGTATCTTGTGACGCTGGTGTTCGGAGGATATCTCATCGCCCGGGGACAGATGGATGTGACGGACCTTGCGATGTACGCCCTGTATATCGGCATCTTTATCAGCCCCATCCAGATTCTCGTGGAGCTCATCGAGATGATGCAGAAAGGACTCGCCGGATTCCGCCGGTTCCTGGACGTGATGGAGACGGAGCCGGAGATTGTCGACGCCCCGGACGCACAGCCCCTTGCCGATGTGAAAGGCAGGGTGTGCTACGAGGACGTCTCCTTCCACTACAGCGACGACGACACCGCGGTGCTCTCCCACGTTTCCTTTGAAATCCCTGCCGGAAAGTCCATCGCACTGGTAGGTCCCTCCGGCAGCGGCAAGACCACCATCTGTTCCCTGCTCCCCCGGTTCTACGACGTGACCGGCGGCAGGATCACCATCGACGGAAAGGATGTGCGCACGCTGGAACTGAAAAGCCTGCGCAGCCAGATCGGGATGGTCCAGCAGGACGTCTACCTCTTCTCCGGCACCATCCGCGAGAATATCGCCTACGGGAAACCCGGTGCATCCATGGAAGAGATTGTCGCCGCGGCGAAACGCGCCAACATTCATGACTTCATCGAGGAACTCCCGGACGGCTACGACACCTTTGTGGGCGAGCGGGGCGCCCGGCTTTCCGGCGGGCAGAAGCAGCGCATCTCCATTGCCCGGGTATTCCTGAAGAATCCGCCCATCCTCATCCTGGACGAGGCGACCAGCGCCCTCGACAACGAGAGCGAGCGCTGGATACAGGCAAGCCTCGAGGAACTTTCATCCGGCCGCACGACCATCACCATCGCCCACCGCCTCTCCACCATCCGCAATGCGGATGAGATTATCGTCATCACCGAGGAGGGCATCGCCGAGCGCGGCACCCACGAATCCCTCCTCCGGCAGAACGGAATCTACGCCCACTACTACAATATGTGAGAGGCTTATTCGTACCGCACCATCTCATGCTTTAACCTCTGCATGATTTTCTTTTCCAGGCGGGAGATATAGGACTGGGAGATGCCGAGCATATCCGCCACTTCCTTCTGGGTCTTCTCCCGCCCTTCCGGGTCGTCCAGCCCGAACCGCATGCGGACGATGAGCTTTTCCCGGCTGCTCAGCTTGTTCAGCGCCCGGATGAGGAGCCTGCGCTCCGCTTCGCTCTCCAGGTCCCGGTAGATCGTATCCTCCTCGGTCCCGAGGATGTCGGACAGGAGCAGCTCATTGCCGTCCCAGTCCACATTGAGGGGCTCATCGATGGATACTTCCATCTTTGTCTTGCTGTTCCTCCTTAAATACATCAGTATCTCATTTTCGATGCAGCGGGAAGCATAGGTGGCGAGTTTTATCTTCTTCGTGGGATTGAACGTATTGATGGCTTTGATAAGCCCGATGGTCCCGATGGATATCAGGTCTTCCACTCCGATTCCCGTATTGTCAAACTTCTTTGCGATATATACCACGAGCCTGAGATTGTGCTCGATGAGCGCTTTCTTCGCCGCCTCATCCTGTTCTGTCCCGAGGCGCAGTATCATCTCTTTTTCCCGGTTTCCTTCCAGCGGCGGCGGGAGCACGTCCGCTCCCCCTATGTAATGGATTTCTCTTCCGTTTCCGAATATCAGGTTCCTGATATCCGGCAGGATGCGCACCCGGAGCGGATGCGGCACTGCTGTTTTCAGTATCATCTGGTCTCCTCCTATATTCTGTTTGTCTCATCCGGAGAGCACCGAAGGATTCAGTACCATCCCATAGTCTTTCCCGGCAGAGAGGGACGCCTCCCCGACTCCGAGGATGGGATGGTCGACCCATCTGTCCTCTTTCCCGTGGATGCACATCTTCCTGGCCCGGAACACCTGCATCACCGACTCCCCGCCCACGCAGCGGTACGGGATCAGCCGGAAGCCCGGCTCCTTTTCCGGACATCCGGTCAGCTCCCCGGCACACGCCGGGTCCAGCACGCAGACCGGTTCTCCGGAGACAGGGTCGTCCAGCCGGTTCCCGGTATCGACAAGCGCACGCATCTGATGTCCGCCGTCCGCCATATAGACCGTCACCTCCACCGTCAGCGCCTGCTCTGTGCGCAGACGGCATGCCAGCTTCCATATCCGGAGGAAGAAGACTCCCCCGGCTGCTCCCGCACCAAAGAGCAGACTCCCGCAGCGCAGATACGGGCGCAGCGCCTGCATCACGGCTCCCAGCGCGGCAGCCGCGGCATAGAGCAAAAGAAAAGCCCTGGCAAACTGCGCCCTGCTCTTAACAGGAAGCCCGGCAAGCAGCATCAGGCTGTTGACCGCTGTATGGAACAGGACCATCCTCACGGCAGGAGCAAGGGGAATTACAAGGAGCAGGCAGGTCGCCAGGCTCCCGGCCGCCCCTCCGAAAAGGAGCCGCCCGGTCCCGCCGCCCGTCTTTAACATGCGGCGCAGAAGCAGGAGCAGCAGACTGTCCATCATGAAATTTTCCAGAAAAAAGACATCTATGTACAGTTCAACGTACACCCTTCCACCTCTTTCCGGATGGGATCTGTGCACTATTATATCGCGCGGCTGCGTTGGAAATTTGTCAGATAATGACAGATGAGCAGAACATATTTCGACAAAAAAAGACCCTGCGTGAAGTCTTCCTTCACACAGGGTCCTGTTTTTTCTGAAATGGGTTATTTCCTGAAGAAGTCCGGAATCTTGATGGACTGCTCCTTCACATTGCTGGACGGTGTCCTTGGCTGGAGTGTAGGCATTGTGCCGCCCTGGGGTCTGGCTGCCGCTCCGCTCCTGTTCTCGCTGTCAAGACGGCTCCTCACCGGAGATTCGCCGTTCGGCAGGATGGAACCGACTTTCTGCTGCCCTTCCAGTCTTGCTTTTAACTTGGAAGCGCTGCCGCCTACATTATGTAAGCCTGTCGCGATAACCGTGATCGTACACTCATCGGATTTTGTATCGTCGTACATCGCACCGAAGATGATGCTTGCGCTCTCGCCTGCAAGTTCCTGTACATAGTCTGCCGCATCTGATGCATCCATGAGGGTGATGTCTCCGGATACATTGACAATGACGTTGGAAGCGCCCTGGATGGTCGTCTCAAGCAGCGGACTTGCAACCGCCTCTTTCACCGCCTCCAGTGCCTTGTCGTCGCCTCTGCCGGAACCGATGCCGATATGAGCGATGCCCTTGTCCTTCATGACCGTCTGGATATCTGCGAAGTCCAGGTTGATCAGGGACGGGACATTGATGAGGTCCGTGATGCCCTGGATACCCTGCTGGAGCACTTCGTCTGCTTTCTTCAGAGCCTCCGGCATCGTCGTGCGCCTGTCGACTACTTCGAGCAGTTTATCATTCGGGATAACAATGATGGTATCCACGTTTTCTTTGAGTTTATCAATGCCGCTCAGCGCGTTCTGCATCCTTGTCTTGGACTCGAAACGGAACGGCTTCGTGACAACGCCGACTGTGAGCGCGCCCTGCTCTTTCGCGATGCGCGCGATCACCGGAGCTGCTCCTGTACCTGTACCACCGCCCATGCCGCAGGTGACGAACACCATGTCCGCACCCTTGAGGGCTGCCGAAATCTCTTCTGAACTCTCCTCTGCAGCTTTCTCGCCAACCTCAGGCTGTGCGCCTGCGCCGAGACCTTTCGTAAGCTTCTCGCCGATCTGCATCAGCGTCGGCGCCTTACAGAGCTGCAGTGCCTGCTTATCTGTATTCACTGCGATAAATTCCACGCCCGCGATCTGCTCGTCGATCATGCGGTTTACGGCGTTGTTTCCGCCGCCGCCAACTCCGACAACGATAATTCTTGCGGCCGCTTCCGATTCGTTGGTCTTAATTTCTAACAAGAGTATTTCCTCCTTTGTCATCTTATTAATTTCTTATACATCCCTTTATTGAACGATAGAATCCAATAAGTATATAATAAAGTCTTTTCTGCAAATAATCAATAGATTTTTCTCATTTTTCTGATATTTTTATACTATTTAGCCATGCACAGTCAGAACGGAAATGCTGAGCAAGCTTGCTTGCGTCAGTCAGTTCCGGACTGACTGTATTTGGCGCTTAGCCAAAGCGAGAAGCCGCCTGCAGCGTCGAGCTTGCATGGCACATGCTCGCATGCTTGCGCGAGTGGTTATACATGGGGTGAGCGCCTGCTAATGAGTAAAACAGTGGCGTATGTCACAATTAGCACACCAGTGCGGTTTTACGAATCGCACGGCTGAACTGTATCTGTCACCATCCAAGCTATCCGGCGGGAACAAATCGGATATTGTCCGAATCCGCATTATAATTCTCCAGATGGAGCGTTCCCGCCGTCTCAGGATACAGCTCTGCCAGTTTCTCAAGTATGGGCGGAATCTGCTGAAGTTTTACCTCGTAGTCTCTGTCCCCAAGCAGCACTTCCACGATCCCAAAATAGATCTGCACGCTTCCATCCGTACAGGATATTCGATCCGGCGCAAGACTGTATTTTTTCAAGTTCTTAGAAACTTCCACGATTTTATCAAAGATACTATCGTCCTCCACTGGAAGTTTCTCCCCTACTTTCACTTTTCCTGCATCAAATGCCAGTCCTTCAATATAAGGCGTTCCCTCCAGTATCTTCTGGGTTCTCAGCGCCACCGTGCCATTCCGGTCAAAAAACAGATAGCCGTCGTCATAATCCACATATCCTGCCATCTCTTTTTCTTTGACTGTCACACGGACTGTCCATGGATTTTTAAGGGAGATATGCATACTTTCCATACCGGAAGGAAGATCCGCATCCGTCAAATTATATTTTGCCAATATATATAAG
>DXAL01000029.1 GCA_019117125.1 Candidatus Mediterraneibacter merdipullorum
GTGAACGCAACGCCTGTACCGCAGTCATCACCCATGTTGCCGAACGCCATCATCTGTACGTTGACAGCGGTTCCCCAGGAATACGGGATGTCGTTGTCACGACGGTATACGTTTGCTCTCGGGTTGTCCCAGGAACGGAATACAGCCTTGACAGCGCCGATGAGCTGCTCTTTCGCGTCAGCCGGGAAGTCTGAGCCGATCTTCTCTTTGTACTCAGCCTTGAACTGTCCTGCCAGAGTCTTCAGGTCCTCTGCCGTCAGCTCAACGTCCTGCTTCACGCCTTTTTCTTCTTTCATCTTGTCGATGAGCTCTTCAAAATATTTCTTGCCGACTTCCATAACTACGTCAGAATACATCTGGATGAATCTTCTGTAGCAGTCCCAAGCCCAGCGCGGGTTGCCTGACGCCTCAGCCAGAGCCTCGACAACTTCCTCGTTCAGACCCAGGTTCAGGATGGTGTCCATCATACCCGGCATGGATGCTCTTGCTCCGGAACGAACGGATACGAGAAGCGGATTCTCTTTGTCTCCGAATTTCTTTCCTGTGATTTCTTCGAGCTTTGTCATAGCCTCCATAATCTGAGCCATGATTTCGTCGTTGATCTGTCTGCCGTCCTCATAGTACTGAGTACAAGCCTCTGTCGTAACAGTGAATCCCTGGGGTACCGGGAGTCCGAGACCTGTCATCTCAGCAAGGTTGGCGCCTTTTCCGCCAAGAAGGTTTCTCATTGTAGCGTTGCCTTCTTTGAACATATAAACCCATTTTGTTGCCATGTTCCAATGACCTCCTCAAAAAATTTGCAAATATTTCCGTAATATCGCATATAATATTTTAATGGTTTCAGACAGTTGCGTCAAGCGTTTTATGGGGAATTCTGCACATTCTTAGCGGCAGCCGCACACATTCCCGACATCCGTCGGCTAAAGGATGAGCTTGACCGCCGCGATGGCGATGGAAGCCACTGCCACGATGCGCTTGAGCATCGCCGGATTGATTTTTTCTGCGTTTCTGCTGCCCGCCGCCACGCCGATGCCGTGGGCGATGAGCGCCGGGATGAGGACCAGGAACATCCCCGGATCTTCCGCTTTGCTCCACAGATATCCGCCTGCTGCCGGAAGGGCGATGAAGATGGAATTAAACAGCGAGATGCCCACCGCCGTATGCGCCGGGAATCCCAGCAGGGTGAGAAGGGGCATCACCAGCACCGGTCCGCCTGCGCCGGATGCCGCGCAGACCGCTCCTGTCGCCGCGCCCAGCAGGAAGAAGAGGACCGCCTTCCCGCCGGCAGTCTCCACCTGTTTCTCCGGGGCGTCCGCTCTCCGGTCTCTTCGCAGCAGGATGGAGATGCCCGACAGGAGCACGACGAGATAGAGAATTTTCTGCATCACATCTTCCGGGATGAGGAGGTTGACCCACACGCCGGCAAGGGCTCCCGGAAGGCTCCCCGCCGAGAGGATGAGCGCCGGGCGCAGCTTTAAATTGCCCTGCCGGTAATAAGTCACAGAGCCGAGCACGCCCGAGATGAGGAACGCAGAAAAGCTCAGGGCAAGAGATTCCCCGGCTGCCATCCCGAGGAATCCGGTATAGAACATGGGCAGGAGGAATCCGGCGATGCCGGTCAGCCCGATGCACGCCCCCACCAGGAGGTTCAGAAGGAGGATGGCTGCCATGCTCATGACGTTTCCTCTCCTCTCTCCCGGCATCTTCCTTCCCGTTCCATATACTCCGCCGCCTGTCCCAGGATGCGCTCCTCATCCAGCGTCAGCACCTTCCGGTCGCGCATCAGCACCCTGCCGTTTACAACAGAATCGCACACGTCGGCTGCCGTCACGCACTCAAGGAGCGTATGCACCACATTTCCGGTGGGGTACAGGTGGGGCTGCATCAGGTCGATGGTGATCAGGTCCGCCTGCTTCCCCGGCGCGATGCATCCGCCGTCCTCGCCCATCAGCCGGTATCCGTTCTCCGTCGCCATGCGCAGGATATCTCCCGCGGGCATGACTGCCGGTTCGTTCAGCCGGCTTCCGTATTCCACATTCATGACCGACCGGAATATCTTCATCTCATTCCACAGGCTTAAACCTGCGTGGGCGGCTCCGTCCGTCCCGAGCCCCACGCAGATGCCCCGCGCCTGCAGGGACGGCGTATCCGGCGCTCCTTTCCCGCAGTTGCTGAACGGGCAGTGGCACACCGATACGCCCCGCGCTGCCAGCAGCTCCTTCTCCCGCTCTGAGAGAAGCAGGCAGTGGGCGGCGATGAAGTCCGCATCCAGGACCCCTGCGGCATCCAGATATTCAAAGGGGCGCATCTGCCTGCGGGTGAGGGAGTGATTGACCTCTCCGGCATACTCGTTCATATGCGCCTGGAGCTTTGCCCCCCGCTCTTTCGCCCGCCCGGAGACTTTTCGGACAAGCCCGTCCGAGCAGGACATGAGGGAGCGCAGGGAATACGCCACTTTCAGGTTTCCTTTTCCATGGTACCCGTCGTACAGCCGGTCGGTCTGCGCCAGCGCCTCATCCGCATCCTGGGCGATGGACTCCGGCAGTCCTTCCTCGTCCATGGTGGAGGCGGAAATGAGCCCCCGAAGCCCTGAGCGCACGTACACTTCCGCCGCCGCTTCCATATGGTAGCTCCCCGCGTCTACAAATGCGGTGGTGCCGGACTTTATCATCTCCAGCGCCGCAATGGATGCGCTCAGCTCCATCTTCTTATCGGTCAGGGTGCTCTCAAAGGGCAGCATGATCCGCGTCCATATCATGGGAAGGGCGTCCAGCACCCTGCCCTTTAAGAGCTGCTGTCCGGTATGCATATGGCAGTCCGCAAGACCGGGCATGACGAGCTTCCCCCTGCCGGAAATCCGCTCTCCTGCTCTTTCCTGCGCGCTCCCCGCTTCTTTTTGCGCCGCGCCGTCTTGTTCCTGCCCGCTCTCCGCTTCTTTTTGCGCTGCGCCGCCTTTCTCCCACTCCAGCGCCGGGCGGACGTCTTTGATGCGCCCGTCCGCAATCTCGATGGTCTGCCCGAAGCGCACGCTCCCGTCCGGGAACAGCACAGCAGCATCCGTTATCATCAGGTCACACATCTGTCTTACCTCCGTTTTTCTCTCAGACTGCCCCTGTCAGATGCAGCACGACATGAGCGATCAGCGCGGAACCGACAAAGGTCCCTGTCATCACGAAAATCCCGACCAGTATCATCTTCCAGCCCTGTTTGAGGAAGGACTTTATCTGGTCGCTGATGGAGATGCCCGCATAAGCCCCCACCATTGTCAGCGGAGCGGTAAAATTAATCTTTCCCGCCGCCTCGATGACGAATTCCCGGCAGGGGGACACCGGGCACGCCGCCAGGAGCCCGATAATGGATACATAGGCTACCACCGGCAGTTTCAGGGGAATCACTTTGCTCACGGCAACGCCCAGGGCTGCGATGACAAGGAGTACGAGGACGCCCGGGAGAGACTCCCCGAATCCCACGTCAAATCCCACAAAGTTCGCCAGCGCGATGCCAAATCCCGATAACACAAACAAAACCAGCCATTCGATGTATCTCATTTCTCTTCCTCCTGTTCCCTGTCTGCCATATCCGCTTTTTCTGCCGTCCTCTCTTCCTGCTCTGCCTCTGCCGTGCGCCCGGACTCCGGAAGGCTCTTCCGGGTCCGATTCCCGCCGAATCTCCCGATTCTGGGCTCCAGCACTTTATACAGCCAGTTGCACAGCGGAAGCCCGATGAGAAGCGACATATAGATGCCGTCTATCCCGGAGATGGTCTCGCTTGCGCTCGCCAGCGCCGATATCTGGTCCGCCATGGCGGGAAATATCTCCGTTAGGGACGCCACCGCGCTCGCCATCAGGATGCCGGCTCCCACGCCGGACGCCATTCCCAGCGCATAAGGATGGAAAACGTCGAGCATGGCGATGACAGAGACCATGAACCCGAAGTAGATGGTGCCAATCATGCCGCCGACCACATAGATGGAGAGGCTTCCCCGCGCCTCCGGTGAATCCGGTCCGTATACGTCGGTGATGAGCGCCAGATTGGACTCCCGGTTGATGGAGTGGGTTGCGCCGATGGCTTCCCGCTTCATGCCCAGAAGGATGGCAAGAGGCATGGCAAGAAGGATGGTGCCCAGATTGCCAAACTCCTGGAGAAGGAGCGCCGGTCCCGCAGAAACCACAGTCTCAAGACTCGCCCCCGCGTTGATGCCCAGCTTGGCGATGAACGGGCAGATTGCCACGATCACCAGCTTCGACGCCGCCTTCACTTCCTTTTTCTTCATAATCTTCGCCACCTGCGGACCAGAGAGCACGCCCATGATGAGCGCGTAAAAGATGGGGAACAGGATGAACTGCCCCGGTCCCAGCGGAACCTGTATCTGACCGATGGAATCGGCGACCAGGATGAATATGATGGCCGCGACATAAATCTTGTACTCTGTCTTCAGCCTTGCCTTCAGCGACGGATAGATGAATTGATCCATTTCACTTCCTCCTCATGATTTCTCATTTGTATTCCAAAAGGTATTTTATCCGGATGTATTCCTGCAAAAAAGGACAAATGGGACTTTTTTTCTTCTTTTTTTCCCAATATAATGGAATCAGATACAACAAAGCCGCAGACCCTGCGGCAGAATGGAGAACATCATGACACTGGAAGAACTGGTACGGGAAGTACCGGAACTGGAAGAATACACCCGATACATGCCAAAAGAGCTCTGGCACCGGTGCAGCATCCGCGTGTATCCGCCCGGGACCATCATTCACCAGAAAGACTACAAGCTGGATTATTTCGGGCTCATCGCCAGGGGCGAGCACCGGGTCATCAATGAATTTCAGAACGGGAATGTCTACATGATAGAGAAGAATGAACCCATCGACTTTGTGGGCGAATAGACTATCCTTGCGGGGATGGAGAAGACATCCGTCACCATCGAGACGCTGACCGAGACGACGGTGGCATTTTTCTCAAGGAAAGATTTTGAAGACTGGATTGCAAAAGACATCCATTTCCTGCGGCTGGTGGCTCACAAAGTCGCCTACAAGCTGTACCGCTCCTCCTACAACCGGGGCGCGCGGCTCTTCTATCCGCCTCACTTCATCCTGCTGGACTACATCCTGAAAGCGATGGCCTCCATGGATATCGAAAGAAAACAGATGGTGGTCCTGCCCAAGACACGGCAGGCGCTGTATGAAGAATGCGGCATCACGGTAAAGACCATCAACCGCACGGTGAAAAAACTGAAAGAGGAGGGGCTGATTTCTCTCACAAAAGGAAAAATCAGCATGACCTCCGAACAGTATCACAAAGCGCAGAAAGCCATCCACCACTATGTGAATTACGAACACTGGCAGGCGTAAGCGCCTGCCCGGCTCCTACATCTTCAAAAACGCACGATACCCCTTCACCGCCTCGTAGACGTCCGCCTTGCTGGTGACTTCATAGGGCGCGTGCATATTGAGGACCGCGACGCCGCTGTCGATGACTTCCATGCCGTAGTTCGCCATGATGTAGGCGATGGTTCCGCCGCCGCCTAAATCCACCCTGCCCAGTTCCGCAAACTGGTACGCAACGCCGGCGTCATCCAGCGCTTTTCTCAGTGCCGCGATGTATTCCGCATTGGCGTCGTTGGAGCCGGATTTCCCGCGGCTTCCCGTAAATTTGTTAAAGGTAATGCCATTTGCGAAAAATGCGGAGCTGCGCTTCTCAAACGCCTCGGCGAACATGGGGTCATAGGCAGCGCTCACATCAGAAGAGAGCATCCGGGAATGCATCAGCGCACGGCGCACTTTCAAATCCGACTCTCCCTCGGTCATGGCGATGAGCTCTGCCACCGTATTTTCAAAGAACCGGGAGTGCATGCCCGTGGCGCCCACGCTTCCAATCTCTTCTTTATCTACAAGAAGGCAGCATCCGGTCCGCTTCGCCTCCGCTACATCCAGCATCGCAAACAGGGAAGTAAAAGCGCAGACCCGGTCGTCCTGCCCGTAGGAAAGGATCATGCTGCGGTCCAGTCCGCAGTCGCGGGCTTTTCCGGAAGGTACGATTTCCAGTTCCGCGGAGAGGAAATCCTCTTCCTCCATGCCATATTTCTCTTTCAGGAGACGGAGGACATTGGCTTTTACCGCCTCTTTCTCCTTCTCATCCCCCGCGGCTTCCTCCAGCGGGCGGTTGGCGATGAGCAGGTCCAGCTTCTCCCCTTCGATTACTTTCGACGCTTTCTTCTCCATCTGCTCCTGGGCGAGATGGATGAGCAGGTCCGTGATGACGAACACCGGGTCGTCTGCATCTTCCCCGATGGACACCTTCACCGCTGTCCCGTCCTTCTGAACAACTACCCCGTGCAGCGCCAGCGGCTGCGCCACCCACTGATACTTCTTAATGCCGCCGTAATAATGGGTGTCCAGATATGCCAGACCCTCATTCTCGTAGAGCGGGTTCTGCTTCACGTCAATGCGCGGAGAATCAATATGGGCGCCCAGGATATTCATGCCCGCGGAGACCGGTTCCTCCCCGAGGCGGAAAAGCGCCAGCATCTTGTTCATGCAGACCGCGTATACCTTGTCTCCCGCTTTCAGACTTTCTCCCGCCGCAGCCGCGTCGCGGATATCCCGGTAGCCTGCCTCCCGGGCCATGCGGACGCCGAGTTCCACGCACTCCCGCTCCGTCTTGCCCTCATCCAGGCAGGACTTGTACCTCTCACAGATGCCGTTTAATTCTTCCTCCTGCTCCGGTGTATATGTGGTCCATACATTTTTCCGTTCCATCATTCACAGCTCCTTTTCTTTTCCGTCATTTTATCAGCCACAGTCATATTGTAATAGAACAGAAGGGGAAATATCCCTCCCGGAAATATTTCCCCTTCCCATCCTTTTTCTACCACTCGAATTTCTTCTCAAAATATGCCTTCAAATCTTCAATTTTGATTCGTTCCTGCTCCATCGTGTCACGGTCGCGGACTGTCACTGCCCCGTCCTCTCCGGACTCGAAATCGTAGGTCACGCAGTAGGGCGTTCCAATCTCGTCCTGACGGCGGTAGCGTTTTCCAATGTTGCCGCGGTCATCGTACTCGCAGTTGTAATACTTGCTCAGCTCTGCGAAAATCTTCTCCGCGCCCTCATTCAGCTTCTTGGAGAGCGGAAGCACACCAATCTTCACCGGTGCCAGCGCCGGATGGAAGTGAAGTACGGTACGCATATCCGGCTTCTCTTCGGTTCCGATGTTTTCCTCATCGTATGCGCTGCACAGGAACGCCAGAACCATACGGTCGGCTCCCAGTGAAGGCTCGATGACGTACGGGATGTATTTCTCATTTTTCTCATCGTCAAAATAGGTCAGGTCCTGTCCGGATACGTTCTGATGCTGGGTCAGGTCGTAATCCGTGCGGTCCGCGATGCCCCACAGCTCGCCCCAGCCGAAGGGGAAGAGGAATTCCACGTCCGTGGTCGCCTTGCTGTAGAAGGAAAGTTCTTCCTTGTCGTGGTCGCGGTAGCGCACCTCGTCTTCTTTCAGTCCGAGGGAAGACAGCCAGTTCAGGCAGAAGCTCTTCCAGTAGTCGAACCACTCAAGGTCTGTATCCGGCTTGCAGAAGAATTCCAGCTCCATCTGCTCGAACTCTCTCGTGCGGAATGTGAAGTTGCCCGGCGTAATCTCGTTGCGGAAGGATTTTCCGATCTGTGCGATGCCGAAGGGCAGCTTCTTTCTGGACGTGCGCTGTACATTTTTAAAGTTCACAAAGATGCCCTGCGCCGTCTCCGGTCTCAGATATACGGTATTCTTTGCATCCTCGGTCACGCCCTGGAATGTCTTGAACATCAGGTTGAACTGGCGGATGTCCGTGAAATTGTGCTTGCCGCAGGTCGGGCACGGAATCTGGTGTTCCTCGATGAATGCCGTCATCTGCTCCTGGGACCAGCCGTCCACGGAGCCCTCCAGTGTGATGCCCTTCTCTTCGCAGTAATCCTCGATGAGCTTGTCGGCGCGGAAGCGCTCGTGGCACTCCTTACAGTCCATCAGCGGGTCGCTGAAGCCGCCCAGGTGCCCGGACGCCACCCATGTCTGGGGATTCATCAGGATTGCACAGTCCACACCTACGTTGTACGGATTTTCCTGTACGAATTTCTTCCACCATGCTTTTTTCACGTTGTTTTTCAGCTCTACGCCGAGATTGCCGTAATCCCACGTATTGGCAAGCCCGCCGTATATCTCGGAACCCGGGTATACGAATCCTCTTGATTTGGCGAGCGCTACGATTTTATCCATTGTCTTTTCTGCCATTTTTATGTTCCTCACATTTCTTTTTCTCAGTCACCTGCTTATTATAACGGCTGCATCCATATTTTTCAAGGGATTTGCGTCAGTGTTTCCAGTATATCCAGCGAGTGAAAGCGCCTGCCCACATAGACCTCCATCAGCCGGTCCATGACTTTCTCCAGCTCATCCTGGACTTTCTCCGACACATTGAATGTATACAACTTCTCTATCGTACTGGATTCTATGTATTGCATGCTATATAATGTCGACGAATCCAGCACCATCCCGTCTATCACGTCCCGGCTGCACTCGCTGCACACAAGTCCGCCTTTTGCGGGGCTGAACACTGCGGGGCGCGCCGCATCCCCGCACACCACACACTGGCAGACCTGCGGCGCCTGTCCGTTGACCGTCAGCGCCTTGAGCTCAAAGATGCGGCGTACAAGCCGGTCCGGGATATGGGGGTTGATGAGCGCCCGCAGTGTCTGGTAGAGCAGCCGGAGCATCTCCCGCTCGTCATTCGACTCCTTTGTGTGATAGTCTGCAAATTCCAGAAAATAGAACCCGTAATACGCGCCGGTGATATCTTCCCGCAGTTCTGCAAAATAGTTGGATATCCTGGCAGACTGGATGGTGTACGACGTCCGCCCCTCATACATCGTAAATTCCCCGAAGGCAAACGGATTGACCGCGCCTACAAGAGGGCTGTTGGGGCGCCTTGCCCCGCGGGCAAAGGCGGAAATCTTTCCATGTTCTTTTGTCAGTATGACCACCCTCCGGTCATATTCCCCGATGGGCATGGTAGAGAGCACCATCCCCGTAAGTACAATCTGGTTCACATTGTCCCTTTCCGCAGGAGCCGTCCTTTGTCCGCTTCTTTCGTCCTGCAGGCTCCCCTGCCGTATCTGTCGTCCCTCTGTCCGGAAGCTCCCCTGCCGCGTCTTCCCGCCTGTAGTTCAGATAATCCTCAACCCTGCCGCTGGCTATAAACTGTTCCCAGTATGTCTCTCTCATCGGTCCACCTCGTCTTCTGTGATAAGATTAGGTTTCCCGGCTCATAAAAACACTATACCCCGCAAAAAATGCCAGGACTTTTTGCAGGGTAAAGCCTTGACAGTCCATTCACATTATAATGAATTTCCTGCCCGATATCAATTTTCAGATAGAAAAACTTCTCAAAAACATTTTACTCACCGACAGCCATCTTCACTTTCTGTACTGCCGTCTCCACAGACGCAGCATCCCCCAGTATGCCCAGGCAGGTCATGTGCTGGGGGCAACTTCCCATAATCTCAAAAACCTGTACATCCGACCCTTTCTGCGCCGCATCGCTGGCATAGAACATCTCTCCTTCCATAATCAGTGGCAGCTTCCGTTTCCGCCGCAGCCGTGTTTGTTCTCACCGCAGTGGTGTCCCTCGCCGTGATGTCCTTCTCCATGACAGCCTTCCCCGTGATGATGCCCTTCACCGTGGTGACTGCACCGGACATCCGGGTTATAGGACAGATTCCCTGCAAGGAGCGCTTTTACCGCCTCGTCCGCATTTCCGGAAACTCCGCCGTACAGATGTATCCCTGCATCCGCCAGCGCATTCTGCGCGCCCATGCCGATGCCGCCGCAGATGAGGGTGTCTACCCCGAGGTCCGTCAGGAATCCTGCCAGCGCACCGTGTCCGCTCCCGTTCGTATCCACGACCTGTTCTCCGGTGACCGCTCCGTCCTCCACGTCATAGACCTTGAACTGCTCCGTATGTCCGAAATGCTGGAATATTTCTCCGTTTTCAAATGTCACTGCAATCTTCATCACATGTTCCCCTTTCTTTTCTGTATTCCGGCTGCAGACACCTTTATCCTGTGCGTCTGCCTGCGCATCTGTCTGCGCTGCCCGCCGGCATCTTTTCCGGCAGAAATGGACTGCCGAGCCATCGCACAGGCGATAGCTCCCTCCGGATATGTGCATGGTCTTCCCGTTGACGATGCAGTCCGCCACCTTCTCCCTGGCGGATTCGTAAATCTCGGTCACGGTCGTCCGCGAGATATCCATCTGCTTCGCGCACTGCTCGTGGGTCATCTTCTCCAGGTCAATAAGCCGGAGCACCTCATACTCTTCCACTGCCAGCGTCACGCTTTCCCCGCAGGGAATGCCATCCGGTGCAAAACTCAGGTAATCCGGCTCCGTGCAGACCCTCCTGCATCTCCTCGGTCTCGCCATGCAGTCACCTCCTGTTCATTTCCGTCATATGTCGAAAAAAATATAACACATGGTCAGGAGAAATGCAAGGGATATCAGAAACAAGAGCGAGAATAAACAGAAATTTGCTGCTCCGTCCAACTGCGCGGTAAACGGGAATCAACTAATGAGTGTAATCCAAAATTTTTATGCTGTCTCCAAGGTCTTTCACAATCAGTTCCTTCATCTTTTTTGCAAACGGACAGGGATAACCTATCGGCGTTCCTTTCTGGATGCAGCTTGCGAATACAATGGTATCTGCACCGCGCCTGACCAGTTCTCTTGCCCGGAGTACTGATTTCTTAGCCGGACAGCCACCACAATTTATGAAACCAATAATTTCAATATCTTCCTGCACCCCTTCAAACACACCTTTTTTCTCTCTAACTATGCGAAAATCCGTTGTCCCAGGGCAGTAGTCTTCTGTTTGCATGCACCTGATAATCCCTATTTTCATAATTGTCCTCCTGTAAACTTTGAATACGCACTACTTTAAAAAATTCTATCGTCTCCCCTTTATCAATTCGGCATTTTTTAATGTTTTTGCCATTTTTATAATTCAGAACATGTGCATATGAAAAACCGGCAGCGTTATATCACCCGGCTTTGCAGTGCTATCCGCGCGTTGCTTTTCCCTACACATTCCTTCCCTGATACTGTACAGTCACAACATGGACGATTTTCTTTGATTCATCAATTTTGAAGATAGCAACATAATTATCCATGAGTAATTGCCGATATCCTTTTCCTGCATATCTTCCTTCGGTCCGTTCCTGATGCGACTGGGGAAAAGTTTCTAATTTCTTTAATGCCGACCAGATCCGGTCCGTCTGTCCTTTTGCATTTTCCGGTGATAACTTTTCCATAGCAATGTAGGAAAAAATTTCATCAATTTCCCGGAATGCCTGTTGGCTTAATCTGACTTTATATTTATCCATAGTATTTTTTATTCAGCTTCTCAAAAGCTTCATCGAGATCAATCAAAGCGCCGCCTTCTTCCATTTCTTTCTCAGATTCATAGATTGCCTGGTCGATCCGATTGTTTTTTACAAATTTATCATATAATTCACTACTCATTACCACCAGATCGCTGTATCCGTTTTTGGTAATAAAAATCGGTTCCTGCATCGTATGAGCCATATCGGATATCTCACTTGTATTGCGGAGTTCTTTAATCGGCATGATAACCGGCATAATATCAGCCCCTTTCTTCTTTTGACATGATTATAGCATAATTATGTCAGAAAGTACACTGAATTATAATTGACTGAGGGCATCAGATCAAGCCCTTTTTTCATTGTCACAGTTCTGGCAAACCTGGCAATTCAGGATTTCCAATGCAGCAACTTAAATATGAAAAAAGACCGATGGCAGAAATGCAACCGCAGAAGCAAGCAAATATAAATGCTTTTAATTCCTCCATAAAAGTACTCCATTCACTCCGCCATTATTTCAGCAGATTAATCTCACTCTGCAGGTTTTTCAGAAATGTTCCTGCATGTGCGCCATCCATCTGCGTGTGATGGAACTGGAACGAGAGCGGCAGGTAATACCGGAACCATTTCTTTTTGTACCTGCCCCAGATAATAAAGGGATTATTGAAAATACCGCTGTTCATACCAACAGCTCCGTCGATTTCCGTATCTAAGTCACAACCACCACTTCAAGTGGTGGTTTGGGTTGGCCCTCATAAGGGCCGGTTACATGCTCGCCCAAAAGGGCGGGTATCGCAAGCACTGTTACTGGTCCGCTTACAAAGCGGTGCTACTTGAATCTTCTTTTCTCGATTCTTCTGCCTGCTCTCTTATATACTTCTTTATTGCATCTTCTGTGATATTACCAATTGTTGAAACGTAATACCCTCTGGCCCAGAACGCTTTATCCCATTTGCTCTGCAATTCTGGATGTCTGTCATATATCATTAGCGTACTCTTCCCTTTTAAGTACCCCATAAATTTTGAAATACTATACTTGGGCGGAATCGCTACGCTTAAATGTATATGGTCTTCGCATACTGCGCCATCTATAATCTCTACATCTTTATATCT
>DXAL01000030.1 GCA_019117125.1 Candidatus Mediterraneibacter merdipullorum
AAAATAATATTAAAACTCGAAAATACAATGAATTTGATTTCCGTATATCGGATGATATTTTATAAATTTTCCAACGAGATTGCGACAATTTTCTCCAATAATCTGCTGCGTATTTACATCAGCGGTAAATACGCCAGAGTTAATAATAACTTTAGATATGTCAGTTGCATTTTTAATTTCGATTGTTCCATTGGATACCGCCATTTTTTGTGAGTATTTACTTTTGTTATCCTTAATAAAAATCTCGCATTGCTCTGGCAAATTTGTTGTTATAACAATACTATCATTTTCTTTTTTTGCATCGAATTCTACATAATACTCTTTTCCTTCTTCGGGTAATTTCTGTTGCATACTTGGTGGTAATGGGGGAATTTCTCCCATTCTAATTTGCCGTCCATTATAATACCAAGTATGGCTATCATCAAAAGAAAAGAACTTTTTACTTTTTGTGAAGCCTAAAAAAGAAACTAATTTTGTTTCCGCTTCGGGAAGTTCGGGTACATTTACTCCCTTATCTTTATATATTTTATTGTCAACTTTTCTAAATTTCCAAATAGCATCAAGCAATCCAATATCGAAATACTGTGCCGCATCAATGAATATCAAATCATCTCCTTGAAAATAACCGTATTTATCCGTATATTCATCACCATATCTTTGAATAAAATCATAAACTTGTTTGTCTTTGTCGTCATAACTGAGTTCAGAATGCAAAATAACTTTATCTAATAACGCATTAACACTCGGCGGAATTTGAATATAATGTTTAGTAAAAATATTCTGCCTTACCCGTGTAAACAAAGTATCGACATCTATATTGGGAGCTAATATCTCATCACAAATAGCTTCGGTAAACCAACTTAATCCATTATTCACACCTGTTGATCCATCTTGAAACATTGTACCATACGCAATATATACATTCTCTGCGGATGTCATCTCTGAAAAATAGCCTTTTGATACTCCGAAATCTTTCCGACAAGCATCAAGTATTAAAATCAATCTGCCTTTACCCTTAAAAACAGATATTATATCTTCAATATTTATGCCTGCCTTTTCTATATCGTTAGTAATATCATATTGAGCCGTAAAGTCCGATGGGTAAATAAAGTTTTTTCCATTACTGTGACCACCGTGTCCAGAAAAATAAACAATGTGAATAGCATCTGATGGTGATTTATCAGCACACTGTTGTAGTGCAGGAATATACTCAGATTTATTTATATTTTCTTTTTTTGTCACATCAAAACCGATTTGTTTTAACCTTTTCTCAATAGCTAATATATCAACTTTCACTCCTGACAAATCGCAAGTAGGTTTAGGAAATGTCTTGGAATTTTGATATTCACCTGCCGAAAAAAGGATAGCATTTTTTCTCACTATAACGCCTCCTATAAAGCTTTTCGCTATTATAATACCACATATCTATGAATTCTTCCACCTCTGCGGCTATGTAAAAGCGGCATCAGCTCAACGCCAATGCCGCCGTTCTTGGTTATAAAATTCCTGCTTTTTTGAGATACCCAACGCTGTCATAGCACCCTCTGAAATAGATTGCTTCCTGCTGCATATCGCTGAGCCTGTTCCGAAGCTCCAAAACTTCTATCAAAGCCTTACACTCCTGCTCGGATAAATCACTCGGCTTTTCCGTATCCAAAACTGCCATCACTTTGGGATACTCCTTGTAGAGTTCCTCTATCCTTTCCTCTGTGGAACGGTATTCTAGATTTTCTTTGGGCAGCTTTGCGATAACGGAGCTTAGATATTCAGCAAAGATGTTGCTATGCACATCAACAAAGGTTTCAAATCTGAAATTATCAAGCACACCTTTCACCTCCGACATTTACTAATCTACACCTATTATACTTCCCAGAAATCAGCAATACAAATATGCAAACCGCATTATCTCTCCCGACTTGCACATTTTCTTTCGGGCTGTTCTTCTGTCTGCTCTGGCTCAGTATCCATAACGGAAGTATCTTTTTCATTTAGATTCAGCTCAATGTTAAGAGCATTCAGCCGTTCTGTTTTTTCTTTCAGCTCATCTTCAAAGGCAAAAGGCTTCTTGATTTCCTCCTTTGCGGTTTCAAGCTGTACGATGGTTTCCGCCTTTTTGGTCTTGGCAGCTTCCAGTCTAGCAGGGAGCTTTGACAGCTCGTTTTCAATTCGGGTCAGATTTCCGAGGGCATCAGCACCTAAATCCACCTTATGCTTTGCCTTTCCGCAGAGGTTCATACAGTAATGGGCATTGACAGTATCATAATAAATCTCCATTCGGAAACCTCGGTAGCTGCCGATTTCGGTAGGTGCGGACATCGGATAATCCTTGCAGATTGCAAGGAGCATCTCGCCTGCGTCTGCCTTTTCGGTGTAGGTCATACCTTTTAGGGTCATCGGGCAGAACTTATCCTCACCCTGCGGCTTGTGCTGCTCGGCAAGTGCTGCATCATTTTCATAGCCTGCAATGCGTTCCTCATACTCCTTAATGGTCTGGGGATAGTATTTCAGCACCCTGTCCTCAAGGTCGTAATGTTCGGAAAGATAACTCTGCTTTAACACTCGAAGCTTTGATACCTGTATATCCAAATCCATCTTTTCCTTAAAACGGGCATCGCCTGTGGCAAGCATTTTAACCTCCGCAAAGGACAGGGCAACCTCGTCCACATCTTCAGCAGAACGGACAGGGCTTTTGCTCGTCATTATCTGGCTGATAAATTTCTGCTTGCTCTCCACCAACTGATAGAGGTAGGCATCAAAAGTTTGCTCAGTCACATAGCGGTAAACCTCCACCTCTGGGAACATATTGCCCTGCCTTTCAATACGCCCCTGCCTTTGTTCAAGGTCGGAAGGACGCCACGGACAATCAAGGTTATGGATTGCTATGAGCCTGTCCTGCACATTCGTACCTGCTCCCATCTTAGGAGTAGAGCCGAACAGCACACGGACTTCGCCGCTTCTGACCTTGCCGAACAACTCTTTTTTCTGTGCATCGGTGTCCGCTTCGTGAATAAAGCATATCTGCTCCGCAGGGATACCACGGGCTATCAGTTTCTCCCTCATATCGTCATAGACATTGAAAGTACCGTCATTTTTCGGGGTGGACAGGTCGCAGAACACAAGCTGTGTCGCTTTGGCATCGGCGTGTTCCTCCCAGATACGGTACACATTATCCACGCAGGCATTGACTTTACTGTCTGGGTCATCTGGCAGCATCGGGTCAATCATTCTCTGGTCAAGAGCCAGTTTCCGCCCATCATTGGTTATCTTGAGCATATTGTCGATATTAGGCTCGACAAGCCTTGCCCTGACTTTCTCAGCCCGCTTCGCAAGGGAAGCTACCATTTCGGTCTGTATCTCGCTCGGCTTGGTCTTAATATTGTGGTAATTGACCTTTGGCACAGGGAGCTTTAGCATATCGGCGGTCTGAATATCCGCCACCTCACGGAACATCTGCATCAGTTCTGGCAGGTTATAGAATTTGGCAAACCTCGTCTTGGCTCGGTAATTCGTGCCTTCGGGTGCTAATTCCAGAGCTGTAACCGTTTCTCCAAAGGTGGAAGCCCAACTGTCAAAATGCTGCAAACCGTTCTGTGCAAGGGTGTCATACTGCAAGTACCTCTGAACGGAGTACAGCTCAACCATTGAATTGCTGACAGGCGTACCCGTTGCGAAAACCGTGCCACGGTTGCCCGTGATTTCGTCCAGATAGCGGCATTTCATAAAGAGGTCGCTTGATTTCTGGGCTTCGGTCTGGGCGATACCACCTACATTTCGCATCTTGGTGTAGAGGTACAAATTCTTGTAAAAATGGCTCTCATCAATGAAAAGCCTGTCAACGCCGAGCTGTTCAAAGTCGATGACCGTATCCTTACGCTTGGTGTCATTGAGTTTTTCGAGCTTCGTCTTGATTGCTTTTCGGGTTTTCATTAGCTGTTTGACCGTGAACTGCTCGCCTTTGG
Source organism: Candidatus Mediterraneibacter merdipullorum (assembly GCA_019117125.1). Classification (GTDB taxonomy): domain Bacteria; phylum Bacillota; class Clostridia; order Lachnospirales; family Lachnospiraceae; genus Mediterraneibacter; species Mediterraneibacter merdipullorum. The sequence continues at coordinate 3,960 of DXAL01000030.1, forward strand.
AAGCCTGCACATCGTCAATGCCACGCTCAATATCATCAAGCTGCTTTTCCAACTGCTCCCTCTGGCGTTCTATGCTCATCGGGATTTTTTCAAACTGCGAATGCCCAATAATGACTGCATCATAGTCACCTGTGGCAATCCTGCCGCAGAACTTCTTTCGGTTTCCTGTTTCAAAATCCTGCTTTGTTGTAACAAGGATATTTGCACTCGGATAAAGCCGTAGATATTCGGAAGCCCACTGACCGACAAGATGATTCGGCACAACAAACATAGATTTCTGGCATAAACCGAGCCGTTTGCTTTCCTGTGCGGCAGCTACCATTTCAAAGGTTTTTCCTGCTCCCACCTTATGGGCAAGGAGCGTACTGCCGCCATAAAGGATATGGGCGATAGCGTTGACTTGATGGGGTCTAAGTGTGATTTCTGGGCTGATACCTCCGAAAGTGATATGGCTTCCGTCATACTCACGGGGTCGCACAGAGTTAAAAGTGTCGTTGTAATAACGGACAAGGCGGTTTCGCCGTTCTGGGTCTTTCCATATCCAATCCTGAAACGCCTGCTTGATGACTTCTTGCTTCGCCTGTGCCGCCGTAGTTTCCTTTGCATTGAACACCGCTTTTTTATTGCCGTGTTCGTCATACACATAATCAAAGATACGGGTATCACGCAGATTTAAGGTGTCCTCAATAATGCGATAGGCGGAAGCTCTTTTCGTACCATAAGTGCTGTCCGCCTTTACATTCCCCATATCGGAGCTTTTATTTTCTATGAACCAGTCTCCGTTTATCGGGGTGTATCGTACCTTTAATCTGCCTGCGGCATAGCTTGACGGAGTTAAAAGCTCCATCACAAACCGCTGTATATCTTCCTGCGGTATCCAAGTCGCACCCAGACGGACAGAGATTTCCGCCGCCGAGAGGTCTTTGGGAATGACCTTTTTCAAGGCATCCATATTGACTGCAAGCTCTGGGTCATTCTTCGCAGCAAGCTCCGCAACCGTCAGCTTGTTTCGGACATTTCCTGACAGATACTCGTCTGCGGCTACATAGGAAACAGGCTCACAGTTCGGTACTTTGAAGATAACACCTTGTAAATCCTGCACAAGCTCAGCCTGCGTTTTGCCTGTGAGCTGCTCCATATAAGGCAAATCAACACGGGCTTTCTCTCCGATAGAGAGGGCAAGGGCTTCGCTTGCAGTTTCAACCGAAGTTACTTCTCGGTGAGGTTTGATAGTCCGCTTCGTGAACATATCCGCTTTCCGTTTGAAGTTGCCCTCATCATCAAGCACCTCCAGAGAACATAAAAGGAAGTAGCTCTCGTCTGAAGCAAAAGCAAGATAATTTCCTCGGCTGTTGATTAGACCGTATTTTGCGGTATAGGCATCATACAGACGGTTGATGTTTTCCTGCTCGGTGCATATCATTTCCTCTGGGTAATCCTCGGTCTGATACTCTATGAGCTTACGCACACAGTCACGGATTTGGATAAGTCCCTTAATACGGTTTTCTGCGGTCATCGACACAGAAGCAGGGTGCATACGGTCATTCTCTCGGAAGTAAACCCTGCCGTCCACCAGAGTAAAAGAGAAGTTACGCACATTCGGGTCAGCAGGAACGGAAAGCTCCTGCTCATCGGAGATTTCATCAACCCCATTATCTAGCTCTGGGATTTCGCCGTTTATCCTCTGAACTGCATTGGACAGAAGCTCGGAAAGTGGTATATCCTTACGGGCTTTACAGAGAGGCTCAAAAGTACCAAAGCGTGTGCTTTCCATCTTTATTTCGCCCAACACCATATCGGGGTGTTCGACAAAATATCTGTTCATCGTAACACCGTTTTCGTCCGTATCAAGGTGTACCCAGTCTGGCTCTATATCTATCACTCGGTCACGCTTTTGCAGGATAAGAATATCGCTCGTGACCTCCGTGCCTGCGTTTGCCTTAAAGGTGTTGTCAGGCAGACGGATAGCACCTAAAAGCTCGGCTCTCTGGGCGATATACTTGCGTACCTCTGGACTTGCTTTATCCATCGTACCCTTTGAGGTAATGAACATCACAACGCCGCCGGCACGGACTTTATCCAGAGCCTTTGCGAAAAAGTAGTCGTGTATGAGGAACTTCTGGGCGTTGTATCGGCTGTCATTGACCCTTATCTCCCCAAACGGCACATTGCCGATGACTACATCAAAATGGTCGTCTGGGAGATTCGTTTTCTCAAAGCCCTCAATGGCAATGTTCGCTTTTTGGTAGAGCTGCTTTGCAATCCTGCCTGTAAGAGAGTCGATTTCCACGCCGTGGAGCTTGCTGTTTTGCATACTTTCGGGAAGCAGACCAAAGAAATTGCCTGTCCCGCAGGACGGCTCCAAGATATTTCCCTGTGAAAAGCCCAGGCGGTCAAGTGCGTCATACATCGCCTTGATAACAACAGGCGGCGTATAAAAAGCGGTCAGCGTTGACTCCATAGCGGCACGGTATTCCTCTGGGGAAAGGCTGGCATATAGCTCCTTAAATTCCTCCGCCCACGCTGCATTGTGTTCATCAAATGCCATAGAAAGACCACCCCAACCGACATACTGAGATAAGACCTCCTGTTCTTCGGGTGTGGCAAGGCGGTTTTCGATTTCAAGCTCGTGCAGCAGGTTGATTGCCGCCATATTGTTACGGAACTTTTCTTTTGCTCCGCCGACACCGATGGCGTCATCGTTAATACGGAAATTATGACGGTCTACAGCAGGAGCTTCCGTTTTTTCTTCGGGGGGTAATTCGGTTTTTTCCTGTTCCAATAGCTTTTGGATATAGCCGATTTTCTCCACTCGGTTTATCGGAAAACCCACATTGTTCTGGAATGTGATGTCACGCAGGGACACATCGCCGCTGATTTTGCCAATGTTCTCAATGAGATATTTACGGTTATCTATGATGATTTCCCTGCCTATGAGGTCGTCTGCGGATTTCTCCATTTCAATGGCAGGAGCTTCTGAGCCATTCATTATATCGGCATACGCCTGTGGTTTTTCTTCGGCTTCCTCGGCTGTCCTGTACCAATCACTTTCGGTAGCCATAATCTCATCAAGGAGCTTTTCGTCCTCTTGGGTCAGCTCGGTGTGCTGTTCCAAGAATGGGATAAACTCATCTCTGCCACGGAGCAGGCTTTCTCGGTCATCTCCATATAGCTGTTCGCCCTTTGGCGATAAGGCATAATCGTAAAAATTCTTAATGTGAGCAATTAAATCACCCTCACCATCGCCAATATCAAACCGCCCTTCATAGTTAAATTCCTCGCCGCCGATAACAGCCTTGATAACAAAATCTGTCTTGTGATACCACCCGATATTTTTATCGCCCTCACGCTCACGGTGCTGTTTCTCGTCCAAAATACCAAGCAGCTTATTACCCAGAGCAAAGCTCAAATCCGTATAGCGGTCATTAAGCTGTCTGTCATAAAAGGCAGGGTGTTCAGAAAAACCGATAGAAAACTGTATTCCGTCCTGCTTTTTCTCGGACGGTGTTTCTGTCCTCTGTTTCTCGGTTACGACCACTTTCAGATGGTCGTTTGCAGGATTTTCCGTTAGCTTTTCTTCAAAGTCGGCTCGGCTGTATTCCTGCCCCAAGATAGGGAACTCGGCATTTTGCAGATAGACCTTTTCCTCGGTAAGTGTTGCAATCTCATATTTATCCGCACCGATATACACCACATCGCCCTCATTGTAGAGGTAGCAAAGTGGGTGCAGCTCCCTTAATTCCTCGGTGAACTTCCACCCATTACTACGGCTGAAAACTGAGGTCGTTTTCCATTGTACCTGTGCAAGAAAGTCTATGAGCTGTTGAACAGTTGAGGGGTCGGACAGGTGCTGTTCCATTTGCTCGGCGGTAACATCTGCAAGGTCGCTTCGTTCCACAACAGATAACAGGTCTTTTTCGTACCTGTCCAAGTCACGGATAAAGTCAGATAGCCGCAAAGCAAGGGTATCCCGTTTGTCAGCAGGCGGCAGGTCACGGTGGGCGTCGATAAAACGCTGCCTTGCTATTTTCCTCTGGGTGTCAATCTCATATTGAGGGGCTGACACGCTCTCCAGATAATCGGCATAATGGTCTTTTTCTTTCGGATTGAGATAGCGGTTATCCTTAATCAGCTCACGCAGACGCTTTTCAACCTGTGACCATTTCAACACAAGGTCGTGATTTGTATAAGTGCCGTTTCGGTCAATGGCAAGACCTTTGCTGTCATACCAAGAATGACCGCTGAAACCATCGGGGAAGATGTGCGTACCGCCGCCCGTTCCATACTCATTTTTAAGGAACTCAATATTTTTCTGTCTGTCCACGCCCTTTTGGAATTGGCGGTAGATGCGGTATTTTCCGTCCGCAACACCGCTGCCTTTCTGAAGTACGGAGTCAATATCTTCTTTGGAAATAGCAAAAGCAGAGGCTTTTTCGTCCTCTGCTTTTGCTATCATTTCGATTTGTTCATCTACGGTTGGAAGATTGACCCTGACCTCATCATCTTTGGCAACGCTTACTTGTAAATCAGTTCGGTCAGTATCACTTCCTCCGCTTGGCTGCGGATGTTGTTCATCAGTCCGACCCACTGCATCGGTGCTTTCTCTTTCAGTTCCTCTGTCACGCCCTGCTCGGCTGAGAGCTGCTTTGTCAGAAGCTCCAACCTCTGGAGTGCTGTCTGCTCTACCTCGTGCAGATGCCCGTTCAGCCTGCCCGATGTCAGCAGATTGAGATAGGTCACTCGCTTGTGCTTCTCCAGATAATCCCTGTGCATCAAAGCGTACCTGCCAAGCGGAAGCTCTGGCTCTGTCGGTAATGTTAGGTCGGGAATAAGATAATCCCCCTGTCTGCTGTAAGTGATTTCGCTCATTGTATTCGCTCCTTTCGGGTTGTTGTCTGCCTTTATCATACTGAGCCTGCGTTCTTTGTGCAAAGGTGCGATTCTGGTCTTTTTCCGCCATTTGCACATTTCGGATAGACTGTGAGATTTCCCGTAACGCCATTTCCGCAATATCGCTCGTGGCAACGCCGATGGCGTTTATCGTTGCAGGGGTATTGAAATTTACAATATCCGCAAAATCCTCTCGGTCAAAAAACTCATTCGTATCCAGACCGCAGCGGCTGATCAGCATAAAAGCAACGCTGTTTGCTGCCAGCCGCTTGTAAATGACTTCTATATTAAAGTCGTCCAGTTCTTCCAAAAAGCTGTCTTTCGTACAGTCCTTTAACTGAGAAAAATAGTCTTGCAGATTGTCCTCCACGGCGTTCTTTGCCGTTTCCATTAAGGCAGAAGCAAGGTCAGTGCTTTCCACATCTCCAAACCTGTCCGAGAGCCTTTCCATAACAGCCTGCTCGTATCGCTCATCCATCTGCCATATCGGAACAGGGCGGCTGCCATAATAGCCCTCGTGGGTGTCGGACACATCAAAATAGTATTTCAGCGTATTCCTGCGACTTTTCGGGTCAAACACGGCAATACCCTTGCTGTCCTTATTGACCCAACGCTTGAACTGCCTGTTCCAAGTTTCGAGCTTCGCAACGGCGACAGCATCGGGGCGTTGGGCGTATATTAAAAGCTGTTCGTCAAAACGGCATTTATAGTTGCGGCAGGCAGAGGACAGGAATCCCTGCCACGCCTGCGGATTTTTTGTAACCGTAACGCCTGCACGCCGATACAGTTCTGTGATTAGCTGATACTTCGCAGCCATTCAACCTACACCTCCTTATCGTTTCTGTTTCAAATATTCCTGTTTACTCACTCCGCACCACCGCCAAGAAAAGAAATGACCTTGTTCGATTTAATGCTCTTTTGCAGGTCATTGATGAGGGTAATATCCGCAACCGTGATGCCCTGCATAGAAAGAATATCGTCCATAGTCATAGCGGCAATCGCTTTTTCATCGGTAAAGCCTGCTTCCAAGACCTTATTCAAGACCTTGATGGCTTTCTGATTAACAGCCATATTCTATATCCTCCTTATCGCTCTAAATCCTTGTGCTTCGGTGTTTTCTGCGGCGTTTGTTCCGCAGGTTTCGGCTCATAGGTCGCCCCATTTTTCTGCATACGCTCGGCAAACTCGCAGATGTGGTACAGATTGCTGCCGACTTCGGTGTGGTATTCATCAATAAAGCGGCAGGGATACTCCCGTTTCTCTCCCCAAGAGGTCTTGACAATGACCTTTCCGCCGTCTGGGATACGGAACAGTTCTTTATATTGAGGGTCAATAAAGCGGATACCTTGTTCCGCTTTCTGGATATGCTTATCAAGCCATTCCTTCACATAACAATAGCAATAAAAATTATAGTCGCCTTTGGTGGGATTGCATCGAAGCAGAAAAGCGTGTTTCTCCATATCTACACGGAAACCGTACTCAGTACAATAGTTGCCCTTTATCGCACTTTCGGGAAAATGCCTTGCAAACGCACTCATATCATAGCGGTTATGCAAAAGCCCTTTATCCTTCCGTAAAGCATTGATGACCGTATCAAGGTCTGCCTTAAATTCGTCAGATTTCCATTGGGGTCTGGTATCAAACCAAGTGGTGTAAAAGCCATAGCCCGTTGTGGCAAAGTCTCCACGCAGATGCCCGATAGTGCCTGTCTGCCCCTCAAGCTGCATACTTTGGGCATAGGTGTATTTCTGTTCTGTCGGGGTTAAAGGTCTTGTCTTTATTTCATTACTCATTCGGCTGCTCCTTTCTTTCCTTTTTCTCCTTCTGCTCGTCTAAAATCTTGCGGATACAGACATCGCAGAAAATAACTGACCCGTCCTTATATCGGGGATAAGGACAGGTCGTGCAGTCATATTTTGATTTATCGCTCACGGTAATCACCGTTTTTCTGCTTCTGGGCAGGCTGATTATAGGGCATACGGCACTCTGACTGGTATCGTTCATTCAGCTTTTGCCGTGCAGCATCAAGCTCATTCGTGTAATAACCCCAGAAATAATTTGAGCCGCCCTTGCAGTACCAACACACATAAGGGTTGGGTGCGTTGGGATTGTGACCGATGACAAGCTCTGTACTCCCGATAGTACAGCTCTCGATGATTTCATAGTTCTGATTAGAGCGTTTTTCTTCGTCCATAAGCACCTCTCTATTCTTTGGCATAACGCCGATAAGCTTTCTCGCCCGTGGCTCTCATTTTCTGAACAGGGCGGCTCCCTGCAAGCTCTGGATACCGTGCCTGCAGCTTGCGGCGTGTCCTGCTGACGCTCTCAAAGCTCGGCAGACCGAGATATTTGTGCTGCGTCATTATCTCCGCAAGCGGCATTGCCCCTGCATCCTTCAGACAGGCATTACAAAGTGCAAGATACAGCACCATATCGTCATTTCTGGCATCCTCATTCTTTTCCAGAACAGCCCTGACTTTCTTTTCAATGGTTTTAAGGTTTCTCATTGTTACCTCCATAAAGGAAAGGGCGGCATCTTTCAGCCGCCCAAACCACTTACTTATTCTTTCTGTTACGGATATTCAGCCATACCGCCGCACCCACAATGAACACGACAAGCACGATTGCGATAATAGTTTTAGCGTCCATCAATTAGTCCTCCTTTTTCTTCTTTCTGTTCTTATAGCCGACAAATCCGAGAACGCCCGCACCGACAACAGACAGAGCTGCAAGGCTTACCCATAAGCCCAGATTGAAGTCATCGCCTGTTTTCGGGGTATCCCTGAACTCATTGTGCATCTGCACGATAGCCGTAGCGTCCACCTTGACCGTTGCCTGTTTATCGGCAGGCAGGATATATCCTGCGGAAGCCTTGTCGCTTACTTCGGATACGGTATAGTCGCCAATCCGCAAGCCCTCAATCACGATTTCTCCGTTCTTATCTGTCTTAAAGGTCTGGTCATAGTCCACGCCTGTCACACGGAAAGAGAAGCCCTCCACCTTACCGTCAGAGGAAGTCTTTACGATTTTAAGAGAGCCTTTCTGTGCTGCATTGATAAATCCTACACCCGCCTTATTTTCCACGGTGTAGGTCTTGCCGTTCTCCTCAACGGATACGGAATACACATTTTCATCAAGCACAAAGCCTGTCGGAGCTTTGGTTTCCTTTACCAGATATTTGCCGTAGCGGAGTTCACTCATCTGGTAAACGCCGCCGTCAAGTTCTTTCATTTCGCCAAGCAGCGTATCGTCTTTATCCAGTTTCCCATCGCCATTAGTATCGGAGTAAACCTCAAATACCGCACCAGACAGCTTGTTGTCGGGATAATCCTCATCAACCTTTGTCAAAGCGATATTGCCCTTAATGAAGTAGTTGACAAGTTCGATTTCCACAACTTCGTCCACCTTGCCGATTGTCACGGCGATTTCTTCCTCGGAGAGTACATATCCCTTCGGGCTTTCGATTTCACGGATTATCCAAGTTCCATACGGCACTTTGGCAAAAGAAAAACTACCATCATCTTTTGATGTGGTAGCTGCAATCGCATTTTCCTTTGTAAACTCGGTAGTTCCTGTCGTAAAGATACCGATAACTGCACCTCCCAGAGCCTTTCCGTCCTCATCAGATTTCTTACCGCTTACAGAGCCGTAAATAATGTCATTTGTGATAGCTTCGCCCTCATTGGCTGTGATGCGGACAGTTTCGGCATCCTGTTCTGCGTATTCAAAAGTAACAGGGTATTTTGCATCGCTGACAATATATGCGGAGTTGGTCGAGATTTCCTGCACATAATAGCTGCCCATCGGCAGGTCGCTGATAGCTTTCCCGTGACCGCTTTCATCAAGGGAAATGACCTCAATCAGACCGTCCGCAGGAATGGTCTTTCCATCTGCGGCTGTGAGTTCCTCCGCCGCATACAAGCCAAAGGTCACATCAAAGATTTCTCCATTCTTGCCAATGCCGTAGGCTTCATCAATGGCAAGGCTCTTGATGAGGTCGATTTCAACACGCTGTCTTTCATTATAGAAAGAAGTAGCCGTTTCCGTTACATCAACATTCTGTCCTGCATACACAAGCTCAACAGAACGGACTTCCTCATTCAGCACCATTCCATACGGAGCTGTGATTTCCTTAACCTCATATTTTCCGAGATACAGTTCTTTGGATTTTACTGTACCGTCTTTTCCTGTCGTAACGGTATCTACAACCTCGCCCTTGTTTGCTCTGACCGTCCCGTCCAGAGTGACAATATCCTCGGCTGCGGTAATTTCATAGACTGCACCCTCAAGACCGCTGACAGAGAAAATCGGCTGATACAATCCCTTATCGCCTGCAACGGAGCTGAATACCTCGCCAGACTTTTCTACGGTAATTGTGCCTTTCTGTGCCATATTGGAACGTACTACCTCAATAACGGTAATGCCGCTTTCTTCCTCGGAATTTTCCTGCACCACATCAAAATAAACAGGCTCGGAATTTAAGACATACCCATACGGGGCTTGTACTTCCACAAGGGAATAGCCTTTGCCGTATTCCAATGTCTGCGGTGTGATAAGGTCGCCGTCTGCCGTAGTATAGAAGGTGTCAATGGTCGTCACTTCGGGATAAGTGAAAGTCATAGTCACAAGATTTCCATTCGGGTCGTAAATCTGGAAGCCTGCACCTGCATACGGGATTGTATTGCCTGTTTCTGCATCTTTCTTTACGATTTTGATATAGCTCTCAAAGTTAGCGTTGTTGATAAGGTAACGGTAGGTCTGACCGTCCTTGCTGATAAACACATCAAAGTCTTTCATCAGTTCACGCCCCTCCCAACCAGAGGTCTGGCGGACGGTATAAATGCCATACGGCATATCCTTTGTCTGGGCAAAACCGTTCTCGTCACATGTCAGCACATCACGCTCGGTTTCCTTTGCATTTTCATAGCTGCCTGCAGATTTGAGGAACACTTCAAATACCGCACCTTCTTCGGGTGTTTCAATCTGGGTTTCCCCGTTATCCGTATGCTTGATGAGTGCGATATTGCCTTTGATGACCTGTTCATTCACATCGTTTGCGGTACTGTTCAGCTCTACCGTGTATAGCTCTGGTTCTGCACCTACCTTGTGGATTGCGGTATCCAGAAGATACCCCTCGGACGGGCTGATTTCACGGACAGTCCAATCATTATCACAGATATAATACTTGGTCGTAAACTGACCGTTTTCATCAGTCGTGTAGGTGTCAATCAGTTCCTCACCTTTATAGATGCCGTAAACCGCACCTGCAAGGGAAGCATTGCCCTGCGGAGAACCTGTTTCTGCATCGGTCTTTGTCACAGTCACTTGGAATTTCTTCAACACATTGTCGAAGCTGCGTTTTGTGACCTTGTTCCATTCAATCGGAGCTGTCTGGGAAGCAGGAACGACATAGCGGACTGCGGTATCCACTTCCTCAACCACATACGGGGTATCGCCACTGATAAGGACATTTTCAAACTTAGCCAGACCGTTTTTATCAGTCACGGCATACTCGTCAACAGGCAAGCCGCTTAAAGATGTGCCGTAAAGGTGGAATTTCATTTCCTCCACCAGATTGTCCTCGGAAGTCTTGACGATTTCCAAACTGCCACGCTTCAAAGTGTTGCTGAAGGTCACAGTAGAGGTTTTTCCTCCGATAAGGGTTACGGTCTGGGTTTTTTGCGGCTCATAACGGTCAATAGACTGTTCTGTGACCGTATAAGTGCCAGGGAATAATCCCTCCACGGAGACAGAGCCATCCTTTCCTGTCTTAACTGTTTTATTGAAGTTATCACCTTTGATTGTAAAAGAGATGCCCTCCACAACTCCATCCTCAGAAGTCTTTTTGAGGGCAATCGTGCCTGTCGGCGTTTCGATATTGATATATGCAGACACGGTATCAGCATTTTCCACACCTGTTACCAAGTCCTGCAAGTTTGGGTCGCCATAGGCAATGAGCTTTGCACTGCTGCTGACCGTCGGCACATTGTTCCTCTTTGCCGTAATGCGGGTAGAACCGCTGATAGCTACGGTAGAGCTGATTGTCAATTTATTTCCAGACTTCGATACACTCACATTGCTGTCAGAGCTTGAAAAGCTGTAATCAGAAAGGATGCCGTTGCTGTCTGTCAATGTGATGCTGTACTTTCCGTCCTTGTAGGCAAGCTCCTTTGTGATGTCATTCTTACCGCCCGACATAAAGCTCGGAATGGTGTTATGCTCACGCAGCATTGCAACAATCTGGTCATACACTGCCCTTGCTCCGCTGTTGGCATAATTTGAACCGAAGTGCAGGCTGTAAACGGTGGTGCTTGTCTGGTTATATGAACCTGTGGCTTCACGGCAGCCTGTGACAAACTCCCATACGAGGGTCTGCGTGGCAAGCCATTTTTCATCATCACTTCCTGACAGATTATTTCGGTTGCCCTGATACCCATAGAGCAGGGCAAGCCCAACCGCCTTTTTCTGGTTGGCTGAAAGGGCGTTCCAAGTATCAGAGGAAGCCTTTTTCAAGGTGTTTCCTGTTTTCAGCGGTACTCCCGGCTGAATACAAAACGCATTCTCACCGTCCACAAACATACGGTACTTATAATTTCCCGTTCCGCCTGCGGTATAGCCGCCGATATTCGCACTGGAATTGTACCTCATCGCATTACCGTTGCTGTCATAGGTGTGGGAAAAGGAAATCGTCCCGATGTCACCCGCAGCAAACGCCGTCGCAGGCATTATGGATAATGCCGTGACCGCAGCCATTACAAAAGCCGCAGCCTTTTTGAACAATTTAGGGATTTTCATAGTTACCTCCTGTAATTTGGATTGAATATTTTGCCTTACTGACCGAAAAAAGCTGCCCGTTATGGACAGCCTAAAGTATTTCTTTTCTCGGATAGTTACTGGCAGTAGTTAGGGGGTGAGGTGTGGAGAGGGGGAAGCCAAAATAATGGCTATCCACTCAAATGGGCAGACCTCGCCCTCGATGTGTGGCTATCTCTCGTGAGCCTTGTTCCGCTGCAAGTGTCGGTTATAAAACTCTAACGCCTTGACAACAAAATCCGTTTCCTGCCCTCTGGGAACAGTCTTGGGAATGAGCTTGGTTATCCTCTCGTCACGGAAAGCGGGTTTTTCCTTCTGATTGGGCTTTTCTTCCTCCATAATGGACTGGATAACCTCGGAAGTGAGCTTACCGTCTTGGTTATACTTCTTCATTTTGATAGCCTGTGCCAATGACGGGGTAGCATCGTTGTACTCCATTGCTTCAAGCAGGGTGTATTGCTGTTCCTCGGTCAGATAGGAAATTTCAACCGCAGGACGGAATGCAATCTGCCTTTCATCTACCATTTGCAGGATTTCGGGTACAAGCTCCGTTAGACGGATATACCTCTGAATTTGATTGCGGCTTTCTCCAACCTTTTCGGCAAGTTCAGCATCACTCCTCAACTTTGTCCCCATTGGGGACGAAGTTAAATCACTTCTTTCACCTTGTCGTTTCATAGCTTCCAACCGCATTTTATACGCAAAGGCTTTTTCACTTGGTAGAATAACGGAGCGTTGGAGATTACTTTCCACCATAACAATAATGGCTTCATCACGGGTAAGCTCTTTGACCTCGCATTTCAGCGTTTCAAGTCCTGCAAGTTCACAAGCCTTTTTTCGCCTGTGACCACTGATAAGTTCATACCGTCCGTCCTCTTTTAAGCGAACTGTCGCAGGGGTCATTACACCGTTTCGCTTGATACTCTCAACAAGTTGTTCCATATCTTCGTCCATCAAAACCTTGAACGGGTGGTCTGGAAACTCGTCAATCTCCGATATGGGAATATCCCGTATCTTGCTTAGCTTTGCTTCCTCACGGCTTTCGTCCGTCTGAAAAAGGTCATCGTATGCGGTCAGCTCGATTTTGGTTTCTCTGCTTCTCGCCAATCTCTGCCACCTCCTTTCCTAACTGCTCATAGGCTGCGGCAACCTTGCCGCTTTTGTCGTAAGCAAAAATACTTTTGCCTTCTGCGGTAGCTTCCACCGCACGGATAGAATGAGGTATCTCGGTATCAAATACCTTGATTTTCTTACCGTATGCACTTTTGACCGTTGCCGTAATTTCCTTAGAAATGTTGGTACGGGGCATTACCATAGTCATTAAGATACCGTCTATCCGCAGCTTTGGGTTGATTTGCCGCTTGACCATTGATACGGAGCGAAGCAAAAGCTCCAGACCTTTAGCCGAGAGATAGTGGGGCTGTGTCGGGATAATCACGCTGTCAGCCGCCGCCAGAGCATTGATGGTTATCATGCCTAAGCTCGGCATACAATCAATAAGCACATAGTCGTAATTCTTTTTAACCTCATTGACATAGGTTTTCAGTACACGCTCACGGCTCATTGCATTGATTAGCCTTACCTCAAAGCCCGACAGCTCAATGTTTGACGGAAGCAGGTCAACGCCCTCTCTGTGATGGATAATACCCTGTGAAGCATCAAGCGTTTTATCGTCTATGATGTTCTGCATCACAGTAGAGAGCGTTATGGGAATATCGTCTGGTCTGTTATAACCCAGAGCCATCGTGAGATTTGCCTGTGCATCGGCATCAATCAGCAGGACTTTTTTACCCTGTTGCACCAGACTTACGCCCAGATTGACCGCTGTGGTTGTTTTTCCGACACCGCCTTTCTGGTTAGTCAGAGCAATCACTTTGCAATTTGACATAGATGCGTCCTCCTTTCACATAGATTTAGCCACTTTGTCAAGGTGGCTATGTAAACAGTACCAGAGAACGCAAAAAAGCCGCCTACTCTTAAAATCAATAAGAATAAGCGGCTTTGAAATTTGCCTTAGACATATTCAATTTTCATTCTCTTGGTCGGTGCATTTATGACCTTAAAAACAAGCTCGTCAACACAATCCGTATATCTGCCTTGCTGAATGAGCTGATTTTTTAACTCTACAAGGCTATGTATTAAAAGTTTTCTTTCGTGGCTATCCAAATACAGATGATTAAATTTCTCTCTCATAAGCACACCTCCACTTCTTTAGCTTCATTATATTGGAAAGCAGGGGAAAGGACAAATCTGCAAAAAGGGACAAAAATAAGCGTACCACTATTTCTAATGATACGCCTATCCTCATTAAATCACTTCAAAATGCTTCAACGCATCCTTTATGGCTTCCACTTTCTCTGCTGTCGGATGCTTCCTCGGCTGTTTCAATTCCTCTACCGCATTAGGAGCATCGTACATCGGCAAGCCTAAATCTCTCTTTACCTCTGCGATATATGCGGTATGTACCTTGAAGCCATATTTAGCTTCTATGTACTCCTTTATCATTTTGTAGGTCACTCGTTCTTTGGGCTTATATTCTTCGGCTCTTTTAGCGATATTATCAAGCGGAACTTTTCCCTCACCCTCGCCAAACTCAACTTTTACGTTGATATGTCCGTCTGGCTTTTTGTGGGAAAGCAGTACTACCGTCTCCACATGCACCGTCATCGGGAACTGGTCCACCGCCCTCACCCGTTTCACTTCATACCCGTTCCCGCACAGCATCTTCACATCTCTCGCCAGGGTTGCCGGGTCGCAGCTCACATACACGACTTTTTCCGGCGCCATCTTCACGACCGTATCCAGCAGGGCGGCGTCGCAGCCCTTCCGGGGCGGGTCCACCACGACCACATCCGCAGTCTCTTCACTGTGCCGCGCATAGTATTCCGGCAGGACTTCCTCCGCCTTTCCGACAAAGAATTCCGTGTTCCCGAACCCGTTGATGCGGGCATTTTCCCTCGCGTTTTCAATCGCCTGGGGGATGACCTCCACCCCGTATACTTTCGCCGCTTTCTGCGCGAGAAAGAGGGAGATGGTCCCGATGCCGCAGTACAGGTCCCACACGGTCTCGCCGCCCTGCAGGTCCGCATATTCCAGGGCAAGGGAGTAGAGCTTCTCCGTCTGCACGGGATTCACCTGATAAAAAGAGAGCGGGGATATCTGATACCGGACCGGACCGATGCAGTCCGTGATATGGTCTTTGCCCCAGAGCACACGGAAGGATTCCCCCATGATGACATTCGTGCACGCCGTATTTTCACTGACCGAAATGCTTGCCATACCCCGGATTTCCCGGAGTTTTTCCACCAGAGCGGCTGCATGCGGGATATCCGGACCGTTGATGACCAGACAGACCATGACTTCCCCTGTTTTGAATCCGCAGCGTATCAGCACATGGCGGATGAGCCCGCGCCCGGTCTTCTCATCGTAGGACGGTATCCGGTTCTCCTTCATGAACTCCAGGATGATATCCAGAATGGGTTTATTGACCGGCGCACCGAGGGCGCAGTCTGTATTTGCGATAATGTCGTGCGTCCGCCCTGCGTAGAATCCGGCTACCGGCTGTCCGTCCCGGTCCGTTCCAAAGGGGAACTGCGCTTTATTCCGGTAGCCGAATGGTTCTTCCATCCCGACCACCGGTTCCATCACACGGTCCACAAGCTCCCGGTCCAGTCCGCCGATGCGCACCAGGTCGTCACCCACCTTCTGTTCCTTAAATGCGAGCTGCCGGTCGTATGCCATTTCCTGTATCTGGCATCCTCCGCACCGGCGGGCAAAAGGGCAGCGCGGCGCGACCCGGAACGGCGACGGTTCCAGGATGCGCATCAGGCGCGCATACCCGTAATTTTTCTTTGCCTTCATGACTTTCACTTCCACACGGTCGCCCGGAACAGCGTCTTTCACGAAAAGCGTATAGCCGTCGCATTTTCCGATTCCTTCGCCATTTATCCCGATATCCTCAATGTTGATAACCGCCACATCATTTTTCTGCATGGTCTCCTCCTGACTGCATGGTTTCCTCTGACCGCCTGGTCTTCCCTGCCTGCAGCATCAGCGTACAAGGGGCAATACGGTCGCCCCCTTGTACACGGATGCTATGGTCTCTCCATAAGGGAAAAGCGGGGACACACCCCGCTTTCTGTCTGTGACTGCCTCTGCCCCGCCGGGCAGAAATGCCGCTTTTTCTATGCACCGGATGTCCTCCGGAGATTGGACTCGAACAGCCTGTTGTATCCAAGCCACTCGGTCCCGGTCTTGCCTTTGAAAATTTCCGTGAGCGTCTGCATCTTGGCGTCCGCATTGTCCGCCAGATTCAGGGCAAGCGCCTCAGCCAGCGCCGGTTTCTTCGGAGAACCGTATTCCAGCTCCCCGTGGTGGGCGATGATGCAGTGCTTGAGCTCGTTTGCCAGCCTCGCCGGGAAATCCGGCATCGTCCGGAGCGCCTCGTCTATCATCTCCACTCCGATGACGATATGCCCGATGAGCTGTCCCTCGTCCGTGTAGTCATTATCCGGAAAGGCGGAAAGCTCTCTTGTCTTCCCGATATCATGACAGATTGCCGCTGCAAAGAGCAGGTCCCGGTTGAGGATTGGATATGCTCCGGCAAAATATTCGCACATGTGCAGCACGCTCAGGGTATGTTCCAGAAGCCCTCCGGAAAATCCGTGATGAACAGTCTTTGCCGCCGAATGTCCGCGGAACTTGCGGATAAACTCCGCATCCCGGACAAAGAAATATTCCAGGAGCTGTCTTAGGTGCGGACTCTTGAGCTGACGGATATAGGCGGTCAGCTCTTCATACATGGAATCCACGTTTTTTTCCGTCACCGGCATGTAATCCGCAGGGTCATACTCCCCTTTCTGTGCTTTCCGAATCTGCCGGATGTTAATCTGGAGATTTCCGTTATAGCTGATGACGTCTCCGTATACTTCGATGAAATCTTTCTCGTCATAATCTGCGATGCCCTGGGAATTGGGGTCCCAGACTTTTCCGTCGAGGATGCCCGTCTTATCCTGCAGCAGCAGGTTGTCATAAGGTTTCCCGTTCCTTGTCTCTGCGGAACGCTTTCCTTTGCACAGGTATATGTTCCGTATCGTCTCGCCTTCATGTAATCCGTTGATATATCTCATGTCATGCCTCTTTCTGCCTGTTTTCTATTCTTTGCTCCCGACTGTCACGGAGAAGTCCACTTCCACATATCCGTCGGCGCCACGGCGCTGACCCCGGACGCGTATCTGGCGCCCTGTCTTCGTCTCCTGGACAGCGCTCTGATACGAAGCCATGCTTCCCACGTCCCTGCCGTCCACCTGACAGATGACGTCCCCGCTCTGTATCCCCGCCTCCATAGCCGGAGAATCCGGGTCCACATCCACCACATACACGCCCGGCGGCATGCCTTCTCCGTCCTGGAGAGACTGGGTGACAGATGCCCCGTATATACCGATGTACGGAACGCTCTCGCCGTTTGCCAGTGTCTCGATGGCTGTCTTCAGCCCGGATATCGCATATGCATTCGCCATATGTGCGTCCGCGTCCCACACGGAAGCCGATATCATGCCGACGACTTCGCCGTCCAGATTGAAGAGCACGCCTGTGCCTCCTGTAGTCGCGGCGATATCGGTGGATATCACATCACACTCCCCGTCGTAGAACGACACGCCGTTTTCCGTGGAGCTCACGATGCCGTAGCTCATTCCGTCCGGATAGCCGAACATGTTGCCGAGCGCCATCACGACTTCGCCCTGACTCGTCAGATTGGAATTGCCGAGCACCGAAACTTTTACCCGGTCCCATGTATCGTCATCCATGCTGCCCCTGGATACGCTGAACACAGCGAATCCGGTATTTGCGTCCCGCTTTTTGAGCGCAGCGCTGTAACGCTTCCCGTCCGCAAATGTAGCCGTCCATTCCGCTGCGCCCGAGCATGCGGAATCGTCCGTCAGTATCAGGAGTTCCTGTCCGTTGTCCGCCATGATAACTCCCGTGACGCCGCTTCCCCTTCCGGACATCGTCTCTTCCCAGTCGTCCTCCGGCAGGATGGGCTCAATGGTCGCGAGACCTTTTTCCGCCTCCTCTGCCCGCTCCTCCATCGATGCGAGCATCTGCGCGTAATCCGCGGCATCCGCCGTCCAGACGGCTTCTTCGGTTTCTTCTTCTGCCTGTGTTTCTGCCGGTTCTTCCGCCTCCGGTTCCTCGTCCTCAGGAATGGACACAGTCTCCAGGTCTCCGCGGAAGCGGTCCTGTATCCATGGTTTAAGCGCAAAAAAACCAAGGCAGGCGAACGCCCCCAGGATAACGCCGTAGACTGCCATCCTGACAAGCTGTCTGACGAGCTGCTGCCTGCTGATTGGTTTCGGTTTTATCGTCTCCTGTAAGAAAGAATACTTTTCTTCTTCCGGACCTTCCGGATTCATATCCTGTTCTTTATCATTCGGCATGGATGTTTTCCTCCAGATTCTAGTATAACTGATTCAGGCGGATAGTTCAATCTTTACTTGCCGGGACTTCCTTTTGAACGTATAATGGAAGCAGATGTTTACAGCACATTTTGAGAGGGACTTTATGAATCAGAAAACACTGGCAAAACTGGAATTTGACAAGATTATTTCCCGCCTGGAAGAAGAGGCGGGTTCTTTCCGCGGGCGCCAGCTCTGCCGCCGGCTGCGGCCGATGACGGACCTGGCGAAGATTGACACGTATCAGGAGCAGACGGCTGCCGCATTTACACGCATCGTCCGGAAAGGGCGCATCTCTTTTTCTGATGCGGCTCCTGTGGAGGAGTCCATGAAGCGTCTGGAAATCGGCGGCGCCCTGGGCATCTCCGAACTGCTGCGCATCTGCCGCCTGCTGGCAAATGCCGCCCGCGCGAAAGCATACGGCAGACGCGACACACAGGAGGATGCATCGGACTGCCTGGACGTCTTCTTCGACCAGATTGATCCGCTTCCTTCCCTTACTTCCGAGATTGAGCGGTGCATCATATCGGAAGACGAGGTGAGCGATGATGCCAGCCCCGCGCTCCGCCATATCCGCAGGAGCATCGGGAGCATCAACGACCGGATACACAGCACCCTCAGCGGACTGGTCAACGGCTCCCTGCGCACGTACCTGCAGGATGCCATCATCACTATGCGCGGCGACCGGTACTGCATCCCCGTAAAGGCGGAATACCGCTCCCAGGTCCAGGGGCTCATCCACGACCAGTCCTCCACCGGCTCCACGCTCTTCATCGAGCCGATGGCCGTCGTAAAGCTTAACAACGACCTGAAAGAGCTGTACGCGAAAGAACAGGAAGAAATCCAGGTCATCCTTGCCCGTCTCAGCGAAGAGACCGCCGGATGCATTGAGGAAATCCGCGCGGACTACCGCGCGCTCACCGAGCTGGACTTCATCTTCGCCCGGGGCGCCCTGGCGCTCTCCATGCAGGCGAGCCGCCCCATCCTGAACGAACAGGGCCGCATCCGCATCCGGGAGGGACGCCATCCGCTGCTGGACCAGAAGACCGTCGTCCCCATCACGGTCACACTGGGAGAAGATTTCACCCTGCTCATCATCACCGGTCCGAACACCGGAGGAAAAACCGTCTCCCTGAAAACCGTGGGGCTGTTTACCCTGATGGGGCAGGCGGGGCTCCACATCCCCGCAGGCGACCGCTCCGAACTCGCCGTCTTCCATCAGGTCTATGCAGACATCGGAGACGAGCAGAGCATCGAGCAGAGCCTGAGCACATTTTCCTCTCATATGACAAATATCGTCTCCTTCCTGAAGAAGGTGGACGAGCGCTCCCTCGTCCTCTTTGACGAGCTCGGGGCGGGGACAGACCCCACGGAAGGAGCAGCGCTGGCGACGTCCATCCTCTCCTATCTGCACAGCCGGAATATCCGGACCATGGCGACGACCCATTACAGCGAGCTGAAAGTCTATGCCCTGTCCACACCGGGCGTGGAGAATGCATGCTGCGAATTTGACGTGGAAAGCCTGCGCCCCACCTACCGCCTCCTCATCGGCATCCCCGGAAAAAGCAACGCCTTCGCCATCTCCGGCAGGCTCGGCCTCCCGGACTTCATCATCGAAGATGCGAAGAAGCGGCTGGACGAGCAGGACATCTCGTTCGAGGACCTCATAAGCGACCTGGAAGAGAACCGCCGCGCACTGGAGCAGGAGCGCGAGGAGACGGCGCTTTACCGGAAAGAGGCGGAAGAGCTCAGAGAACAGGCGAAGAAACGCCGGGAGCGGCTGGACGAGCAGAGAGACCGCATCCTCCGGGAAGCAAATGAAAAGGCAAACGCCATCCTCCGGGAGGCAAAAGAAGTTGCCGACGAGACGATACGCAATTTCCACAAATTCGGGAAAGAAAACATCTCTGCCGCAGAGATGGAAAAGGAGCGGGAACGCCTGCGCAAAAAGATAAAAGAGACTTCCCAGGCTCCGGCTGTCGGCGCGAAAACAGGCGGCAGGAAGCACAGACCCGAGGATTTCCGGCCGGGCGAATCCGTAAAAGTACTCAGCCTGAACCTCACCGGGACCGTGCAGACCCCGCCGGATTCCCGCGGAAATGTCACCGTACAGATGGGCATCCTCCGCTCCCAGGTCCACATGTCCGACCTGGAAATCCTGGAGGAAGCGCCGTCCTATGCTCCGAAGAAGCTCAGCCGGACTTCCAGGGGGAAGATTGGCATGAGCAAATCCCTCTCCGTAAGCCCTGAGATCAATCTTCTCGGCAAAACGGTGGACGAAGCCGTGGCAGAGCTGGACAAATACCTGGACGACGCGCTGCTCTCCCATCTGAACAGCGTGCGCATCGTACACGGCAAAGGCACCGGCGCCCTCCGCAAAGGGATACACGAGTACTTAAGGCGGCAGAAGCATGTCAGCTCCTACCACCTGGCGGAGTACGGCGAAGGCGATGCCGGCGTGACCATCGCAGAACTGAAATAACATCCGGAACCGGAAGCCGCAGGACATGCCCTTCCCGGACCGGAACATCCAGAAAGCACAGATTCATGACAAGGAGGAATACACGGCATGATAGGAAAGCAGAAAATCCTTATCGTAGACGATGATGAAAATATCGCGGAGCTCATCTCCCTTTACCTGACGAAAGAATGTTTTGACACCAAAATCGTATACAACGGCGAGGACGCGCTGTCCGCTTTCGACACGTACCAGCCGAACCTCATCCTTCTGGACCTGATGCTCCCGGGCATCGACGGCTACCAGGTCTGCCGGGAGATACGCGCCCGCTCATCCACACCCATCATCATGCTCTCTGCAAAAGGCGAGGTATTTGACAAGGTGCTCGGCCTGGAACTGGGCGCGGATGATTATATCATGAAGCCCTTCGACTCCAAGGAGATGGTCGCCAGAGTCCGCGCCATCCTGCGGCGCTGCCAGCCCGCCAGGGAGGAGGCGTCCGGACGGGAGAAGGCAAAATGCGTGGAATACGACGGACTCGTCATCAATCTCACGAACTATTCCGTCCTCTGCGACGGACAGCAGGTGGAGATGCCGCCCAAAGAACTGGAACTCCTCTACTGCCTCGCCGCATCCCCGAACCAGGTATTTACAAGAGAACAGCTCCTGGACCGCATCTGGGGCTATGAATATGTGGGAGATACGAGGACCGTGGACGTGCATATCAAACGTCTGCGCGAAAAGATAAAAGACCACCCCCACTGGAGCCTGAGCACCGTATGGGGAATCGGCTACAAATTTGAGACAAAGTGAGGGAACCCGCACCGATGAAAAGCATACTCCACCTGAAATTTATCGCGCTTTACGTCATCTTCGGCTTTCTCTGCCTGTTCACTACCGCCACGCTCTCCACGCAGCTCGTGACAAACCGGCTCGCCGAGGATACGTCGCGCACCCTCTACCGGGAGGCGACTCTGATTGCCAGCGATTATCTGCCGTCCTATTTCGCAGATGATTCGTCCCTTTATGCCGTCCAGTCCCAGCTTGCGGCGATGCGCCTCTACCTCGAGTCCTCCCTCTGGTTCGTGGATTCCACCGGGACGATGATCACATCTTCCAACCTGGAGGGCACTTCCGCCCCGGAGGCAATCGCGGATTTCAACCCGGCCGAGATTGGCGGCAGCCAGTATATCTCCGGAACTTATCACGGATATTTTGACGAGGAAGTCATCACGGTAATGGCGCCGGTAACCCAGGGATTCTCCACCCGGGGCTATCTCCTCATCCACACGCCGGTCTCCGGAATCGAGGAACGGTGCCAGCCGGTCATGGTCTCCGTGTACATCACCCTCGCCGTTATCTTTGCGCTGTCCTTCCTCTTCCTGCTCGGATTCCACTTCTTCGTGTACCGCCCGCTCCGGCAGATATCCGAGGCGGCGCGCCAGTATGCGCTCGGAAACCTGGACTACGAGATACCGGTCTACACCCATGATGAGATGGGCTATCTGTCCGCCTCCCTGAACTACATGGCGGCACAGTTAAAAGATATGGATGATTATCAGAAAAAAATCGTGGCAAATGTCTCCCACGATTTCCGTTCGCCCCTCACCTCCATGAAAGGATACGTGGAAGCGATGGCAGACGGGACCATCCCGCCTGAACTGTATGAAAAATATCTGAATATCATCCTCTTCGAGACCGAGCGGCTCACCGACCTGACCGGAGACCTGCTCACACTGAACGAATTTGACACAAAGGAACTCCTTCTCGACAAGACTGAATTCGACATCCAGGATGTCATCAAAGGGACGGCTGAATCCTTCGAGGGCGTGTGCACGCCAAAGCACATCTCCATCGAACTGGTCATGATGCCGTCACCTGTCATCGTCTACGCAGACAAGCGCAAGATACAGCAGGTCCTCTACAACCTCCTGGACAATGCGGTCAAATTCAGCGAGAATGAATCTTCCATCACCGTGGAAGTCACGGTCAAGAATGAGAAAGCCTTTGTCTCGGTCAAAGACCACGGCATCGGCATCCCCAGGAAAGACCTGAACAAAATATGGGAGCGCTTCTACAAATCCGACCTGTCCCGCGGCAGGGATAAGAAAGGGACCGGGCTGGGGCTCTCCATCGTCCGGGAAGTCATCCAGGCACACGATGAACACATCAATGTGATAAGCACGGAAGGCGTGGGCACAGAGTTCCTCTTTTCTCTGAGCCACGTCGCAAAATAACGCAGGCGCCGCATTTCATCCATGCAGCGCCTGCGTCCGCGTCTGTCTTATCCGCACAGCATCTCCTGTAGCCGGACGCCCGTCTTACTCGTACAGCATCTCCTGTACCCGGGCGTCTTCCATATTTTCAGCATCCACCCAGAAGTATCCGGTATCCACCTGTGCCTCGTTTCCAATCTCAAGGACCGTCCTCGCAGCAGCGACGACCGTCGCGTATCCCATGCCAAAGGGGTTCTGGACAATGAGCCCGTCTATGCTTCCGTCTTCAAGCGCCGTAATCTGGTCCTTTCCCGCATCAAATCCCATCACTGTGACAGCTTCCCCGTTCTCCATGCCTGCGACCGCATCGGCAAGGAGCAGCGTCGTCTCATCATTTGCGGCAAAACATCCTTTCAGGTCCGGATGCTTCTCCAGATAGTATGCGACTGCCTCTTCATCGCTCATCGCTGCGGCAATGGAATCGATGTCTTCCAGTCTCGTCCTTGCCTCTTCGGAGATGGGATTCTCTTCTTCCTCCCCGTCAGCGCCCTGGTCTTCCCCGGCATTTCCCCGGGAACTGTCTTCCTCATCTGCCAGACCGGATGCAGCTTCGCTCCACGCGTCCAGCTGTTCCTGTGTGACGCCCAGCTCCTCTGCTGCTGCCCGCCGTTTGAGTTCGTCGAGCCGGTCCAGATAGATAGTCTCCACAACCGAAACTCCCGGGTGGTTCTTCTGGATTTCTTCTGTAAAGCCGTCCACCCGCTCTTTCGCGTTTCCGGACACAGAATCCTGCACGAGCAGCGCCACCTCTCCACTCTCTTCAATGGCTGCGCAGAGCTTTTCCGCGCCTTCCGCTGCCGCGGAAATATTGTCCGTCATACAGGTGCACTGAATGCCCTGGTAGCTGTTCCCCGAATCAAAGGCGACAATCGGTATCCCGTTCTCCGCGGCAAGGTCAAACTGCACCGCCGACGCATTTTCATCAATGCTGGCGATGGCAATCACATCCGGATACCGCGCCATTTCCTCGTCCAGGATGTTGACCTGCTCGTCGATGTCCTCCCCGTCTGCCGGTGCATTGAAGAGCACTTTCACCTCATCCTCTCCGCTGTATCCGAGCCTTTCATTGATATCCTCAGCCGCCTGGGCGACGCCTTCCCTTATCTGCTGCCAGTAGGCAGAATCCTCCGTCTTCCCGATGACGGAAATATAAGTCCCGGGTTCCAGGTCAAGGTCTTCGATACTCGCGTACACCGACGGCGACACCGCATCCAGGTTCGCCTGCCACTCCGGCACCTCGGGCGTGTCTCCCGTAAAAATATCCTCCTGGTCCTGACTGCCGCATCCGCATATCCCCACGGTCAGGCATGCGGCAAGAGAAATAAAAGCTGCCAATCTCTTTCTCATCCTGCGCCTCCATCTGTTCTGATTCTGTCCGTTGTCATTTTTCTATGATACACCATATCTGGCAAAAAGCAAGAAAAGTATTCAATTTTAAACACGGAAATCCCTTGTATATTCATCCTCATTGTATTAAAATGGGGATAGCGAGGAGGGATAAGCCTTTTCGGAAATCAAAAAAGGAGGGTACATACTATGGCACACGTAATCAGTGATGAATGTGTAAGCTGTGGTTCTTGCGAAGCCGAATGTCCGGTAGGCGCCATCTCTGAAGGCGATGGCAAATATGAGATTGACGCTGATGCTTGCATCGACTGCGGTGCATGCGAGGATGCATGTCCGACAGGCGCTATTTCAGCAGAGTAAATAATAGAGAAATCGCAAAGTGATCACACGCAGAAGGGGCGCTGTCTCCGCAGGGATGAAACCTGCCGGATGCAGCGCCTCTTTTTTGGCGTTTTCTGTCTGTGCGCCGCACTCTGCAGACTGTCGCGTCCGTAAGCGGCTTCCCGGCGCGGCGCCATCCTCACGGCGCGGCGCCATCTCCCGGGCACGCAGACAGATTTCTGAAAAAAGCAGGAACGGATTTCCGGAGAAGATGGGGAAAAATATCCCGGGAAGTTGGGGAATCCGGCAGGAATTTGACGAACGATTCTTCCCGCCCCTGCCGCAGCCGTATGCTATAATCTAAGCAGCGGTCCGGATGCCGGCTGCAGACGGGCTGCCATGATATGAGCAGAGGAGGTATAGATATTAATGGGTGAAGTCAGATTCATGATTTCCGAGGCTGCCAAGCAGGTCGATGTGGAATCCCACGTGCTCCGGTACTGGGAGGAAGAACTGGGACTTGCCATCGGTCGCACGGAAATGGGTCACCGATATTATACAAATGACGACATTCAGCTTTTTTGCTGTATCAAGAAACTCAAGGATGAAGGGATGCTCCTGCGGGACCTGAAACCGCTCATCCCGGAACTCAAAGCGACGAAGCTCCGGCTGAAATCCGGGGATGGAAACGCCGCTCCCGCCAAAGCAGACGCTTTGCAGGAGCCCGCCGTGCCCGGTAAACCAGGCACTTCAAAGGCAGCCGCCCAGGAGCCCGCGGAATCCGGCGACGTCGTCGTCTCCCTCGAGAAGCTGGAACAGGTGCAGGCGCTTTTCGGGGATGTATTCCGGGAAGTCCTCCGGGAAAACAACGGCGTATTAAAAAAAGACATCAGCAGTACGGTTACTGCCGATGTCATGCATGAAATGGATTTTCTCCTACAGGCGAAAGACCGACGCCAGGAAGAGCACTTCCGCAGGCTGGACGCGCTGATCCGCCAGCAGCAGACCAGCCGGAAGGACGCTGCAAAAACAGGTCCCCTGATGAAGCTGCGAAAGATATTTACATAAAGCCGCCCCGTTTACTGCTGCCGCAGTTCATTCCCGAAGCGTGTGTACTGCGGCATCCACGCAAGGCGCACGGTCCCGATGGGGCCGTTCCTCTGTTTCCCGATGATGATTTCCGCAATATTCTTATCTTCCGTATCCGGATTATAATAGTCATCCCGGTAAATAAACATACACACGTCGGCGTCCTGCTCAATGGCTCCGGATTCACGCAGGTCCGAGAGCATCGGGCGTTTGTCCGTCCTCTGCTCCACCGCACGGCTCAGCTGGGACAGGGCGATGACAGGTACGTTCAGTTCACGCGCGAGACCTTTCAGAGAGCGGGAAATCTCTGAGATTTCCTGCTGCCGGCTCTCGTTCTTCCTGCTCCCGCTTCCGCTCATGAGCTGCAGATAGTCGATGATGACCAGGTCGAGCCCCATCTCCAGTTTGTATTTCCTGCACTTGGAGCGCATCTCGGAAATCGTGATGCCGGAAGTATCATCGATAATCATGCGGGAATTGCCTATCGTCCCGGCTCCCTCGATGAGCTTCTCCCAGTCTGTATCGGAAAGATTCCCGGTCCTCAGGTGCTGGGCGTCCACGTGGGATTCCAGCGAGAAGAGACGGTTCACGAGCTGCTCCTTGGACATTTCCAGGCTGAATATGGCGACCGCGAGATTCTGCCGGAAGGCGGCGTGCTGGGCGATATTGAGCACAAACGCCGTCTTTCCCATAGACGGTCTCGCCGCGATGAGGATCAAATCCGAGCGCTGCAGCCCGGAAAGTTTATAGTCCAGGTCGATAAATCCCGTAGGGATGCCGGTTACATTTCCCTTTGTTTTGGACGCCCGCTCTATCACGTCCAGGGCGTTGAGCACGACGTCGCGTATGGGGACGAACTCCTGGGAATTGCCGTGTTCCACAAGTTCAAACACCTGCTTTTCCGTCTTCTCCAGGATGTCTTCCAGCGGCTGGTTCTCCAGGTAGCATGTATTCGCCGTCTCCTCGTTGATTCGGATGAGCCGGCGCAGAATCGCTTTGTCACGGACAATCTCCGCGTAGTATTTCACATTCGCGGAAGTGGGCGTGTTCACCAGCAGGTCCCTGGCGAACTCCATGCTGCTGACCTCCGGCGGGACATCCTTCTCCTTTAAATGCTCCTGCAGCGTAATGAGGTCCACCGGCTTTCCCGCCCGGAACAGCTCTGTCACCGCATCGAAAAGGATACCGTACGCCGTCTGGTAAAAATCCTCTCCCGTGATGATTTCCGAAGAAACCATGATTGCGTCCTTATTCATCAGCATCGCCCCGAGCACGGCCTGTTCTGCCTCAATGCTGTGGGGCGGTATCCGTTTCATTGCTGCTTCCACATCCATAAAAGAATACTCCTTACGCTTCCTCTTTCACAACCACTTTCAGCTCCGCAGTGACTTCCGGATGGAGTTTCACGCTCACCATATGGGTGCCGAGCATCTTGATGGTCTCTTTGAGCTGAATCTTTTTCTTGTCCACGTCCAGCCCCATCTGCTCTTTGACTGCCGCGGCAATCTCCTTGCTGGAGACGGACCCGAACGTCCTGCCGCCCTCGCCTACCTTGATGGCAAGCTCGACTTTCCCGGCGGAAAGCTCTGCCGCAAGTTCTTTCGCAGCTTCCAGATTCTCCTGCGCCACCTTTTTCTCATTGTTCTTCTGGAGCTTCAGGTCATTGAGGTTCTTCGGCGTAGCTTCCGCTCCCAGCTTTTTGGGGAGGATGAAGTTCCTTGCATAGCCGTCGTTCACATTTACAATCTCTCCCTTTTTCCCGAGAGATTTCACATCCTGTAATAAGATTACTTTCATCGTTATATATCTCCTTCCTCAATCATCTGGTCTATCGTCTCTTTCAGCACGCTCACCGCTTCATCCATATTCGTGTGGTCAAACTGCGCGCCTGCGGAATTGATATGTCCGCCGCCGCCCAGCTTCTCCGCGATAATCTGCACGTTCACCTCATCGATGGAGCGGGCGCTCAGGTATATCTTGCCCTCATATTCCGTCAGGACAAAGGACGCCTTTATCCCGCTGATATCCAGCAGTTCGTTCGCCGTCTGCGCCGCCAGCACAGTGGGGCTGTCGATATCGCCCGGGCACCGGGCAATGGCAAATTCTTCCCGGTAGACTTCCGCCAGGCGCATCGCCTCGGCTTTTGCCCGGTAGGATTCCATATCGTCACGGAACATCTTGCGCACGCGGGTGATGTCCGCTCCGCATCTGCGCAGGAACGCCGCCGCCTCGAATGTCCGCACGCCCGTCCGGTTCATAAAGTTCCTCGTATCAATCATGATGCCCGCATAGAGGCACTCCGCCTCCACCGCCGGAATGCGGATATCATCCGCAATATACTGGAGCACTTCCGCGACCATCTCGCAGGTCGAGGAAGAGTACGGCTCCACGTAGGAGAGCACCGCATTTTCTATCACATTGCTGCCCTGCCTGTGATGGTCCAGCACGGCTGTCATCCGGGACCGTTTCAGCAGTTCCGGACACTCGGTCATCTGCGGTTTGTTCGTATCCACGACAATGACCATCGTACTGTCTGTGATATAGTCCAGCGCCTGATCCGACGTCAGGAAGATGTCGTCTTCATAGGCCGGGCTTTCCGCGATTTCGTCATAGAGCGGGCGCACAGATTCTGTGACCGTATTGATGACGATATGCGCTTTCTTCTCCAGATTGACCGCCGCCCGGTAAATACCCATGCAGGCGCCGAAGGAATCCGGGTCCGCTATCCTATGCCCCATCACGATGACCTGGTCTTTCGTGATGATGAACTCCCGGAGCGCTTCCGCCTTGACCCGGGCTTTCACGCGGGTGTTCTTGGAAGTCTGCTCTTTCTTTCCGCCAAAGTAGGTAATGCCGTTGCAGTCTTTTATCACCGCCTGGTCTCCGCCTCTTGCCAGGGCAAGGTCGATGGCCACACGGGCGAACTGATAGCTGAGAGCATAGGTCGCGGTATTGAGCCCGAGACCAACGCTCAGGGTCGCAGAGCGGGCGTTGCCGATATTGACCTGTTTTACCTCTTCAAGGATAGAGAATTTATCTTCCGCGATAATTCGGTAACTGGACTTCCGAAGGACGATAAAATATTTGTCCTTCTCCATCTTCTTCACGATGCCGTCCACGTCATTGATATATTTGTTAATCTTCCGGTCGATGAGCGCCACAAGGAGCGACTGGCGCACTTCCTCAACGCTCTCCATCACCTCGTCATAATTGTCGATGTAAATGAGCCCGGCTATCATACGCTGGTCTTCATTTTCCCGGATATAGGCGTTGAGCTCCGTCACATCCTGCATGGACACCGCCACGAAGAACTCTTCTTCCTCCGGTATCTGGAGCAGTTCTTCCCTGCTGCTGAACCCGCGCAGGGAGACGCGGCGCAGTTCCACCTGGTAATCCCTGTCCCGGTAGGAGACTTCCATCTCCACATGCTCCATGTCCTCCTTCGGGTAGACGCCCGGATGGAGCTCGGGTATCATCCGGTTGAGGTACTTCTCCTTCCTGGGGCTCTCCGAAAGTCCGGAAAATGCGTCGTTCGCCCAGAGTATCCGCCCGTCTTCCAGGATGATGGCATAAGGCACCGCCAGCTCTTTGAGCAGCGTATGTTCAATCCCCTTATACTGGGACGAGAACTGGATCAGGTCCGCAAAGATCAGGGAGCGGTTGTAGAAATACAGTCCCCCTGCAATACCCAGGTATATCAGTATGAAGATGGTCATGATAAAGCCGGCCTTCTTATCAATGATATAGACCCAGATATCGACTGCCGCCAGCAGCAGCGCCATGATGAGCGGCCAGCTCATGTACATGCGCAGCTGTCCTTTCAGACGCATTCTGTTCTTCTTTTTCATAGATTCCTCACCTCATCCGCATCCCGTATCTGATGCGCATAACGTTTTTGCCAACAACTTATTATACCATTCCTTCGGAGAATTTACCACTATTGAATTTTCATGTCCCGGCACGCGCCCCTAGCACGTCGCCCCGCCTTTCAAATGCTTCTGTGCTTTCAGGTTCTCTTCTTTTCTCGCCAGCAGTTCATTGGAGAGCAGCTGTTCCTGCACAGTTTCAAATTCAAGCCTTGCCACGGTATCTGCGAACCGCTCGCCGGTGATGCCCTGTTCGCGGAAGAGCAGGATCGCCTTCTCCACGACAGCGAGCACCTCGTCTTTATCGGTAAACACCTTGTCCAGATACCTGCCCTGGGCTACTTTCTTGCCCCAGCGTCCGCCGATGTAGACGCGGTAGCCGTCCGCAAAATCATCCACCGCGTGGAACGGGCACTTGCCGATGCAGCGGCCGCAGTGGTTGCAGGCGCTGTCGTCAATCGTGATTTTTCCGTCCGCCAGTTTCGCCACGCCGATGGGGCAGTTCTCTTCAATCTGGCACACCTTGCATCCCCGGCATTTCTCCAGGTCGACCTGGGGCACTCTCTGACCGATGATGCCCAGGTCGTTCAGGTCCGGCTTCACGCAGTTATTCGGACAGCCGCCCACCGCAATCTTGAACTTGTGCGGGAGTTTCACTTCCCGGTACCCGTGGTAGAATCTCTCATGTATCTCTTCGGACAGCGCAAAGGTATCTATGAGTCCGTACTGGCAGGTCGTCCCCTTGCAGGATACCACCGGGCGGACTTTGGAGCCGGTGCCTCCGGTCTCAAGCCCTGCCTGCATAAGGTACTCTCTGAGTGGCTCGATATTGTCAAAAGGCACGCCCTGGATTTCCATCGTCAGGCGGGAGGTCATGGTAACTTCGCCGCTGCCGTACTTCTCCGCAGCCTCCGCGATGGTCCTCGCTTCTTCCGCCGTAATCTTTCCGTTCCTCGTAATCACGCGCCCGTTGAACTTATCCGGCGTCCGTTTGTCTTTCAGGAAGCCCAGCGCCTTCACGCGGGTCTCCTCCTCTTTGGAGACCGCTTCTTCGGCATGCTTCACTTTTACATCATTGAAAAATGTCGCGCCTTCCAGCACCACGGTATTCTGATATCCGTAATAGCGCATGCGGTTCTGCAGGAAATACCCCCGCTTGCCCTTCGCGCACACGAGCAGGAGCTTCTCGTCTTTTCCGAGCCCCTCGATTTCTCCGTTCACCTGCGCCAGATTGACGAAGAACGCGCCGCGTATCTTCGGCTCCGGAGACACGTCCACCACCCGGTATCCTTCCGCCGCGCCTGCCGCGTACTCTGCCGGGGTCATGCTCACGATGCTTCCGTCTATCTTATTCATCAGCACATAGACTGCCTGCACGAACGGGTGGATGGCTGTGGAGAAAGGCGGCGCATATGCGAAATCCGCGTTCTCAAAATCATCCAGCTTCGCGCCCATATTGATGCCCATAACCGCAATGTCCACCATCTTGTCTGCCGCGCCCGGGCCGAGCACCTGCACGCCCAGCAGCTTCCTCGTCGTCTGATCCGCGATGACCTTTGTGATAAAGAAGGATGCATCCGGATAGTAGTGCGCCTTGTCATCCGTGGGCACGAGCGCCGTAATCACATCGTATCCCGCTTCCTTTGCCTGTGCCTCGGTAAGACCGGTCCGCCCCACATTGAGCCCCGGGAGCTTCACCACGCCGGTCCCAAGAACGCCCGGATAAGTCTTCTCTCTGCCCGCGAGCACCTGGGCAAGTGTGCGCCCCGCCAGGTTCGCCGTGGAACCCATGGGCGACCACTGACGCTTCCCTGTGATGCGGTTCGTCACCATGGCGCAGTCCCCTGCCGCATATACATCTTCCAGGCTGGTCTTCATCTGACCGTCCACAAGAATAGTACCTTTGAACATCTCGATTCCGGTGTCCGCAAGGAATCCGGTGTTCGGGCGGATGCCTGCCGCCATGATGAGCATCTCACAGGGCAGTGTGCCGGCAGAAGTCTTTACGCCTGTCACACGGTCCGCACCCAGCACTTCCTCCGCGCTGGTCCCGGTAATCACCCGGATGCCCCGGCTGAGCAGGTGCTTCTTCACATAAGCAGCCATCTCTCCGTCCAGGATATTGGGAAGGACCTGGGACGCAAAATCGATGACCGTCACCTGTATCCCTCTGGCGTGCAGATTCTCCGCCGCCTCCAGCCCAATGAACCCGGCGCCGATCACAACCGCTTTCTTCACGCCGTTTTCCTCTGCATAGGTACGGATGCCTTCCGCATCGTCCGGCGTCCGCATCTTGAATACACCGGTCAGGTCTTTCCCCGGAACCGGAAGTTCCGCTGCTGAAGCGCCCACGGCGAGCACCAGCTTATCGTAGGAACAGACCTCGGCATTGCCGGTCTGTACATCCTTTACCGTCACTTCTTTCCGGACCGCATCCAGCGCCACCGCCTCTTTTCCGGTGCGCACCTCCACGCCGGTCAGCCCGGAATATTTCTGGGGCGTGTTCACGATGAGCTCATCCCTGTCCTCGATCAATCCGCCTACATAATAAGGAAGTCCGCATCCTGCATAGGAGATGTCCCGGTCCTTTGTGATGACGGTCACTTCCATGCTGCGGTCTTCTCTCTTTAATTTTGCCGCTGTCTTTGTCCCGGCTGCGACGCCGCCGATAATGAGTACTTTCATTTCTCTGCCCTCTGCCTTTCTGAATCTGTTCCCTGTCGTTGCTGCTCCCTGTTGTTGCTGCTCCCTGTTGTTGCTGCTCCCTGTCGTTTCTCTGTCAGGTTTATCCACGCCACCCCCGGGACATCTCCCTGTCCCTGTGGCAGCAGTGTTCCTCGCCTTCACACTCCGGGCGCACCGCCGGACATACACAGACGTCCCCTCCGCCGATATGCAGGTTTCTCCCGTTTATCAGCATATCCGCCATCTTCCGGCGCGCCTCGTCATAAATCCGCGTTACGGTCGGACGCGAGATGCCCATCCGCCGGGCGCACTGCTCCTGAGTCATCTGCCTGTAGTCCAGCAGACGGATTACTTCATATTCGTCATAAGTAAGCTCCACAGTCCCGTCCGCCTGCCCGCCTTCCGGGGAAAATCCCGTGATGCGCGGAAGCGAACAGATGCAGCGCTGTTTCGGTGGCCGCGCCATGAGTATCTCCTCCTCTCTGCATCAAATATGACTCTGAAAACCAGTATACACGATTATGAACATATGTCAATAATTGTGGGGCAGATATAAAGACTTTTGCAAGTGTCATATCAAACCGGACTGGTTTCTCGTTTATCTGATTGAAAACGACATCCCGCCACTAACTCTTGTTGACACCGAAACACATTCTGACGTTTTTAACCTTTAAAGAAAAAAGCCCTTCAACACCGGACATCCGGTATTGAAAGGCTCTTCTTCATTCACTCATATCTGACTGAATCAATTAGTCCTGCACGTACGGCATCAGAGCAATGTGTCTTGCTCTCTTGATTGCTACTGTGAGCGCTCTCTGATGCTTTGCACAGTTTCCTGTGATTCTTCTCGGAAGGATTTTGCCTCTCTCAGAGATATATTTTCTGAGCTTTGCTACATCCTTGTAATCGATCTCGTTATTCTCTTTTCCACAGAACACGCAGACTTTCTTTCTTCTGCGAGCCGGTCCTCTTCTCTTGAAACCGCCTTCCGGTCTGCTTCCCTTTTCGTAAGCCATGATGGATCTCCTTTCTAATTAAACGGTAATTCCTCATCAATGCCGTCCGGGATATTCATGAATCCGTCGCCTGCCGGTGCGCTGGGCGCCGGCGCCGGTGCAGCCTGCTGGTAGGAGGACCTGTTTGCCTCGCTCTCAGCCCTGCTCTCTGCGAATTCCTGGTCTTCCACGATCACTTCCGTTGTGTATACTTTCACACCGTCTTTGTTCGTGTAGCTTCCGGTCTGGATACGACCGGAGATGGATACTCGCATGCCCTGACGGAAATATTTCTCTGCGAACTCAGCGGAACGTCCGAAGACAACGCACGGAATAAAGTCCGCCGTCGGCTCTCCGTCTCTCTTGAACCTGCGGTCTACCGCAACTGTATATCTTGCAACCGCTGTCGCATTATCACCCTGTGAATATCTGACTTCCGGGTCTCTTGTTAACCGTCCTACCAATACTACCTTATTCATAGATACCTCTTTCCGCTTATGCTTCCTGTTTCACGCATAAATACCTGAGCACGTTGTCCATAATGCGGATACGCTGTTCCACTTCGCCCGGAACCGTAGTCTCAGCCTCGAAGTGTACGAAGTAGTAATATCCTTCTGTCATCTTCTGGATTTCGTAAGCGAATCTTCTCTTGCCCCACTCGTCCACGTCTGTTACGTTGCCGCCGAAACGTGTGATAAGAGCTTTTACTTTCTCGATTACGTCTGCTCTTGCTTCGTCTTCGAGTTTTGCGCTCACAACAACAGCTAATTCATACTTATTCATGGTCCTGCACCTCCTTATGGTCTCTGGCCCCCGTCCTTACGCGGGAGCAAGGAATTATGAAACTTGCCGGATGGATACCGACAGTATGTCACGGTTAATTATGATACCATACTCTTTCCGCTAATTCAAGTACTTTTTTCCCGATGCAAAAAGCGTGCCACTGCCTCATTTATCACAATGAGTCCGCCGAGCAGAAGCAGTGTTTCTGCCACAGGCCAGCGAAATGTGAAATAAGAGAGCTTCTGTTCCATATAATACCGGACCGGCAGAAGCGCGGCCATCCCCACAGTCAGCAGGAGTCCGGCAGTGAACAGGCAGTAATATCCGCCTTCCGCCGCAATCAGCTTTCTTTTCTGTTTCCGCGTCATGCCGATGCTCTCCATAGTCTCCAGCTCCTTCTTCCTGGCAAGGATGCCTGTACCCATGATATTGAAATAATTGGTAAAGCCTGCCAGCAGGAGTACGGCGCTGATGCTTCCCAGTATCATCCGGCTGCCCCGGATATAGGAAGCCGCCTGACTTAGCAGTTCGGATTTGCTGATGCAGAAGATGCCTGCTTCCCCGTTTCCGTCCTCGTCAAAGGATGCTTCCGTCATCCGGCTCCGCTCCTGATTTTCTTCCGAAATGATTCTCTGGACCGCTGCATTTACCGCCGGTTCTTTTTCCTGGTCAGCGGTCAGCTCCATATACAGTGTTTTCTTTTCGGTCGGTATGCCCTCAAATCCTTTTTCACTTATCAGGAAATACAGGCTCCCTTCCCATCCGTGCCACGTCTGCCGGATATCCGGGAAATCATCCATCCGGTTGTCCAGATAGCCGCACAGGGTAAAATCTTCCGACTGCTTCATCGAAAAGTCTCCCTTTTCCTCCTGTTCCGTCCGTTCCTTTGCTGTCATGCGGTTCCTCCGGACGAGGTCTTCTTTCGACAGCATCGTCTTAAAGTACAGCGGCGCTCCCACACTTTCCTGTGCCAGCTTTTCCTGCGCAGGGGATAATGTGTGGTCGTGAAGGACCAGGACTCCCGTGCCGTTCTCCAGAGCGTCCATATCCACCGCGAGATTTTTTTCAGCCACATATTTTTTCAGAGCTTCCATCTCATCTTCTTTCAGAATCTGCACCACATCCGGCGACCATGACTCGACCATTTCATGCCCCTCTTCATCCGCCGCGTCCTCATGAGAAAAAACCGTTTCCAACGGCCGGAGCCCTTTTTTAGAAATCACGGTATAAAGATAGGCGCCTTCCATAATATACGACGCATCCGGCTCCACCCCGTCCAGATTTATCAGCTCATTCCTGGCATCTGGGGATATCGGCGAGAACTCATCATACTCATTATCGTACAGAAGTTCAAAGCAGCCCCCTTCTGTCAGCATCGGGTCCTGACCGGCGTCCCGCGTCCTGTATTCTTCCCCGTACCCCTTTTCCCGTCCATAATCGCTGAACTGCCCGGCAATCAGAAAGTCCGGACACTGCTCTATCACATGGGCATAATCGCTCCCGGAAGTAATCACGACCGCCCAGAGAAATGTTTCCAGACCGAGGAAAAGGGAAAGGACTGTCAGGATAAACCGCTTCCCGCTGCCGGCAATCGTTCTCCCTGCCAGATAGCGTATTTCCCCCGCCGGGCTCCGTTTCTTTTTTCGGAAGGCACGGTCTTTTTCCCGGCGGCGCCCTGTCCTGTCTGAAACAGATGCCGCCGTGTAGCCGGTACTCTCCGCGCAGGACATCCTCACTGTCCTCCTGATGACCCCGGCGGATGACGCAAGGATGATGCCGTCCGTAAAGAAGATTGCCAGAAGAAGGAGTCCGGGGCGGAACATATGCAGTCCTTCCGCGCCCCCTGTCTCTGCCAGATATCCGCTGCCCAGAACAGCGGGAATGACCCCGGCCAGCAGGACAGCGGACAGTACCGCTCCTGCCGCCGTCCCGGGAAGAAGGATGCGCCAAAGCTGGCGGTAATAGATTTTGGAAAGCTGTTTCTGTGTCGCACCGATTGTATACAGAAGTCCCAGCTGCCGGATATCTCCCGCCATGGAAATCTGCAGTACATTATGACACAGGAAGAACATGCCGCACAGAACGAGGACTGTTCCGAGAGCTGCCATCCCGTAGCCTCCCATCATGCCGGACACGGCACGATGCGCCGCCGTGTCGCTCACCGTGATTTTCTGTCCCTGGTCTTTCATGCTCAGGTCTTCATACAGACGTGTTTCCGTCTCCTGCCAGTCCAGACGGTCTTCCTGCCGGAAGATGAGGTCTGCCTCTTCATCGGGACAGAGCCCCCAGTCACTCAGTTTTTCCTCCGAAATATACCCCGGTGCATCCTCCCCGCTGTGCCCGGTAAACCATCCGCTCAGGATGAAGGTTTCTTCCGCGCTCTGAAAAAGGCTGTAATATACCCGCAGAGGGATTTCCATCCCCTCCTCAGGTTCCGTAATCCCCAGCGTTTTCAGCGCACGCACGGACAGCATGATTTCCTGCCCCTGCTCAGGACAGGTCCCGTGAACCTCGGTATAAGCCGGGCGGAGGAACTGTTCCCAGGCATCCCTGTCCGCCCACTGAATCGAGCATACCGTATCCCCATCCGTTCCGTTTCCACCCCCGTAACTTTCGCTCCCGGCTCCGAAATTTCCGCTCCCGGCTCCGCAGCTTCCGCTCTTGTCCGTGCGCTCTGCCGGTCCCACGGTCACGCATCTCCCCGTCTGCCTGATATAACCTGCCGATTGCAGGGCGGCATACTGGGACGCCGTCCCGCGTTCCACCACTCCGGACGCCGCCGTCCCGGTGGTCCGGATGGCATTCAGCTCTTCTGCACGCATCTTCCCCCGCGTAATGCCAGACACCATTGTCAGGGCAGCAATGCACAACATCACGGTCGCAAGAAGGATGCGGTTCCTCCCTCTGGCTGTCCCGGCATACCGGACAGAAAGAAGACGGATCGCATCCCTGGTATCATTCGGGGTAAAGTCTCTTCTGCGCATAGGCTACCCCTCCTGTCCCAAATCTCTGCCGGCACTGCAGATACGCCCGTCCGAAATACGGATGATGCGGTCCGCCATCTGGGCGACCGCCTCCTGATGGGTGACCGCGATCACCGTCTGATGAAACCGGGATGCGCAGGATTTCAGAAGTCCGGTCACTTCCATGCCTGTAACCGAATCCAGACTGCCGGTAAATTCATCCGCCAGCAGGACGGCCGGTCCCGGCAGCATGGCTCTCGCGATTGCCGTTCTCTGCTGCTGTCCTCCGGAGAGCGTGCCCGGGAGCCTGTCCAGCTTATCAAAGAGCCCCAGGTGATGTGTGATTTCTTCAAACAGGCTTTCATCTACGCCCCGTCCATCCAGCCGGAGCGGCAGGACGATATTTTCATAAACAGAAAGGGACGGAATCAGATTATACTGCTGAAAGACAAATCCGATATTCCGCCTGCGAAATACCGTGCGTTCCTCCCGGTCCATGTCCTTCAGACTGCTCCCCCTGATCCAGACCCCGCCGGAATCAGGCACATCCAGACCGCCCAGCATATTCAAAAGCGTAGTCTTTCCGCTGCCTGATGTTCCGACTACCGCAAGGAATTCTCCTTCCTCTGCCGTCAGCGAGACACCGTCCAGCGCACGGACTTCATACGTATCCGCGCTGTAATATTTCTTCAGATTTACTGCAGTCACCATATCCATAGCCGTTCTCCTGTCCGTGTTTTTCCCCAGTATATACAGTAAATCTTACAAAGTAGTGACAACATGGTCCCAAACAGCAGCGACCGGGTCAGTCATACAGGCAGATGAACTTCCACGAGAAGTCCGGGTTCCATTCGTTTTGCCGTCACAAAGCCGCCGTGGAGACAGAGAATCTCTCTCGCCAGGTAAAGCCCAATCCCGAAGCCTTCCTGGACACTCACCCGCCTGCCGCGGTAAAACCTCCGGAAAATCTGATTTTCTTCGCCTTCCTCTATGCCGATGCCGTAATCCCGCACCTGGAACTTCAGATACATTTCATTCTGCTCCAGCGTCACGTCGACTCTGCCGCCCGGTTCACTGTATTTTACCGCATTGTCAAGGATATTGAAGAGGGCTTCCCCCAGCCAGTTCGTATCATGCGGGCAGACTGCCTGCTCCGGCAGACGGATATGGAACCGGATATCTTTTTCTTCCGCCCGGTTCTGTATCTGACCGAAGGTGTTCCAGACCGTTTTCAGAAGATTCTTTTCCTCTTTTCGTATCTGGATGATATGTTGTTCCAGGCGGGCCATCTTCACGAAGCTCTCCACAAGGAAATGCAGCTTCTTCTCGCTTGCTTCCAGCGCCTCCATATCCTGCTGCCATTCCCGGCTGCGCTGTCCGCCGTCTTCCTGTTCGCCGCCGCGCTGTCCGCTGTCTTTTCCTGTCTCTGCATGTTCCGCCCTGTCCCTTAAAAGGCAGGTATAACTTTCGATATTCGCCAGCGGCGTCCTCATCTGGTGCGCAATCTCCGCAATCAGCTTCTGAATCTCATCCCTGCTTTTTTCCGCCTCTTTTCTCCTGCCGTCCAGCATCTCCTGGATGCGGACAAGCTGATTTTCAAGCCGCGCCAGCAGAAATTCATCGCCCGGAGCCGACACGCAGAGTTTCCGGTCCGCCAGGACATCTTCCATCATGGATGCCGCTTTCCCCAGTTCTTCCATACGGAGTTTTCTCTGCCGGATATACAGGATGCTCCCGCCTGCGATGAGTCCGAGCAAAAATGCGGTCAATACTGCTATGTACATTTTCCTATTCTCCCATGCGGTAGCCCATGCCGAATACATTCCTGATATGCGACTGTTCCCCGCCCAGTTTTTTCTTCAGCCGGCTGAGGGTGACGCTTACCGTATTTTCTTCGATAAACGCCCCGTCAATCCCCCAGACCCGGTCCAGGATATTCTCTTTTGTCAGCACCTGCCCCTGATTTTCCATGAAAAGCTCCAGCAGCTGATATTCTTTCGCTGTCAGGATCATCTCTTCCGCTCCGGAAAACACCTGTTTTTTCTCCGGATACATCGTGATGTCTCCACAGGTAAGCACGCGCCCTTCCGTCTTTCTCCTGAGCACCCGCTCGATACGTTTCAGCAATACTTTCATCGAAAACGGTTTGACAACATAATCATCGGCTCCCGAATCAAACGCCTGCAGCATATCCCGTTCATCATCTCTCGCCGTCAGAAAGACTGCCGGCACGTTCCGCACAGCGGACAGCCGCCGGTACACCTCGAGTCCATTCCCATCCGGAAGACCGATATCGATGAGCCACAGGTCCGGTCGGTCCGGAGGCGAAGCAAGCGCTTCCTCTCCGGAATGCGCACAGACTGTGTCATACCCGTTGTCCGTCAGGAATTGGTCCAGCGCCTGATTTAAGAGGCGGTCGTCTTCCAGAATGCCTATCGTCATATTGACAGTTCCCTCGCTTTATCTGTGTATTCTCTGTAGAAGAGTTTCAGTTGCTTCCGAGTTTATTATAGCAGACAATCTCCGTTTGCCAAATATCTCTTTGGTTTTGTTGTCTATTCCTGATACCGTATCCGCTCAACGATGGACTCTTTTTTCACATTCCTGCTGAGAACATAGGAAAGTGATATCTGCAGTACCGTAAGAACGAGAATCATCACCAGGATTTCGGCAAAGGGGATATGATAGATATCCAGCCCGAAAAAACCATGCTCTCTTCCATAGCGGAACAGCGCGTACCCTGCCGGCATACCGACGATCAGTGATACCGCCACACTGCCCAGGGTAAACAAAATCCCTTCGCTTCGCAGCATACGGTTCATCTGCCGGTTCGTCATCCCGATTGCCTGCATCACCCCCAGCTCCCGTTTTCTTGTGATAATACTCATAATCATTGTATTTGCCATATTCATAAAGGCTATCAGTCCCACAAGGAAAAGGAAGCCATAACAAAGCGTTTCCATCATGCCAAGCGAACTCTCGGATGTCTCCAGTGCGCCCTGGTAGGAACTGAGCTCATAGTGCTGCCTGTCTTCCATCAAATGTTCCAGTCCGCTTCTGACCGTTCCGCAGTCCCGCGCATCGCAGTCCACCCAGATTGTACTGATGCTTTTCCCGGAAAGTCCCAGCTGTTCATACGTCTGGTCGGTTATGAGCCAGTCATAATTCGCAGAGCCGAACGCGCCTGCCATGGTTCCGCAGAACTCGGTCTCCCCGCCTGCATTTCCCAGCGTCAGCGTAACAGTATCTCCCAGACTGTATCCGCTTTCTTCCAAAAAATAAGACCACCCGTAAAGGATTTCTCCGTTTTCAGATGCCTGGTCATAATCCACTTCGCCCTTCAGGGAGCCCTGATACGCTTCATCTTCAAACTGTTCGCGGTCCAGTACGCCTACCGAGCCCAGATTTCCATCCCGGTCGCGCAGATAAGTCATATAGCGTATCCGAACGTCTGTAACCCCGTCAAGCTTCTTTATCTCTTCCACCAGGTCTTCATCCAGCGGATTCTTTCTCAGAATGGAATCCAGATTGTTTTCCGGATAGGCGGCATCTCTGGTACTGTATGTCAGGTCAATCTGAAACTGACCATAAGGCACTGCTTTTCTGGCATCGTACTCTGTACTGACATTTCCGGTAAAGTTGGCGACTACTACGAACAGCACACAGGAAAGTCCCATTGAGATGACTGTTGCGACCGTACGTTTCCGGTTCATTGCCATATTCGCCCTGGTCAGCTGCCGCACGTCTATCTGCTTTCTGCCTTTGCGCATTCCGTGCTTATTCCTGCTTTCTCCCTGAAAGCGGATTGCCTCGACCGGAGATATCCGGGAGGTCACTTTCATCGGATGTTTCAGGGCGGCCCATACCGTGAGCGCCGCAGCCGCTGCGCACAACAGAAGAAGGGGTGCGGAAACCATATTGACCGGCACGGCGTCCTCATTTCCAAACACTTCACTTCCAGACAGCCATGCATTCATAAAGAAAATGGCGCTTGCTGTTCCCGCGGCCAGTCCCAGCGGTATGCACGGAACCGCCAGGAGCATCCCTTCCCGGAAAACCAGTTTTTTCATCTGCCTTCTGGTTGCCCCAAGCGCCCGTATCTTCCCGTATTCCTGAATCTTCTGAGCCAGTCCCACCTGAAAGATGTTATAAATAACCAGCACGGCGAAAAACACAACGACCAGCGCCACCACGACGCACCCTGCAATCATTTCCGTCCCCGGGTCCAGGACCCATAAAGAGTAGTAGCCGTTTTCCGCTGCATTTTCCGAATTGATTCCGCATTTCTCTGCAAGGTCTTTTATCGTTATCTCAAGCGTAGACGAATTCACAGGCACTGCATCTGACAGCGTGAAATAAATGTTATATATGCGCTCCCCGGGTGCGTACAGACCTTCATAACAGGACTTGGATACATAAGCGGAATAGGCTTGATTTTCCTGTTCTGTCAGCACCGGTTTCAGGATGCCGCTGATTCGGAACTCTCTCTCCTGATACTTCTCTCCCATGCTGCGCCTGAAAGGAATCCGCACCACATCACCGGGCTTTGCATCTGCATATCCCAGAAACCCGAACATTTCCTGCTGTCCGGCAATCTCATTTTCCTGTATCGGAAAAGTGCCATCCTGCAGCTGCTTTTCCATATTTGTAAGACGGATAGTCTCTTCATCCATCCAGACAAGGGACATCTTCCTTTCGTTTTCCACCTCTCCGACTGATGCCGTCCGCCCGATCCGGTCAAACTCGCTGCGTTTCTCTACTTCTGTTATCTTCTCTTCCGTCACGCGGGCATAGGACCCGAACCAGGACCCGTAAAATTCCTCTGCGTTCACGCTCTGGTAACGAATCTGTCCGTATCCGAATGTCGCGATTGCAGAAAGAAGAAACGTGGTGAGAAATATCGTCAGCATGATAAGCACGCTCCGCGTTTTGTTTTTCCGATTATTGCTCCATGCAACCTTTGTGATTGTTTTCATCGCAGTTCCTCCACCTTTCCGTCCTCAATCACCAGGATTCGGTCTGCAATCTGGGCGATATCCTCATCGTGGGTGATCATAACCAGTGTCTGACCATACTTTTCCACCGACATTTTCAAGAGACCGATTACTTCTTCGCTGGTGCGGGAATCGAGATTTCCGGTAGGTTCATCTGCGTAAAGAATGTCCGGTTTTGAGGCAAGCGCCCTGGCAATGGCAACTCTCTGCTGCTGTCCGCCGGACAGTGTATTGGGCAGGTTATGAAGTTTTTCTTCCAATCCCAGTGTCCGGACGATGTCCATGATGAACTTTTCATCCGCTTTCCTTCCGTCCAGCCCGATGGGCAGCACGATATTCTCCCACACATTGATGGATGAGACAAGATTGAACGACTGGAAGATAAATCCAATCTTTCTCCTGCGGAAGACCGCCAGGGCATCTTCTTTATAGGAAAAGATATCCTTTCCCCTGACCAGCACCCTGCCGCTGGTCGGCGTATCCAGTCCGCCCATCATATGGAGCAGGGTGCTCTTGCCGGAGCCTGATTTTCCTACGATTGCCGTAAACTCGCCTTTTTGTATCGTCAGATTTGCGTGCTGTACTGCCCGGACCTGATTTTCACCTTTCCCGTAATATTTGCATAAATCTACTGTCTGTACGATAGGTTCCATTTCTCTTCTGTCCTTTCTTTCCTTTTCTGCCACCCATATTACACAGCCAGTCTTTCATTTTCCTTTCACCCGAGAGAAAAAAGCCTTACAAAACTGTAAGACTTTTCCCTTCTAATATGGAAGCCGCACGACAAAAACCGCTCCCTTTTCTTTCTTCATCTTCCGCGTATCCAGCGAAAGGGTGCCGTGATGTCCCTCGATGATTCTTCTGGACAGATAAAGTCCAACACCGGCTCCTTCGGTTTTTTTCACTTCCGGCTGCTGACCGCGGAAGAAACGCTGGAACACTTTATGACAGTCCTCCCTGGGAATCCCAATCCCCTGGTCCTGTATCTCAATCCGCAGGAAGGAAGGCATCCGCTCCGCCCGGATTGTTATGGCAGTCCCGCGCGGGCTGTATTTCACAGCATTGTCAAGGAGATTGAGCA
Source organism: Candidatus Mediterraneibacter merdipullorum (assembly GCA_019117125.1). GTDB lineage: Bacteria > Bacillota > Clostridia > Lachnospirales > Lachnospiraceae > Mediterraneibacter > Mediterraneibacter merdipullorum. The sequence goes on from DXAL01000030.1 coordinate 46,976, forward strand.
GAGCCTCGCACAGCCACTTTCGGTCATGCTGTATCACTAAGCCGCTGATTTCATTTTCCCCATCCATCTGGATATCAATCTCTTTTTTCTGCGCCTTCACCCATATTCTGTTAACCGCCTCCAGAATAGTCTCAAAAACCTTCCCATTCTCAGGCTGGAGGTGAATCATCCCTGTCTCCATCCTGGAAATATTTATCAGTGCACCTATCAGCTGTTCCAGACTGTTCAGCTGCAGTTCCATCCTGGTCTGGAACTCCATCCGCTCTTCTTTTGACAGGTCCGGAGCTTTCAGGATGTCGTAACAGGACGCCAGCGCCGCTACCGGTGTTTTCAGCTGATGGGACAAATCTGTGACAAGAGATTTGGTCTCTTCCTTCTCCCGATACGCCTGGCTGCGTATCATTTCCACATAGCTTCCGAGAGAATCCAGGGCATCTGTTATCTTTTGCGCCCCCGCATCTTCATACTCAGGCAGAACATGCAGATATTCGCCTCTCCGGATTTTCTCCAGCTGTTCCACAATCTCCTGATACTGCCTGTCCTGCTCTTTTTTCTTTCGATATCGCTCCACTCCAAGCAGTCCTGCGATGCCGAACCAGAGTATCAGACCGCCCAGAAGCATGGCGATGCAATCCCTGCGGAACTGCCTTCCGGCTGCACTGTCCTGCGTTTCCTCATAACCGTAGCTGCCCAGAAGTTCTTCCGCCTCATCTTCAGACACCCCGGTCTCCCCTTTCAGGATGCGGAAAATATCCTGTTCGGCTCCCCTGGACTGCAGGATTGCAGCCATCCGCTCCGCTTCGCCCAGATACGACTGGTAGCGGACCACTGTCATGCAGCCGACAACGAACCCGACCAGCAGGAAGCTCACAATAAGTTCTGCCAGATATCGCCTTGTCCCGCTTTTCATACTGCGCCTGCCTCTCCTTTCCGGCAGTCGCAGTCCCAGATATATCCGAGCCCCCGGACATTACGTATCAATTTCGGCTGTGAACTGTCTGTTTCAATCTTTGCCCTAAGCCTCCTGATGTTCACCGCCACGGTATTGTCATCCACGAAGTCGCCCTCTGCATCAAAAAGCCTCTCCAGTATCTGATTTCTGGAAAGAATCTGTCTCGGATTTTCCAGAAACATCTTCAGCATCTTCCATTCATTTTTCGTAAAAGAGATGTCCTGCCCGTCTTTTCGCGCCGTCATTTCCAGCAGGTTAAACCGTATCCCTCCGGATTCGACTACCGATGCCGCATCTGTCTGCCTCCGGTTAAAGTAAGCGTTCACTTTCAGCACAAGGACCGAGAGACTGAACGGTTTTGTCACATAATCATCGGCTCCTGCTTCATACCCCATCACCTGGTCCATCTCCGTATCCAGCGCTGTCAGGCAGATGATGTGTGCCATGCTCTTCTGGCGGATGCTGCGTATAAAGTCAAGACCACTGCCGTCCGGCAGGTTCAGGTCACAGATGACCATGCGCGGGCAGTCCTTTTCCAGAATTTTCTCCGCCTCGCGGAGAGTCCCGGCAGTTTCCACCAGATAGCCTTCCTTTGTGAGGGTAAACTCAATCCCCCGGTTGACACTCTCTTCATCTTCTACTAATAAAATATCGGTCATATCTTGATTCCTATATGTCATTCTTTACGAAATCCCTAAAGGGTTTCCCATTTGTATTCTAAATATGGGTCTAACATCTGTAAAATTTTTTCCGCTTTTTCTAATTGCTCCTTAGCCATTTCCCTCGATACTATGGCAAAATCCTCATAATCCGCTTTTTCCCGTAACCGGTAACAAGTATCAACCAGTTTAGAGATTGATTTATCAAAAACACCTTCTTTTACATAAGTCCGATTAAAATAAGAAATCACACCCGAATGCTTACTGGAATCAAACTGGTCAAGTGCGGTAACAGCACGCAACCCATGAAAAATTGCATAGTAAGACCGATTTACGGAAGACTTAAACTGTCCGACCTGCAATAATACTTTTGCCGCTTCCAGATTATCTTTTGCGCAGGAAAAACGGTACCGGGATAAATCTTTTACGCTGCCTTCCATAATATAATTCCCTCCTTCGCTACATTCTGGTAAAACGGTGTTACCCCTTCCCACTTGCAGAAAGTTTCATAATTAATATCAATGACAGAAAAAACTTTATCGTATTTTAAATTCATATCTACCACAAAATCAGAAAGCTTATCTTCCATCTCTGCATTCATTTTGTTTTTTACAAAGATGGCCACATCTACATCTGATTCTTCTGTATTGGTTCCACGGGCTACCGAGCCATAGAGAACAATCTGTACAACAGACGGCTTCATGATAGCGAGGATTCCGTTAACTAATTCGTCTAAAATCTTAATATCCATAGGCAACCTCCTTTTTTATTATACCTAAAATATGTAAAAACAGTCAACGCACAGATGGAGGTCTTTATCACGAATCATCATCAACGTCAGGCAACTTGCAGGCACCTGTATCCCCTTGCCTTCGGCTATATCCGTCCTGCTACCGGTTGACTCAGGAACTTTCACCTATTAAAAACACACACTGCCTGACGCACAAAGAACCGGACAGTATTTATACCGCCCGGCTCTTGTAATAAAAATAATATATAAAACTTATTATTAAATTGGATTCTCTTCAACAACTTAGGCTTTGAGGTCAAGAATGTTCTTCCACATATTTTAGAAACTCCGGTGTCTTTGACCAGTATTTTACACCCCAGTTTTCAAAGTTCCATTCCTCCATATAATCATTACACTCATAATCAATATAATACATTTCTTCATTACAAACCACAAAATTTGTCGGGAAATAATCAATATTCGTATGGGCGGCATATAACAGCTCACACATGCCACGGACCTGTTCGACATAGATAGATTTCATTCTGTCCTGCAAAATCAGCTGGTATATCGTGTCACCGTCGATAAATTCTTTCAAAATACGTTCTTTTTCCATATCGACGTCGAGCATGTCGGGGATTTTTATTCCGATTGCTTTTAACCGCTCATAATCTCTTATTTCCGCTTCCATTTTATTTCCAAATTGATAATAGCTGCAGGGCTCATGATGTATTTGCTTCAAAACATATTGTTTTACCCCATCATCTGCCAGATAGGAATAGCCGCCTTTCCCTTTGCCCAGTAATTTGATGATATTATATTTTTTCCCATTTACAGTTATTTCTTTTTTCAGCATCTGTCACCTCCACTGTATAAGTTTTTCCGGACGTCAGCTCGATTCCGCCCTTCGGGCTTCTTCTCGCTGTAGGGCGCACGCCCTATGCCTTCGACAAATCGACCCGCCCTTTGTAAGCTTCGCTTACCCGTCGGGTCTTTTGTCTCAGGCGCACGTCTGAGCTGTTGATTCAAACTGACTGTTATATAGTTCTGCGTAAAATCCGTTCCAGGCGAGGAGTTCTTCGTGTCTGCCCTGCTCGACAATGTCGCCGTCCTTCATGACGAGGATCAGGTCCGCGTCGCGGATGGTTGAGAGCCGGTGGGCGATGATGAAGCTGGTCCTTCCTTTCATCAGGTTATCCATGGCTTTCTGGATGAGTACCTCTGTCCTTGTATCCACAGAGCTGGTTGCTTCATCGAGGATCAGGATTTTCGGATCCGCCAGGATGGCCCGGGCAATCGTAAGGAGCTGTTTCTGTCCCTGGGATACGTTGCTGGCCTCTTCGTTCAGTTCCATCCGGTAGCCGCCCGGCAGGGTCTGTACGAACCGGTGGACGTGGGCTGCCTTTGCCGCCCGGATCACATCTTCATCCGAAGCGTCAAGCTTTCCATATCGGATGTTTTCCATGATGGTGCCGTGGAAAAGCCACGTGTCCTGCAGCACCATGCCGAACATTTCCCGAAGTTCGCTCCGGTTGAAATCCCGGACGTCGTGGCCGTCGATGCGGATGGCGCCGCTGTTCACGTCGTAGAACCGCATGAGCAGTTTGATCATGGTCGTCTTGCCGGCGCCGGTCGGACCGACGATGGCGATCTTCTGGCCTTCCTCCACTTTCGCGGAGAAGTCGTTGATGATCGTTTTATATGCATTATATCCGAAATTCACATGGTCAAATTCTACATTTCCGCGAAGTCCTTCCACGGACACCGGATTCGGCACGGTCTGGTCCTCTTCCTTTTCACCCAGAAACTCGAAGACGCGCTCGGACGCCGCCGCCGTGAGCTGCAGCATGTTGGTGACCTGGGCCACCTGCTGGATCGGCTGGGTGAAGTTGCGCACATACTGGATAAAGGACTGGATATCCCCCACTTCAATGGTCTTCCGGATCGCCAGGAAGCCGCCCAGGATCGCCACGCCTACATATCCGAGATTTCCGACGAACTGCATGACCGGCATCATCATGCCCGAGAAGAACTGGGATTTCCATGCCGAGTCATAGAGTTTATCATTCGTCTCATTGAATTCCCGGATCACATCCTCCTCTTTATTGAAGGCTTTGATGATGTTGTGACCGCTGTAGATTTCTTCCACCTGCCCGTTTACATTTCCAAGATATGCCTGCTGCCCGCGGAAATACCGCTGGGAGTGCTTCATCACGAAGGAGATCAGCAGGATGGACACCGGCAGGATCAGAAGCGCCACCAGCGTCATCAGCGGGCTGATGGACAGCATCATGACCAACACGCCGATCAGCGTAGTCACAGAGGTGATCATCTGGGTCGCGCTCTGGTTCAGGCTCTGCCCCAGCGTATCCACGTCGTTGGTCACCCGGGAGAGCACTTCGCCCACGGGCTTCGTGTCAAAATAATTCATCGGCATGCGGCTGATCTTCTCTGAGATTTCTTTGCGCAGCCGGTAGGTCGTCTTCTGGGACACCCCGGTCATAATGATCCCCTGGATAAAGGTGCACAGGGCGCTTATGAGATACAGGCCCAGCGTGAGCAGAAGTATCTGCCCGACCCGGCCGAAATCAATGCCGCTTCCTCCGGACACTTTGCTCACCAGACCGTTGAAGATTTCGGTAGTCGCTTTTCCAAGAATCTTCGGTCCCACGATATTGAAAATAGTTCCACAGACGGCGAACACCGCCACGATCAGCATATGGACCTTAAAGGCACTCATATACCGGATCAGTTTCCGGATCGTCCCTTTGAAATCTTTGGCTTTCTCTGTGCCGGCATGTCTTCCGTGCATTCCTCTAGGCATGTGCAGCCGCCTCCTTTCCTGCTTGTAATTCTGCTTCCGAGAGCTGGGACGCGGCGATCTGCCGGTAGACCTCACAGTTCTCCAGCAGCTCACGATGGGTGCCGGTGCCGGCGATCCGCCCGTCATCCAGCACAATGATCTGCTCCGCATTCATGATCGTACTGATCCGCTGCGCCACGATCAACACCGTGCTCTCTTTCGTTTTCTGGCGGAGCGCCTTCCGGAGCGTCACATCCGTCTTAAAATCAAGGGCGGAGAAACTGTCGTCGAAGATAAATACTTCCGGGTGCTTCGCAATGGCTCTGGCGATGGACAGACGCTGCTTCTGCCCGCCGGATACATTGGAGCCGCCCTGGGCAATGGGGCTTTTGTACCGGTCTTTCTTGCCCTCGATGAATTCTTCCGCCTGGGCGATCCGCGCCGCCTCGACCATCTCCGCCTCGCTGCCGTCCGGATTACCGAACAGGATATTCGAGGCAATATCGCCTGAGAAGAGCACGCCTTTCTGGGGCACATAGCCCAGCTTCTCCCGCAGCTCATGCTGGGAGACATTTCGGATGTCCGCGCCGTCCAGCGTGATGCTGCCCGCCGTCACGTCATAGAAGCGGGGCACCAGATTGACCAGCGTGGACTTGCCGCTTCCGGTGCTTCCGATGATGGCTGTCGTCTCACCCGGCTTCGCCGTAAATGTAATGTCCTCCAGGACATTTTCGTCCGCGCCCGGATACCGGAACGACACATGGTCAAACCGGAGGACTCCTTTTTCATTTTCAGCAAAATGCTCCGCCCGGTCCGGGTCTTTGATGGCGGTCCGGCTTGCGAGCACTTCCTCCACGCGGTCGGCCGCAACCGCCGCACGGGGCAGCATGATGGAAAGCATGCACAGCATCAGGAAGCCCATGATGATCTGCATCGTATACTGGATAAAGGCCATCATATCCCCCACCTGCATCTGACCGTTGTCGATGCCGTGAGCGCCGTTCCACATAATCAGCACGGAGACCCCGTTCATAATCAGCATCATGACCGGCATCATGAAAGTCATGGCCCGGTTGACGAACAGGTTCGTCCTTGTCAGATCCCGGTTGGCCCGGTCAAAACGCTCCTCTTCATGCTTCTGCGTACTGAAGGCGCGGATCACCGGCAGGCCGGTCAGTATCTCGCGCATCACAAGGTTCACCCGGTCCACCAGGGACTGCATGATGCGGAACTTCGGCATGGCCACCAGGAACAAGAGCAGGATAACCAGCCCGATCAGCACCACCGCCAGACCGATGATCCAGGACATGGACACATTGGTCTGGAATACCTGGATCACTCCGCCGATGGCCAGGATCGGCGCATAGAGCACGATCCGCAGGAGCATCACGATGATCAGCTGGATCTGCTGGATGTCGTTGGTACTCCGTGTGATCAGGGACGCTGTAGAAAAATGATCAAACTCATTGTTGGAAAATCCGACCACCTTGCGGAAGACCCTTCCTCTCAGATTCCGGCCCGTGGCGGCGCCCACCCGGGACGCCATGAATCCCACCAGGACGCTGGCCGCCATCCCGAGGAGCGCAAGACCGGCCATCTTCCCGCCGGTCGTCACCAGATAACGTATCTGGAGTCCGTCCATATCGATTCCCAGATTCTTATAGGCGGACCCCACATAGCTCACCGCCGCCTGGTCGAGGATCGTATCCGGCAGCTCTCCCGTCATCTCCTCCATGCCGGAAATGAGTCCTGCCCGCTGTTCTTCCGGCATCATCTGAAGGAAATCGAATACGGTCATATCATCCGAGACCATGCCTTCCGGCAGCGCGGCCTTCAGCTGCTCTTCAATCTGCGCGGTCATCTCGCTTCCGGACTCGAATCCGGCGGTCAGCATCATCGGGCCCGCCAGCACATCCCGGAGTTCTGTCATGTCCTCATCGGTCATGCCCGCTTTCATCACATAAGCCGGCACATCATAGGTATTGTCATCTTCCGTATAACTGTCAAGAACGGTCTGTTGTTCATCCGACGGGACAAACAGAAGCAGCCGGTCCATCTCTTCCACGGAGATCTGTTCCGGCACCTGGTCCTCCACACCGCCCTGCTGGATGCCCACGTTGACGATGTCCGACGTGTAGGCCGGCAGCGACAGATCACAGTACGCCTGGATAAACAGCACGGTGATGATCAGAAGGAGCGCCTTCCAGTGCTCCGCCGCATACTTAAATAAATTCTTCATGGCAAGTCTTTCCTCTCTGTAAATCTATTTTAATCTATTTCCGGTCCAGATTATCACTGATCTGAAGGAGCAGCCGCTTCAGGAGCTCGACCTCCTCCCCGGTCATATTACAGAACATCAGCTCTTCCATCTGATGCGCCACCGTCCAGACGCTCTGGATGCAGGATTTCCCTTTCTCCGTCAGGGACAGGCGCATCACCCGCTGATCCTTTGGATCCGGATGGCGGGTCAGATATCCGTCCCGCTCCATCTTCTGGATCGAAGCGGTGATGGAAGGCGGCGTCACATTGAGCCTTGCCGCCAGTTCCTTCTGGGACATGGAATCACTCTGATGCAGGGTAAAAAGAACGCCCGCCTGACTTTTATTCAGGTCAAACTCCTGATACATTTCCTGCGCCCGGTTCATCATCTTGTGCATGACGATCCCCATCATCCCGATCGCGGGTATCTCATCACGGCAGTGATTCATGGCAGTTCCTCCTTATAATCCATATTAATTAGTTAACAAACTAAACGACAGTTTAGTACTGTTCCACAAATCTGTCAACGGATTACAGGGCGATTTCACATTTATACTTTTTTCACAAAATCCAGGATAACTAAAAAGAGCTGACACACTGATTTCGTGTGCCGGCTCCCTTCGCCTGACAGTCCTGCCGCTATATTTCGTGTTTATCCAACAGGAAATCAATAATATTGTAATGAATTATGCCGTTTCTGCTCATATCTACGATATCGCTGCTGATTACATATTTAGGATAATTATCGTCAATATTCTCCAGATTTCCGAATTCTCTGGCGATACAGTCTTCTGTAAGGACATATGCGACCTGAATATACAGTTTCTTCTGTCCTTTGTAACATACAAAGTCAATTTCCTGCGAACCCAGCTTTCCCACCTTCACGTCGTATCCCCGGCTCAGCATCTCCAGATACACTACATTTTCAAACAGCTTGCTGGAATCTGTCTGCTCACTCGCCTTATTTATATTGCGAAGTCCGATATCACCGGCATAATATTTCTCTGTTGAAGCCAGAATGCTTTTTCCTTTAATATCATATCTCTCCGCTTTTGAAAGGATCATTCCTTCCTGAAGCTTATCAATATAATTCAATAATGTTTCCACTGTAGTCGAAAGCCCGGCCGCCTTCAGCGTACGGCTGATAGAGCGTGCGGAAAACGGATTCCCGATATTGTCCAGAAGAAATTCCAGAAGTTTTCTCAGAAGATTTTCATTTCTGATCGCATGCCTGGAAAGAATATCTTTCATTACAACTGAATCATATACATCCTCAAGATATGTGCGCACCGAATGTTCATCCGGCAGCAGCAGGCGCATCGGCAGACCGCCGTATTTCAGATAATCTGCAAAAAGCTGCTCTCTTCTGTACGGAATACTGTTTTTTTCGTAAAACTCCCGTATCTCTGACAGAACAAAAGGATACACATGAAAAGAAACATATCTTCCCGCCATATATGTTGCCAGTCCACCCGACAACAGTTTACTGTTTGACCCTGTGACGTAGATATCACAATCCAGATCGCTCCTGAACGAAGGGATGACTGAGTGCCATTCTTTCACATGCTGGATTTCATCAAAGAAGAGATAAACCCTTCCTCCTGCCTGTTCTGCACGCTCCATAACATATTGATAAAAGGCATCCGCGTCTTCAAGTTTTTTAAAACGCCGCGACTCAAAGTTAATCTCTATGATATTTTTTTCCGGCACGCCCCGAGCCAGAAGAATGTCGCGAATCTGTGAAAGTAAAATGGTCTTTCCGCTCCTTCTGAGTCCGATCAGTACCTTGATCAGATCTTTGTCAATAAACGGACTTATCTGATCCAGATAGCGGTTTCGCTTTATCATCTCCATACATTTCACATCCTTTAATAATATTGTCTTTATTATACCACGTGCGCAGGAAAGGAAGCGGCGCGCAGCGCCATTTACTTTCCAAGCCGTGGCTTGCCGGTATAATCTCCGCGCAGCGGAGCAGCCCGTGATCCGGGCTGGATTGCACGTATGTGCAATCATTATACCACGTGCGTAGAGAAGGAAGCTCTGCGCAATCATTATACCTTACAATATTATTTTTTTCAACTTTTTGTCTGTTTATACCCGGACAATATTTGTAGGATTACAATGCCAGACAATATTCTGATCTTCCAATTTTTGTCCGTTCTTATCCTGACATTTTACCTGTCACGCCAACCCGTGTTCTTCCAGCCACACCATCCATGTGTTCTTTCCTTCCCGCACTTTCCGGGCCCGCACAGTGAACTCTAGGATTGTAAGCCCCGTAAATACAAGGAACAGGATCAGCAGGAAAATGAGGCAGCCGCGGATGCTCTCCCCGCCGCTTATGGTGCTCCGGAACGCTTCCACCGTATAGGTAAACGGCACCCAGTCATGAAGATAAGGCACGAATGATCCGGATAGTTCATACGGATAGGTTCCCACGGAACCGGCCAGCTGGATCACCATGAAGATCAGCATCAGGAAGCTGCCCACGCGCCCCAGCAGGCTGGTGAAGAAGTACATCACCGACATGAATGCCATCGATGCCGCGCAGGCCACCAGAACCGTCTTTCCGGCCTCCACCGGCGTAAATCCGTCAAATACATGCAGCGCGCCGATCATGACCACCGCCTGAAAAAGTGCCGTCAGGTAGAGCACAGACGCCTTGCTGACCCACCAGCGGAATCCGGATTTCATCTGCCCGGCACAGCTGGTCAGCGGATACATCAGGCTGAACGCGATGCAGCCGACCCACAGACCCACGGACATCATGTATGGCGCCATGGCATGGCCGTTATTGGCCACCTCGGTGATCTGCGCCTCTTCCGTATCCACCGGCGCGGCAAACATATCCGCCGCCTGATCCGATGTATTCGTCTCCCGGATCTGATCCGCGCCGTTTCCCAGTTCTTTTGAAAGCGTATCCGCGCCTTCCGATACCTGGCCGATCCCGTCGCTCAGTTCACGGCTGCCCTCCGAAAGCTTTCCCGCGCTGCTGCTGATCTGGTCGGCTCCATCCGAAAGTTTCGCCGCGCCTTCCGTCAGCGCTTTACTGTTCGAGGTGAGCTGCCCGGCTCCGGAGACAAGCGCGTCCGTTCCGTCTTTTAGTTTTCCGCTTCCCTCTGCCAGTTCTCCCAGACCGCTGTCCAGAGCCGCAGCGCCTTTCCGGAGTGCCGATGTTCCCTCTTTCTGAAGCCGGTTCGCCCCTGAAGCGGCGGTGGAGATGCCTCCGGTCAGCGCCGGCGCCTGTTCCGCCAACGCGGAAGTGCCGGCCTGAAGCTGCCCGATCCCGCTTTCAAGAGAATCCGCCCCCTCCTGCACGGCGGAAATCCCCTCCTGAAGCTCCGGGACTTTCGACGCCAGCTGTGCGCTCCCGGCTGCCGCATCATCGACGCCGTACGTATAGGCGGAGAGTCCTTCCGAAAATGCATCCGCCTGCTGCTGCACTGCCGCGATCTGCGCCTTTACTTCTTCCGGCACGCCTTCCGCCCCTGCAAGAGCCGACAGCGCCTGGCTGATCCCGGCGGCCCCGTCGCGCAGCGACTGGGACCTGGAAGCGGCGGCCTGAAGCCCGGAACTGACCGCATCTGCCCCGTCCTTCAGGCCGGACGCCCCGTCAGACAGGGATGCGATCCCGCCGGAGAGCTGAGCCGCGCCGTCACTCAATGAAGATGCACCGGCATTGAGTGCATCCGCCGCATCCGGAAGATTGGACGCCGCCGTATTCAGTTCGGACAGTCCGGCATTGAGCGCCGTCATGTTGTCATCCACATCCGCCGCGCCGGACGCCAGATCCGAACCGCCTTTCTGCGCATCATTTACCCCGCTGTCCAGTGCGTTCACGCCGCTTTGCAGTTCTTCCGCCCCGGCTGCCGCGGCGCTGACGCCGTCCGTATACTGTCCCAGTCCCACTTCCAGTTCCCTGCTGCCGTCCGCGAATACAAGGGCGCTGTCCGCGAGCACCTGCAGATTGTCCGTGATCGTCTGACTGCCGTCGGCCAGCTGATCCGCCCCGTCTTTCAGTTCACCCGAACCGTCCGCCGCCTCCTGCATTCCGTCGCCCACCTCTGCAAGCTTGTCAAACAGAACTTCCGTATAGGTCTTCGTCACCTCTTCCCGCACCGAGCTTTCCAGTTCCTTCATAGCGGTCTCACTCATCTTGGACGCGATATAGTTCGTCCCCGGATTCGTTTCGTAGGCCAGCGTCATTTTCTCCGGATGCGCGTCCGTCAGCGATGCGGCATGGGCCGAGAAGTCCTCCGGGATAGTGATGACCATATAGTAGGTGCCATCCTTAAGCCCCTGCTGTGCCTCCGTCTCCGACGGGAACCGGAAGTCCAGAGCATCATTGTCTTTCAACTCATCCATCAGATTTTTACCGATATCCAGCTCCTGATCCGCATAGGTGACCGGCACGTCATGGTTGATGACCGCCACCGGCAGCCTGTCGATATTCCCGTACGGATCCCACATGGAGCCGAGGAAAAGCGTGGTATAGATCGTCGGGATCGCGATGACCGCGGCGGTGACGATCAGAAGGATTTTATTTTTAAACAGTTTACGCCATTCCTGTTTCAGCATTTGTCATATCTCCCTTCTATTTCACAACATTTATTCTATTAATAGATATTGTGTTGATTTTCTTCACGTGATGAATTATAGTGAAACGAGAGAAAAGATACAACCATTAATGTCATACGGTTTTGTCTGTTAATGGATAAATAAGCGACACAGTGTCCATTATTTATTTTTATTTTAGAAATTAAAAAAGGAGAACTGTACCATGGCAAAAAATATGGACCGGCGGGTCCGCAAGACAAGGGCCCAGCTCCGTCAGGGACTGGCTGAGCTTCTGAAAGAAAAAAGCATAAAGGAGATCACGGTTAAAGAACTGGTGGAAAAAGTGGATATCAACCGCTCCACCTTCTATCTGCACTATACGGATATCTATGACATGATGGAAAAGATCGAGAATGAGCTGACCGGGGAGATCGAGGACCTGATCCACACCCACCCGGTAAGCCCTTTCAATGAAGACAGCTTTCCCTTCATCGAGGATATTTTCTCCATCCTCGCAGAAAACCGGGACATCTGCGCCGCCCTGCTCGGGCCCAACGGCGACATCTCCTTCCTGCACCGGATCGAAGCGCTCCTCTCCGAGCACAGCCTGAACGCACTGAAGCAGACATTTCCGGAGAAGATGGACGACCTGACATACTACTATGCCTTCTGCCTCTCTGGCTGCATCGGTCTGGTCAAGACCTGGCTGTCGGAAGGATCTTCTGTCAGCCCACAGCACATGGCGGAACTTACATTTAAACTCATCATGAATGCGCTGCGGGGATTTTATCCGGATTTATCGGCAGGATATTTCTGACATTTCCTATAAACATTCTGTCTCTGATTTCTGATCGCTCCTGCTAACCGCCAGCTCAGACACGAAAAAAGCCCGTAAAAACGGGCTTTTCAAGTGACTCCGAGGGGAATCGAACCCCTGATTCCAGCGTGAGAGGCTAGCGTCTTGACCGCTTGACCACGGAGCCATATTCCTATTCGCTGCGGGATTTCTCTCACAGCGAATATTACTATATCATATACTTTCACACTATGCAAGACTTTTTTTCATTTTTTCGCAAGTTCCTTTTCTGCCGAGAGCCCCGCCACAGTCTCCTGCCGCACCATGATGCGCAGCGCCTGCCTGCTGTTCCGCACGGTCACTTCCTCATGACTGCCGCCGTACTCTCCGTCCAGCGTCCACGGGATGGTTTCCATGGATTCAAACCGCACGCAGCCGGATTTGAACGAATACATCCGTTCCGGATTAATCTGGCGGAGCATGATGGCGCCGAGGAGGTCATTTAATTCAATGGGATTTCTCGGCGTCTTTATGAGCGTCACTTCAAATTCCCCGTCATCAAATACCACATCCGGACCAATGATGCCTTTAAAGCCGCCCACAGACCTGGAATTTGTCACCATGCCGTAGATGAACTCGTCTTCAATCTCCTCCCCGTCGTGGCTGACGCGGAGTTTATAGGAAGGGATATTGAATATCCGCTTTGCCCCCTCCAGCAGATATGCCAGATGCCCGAGGATATTTTTCATGCTCTGCTTCGTCTCATAGGACACGTCCGTAAATAGCCCGAACGCCGCGATATATATGAAGTAATCGTCATTGAACTTCCCCACGTCGCACGGAAACGGCACGCCGTTCACCGCCGTGTCCGCAGCCGCAAGGATATCTTTGGAAATCCCGAGGCTCGCGGCGAAGTCATTGGTCGTCCCGGCAGGGATGTACCCCAGCGGGGCGTCATAGGAGCGGAGCCGCATCCCGGTCACCACCTCATCCAGCGTTCCGTCCCCGCCGCTGCACACGATGAGGTCATAGCCGTCCGGACAGGCGGCTATCTTATCCATGCCGTCATGATATTTCTGCGTCGGATATACCGTCACTTCGTATCCGCTCTTTGTAAAGATATCAAGGACATCCGAGAGCTTCGGTTTCAGAAGCCCGGTACCTGCGTTTGGGTTATAGATAAAAAGCATCTTTTTCATTTCACCATTTCCTCCTTCCCGCTGCGTCAAAAAGGTCGCCGGAAGCGCTGTCAGAGCAAAAAAAGCTGCGCGCGCTGCGCAGCTTATGTACGTTTTCTATATTTTATGTAGGTTTTCTGTTTTTCATGGGCCGGATTAAAAAATCTTCCGGCAGGAATGTCTTTATTTTGCGCCTCTGGCAAAGAATGACCGGATTCCCTCCGCCGCCTTCTTCTCATCTTCGCCATCTGTGACTACTGTGATTTCTTCCCCTTCAGCAAGACTCAGGCTCATCATCCCCATGATGCTCTTTGCGTTGATGTTCTTACCGTCACTCTGGATGTAAACCTTGCTGGCGTACTGGCTCGCTTCCTGCACAAGCAGTGCGATCGGTCTTCCGTCAAAGCCTTGTTCCGTCTTAACTACAACAGGTGTTTTAATCATAATAATCCTCCTTGCTCCTGCCTTACCCTGTCCGCCATCTCGCTCAGCCTGCGCAGTCTGTGATTGATTCCGGACTTGCCTACAGGGGGGTCAAGGGCTTCTCCCAGTTCTTTCAGCGTGGCTTCCGGATTTTCCAGACGCGCTGCGGCGGCTTCCACCAGATTGTCCGGCAGATGTTCAAATCCCACCGTATCCCTGAGATATGTAATGTCCTCAACCTGCTTTACCGCTGCCGAAACGGTCTTGTTGATATTGGCGGTCTCGCAGTTTACCTTTCTGTTCACGGAATTGCGCATCTCTTTCAGTATCCTGACATTTTCAAGCTCCATGAGAGAAACGTGCGCTTCCATCACATTCAGGATATCTACTATCTGAGAACCTTCCTTCAGATATACCACGTAAGACTTCTTGCGCCTGACCGTCTTGGCATCCAGGTCAAATCCGCACATGACGCTCCGAATCTGCTCCGCCGCCTCCGGTGAGGAACATACGATTTCAAAGTGATATGCCTTCCTGGGGTCGCTCATCGAACCCGCCGCCTGGTACGCTCCGCGGAGGAATGCCCTCCGGCAGCATGTCTGCTGAATAATGAGCGGGCTGAACGGATGCATCTCATCCACATCTGTCCTGTGCTCGCTGATGACCTTCACAGCCTGCAGGATGCGCAGCGCATCTTTGTGGCTCCTGACGGCGACTGCGTAGGACACGCTGTCCCGTCGGATATTTCTCCGGATAGAGATATCAGCTTTTATATTAAATGTTTTTTCTATCAATGTAAAGACTTTTCTTGCAACAAGGAAATTTTCCGAATGCATCCTGATGCTGTACCGGTCGAAGCTGTTTATCACGACTGTCCCGCACATCCCGATAAATGCGCCCAGCTCCGCGATGCGGCAGTGCCTCGCCGGGCTTATGTTTGCCGCGAGCTCTTCCCTTACTTTTCCGGAAAAAGACATACCATCACTCTTTTCTCTTCGTTATGACATCCCGGTCGATATCCCGGTGCTCGATGCGCACCCCGTAGTCTTTCTGCTTCTCCAGCACCTGGTAGAGCGCGTTTGCCAGCGTTACAGAGCGGTGCCTTCCGCCCGTGCAGCCGATGGCGATGACGAGCTGGTTCTTTCCCTCGAGGATGTAGTTCGGTATGAGGAAGTCCACCATATCCGAAAGTTTCGTGAGGAATATCTGCGCCTTCTCATTTTCCATCACATAATCCTGCACTTCTGGGTCATTGCCGGTCTTTGCCTTCAGCTCATCAATGTAATAGGGGTTCGGCAGGAACCGGACGTCGAATACCAGGTCCGAGTCGTGGGGGATGCCGTACTTGAATCCGAAGGACATCACCGTGATATAGAGGTTGCAGAAATTCTCGCCTTTTACGAATATCTTTTCCAGCTCCAGCTTCAGCTCCCGTGTGAGCATCTTGCTCGTGTCCAGGATATAGGTCGCCCGCATCTTGAGGAACATGATTTTCTCCCGTTCCCGGGCAATCCCTGTATCCACGCGCCCCGAGCCGCTCAGCGGATGCTGGCGCCTCGTCTCCTTATACCGTTTGATGAGCACGTCGTCCTGGGCGTCGAGAAAGAGAATCTCATAGTTTAAATCCTTCTCTTCCAGTTCGTCGAGCACTTCTTTTAATCCTGTGAAATCCTGTCCACCCCGGACGTCGATTCCGAGCGCAATCTTCTTCACCTTCTCTTCCGGCTCGCGGAACATTTCCACAAAGCGGGTGAGCAGGGGAATGGGCAGGTTGTCTACACAGAAATAACCCATATCTTCCAGCATTTTCAGAGCCGTTGTCTTCCCGGCTCCGGACATTCCCGTCACGATTACAAAACGCATCGGCTAAAACTCTCCTATCTTCTTCACTTCCGGTTCCAGCCGGACGCCGGACTCCTCCTCCACCCGGCGGACCACCTCGTCCATCAGTTCCACGACCTCCGCTGCCGTTGCGCCGCCCAGGTTGATGACAAAGCCGCAGTGCTTCTCAGACACCTGCGCGTTTCCCACGCGGAAGCCGCAAAGTCCTGCGTCCTGGATGAGCTTTCCGGCGAAATACCCTTCCGGTCTCTTAAAGGTGCTCCCGGCGCTGCCGTATTCCAGCGGCTGCTTCGACACGCGCTTCTCTTTCAGTTCTTCCATCTTCGCCCGGATTTCTTTTTCATCCCCGGGCTCCAGTGTGAGGACGGCGTCCAGCACAATATAATCCATCCTGGATACGATGCTGGTGCGGTACCCCATCTTCATCTCGTCCACGGAAAGCGTGAGCACCTCTCCCTGGGGCGTGAGGACCGAGGCGCACTTTAACACCTGCTTCATCTCGCCGCCGTAGGCTCCGGCATTCATGCGGACGGCGCCGCCCACCGTGCCGGGGATGCCCGATGCGAATTCCAGTCCGGCAAGCCCCGCCTGGCACGCGGCAGCCGCCACTTTTGACAGGAGCGCTCCTGCCTGGGCATGGACTTCATTTCCCTCCACGCGGATGGCGTTCCTGTTCTTGTACACCTGTATGATAACGCCGCGGAAGCCCTTGTCCCCCACAAGGAGGTTGCTCCCGTTTCCTATAATATAATAAGGGATGCCGCCCGACTGGCACAGCTTTGTGACCGCCGCAATCTCCTCCGGAGTCCCCGGCGTCACGAAATAATCCGTCGGACCGCCGATGCGGAACGTGGTGTGTGCGGACATCGGTTCATCCCGCAGGACATTTTCCCCGCCTGCAATGGCGCAAAGTTCACTGTACAGGTTCATAGTTCTGCTCCATTTCTATCATTTATGCTTATTCGCCACATTATTATAATGCATGCCCTGCGGGATGTAAAGCACGGCTTGCAAAACAAACCTGGCAAAACAAACCGGCTCACTGAGACCGAATCCTATCTTTGACAGTTGAAAAGATGAGATTCTGCCTCAGTGAGCCGACACGTATCAAGCCGTATTCTTTACAAAATAAATATAAACTTTCACACAACCGCTTCGATGATCGTCTTGTCTCCCACTGAAATCTTACGCGCGCCTGTACTTTTCTTTTTATTGAAATTATAGCTGAGCATATATCCTGTCTTAAGGTGGAAATAATCCAGATATTCTGAAAGCTGCTGTTCCCCCCGCTCATTGTATGCATTTCCCCGCCATATCTTGAGTTCGATGATAAACTGTTCGCCGGCGTAATCGACAACGATATCCATGCGCCGGGCATTTCTTGTCTCCGCCTCGATATAATAGTTGCCCGACCCGTTTATGATCGGACGAAGATACAGAAGAAATCTTCTCCTGCCTTCCTCTTCTGAAAACGTTTCATCTGTATCGCCATATATGCTGTCGAAATGCTCCACATACTTTGCAAGTACAGTTTCCATATCCAGACGTCCGTCTTTTATATATTGCGACTTATCTCTGGATGCAGCTTTAAAGATCGGGCTGTCCTGCGCCTCATTTGTAGTAAGGAAATAATTATACAGCCTCATCTCAAAAATCCGGTTGGATATCTTTACATTTCCGTCGGCATTTTTGACAAACCCGAGCATTTCTGCTATATCCAGCCATTGTTCATCCGGATTATAAACAATCTTTTCGCCTCCAAAGAGAATCGCATAAGCAAGCCGTCTCAATTCCGGATAATCGTATATTTTCCCCATCAGTGAGTCAAACAATGTGTTTTTCTCTGAGAGCAGTATCCTTACTGCCTCAAGACCGCCTTCTCTTGTCCATGCGGTATGTTCGTCCGGGAATCCGCTGCTTCCGGATACTTTTTCATCGATCAGTTTACAGATGCGTGATACCAGAAACGGATATCCGGAAGTATAATCATAAATAAACTCCGCCATACGGTTTGTATCCATCCCGGCAGCTTTATCTGTTTCATATTCTCTAAGCATCCCGGCGATATCCGCAGTGGAAAAACTCATAACAACATCAAAATCCGCCGCGATATTCCATGGACTGTTGACTTTATGTTCTCCATCCGGACGGATCTTCATCTGTATATTCTTAACGTCATACACACCTGCAAGGATGACCGACTGAAAGATCGGTGTTTTCCGCCGCGTGAGGTAATAACCGCGAAGCTGCGCGAGAAAATCAAGAAACACCTGATTATTTGCAGCGCTGTCTACCTCATCCACCATTAGCACAACGGGTTTTGCCGCACCTGCACAGACCCGGCTTAAAGAGACAAAAAGTTTTCTCAATCCGGGAACTTTCCCTTCCATTGCCATGCTTTTCAGCCTGTCAAGCGTCTCCCCGGACAACGCCGTTCCCGCGTCAACATCTGCTTCGTTCGCCGTGATAAATGCTTCCGCAAAAGAATTCGCAAAGGTTTTTTCATTTTCAAAATCATTTCCGCTCATCTTCTGAAAATCAAGCAGAACTACGATATACTCATCCTGCAGATATTCTGCCAGTGCATTCAGCGTTGTTGTCTTCCCATACTGCCGCGCCCTGTTGATAGTGAAATATTCACCGGCATCCACCAGTTTCTTTATTTCCGCCAGTCGTTCCGTCAGGTCCACCATATAATGAAACCGTGCATCACACGCTCCTGTAACATTGAAATACCGCTTCATCCCGACCGACTCCTTTCTGCATGATCTCTTCTTTAAATTCTATCATCTGGTCGGAAAGAAGGCAAGGGTTATAGCTTGCTGCACAGCATCACCGCTTCATATGGTTTCAGCATAATCTGTTCTCCGTTATCGCTCCATGCCGGATTTTCTTTATAATTGTGGAGCAGCAGTTCCGCGTCTTTCCACTTTCCATCCGCCGGACACACCGCCGGTTCTCCCGTAAAGTTTGCGCAGACAAACATCTGATGCGTCCCGTCTGTACGGGTGTATGCGAAGATGCGCTCATCTTCCGGAAGGAGCAGGTCGAACTTTCCGTCCACAAATACCGGATGCGTCTTTCTGAGGCGGATCAGTTCCCGGTAGAAGTGATATACGGAATCCGGATTTTTCCGTTCTTCCTCCGCATTGATCTCCGTATAATTGGGATTGACCGCAATCCACGGCGTTCCGGTCGTGAATCCGGCATTCGGTCCTGCGCTCCACTGCATGGGCGTACGGGCATTGTCGCGGCTTCTGGCGTGAATGGACCGCATGATGTCTTCTTTTTCATATCCGTCTTCCAGCCGTTTGCGGTACAGGTTCAGCGTCTCGATATCTCTGTAATCACTGATGTCCGGGAAGCTCACATTGGTCATGCCCAGTTCCTCGCCCTGATACACATAGGGCGTTCCCTGCATGCCGTGAAGGATCACCGCCAGCATCTTCGCCGATTCCACACGGTATTTCCCGTCATCTCCCCAGCGGGATACGATGCGGGGCAGGTCGTGGTTGTCCCAGAACAGGCTGTTCCATCCTTTGCCGTACAGTTCATTCTGCCATTTTGCCAGACATTTTTTCAACCGTACAAAAGGCAGCGGCGCCAGGTCCCACTTTTCTTTCCCTTCCTGCTGGTCCATGACCATATGCTCGAACTGGAATACCATGGAGAATTCACTGCCCTCCGGATTGCTGTAAAGCTTTGCGATTTCCGGCGTAGCGCCCCATGCCTCGCCCACTGTGAGCAGATCACCTTTCTGAAACGTCTCCCGGCTCAGCTCCTGCAGGAATTCATGAAGCCTTGGCCCGTTATTCGTAATCATTCGGTCCGGTTCCTTTGCGATCTGGTCGATCACGTCCAGCCGGAATCCGCCTACGCCTTTATCCATCCACCAGAGGATCATGTCGTAGATTTCCCGGCGCACCTTCGGATTCTCCCAGTTGAGATCAGGCTGCTTCACCGAAAACTGATGGAAATAGTACTGATTTACTTCCGGCACCCACTCCCAGGCCGGTCCGCCGAAGGTCGCTTTCATTTCATTCGGATACTCACCTTCCACGCCGTCCCGCCACACATAATAATCATGGTACGGATTGTCTTTTGCTTTCTTCGCCTCCCGGAACCACCGGTGTTCATCGGAAGTATGATTCAGCACCAGGTCCATAATGATCCGGATATTGCGCTTCTTCGCTTCCCCGATCAGTTCTTCCATATCAGATAAGTTTCCGAACATGGGATCAATGTCCTGATAGTCCGAGATATCATATCCGTTGTCATCCTGCGGGGAACAGTACACGGGCGAAAGCCAGACCGCGTCGATCCCCAGTTCCTCCAGATAGTCAAGCCTGCGGATGATCCCCCTTATGTCCCCGATCCCGTCGCCATTGGAATCCTGGAAGCTTTTCGGATAGATTTGATAGACAACTGCATTTTTCCACCATGATTTCTTCATTTCTGTCATAAATACCGTCCCTTTCTACTATATATTATCCTTTTGGTTTATAACTGGTATGTTCTATCGCTCCAGTGCTTCATACACCCGGAGCATTTCTCCCACGCTCCACGCCTGGGCAAAGCATCCTTTTGAGGAAACCGGCTCCAGCCCGTCGTAGATTTCCGGAAGCTGTCCGATGCATCCTTCCCTGAGCGCACTTTGCAGGACTTCCATCTGAGCGCGCACATACCGCTTTGCATCTTCACTATAGCCGTTTATCCGCAGATATGCAAGATAATATTCGCCCAGGGGATAAACCCATACCGTCCCCTGATGGTAGGCCAGATCCCGCTTCAGCACCTCGCCCCCGTATTCCGGCCGAAACTCCGGATCCGCCGGATCCAGCGTCCGCAGCCCGTAAGGTGTATACAGCTTTCCGAATACAGTATCCATGATCTGCCGTTCCATATCTTTTTCAAGCATGGTAAAGGGCAGGGAAAGGGCCCAGATCTGGTTGCAGCGGATCTGGTTGTCCGCCGCTGTACCCGAGATCACATCCCTGAGACAGTGCTTCTCTTCCATCCAGAATTCACGGATAAAAGATGTGCGCACGCGGTCCGACAGCGTTTCATACGCTTCTCCATCCATCTCTGCAATCTTCGCAGACTCCGACATGATGCGAAGCGCATTGTACCAGTATGCATTGATCTCCACCGGCTTCCCGTGCCTGGGTGTGGGCAGGATGTCTCCCACCCGGACGTCCATCCAGGTCACCTGGTCCAGACCGCTCCCCGCGATGATCAGTCCGTCGCTGTCCATATGGATATTATAAGCCGTCCCCTTTTCATAAGATGCGATGATCCGCTTCATAACCGGGAGCATTTCCCGTACAAAGTCCGCATCCTCTGTCGCCTGCCAGTACAGCCACACACAATTAATGAACAGAAGCGCCGCGTCCGCCGTATTGTACATCGGATCATTTTTCCCTTCCGGGAACAGGTTCGGCATAAGGCCGTCACGCTCGTACTGTGCAAACGTTCTCAAAATGGAGGCGGCGTCCGCATACCTTCGGGTACTCAGACAGACCCCCGGCAGGGCGATCATCGTATCCCTGCCCCAGTCCTCGAAGAAAGGGAATCCGGCCAGGATCGTCTTTCCGCCGGTAGACGCACGCAGAGCGATGAACTGGTGCGCGCTCTTTACAAGCGTCTGCGCCGTCTCATCCCGAAGCCGGGCATGCTTTTCCAGCTCCATCCGCTGTGCCTTCACTTCTTCGATTACTTTTTCTGCCAGCGCCCGGACGGAAATATTTCCATCTTTTCCTGCATTGTGCAGCATTCCGGCATATTTTTCATCCATCGTAAAAAGAACGGACAGGGTCTTCTCACACCCCGCCGGCACCTGCAGTCCGATGCGGTGGCAGGCATATGCCCGCCCGGTGCCCGGACGGCCATCACAGGCATCATACGCGTAATAACAGACTTCTTCCTCCTGCGGAATCTCCCGGTCAGCTCCGTCCGTTATACAGTAAAGGGACAGGTCCGATTCTGTTATCCGGCCTAAAAATCGGCTTTCCCGGATGAAAGAAAAGTTTCTGTCCGGCTCACGCTCTTCCCCTTTGGGACTGAACCGGTAAAACGGCGTCACAACAAAACACACATCTTTTTTGCTTCGGTTACGGACACGGTACCGGAGGGCGATCGTATTCTCCTGCTGCCGAAGCCCCGCCTCTTTTTCAATCTCCACCCCGTTTACAAGAAAGCGCCACACTGGTGTATCTTCATATGAGAATTCCGTCTGATACCGGTATCCTTCCTCCCGGCTGCCGTCCGCGAAATCCTGCGAGGACAGGATCACCCGGGTCTCCGGATATTCCAGCGTCTCCGCCAGACGGTGGATCATGTTCCACCGGTTATTCGGCGCTTTCAGGCAGGCCATCAGAAACGCGTGATCTCCCCGCGCCGCAGATCCGGTCATGGTAAGAGACGAATAGCCGCCCAGGCCGTTCGTCATCAGATAGCAGTTCTCCTGCCCCCTGGCAAACGTTTTCCAGTCCTGCCTGCCGCAGATCCATTTTATACTCATGCCTTACATTCCTTCCTGTCATTATGTTCTCTTTCTTCTTCCAAGTACCAGCACGCTCTGAGGTGCGATCATCAATCCGTCTTCCGCCGGATGATGACCTTTCCAGAGAGAACTGTCCTCCCCGGTACAGAGAATTTCCCAGGACCCGCTGCCGGCTGATACAGACCGGACCGCCCGGGTGCTGTTATAGATGATCTTCACACAGTCCCACCGCTCAGAGCCGTCCGCGCTCCGGTTATCCAGGATAAAACTTACAAGCCCCTCCGACCATTTCATACCGCTGATCCGCTCCGGCCCCTGCGGCGATTTGTCGCAAAGCCCGGGCAGACTGCTTCTCAGCCCGATCAGCCCCCGGTAATATTCCACCAGTTCGTGATTCTCCCAGGCCTTCGTCCAGTCCAGACAGTTCAGCGCGATCGGCGCATTAAAGGAATCTTCCATCCCGTTCTTTGTACGGGCGAATTCTTCCCCTGACAGGAAGAACAGGGTCCCCTGGCAGGTCATGTAGAGTGCCGCAGCCATCCGGTTGAGCCGCATTTTTTCCTCGTCATCCGCCTGCGGCAGGGTTTCCGTCAGCTTGTCCCAGAGCGTCTGGTTATCATGGGATGATACGTAGGTGATGATCTGGGATGGAGCCTTTACGGCGGAATGGTCTTCGCCATATTCGCCGGAATCCAGACACCAGGCCCGGACGCCCCGGAGAATGTCCTCCTCCATCCCCTTCGCACCGTTTATAAAGCCCGGTCTCCGGATTTTTAATGCCGAACCTTTCACCGCATCACGGGTATCATCACAGAACATCCCGATATTCTCATCCAGCAGGGCAATGTTCTTCTTCAGCGCCGGCACGGCGTTTCCTTCCATTGCCGTCTTCGTCGCTGCCCAGGGTTCCCCGAACAGGAGCTTCTCGCCTCTGCCGTACCGGTCATCCAGCGCTTTCCGTATCCGGTTCATAATATCCACATCGAGAAGCCCCATCAGGTCAAAGCGGAATCCGTCTATATGGTACTCTTCTGTCCAGTAGAGCACAGATTCCAGAATATATTTTGCGCACATCTCCCGCTCGCTTGCCACGTCATTGCCGCAGGCAGAACCGTTGGATATCCGCCCGTCCTCAAACACCCGGTAGAAATACCAGGGCGCCGTGCGCTGGAACCAGGAGTCCAGCGCATAGGTATGGTTATACACCACATCCATGATGACCCGGAAGCCGGCGGCATGAAGCGACTGTATCATTTCCTTCATCTCGCGGATGCGCACCTCTCCGCGGGCCGGGTCCGTGGAATAGGACCCTTCCGGCACATTGTAATTCACCGGGTCATATCCCCAGTTAAATTCCGTGTCTTCTCCCGCTTCATTTACGGAGCCGTAATCGTAGGCGGGCATGATCTGCACATGGGTTATGCCAAGGTCTTTCATGTACCGAAGCCCGGTGGGATGGACCCCGTCGCCGTTCAGCGTCGTATCCGCACAGGTAAACGCCTTATATTTCCCGCGGTAAGCTTCCGGGAAACCGCCGGCCGGGTCCCAGGAAAATTCTTTTACATGGAGCTCGTAGATGATCTGCTCGCGGGTCCGCTCCGGCGCCCGGTCACCCGCCCAGCCTTCCGGATCGGTCCGGGCAAGATCCACCGCCATGCTGCGCTGTCCGTTCAGCCCGCAGGCCTTTGCCCACGGGTCGGCCGAGCGCACTTCCTTTCCTTCGATCTCCAGAAGGAAGTCATAATAAACCCCGTGCAGCCGCTCCGCCGTGCTC
This sequence comes from Candidatus Mediterraneibacter merdipullorum, assembly GCA_019117125.1. Lineage (GTDB taxonomy): Bacteria > Bacillota > Clostridia > Lachnospirales > Lachnospiraceae > Mediterraneibacter > Mediterraneibacter merdipullorum. The sequence continues at coordinate 71,454 of DXAL01000030.1, forward strand.
CAGTGCCATACGCCTTTTTCCTCTTTTGTCATCGGGACACAGAAAAAAGGCTTTCCCTTACCGCCGTCCTGATACAGATTCAGGGTGACCCTGTCTGCAGAGGGGCTCCACAGTTTAAATGAAGCCCCGCTGTCTGTACAGGTCACCCCCAGATCATTTCCAGCGTAGATGTAATTGTCCAGGAATTCCGGACTTGAATAATACTTTTTCCAATCTAATGCTGTTCTCATATATTCTGCTCCTAACCTTTCACCGCTCCTGAAAGTCCGTCCACGTAATACCGCTGCATGTACAGGAACAGTGCGGCGATCGGGATCGAGATCAGTACCGCGCCGGCCGCGAAACAGGTGTACCAGCTGTCGATATATTCTTTCTCAAGCATCTTCCACAGGCCGATCGCGATCGTATACTGGTCAGAGTTTGCCCGGCAGATAACCTTGGCAAAAATGAAATCCAGCCAGGGCCCCATGAATGCCGTGAGCGTCGTATAAATTACAATCGGTTTGCTCAAAGGCAGGGTGATCTTCGTAAAGATCTGCCATCTTGTACAGCCGTCCAGCAGCGCCGCTTCATCCACCGCAAAGGGGATCGTGTCGAAGAATCCTTTTGCGATCTGGAAGCCCAGCGCCGCGCCGCCCGAGTATACGAGAACGAGCGCTACTTTGATGAGATTTCCCTCTGTCATGCCGAGCGCCTTCAGGATGAAGTACACCGCGATCATGGACATGAATCCCGGGAACAAGCCAAGAATCATCGCCATGTTCATGTACGGCTTCCGCATTTTAAAGCGCAGCCTTGACAGACAGTAGGATGCCGCCAGCACATAGAACGTGGACAGGATGCAGGAGAAGATCGCGATGACCAGCGTGTTTGTAAACATCTTCGGGAAATCCAGGATCGTTGTATCCGTAAACAGTTTTATATAATTGTCCAGCGTGTAGGACTGTGGCAGGAAGGTGGACACATAGGACCCTTTCTCTGCACGGAAGCTTGTCAGAATAACCCACACGATCGGAAACACCCAGACCACAGCCAGGATCCCGAGCACCGTATGTACGATCGTATTGTTGATGAAGCGTTTTGTCTTTGCAGAATGCATTTTTTCCTTCTTCATGCCTAGAATCCTCCTTCTTCTTTGTACGATTTACTGTTGCGGTATGTAATAAGCGCTCCGGCCGCCAGGATGACAAACGTCAGGATGCCGATGACCGCTCCGAGATTGTAGTACTGTTTATCAATCGTCAGCTTATAGAGCCAGGTGACAAGCAGGTCCGTCTTCCCTGCGGTGGACGACAGATCAGTAACCGGATCGCCGCCTGACAGCAGGTAGATCACGTTGAAGTTGTTGACGTTTCCGGTAAATGTGGTAATCAGGTACGGTGTGGTTACATACAGCATATACGGCAGCGTAATCTTGAAGAATATCTGCACCGCATTTGCACCGTCCACTTTCGCCGCCTCGTAGAGCTCTTCCGGAATGTTCTGAAGCACGCCGGTAAGCTGAAGCAGCGTATAGGGGACGCCGACCCAGATATTGATCACGATGACCGTCACCCTCGCCCAGGTCGGATCTGTAAAGAACGGAAGGCTGGCGTCAGAAGCAATCAGACCAAGATTTCTCAGGAGAACATTGATGGCGCCCTCCGGCTGCAGCATGGTCCTCATGATCAGCAGGGATACGAACATTGGAACCGCGCAGGACAGCACGAAGCAGAATCTCCAGAAGCCTTTGGCCCTTGTCCCTTTCCGGTTGATCATCAGGGAAATGATCATACCGGCAATATAGTTTGAAAACGTTGCGAAAAACGCCCACACAAGCGTCCAACCAAGGACGGACCAGAACGTGCTTCCCAGGATGCTTGACGAATCAAACAGCGCCTTAAAGTTGTCAAGCCCCACCCAGTCAAACAGCATCAGGTGACTGTCAATCTTGCTGTAGTTGGTAAATGCCATACAGATCATGAAAATCAGCGGCAGAATGGTAAAAGCCCCGATAAAGAACATCGGCGGCGTCATGAGAAGCTTCTGCAGATTCTCATCAAACAGGCTCTTCACATCTTCTGCAAAGCTGTTCACATGTTTCCCTGCTTTTGCCAGGCACTCCGCCTTATATGCGCTCTTTAAAGAACCGCGCCATGCATAAACCATGAGCAGGGTAAGCAGGATGGTCGCCACGCCGTAGAGCAGGATCAGGATGGACTGGTCCCCTTTCGTATATACATAGATCTGCTGCGCTTCATCCCAGATTTCTTCCTGGGGAACACTTCCAAGTGACGGGAGCATTGCCAGAAAGCCGGCTCCGTTTACGATCATGAAAACCACGTACGCCGCTTCAATCGCCAGGAACAGAAAACCTTTTATAAATTGTCCGTGAACCATGTTCCCGAGCCCCATCACAAGCATGGAAAGCTTTGTCTCCATCCCGCCTCTGCGGACCGCTCTCGCGCATGTATAGGGAGTCGGAAATTCATTTACTGTTTTTTTGAAAATCCCCATCTCGTCACCTCATTTAAATTCCATCACTGTTCATCATTTCGTTCATCATTTCCGTCTGCTCCGCAGAATTTTCATGAGTAATGGAGCCGTTGCGGATTCCCTTTCCCATGTTTTCGACGGGCGTCCAGCAGTTGGCCATCTCCGCCAGATTGGGCTGCAGAATGGACGTATTGTTAAATGTCTCATTGATCGCCGCCACAACTTCGTCAGACAGAAGTTCCGGGTCATCAAGCAGCGCCGTATGCGTCGGAACTACGCTTTCCAGTTCATAATGCAGCCGCTGGGAATATTCATTTCCAAGAAAAATCGCAAGCTGTACTGCCGGAAGCATGTTTTTGCTCTGTGCATTCACGCCCACGGCTTTGGTACCGGCATAGGAATACATCTGCTTCTCTTCTCCGTTCAGCGTATATGTCGGAAGTGCCGCCACGCCCATATTGTCCCCGAGCGCTTCTTTCACAGCCACAGCATCCCATGACCCGGAGAACATGGCGTTAATGCTTCCGTCGCGCATGCCGGCGAGTCCGGAGCCCAGATCATCGATACGGAAATTCGGGTTTGCCTCCAGGTCGATCAGATAATCCGTTACTTCCTGCGCTTTTTCGCCTCCGAAATCAGCGCCTTTGAATGCATCCGTGCCGTCGCCGAACAGGGTGCATCCGTTTCCGAAATAAAACGCCGGCAGATACCAGGAGTTGGTAAACGGAAATGCCACGACACCTTTCTCAAGCATGGTATCCAGATTTTTCACATCCTCCTCCGTAAACACGCTCTTATCATAGAACATGAACCATGTATTGATGGCGAACGGAACCCCGTACACCTCGCCGTCTTTCATAACAGACGCAAGCGACGTCTCAGAATTGGTTTTTTCAATTTCCTCTCTGTAAATGCCGCCGAATTTTACAAGGGCATCCGCATCCGTCATGGTCGTCAGGTTGTCGTTCGCATAGAGAAAGACATCTGCACTGGCCTCGGCATCCTGCGACACCTGCCCTGCCGAACTTGCCTCATCAGCCACGCCGTACACAAAAGTGATGTCATATTCCGGATGTTCTTCCGCAAAAGCATTGCAGCAGGTCTGCAGCCATTCTCCCGCATCTTTGCTCTGGTCGCCCTGCGGAGACCAGACCATCAGCCTGACGCTTTCCCGGCCGCCGCCCTCATCGCCGCATCCGGTCAGTCCGGTCGCGGCAAGACCCGCCGTCATCAGCGCCGCCATCAGCAATGCCACCGCTCTTCTTCTCATTCTTCATTCCTCGCTTCCTGAATTTGTTTCGTATTGTTTCGTTATGGATATATTATGCCTTTTATACCAATCCGTCAATCACATTATTGAAATCGCTTTATTTTTATCTATATAGTACAATTTTATCCATCTGTTTTTGTGCAGTATTAACCATCTTCCTCGGCTTCTTTCCGTGTTATAAACATTACTAAACCTTCTAAACTTTTCAAAACTTTTTTCATTGATTTAAAGATGTTTGTTCTATATAATATTTATAGATTTATCTTCAAGAGGGGAAACAGCTATGACTACAATCCAGGATATTGCCGATAAACTGGGCATTTCAAAAAGCGCCGTTTCCAAAGCGCTCAATAACGCTCCGGACATCAGCGAAACTTTACAAAAACAGGTGCTGGAAACAGCAGTAGAGATGGGCTATACGAAACTCCGGCGCTATAAAAAACCGGTCCGGAAGCTGTGCATCATTATACAGCGGGATAATATTGAATATGAAGAGCCCCACCAGTTCGCCTACGATATTGTCATGGGATTCCGGCAGGCCGCCGAGCCGTCCGGCTGCGAAGTCGCCGTCGTCCCGGTGGACGTAGGACTTCAGCGCGAGATTTCCTACGACGCATTTATGCTGCAGCATGATTTCTCCGGGGCTTTTCTGCTTGGATTCTCGCTGGGCGAACCGTGGATGCAGGACCTGAAAACAAGCCACACCCCTGCAGCGCTTTACGACAACCATATCATCGGCAACCCGATGACAACCTATGTCGGGATCGACAACGAAGAGGGAATGAATCTGGCAATCCGCCATCTCAAGGAACTGGGTCACAGGAAGATCGGCTATATTTCCAGCGCACTCGGCTCCCATATCATGCAGGTCCGCCACCGCGCATTTTTCCAGGCGATGCGGAGCCACGGTCTGAAGGCCGACCCGGCATACGCAGGATGCTCTTACTATTTATCCGAATGCATGGAGAAACACCTGCCCCGTTTTCTCGACATGGGCATGACGGCCGTCATCTGCTGCCAGGACACCTTTGCCAGTGCCGCCGTAACCCAGTGCAAGCAGCTGGGGTACCGGGTTCCCGGAGATATCAGCATCATCGGATTCGACGACATCCCCATGTCCGCCTATACCGATCCGCCGCTTACGACGGTCCGCCAGAACCGGATCCAGCTTGGAAAAAGCGGTTTCGATACGCTCCGCATGCTGATGAACGGCGTCCCCATCGGGACGGTCCTTCTTCACGCGGAGCTGGTCACCCGCGGTTCCACTGGAAAGGCCCCGGAAACGCTGAGAGATAATAGGATTCGTGAAAAATAGAATTTCTCTGCATGCCCTGCAGGATGTAAGCCACGGCTTGCAAAACAAACCGGTTCAGTATATAATATACTGGTATTTTTGCAACCAGACGGCAGATTATAAGACAAGCGTCAGCTCAGACGCACTGTAAAAGATAAAGGAGTGGAAAAAATACAGTGGATTCTGGTGACACCTTTCAATTTCTCATACTGATCATACTTCTCATGCTCTCGGCATTTTTCTCATCCAACGAGACTGCCCTCACTACCGTGAGCAAGATACGCCTGCGCTCCCTTGCGGACAACGGGAACAAGCGCGCGGCGCTCGTCCTGGATATCACGGAGAACCATACGGCGAAGATGCTGAGCGCAATCCTGATAGGAAACAACATCGTAAACATCTCCGCATCTTCCCTTTCCGCAACCCTCGCCTATGCATTCGGCGGATATATGGTCAGCATCGCGACTGCCATACTGACGGTCGCCATCCTTGTTTTCGGCGAAATTACGCCGAAGAACTACGCGACCATCAACGCGGAGAAGATTTCCCTGCGCTATATCCATATCATCCGTTTCTTCATGGTCATCATGACGCCCGTCATCTTCATCATCAACCTGTTTTCACGGGGCATCATGCTCATTCTGCGCGTGGACCCGAACGCAGCGAAAAAGGGGATGACCGAGGAAGAGCTGCGCACCATCGTGGATGTGAGCCATGAGCGCGGCGTCATCGAGTCCGACGAAAAGGAAATGATAAACAATGTGTTCGACTTGAGCGATGCCAACGCAAAAGACATCATGGTGCCGCGCGTCCATGTCACCTTCGCGGACGTGGAGAACACTTACGACGAACTCATCGACATCTTCCGGGAGGACAAATTCACCCGGCTTCCGGTGTACGAAGAGACGAAGGACAACATCATCGGCATTATCAATATGAAAGACCTTCTCCTGTATGACCGGAGCGAATCCTTCAATATCCGGGATATCCTGAGGACGCCGCACTTTACCTATGAATACAAGAGCATCTCCGAGCTCCTTGTGGAAATGCGGGAGTCCACTTTCAATATCGCCATCGTCCTGGACGAATACGGCGAAATGGCGGGACTCATCACGCTGGAAGATATCCTGGAGGAAATCGTAGGCGAGATACACGACGAATACGACGAGCAGGAGGAAGAGCGGTTCATCCGGATTTCCGACCTGGAGTACATCGTGGAAGGCTCGGTGAGCCTGGATGATATCAACGACCGGCTGGATACGGAGTTTGCCTCCGAAGATTACGACTCCCTTGGCGGACTCATCATCGAGCATCTGGACCGGCTTCCGGAGACCGGAGACGAAGTCCTGACAGAAGACGGCATCCGTCTCGTGGTGGAGAGTCTGGATAAGAACCGGGTAGAAAGCGTACACGTCTATCTGCCCGAACCGGCAGAACCGGACAACGAAGAAAAACCGGAAGACACAGAGGCGCGCGCCTCGGCCCAGGCGGAAGCCGGAACGGATTCCCTTCCGGAGGACAGCGAATAAAACCGTTCCGATTGACAGGTGGATGCAGACCGCATGCACCTGTTTTCTTTTCCGGCATATCTTATTATAGAGCAAAACGGAAAAGGAACAACGACCATGCCTTATTCTATCATGCTGGACAGCGGCCACGGCGGACGCGACCCGGGCGCCGTCTACAACGGAAGAGCAGAAAAGGACGACACCCTGGCGCTTACGCTGGCTGTGGGAGAAATCCTGCAGGACCGGGGACTCGACGTCCTGTATACACGCACCACCGATGTCTATGAATCCCCCTATCAGAAAGCAATGGAGGCAAACGAGTCCGGCGTGGACTTCTTTCTCTCCATCCACCGGAACTCCAGCCTCCAGCCGGACACCTACTCCGGTGTGGAATCCCTCGTCTACCGGAAATCCGGCATCAAGTATGAGATGGCGGAAGACATCAACAGCCAGCTGGAGGCGGTGGGATTTATCAATCTCGGCGTCAAGGAACGCCCCGGACTCGTGGTGCTGAGGCGGACGCGGATGCCGGCGGTCCTGGTGGAAGTCGGTTTCATCAACTCAGAGACCGATAATCTCCTTTTCGACAACAACTTCAGCGACATCGCGCTTGCCATCGCGGAGGGCGTCCTTGACACGCTGGAACTGAATCATGACCTCCCGCCCTCACCCGGCTCCTACACGGTCCAGGCAGGCGCTTTCCGGAACGGCGCCTATGCCGACCGCCTGCAGCAGGAGCTGCTGGCGCAGGATTTTCCCGCTGTCACCAGCCAGGAGAACGGGCTTTACCGGGTGACGGTAGGGACCTATCCCACGCTGGACGAAGCGGCAGCCATGGAGCGGCGGCTGAAGCGCGCCGGATACCAGACAGTCATTGTAAACGGGTAGGAAAAACAGGAGAGGATGCGCGGTCTGCCCGGTACATCCTCTCCTGTTCTTTTTCCATTCTTTTTTCTCAGTTCTTTTGACTTTTCAGGTCTTTTGCTTTTCGGTTCTTGTTTCTGTGCGTTTCCTTTACACAGTCAGACCCTGCGCTTTGATGACGTCCACTACGCTGTCCACGTATTTCTCGCAGACTTCGTCTGTCGGCGCCTCGACCATGACACGGATGACCGGCTCTGTGCCGCTCTCGCGCACGAGGATGCGCCCGTCTGTCCCAAGCGCGTCCGCAGCCTTCTGCACAGCCTCCATGACTGCCGGATTCTCCCTCGCCGTCTTCTTGTCTGTCACGCGGACATTCTTGAGCACCTGCGGATAAATCTTTACTTCATCAGCCAGCTTTCCAAGGGTCTGCTTCTTCTCCAGGATGACTTCCATGAGCATCAGCGATGTCAGAACGCCGTCTCCTGTCTTTGCGTGCTTGCTGAAGATGATGTGGCCGGACTGCTCGCCGCCCAGGACGAATCCGTTCTTCATCATGTTCTCGTATACATATTTATCGCCCACTGCAGTCTGCTCGTATTTCATGCCAATCTTATCGCATGCTTTGTACAGACCGAGATTGGACATGACGGTGGTAACGATGGTATTGTCCTCGAGGCGTCCCTGCTCCATCAGGTATTTCCCGCACACATACATAATGCGGTCGCCGTCCACCACATTGCCGTTCTCATCGACAGCGATGCAGCGGTCCGCATCTCCGTCGTAGGCGAATCCCACATCCAGCTTCTTCTCTTTTACAAACTCCTGGAGTACGCTGATATGGGTGGAACCGCAGTTTGTATTGATGTTGGTCCCGTCCGGCTCATTATTGATGACATAGGTCTTCGCTCCCAGGGCGTCGAAAACGCTTTTGGCAATGGCAAAGGAGCTTCCGTTAGCGCAGTCGAGTCCCACGCGCATATCCTTGAACGACCGGGTCGCGATGGAGATAAGGTGTCCGATGTAGCGGTTCCTTCCCGCGGAATAATCTACGGTGCGTCCGATGTTTTCCTTCGTCGCGAGAGGCAGTTCCTCTGTCTCACCGTCGATATATGCTTCAATCTTCTCCTCGACTTCCGCCTCCATCTTGTGTCCGGCGCTGTTGATGACCTTGATGCCGTTGTCGTAGAACGGATTGTGGCTGGCGGAAATCATGATGCCGCAGTCAAAATCCTCGGTCCTTACCACATAAGATACGCTGGGCGTCGTCGTCACGTGCAGCAGGTATGCGTCCGCGCCCGACGCGGTCAGTCCTGCAGCCAGGGCATACTCGAACATATAGCTGCTCCGCCTCGTATCCTTTCCTATCACGACGCGGGCTTTGTGCTCCTGACCGAAATACCAGCCGAGATACCGTCCGACCTTAAATGCGTGTTCCACAGTCAGTACTACATTGGCTTCGCCGCGGAAGCCGTCGGTCCCAAAATATTTTCCCATGATTTTTTCCTCTTGCTTCTTTCAATGAATATTATGCCTGATAAGGGGATTTCATCTCCCTTACCTGCCACGTTCCTATTATATTACTATTACAAAAGAGTTACAAGTATTTCTTTTCTGTTACACAGTCTTTACTCCCGCGGATTTTTCGGTTATACTGGTCTCGCCTGTACGGGGCTGTACCGCACGGACCGGTCCCCCAGGCGGGTCCGCAATTTCAGGAGGAATGATTCATGATAAAACTAATCGCAAGCGACCTGGACGGGACGCTCCTGCAGAACGATGCGCAGGAGCTCACTCCCCGCGCAGTCGCGTTGATACACGCACTCACGCAGAAAGGTGTCCGGTTTGTAGCCGCAAGCGGACGACAGTACGACAACGAGCGGCGGCTTTTCGCGCCAATCAAAGATGAGATATCCTACATCGCGGAGAATGGCTCTCTGTGCATCCACCGGGGCGAAGTCATCTCCCGGGGCGTCATCCCGGACGAACTGGCGTACCGCATCATGGCGGACATCAAAAAGGAGCCCGGCTACGAGATACTGATTTCCCGCGAGGACTCCTGTTTCATTGAAAAGAGCAATCCAAAGTTCATCGACCATATCGTCCATGTGATGAAAAATACTACCCAAATCGTGGACGATGTGACAAAGCTGAAAGGACCCTTCCTCAAGATTGCCACGGCGAACATGGTATCCCACGACGTCAGCGGCTATCTGAGACGCCTCCAGGAGAAATATTCTCCCGCGCTCAAGGTCGTCACTTCCGGAAATATCTGGATTGACTTCATCGTATCCGGATATAACAAAGGGACAGCGCTGAAAAAGCTCATGGACCTTTTCCATGTGAAGCCGGAAGAATGCATGGCCTTCGGCGACCAGTACAATGACCTGGAGATGCTGGAGCTGGTCGGACAGGGATATGCCATGTCCAACGCTGCCCCGGGGATTGCCGCACACGCAAAATATGTGACGGATTCCGTGGAGGAAGTTCTGGAGGATGTGCTGGCGGGGCTGGAGTGAGATTCCGGGACGTTTCCGTCCTGCTCACTTCATCTCCACGACCGCGTATTCCTTCCCCGCCTCATCGCACAGTTCCACCACCGTGCGCTCCGGCTCTTCGGACACGCGCGGATATATCATATCCCCAAGCACCGCAGACTTTTTATAATCCACCCGGAGCTGGCGCACGCTGATATCCCCGGGCAGCATCTCCATCGCCATCTGCACGTACTGGCAGTTGTTGACATGCTCGTTCGTATCGATATGATACCTGCGCACCGGGAAAGGTTCGCAGGCGCGGTTCTCCCTCGGCGGCTCTATCTTCCGGTCCTCATAGGGCATGTCCAGAGGTTCTCCGATGCCGTAGGGCTCGATGTGCTCCGCCTGGGGACGTGCCGGGCGCCCCTTTTCCAGGTCCATGAACACCCAGATGGAATTGGCGCAGGCAATCCGGTTCCCGTCTCCGTCGAGCATGTACATGTTGCGGTTGCCGAAGAGTCCTTTGAACTCGGTCGGGAAGGTGCCGACCCGTATCTTCTCATTCAGCCTCGGATAGCGCTCCACAAGGACCTGCCAGTAAGAGAGGACCCACGCCTTCTTCTCTTTTCTCAGACGCTCCATACCAAGTCCCACAGACTCGGAGTGAAAAGTCGTACAGTCCTGAAAATAATTGATGAGCGCCGGGAGCGTCATCGTCCCCCGGTGGTCAATCTCGCTGTAGCGCACCCGGCTGTCAAATTCATACCCGTTTTTCCTGCTGTTTTCTGCCATCTTTGCCTCTCTCCTTTTATCTGTCCTGCCGCTCAGGCACCGGGACCGGATTTTGCCTCCTGCATCCTACTTTCCCGCCTCATCGCTGCGGGCTACATAATCGGACTCCACGGTGATGACGCACTCGTATCTGGCGTCTTTCTTTTTCAGGCGCTCTGCCATCTGCTCCTTCAGCTCCTCTTTCTTCTCCTCATCATAGTCGATGGGAACGACCATGTCAAAGATAAGGTTAATCTGCTTCTCTCCGTGCACGACGCGGAAATCATGAAGGCTGCAGGCAGCGTCCAGCTCCTGTAAAATCGCCACCGCATCCTCCCGCACTGCCAGCACTTTTTCATCTTTCATCTCCACCGGGTCCATGTGGATGACAAGGAAGAGCCCAAGCTCCTTCGCCGCCTCCCGCTCGATGCGGTCGATAATCTCATGGGACTGTTCGATGTCCACGTCGTTCGGCACTTCCGCATGGATGGACGCCATGCTCCGCCCGGGTCCGTAATTATGGACGATAAGGTCATGGGTCCCTGCAATGCCGTCATACTTTTCCACAAAACGCTTAATCCCGTCATAGACTTCCGGGTCGATTGCCTCGCCGATGAGCGGCTCCAGCGTATCCTTCGCGATGCCGACGCCTGCCCACATGACAACCAGCGCCACGCCCACGCCGACAAAGCCGTCGATATTGACGCCGGTCACCCCGAACACCAGGATGGAAACGATTGTCGCAGACGTGGTGACCACATCCCCCATGGAGTCCGTGAACACCGCCATCATCACTTTGGAATCAATACGCTCTCCCAGCCTGCGGTTGAAAAGCCCCATCCACAGCTTCACCCCGATGGAGAGGACCAGGATGGCGACGGAAACCGCCTGGAAATTCAGTGTCTCCGGCGTCCGTATCCTGCCGATGGAATCCTTCAGGAAGGTGAATCCCACTTCCAGTACAAGGAAGGATACCACCAGCGCCGCTATGTACTCAATCCTGCCATGCCCGAACGGGTGGTCCTTATCCGCCGGCTTTTCCGCCAGCTTCACTCCGACGAAGCTGATGACGGAGGAGCCCGCATCGGAAAGGTTGTTGAAGGCGTCCGCCGTAACGGACACACTGTGCAGGACAAGCCCGGTCACGAACTTCACCACAAATAAAAAGACATTGCAGAAGATACCCACAATGCTCGCCAGCACACCATATGCGGTCCGCACGGATATCTTCTCCACGTCCTGATAATCTTTTACAAAATGTCTGATTAAAAATTCTGTCATATCCTATCTTCCCCAGAAAAACCAGCGGATTTTAAAATCCGTATCCGCCGTTATCCCGGAATACTCCTCTTCTGTCAATACATTTTTCAGTTTTTCCCTGCTCTGGTCCGGCATCACTGCGTTTGTCGAATCAAGGAAGCAGAGTCCCGGATAGAGCACGCACCACCAGTTGTGGCCTCTGCCCCTGCCAATCTCGATGCGCAGCGCCTCATAGTTTCCTGCCGGGAATGTCACATCTCCGTATGCCCGGTCCGGGAACCAGCATGTCGTCACGGCGGCGCTCACCGTGTACGCCTCTTCCGGGCATGTCCCGCCCGCACCCGCTTCTTCCGGATATGTCCGGTCCGCATCCGCTTCTTCCTGATACGTCCGGTCCGCACCCGCTTCTTCCGGTCTCTCCTCTGCAATGACCTGCCGGCTGACCGCTTCGATGGCATCGATATGTGCGCGCACCCAGTCCGCCGTCTCGTCTGCCGACGCTGCCGGGGGCATTTCTTCTTCCAGAAAGGCGAGCACCCTGTCCCGCACTTTGAGCTTTAACTCCTGGTCTGCCTCACTGTCGCTGTTTGCGAGCACGTGGAAGCGCAGGACTTCCTGCGCCAGATGCTGCTGTGTCTCGGCGCGCCGGGCTGCCTCCGCCTTCCGGCACATTCCGACGGTCAGCAGGGCCGCCAGGAGGAATGCCAGCAGAAAGCACAGCCGTTCCGCCCGTACTGCCGTATTTTTTCCGGTCTTCATTTTCCAACTCCCCTTTGCATCTGTTCTGATACAGAGAGTATGGACCGCTGTTTTCCCGTTTATTCTTTTTTCGTTTTCGATTCTTTTTCGTCTTCGATTCGCTTTTATTCTTCCCTGCGACGCAGCGTATCTGCCACCGTATCCACCTGATTGTTGATGTGCTGGCTCGTTATCTGCGTCGCCTTTTCCTTGTCGTGCTCCTCGATAGCTTTGATGATGGTGGCATGTTCTTCCAAAAGCTGCGGATGGCATTCCTTTTTCTTCAGATATTCAATGCGGTAGCGGTACATCTGCTCCCGCAGGTTGTTCAGAAGCTGGACCAGCCTTTTATTCTCTGTGGCAGCAAATATCACATCGTGAAATGCTTCGTCCGCCTCCGCGATTTCTGTGATATCGTCGCTTCCCAGACTGTCTCTGAAATGCGCCGCCGCAGCGCGTAATTCTTTTATCTTCTCTTTGCTGATGCGCTCGCAGGCAAGCTGTACCGCCAGGTCCTCCAGCGCGCAGCGCACCTCCAGTACGTCCCGCAGGTTCTTCTCCGTGATTTCCGCCACTTCCGCACCCTTTCTCGGTATCATGAGCACGAGCCCCTCCAGCTCCAGCTTGCGGATTGCCTCACGGATGGGCGTACGGCTCACACCCAGCTTGTTGGCGAGCTGTATCTCCATCAGGCGTTCGCCCGGCTTTAACTCTCCCCGGAGGATGGCGCGGCGCAGCGTCTTGAACACGACGTCCCGGAGGGGAAGGTATTCGTTCATCGTAACTTCAAAATCGATCGGCATGCTAATCTCTCCTCACATTGTGTATATTTGTCACATAGACCTGTCTCGCAAGTTTCTTCTCCCGGATATTCCGCATCGCCGCGCGGGCGGAAGGACGGTCCCCGAACAGCCCGAACACGGTGGGACCGCTCCCGCTCATCATGGCGCCGATGGCTCCGGATTCTTCCATCGCCCGTTTGATGTCAGCGATGACCGGATGCATGGGAATCGTCACGTCCTCCAGCACATTTCCCATGGAAGCCGCTATCTTCCTTAAGTCCCGGCGCTCCAGCCCTTCCAGGATGCCGTCGATGTCCGGATGCTGCTGTATCTCCCTGGAATCCAGCGCTTCATAGACCGCTCTCGTAGACACGCTGATGGGCGGCTTTGCGATGAGCACCGCGCACTTCGGCATGGGCGGAAGCCGCCGGAGTTCTTCTCCGATGCCTTCTGCCAGCACGGTCCCGCGCATGATGCAGTAGGGAACGTCGGCTCCCAGCTTCACGCCCCGCTCCATCAGTTCATCCTGCGACAGCCCCAGCCCGAACATGCGGTCCATCCCGAAGAGGACTGCCGCCGCATTGGAACTGCCCCCTGCAAGCCCTGCCGCGACCGGGATATGCTTCCTCAGCGTGATGCGGACGCCTTCCTCAATCCCGAATTCTTCCTGTAAAAGCTCCGCCGCCTTATATGCGATATTTTCCCTGTTGACCGGCAGGTAGCTCAGGTTGGAAACAATCTCGATGCCGGGCGCGGGCATCTTCTCCAGCTTCACCTCGTCGTACAGATAGACTGTCTGCATGACCATGCGCACGTCATGGTAGCCGTTCCGGCGTCTCCCGAGTACATCAAGCCCCAGATTGATTTTTGCCAGAGACTTCAGCTCAATCTGTTCCATCTTATATCCTCCGTATCTTATCTGAAATCATGATATCCGTGTTTCTTCGTTGTATCTTGTATACAGTGTGCCTATAGTATACTCATATTTTCTTTAAAAATCAACAGTTTATCCCCCTGCGAGATTTTTTCCTCGCTCAGGTCATTCACTTCCATGATTCTCTCGACGGTCGTCATATATTTCTTCGCCAGGCTCCAGAGGTCTTCGCCCCGCTGCACGATATGGCCGACGACGCCCGGACGCGCCTCCAGCTCTTCCATGTGGAACGGCTCCATCTGTACTTCTGTTATCACGTTTACATGAAGCACTTTCCGCAGGAACACGTCAAATGCCAGCACCGCCTTGACTTCCACCGCCTCATTGCCGGCAGGCAGCACGGCGAGCTGCTCGACATGATAGGTCAGGCTGCTGTTCACCTCTTCCGGCATATCCGGGTATTCGATGAGCCATGAGAAGGGAACCATCCCCTGCCATACCCCGCAGGGCTGTGCATCATCGCTCCTGAGATAGAGAAAGCTCAGATGCATGATGCCCTCCGCCTGTATTCCTTCCGCTGTGTGCTGTTCGCTTTCCAGCTGGAGGCTTCCCTGGCAGTGCAGTATCTGGAGCACATCCCCGCCCAGCTCCGGCAGGGAGATGCGCTCGGCAATCCTGCACTTGGACTGGTTCTGCATCAGAAGCTCCTCCAGCGCTGTCTCCTTTGTCTCGTAGACACAGTTCTGCTGCAGGGAATAAATATCCGTAAGAAGGTTTGTTTCTTCCTCCTCATACAGGTCCATCCGCAGGGAAAGAGTCGCCTCGATTCCCAGGATGCGCATTTCCCCGTCCTCGTCCGCGCGGATGTCCGCCAGCGTATCCTCCAGCGTCTGCTGGATGTGATAGTACATATTTTCTCTGGCTCCTTCGCAGAGGATGCGCCCCTCGAAAGGCACTTCCTGTGTGAGCCAGTCTGTCTTCTCCTCCGCAGAAAGATACATGCCGAACACTGCCAGTTCGCCCCGGAGCAGGACCTCGTCTTCGCCCACGCGGATATCCAGCCTCCGCACGCTGATGTCCGTAAACAGGAGCTGTCCGACGCTCTCGCCTGTCCCCGGGATCGTCACCTCTTCCTTGATGCGGTATGTATCTTTCTTCGAGACAGCCAGCCGCAGCAGGTTCATCTTCTGCGTCTTTTTGCAGACCGGGACTTCGCTTTCGATATCCTCAGTCAGCTCCTCGTCCCGGATGCGCTCCCTGCCCACTTCCATGTCCGCCATGGCGCGCAGGCTCAGCTTCCGCGAATGTACCACCGACGCGGTAAATTCTGTCCTTACATTCCTCAGGTAAAATGTCTCGTTCCCGCTGCTCTGGGCATATACCATTTCCTCAAACGGGAGGCTTCCTTCCAGGGCAGCCGGATGAGGGTCGCCGGACGCAGTCATATACAGGATGCAAAAATACACCTTTCCCGCTATCTTTACATAATTTTCCACCGGGCGAATCTCCTCCGCCTTCATCTGCGCCGTACTGTAGACCACCCTCTGCACGTCTTCTTTCGACTCCGGCACATTGTATTCTCCGTCCAGATAGAACTGGTCGAAAATGCTCTTCTCTTCCTGGGTATAATGGACCGGTTTCTGAATCAGTTCCATATCGTTCCTCCTCATTCAAACAAAACATCTTTTTCCACATATCTGAGCTGCACGACAACATACGGAAATGTTGTGATTTCCAGCTTCTCTTCCCCGCTCTTCGGACCGAGGAGATTCGTGCGGATGCGGACAGCGTCCTCTGTCTCGTACAGTTCCTTTACTTCCACACTGTAGCCCGTCGTCGGCTGCTCTCCATAGCCTTCTGCGATATAGAGCATCCCCTGGTCCGCATAGGTGATGCGGAAGGGCTCCTTTTCCCTCTCGGCTATCATATCCTGCATCTCCTGCGGCACGTCCCGGATGTCCGGCACCGTAAATTCCAGATTCCCAAGACGCCTGCTGCTATCGTGCTTCTTCGCGCATCCGGTCGATAAAAGCGCCAGTATCACAGCCGCCGCACACAGGACCGCTGCCGCCGCGAGCCGGATAGACACGCAGGGTTTTCCTCTTCTTCGCGGACGTTCCATCTGCCTGCCCCCGCATCTTTTTCCCTATAATCATATTAGAAGGGCGGGGAAAATATGCCGCCGGCTCCGGGGTCCGCTCCGCGTCTTGTATTTTCCGGATTCGGGCTGTATAATGGATACGGATGCCGGAATCCGGCAGTGATAACAGAAGAAAAGAAAATGAGGATTTCGATATGATTCGTTTTATATGCATTGTGATTTTTCTCGTCTTATTTCTCATCCTGACAATCCCGGTGCTCATCGTGGAGTGGATTCTGCACCGGTTCCGCCCGTACGCCGCTGATATCAGCTCCCTGCGCATCGTCCAGTGGGCTTTCCGGTTCATCATGGGACTGGCAGGCGTATCGGCGACCGTCATCGGAGAGGAAAACATCCCGGATGAGCCGGTGCTCTTCATCGGCAATCACCGCAGCTACTTCGATATCCTGCTGACCTACAGCAGATGCAGGAGGCTGACCGGATACATCGCGAAAAAAGAGATGAAACGCTATCTCACGCTCACATCCTGGATGAAGCGCCTGCACTGCCTCTTCCTGGACCGTTCCAACCCGAAGGAAGGACTCAAGACAATCCTGGAGGCAATCAACTATATCAAAAACGGGATTTCCGTCTGTGTATTCCCGGAGGGCACAAGAAATGACGGGGAAGAGCTGACCATGCTGCCGTTTCGGGAAGGCGCTCTGAAAATTGCCACGAAGACCGGCTGCGCCATCATCCCTGTCTCGATGAACAATACGGCGGAGATTTTTGAAAACCATCTGCCGCGCGTGAAAAAGACGCACGTGGTCCTGGAATACGGCAAGCCCATCTATCCCGACCAGCTGGATAAAGATACGAAGAAACACATCGGAAGCTATGTGGAGAACATCATCCTGGAGACAATCCGCAGGAACGCGGAACTGGTATAAGCATCCCGCACACAGGAACACAAAAAGGATGTCCGGAATCTGTGGATTTCATATCCCACAGAAAGGACATCCTTTTTGATTATCTGAATCCGGAATCCTGCGTGTGGAGTCCCGAATCCCAAAATCAGCCGCCTAGAGCAGCGCCACTGTCAGCACGATGTTCAAAATCCAGCCGGCTGCAGCGATGCAGATACCGATGATGCTGAGCACTTTTCCCGCTTTTGCCAGAGACGCCTTGGTCGAACCGGAGCCCATCCGCGCCTGCATCACACCGATGATGCCGAGGATGACGCCAATCAGCGGAATGAAAAATCCGATGACCGTGCTCAGGATGCCAAGTACAAGGGATGCTGTCGCAGCCCCGGTGTTGTCTGTCGTGCGCACCGGTATCGGCTGTCCGGAGACATTCCCCTGGGGGACTGTACTTCCCGGCTGAGGCTGGGCGCCTGCCTGTGCCTGCCCCTGGGCTGCTGCTGCCTGCGCACCCGCTGCCGCCTGCGCGCCCGCTGCCTGTGCCTGCTGCGGAAGTTCCTGCTGAAGCACATCAAACAGCTGTTCCAGACTGCTCTTATACGGCTTCTTCATAAGCGCTCCGACAACGCCGTCCAGGTCCCACTCTCCGCCTGCCGTCCCCTTCAGCCATGCTTCCAGGTGGAACACGCCGCCCGCATAAGACCACTTGAGGTATTTATATCCCTCGACCATTCCGTCTCCCGCACGGTACGCCGGTTCTCCCTTCCAGTCTGACATCTCGAACTTGTTCTTCTGGAGATAGTCATTTACGATAAATGATACAAAATCATCCGGTTTGTTCAGTGTAATGTCTTTTACATATCTTGCCATATGAGTTCCCTCCTCTTTTCTCCCGGGATTTTTCTTCTGCTATTATTGTAGCTGTCATGGGAAGAAAAAGCAATGTGTAAATTCCGGCTGTGCAAATTTCGGTTATTATTAATCTTGAAAACGTGAGAATCTTCTGGTTTAAAATTCTTGAAAACGTGATATAATAGCTGTATAAAAATCTCGAAAACGTGAGGGCATATGGAGTGAAGAGAAAAATATATGACAAATTGATTGAATGGAAAAATGACGGCGCAAATAAAACAGCGCTGCTGATTGATGGCGCCCGCCGTGTTGGGAAAAGCTATATTGCTGAAAAATTCGGAAGAAACGAATACAAATCTTATATCATGGTCGACTTCAATAATGCGCCGAATGAAATAAGAGACCTTTTTGAACATTATCTGAACGACCTGGATACATTCTATATGTATCTTTCCGCCTACTATAATGTGAAATTGTACAGGGGCGAATCGCTGATTATCTTCGATGAGGTGCAGCTTTTTCCAAGGGCAAGAGCTGCAGTCAAGTATCTCATTGCAGACGGACGCTATCATTTTCTGGAAACAGGTTCTCTGATTTCTATCAAAAGAAATGTACAGGACATCGTCATTCCATCTGAAGAAAGACATATCAGGATGTATCCGATGGATTTTGAGGAATTTCTCTGGGCGGCAGGAAACGATACGCTGATAAAACTTGCAGGCTCCTGCTTTGAGAAACGCACACCTCTCGGACAAACAATGCACCGAAAAGCACTTGACTTGTTCCGCCAGTATATGATTGTCGGCGGAATGCCACAGGCGGTACAGGAATACATCGAATCGAGAGATTTTGACCGCGTTGACCGGATTAAGAGAGATATATTGACACTTTACAGGGCTGATGTCGGGAAATATGCAACCGGATACGAACGTAAAGTAGAAAGTATTTTTGATGAAATACCTGCTCAGTTGAGCAGACATGAGAAAAAATTCCGGCTGGCATCCATCAGCAGGGAAGCGCGCCTGCGCGAATATGAAGATGCGTTTGCGTGGCTGGACGATGCGATGATTATAAATATCTGCTATAATTCCACTGAGCCGAATATAGGACTTCGACTGAATATGGACCGGATGACAATGAAATGCTATATGGCTGATACAGGTCTGCTCATCAGTCACGCGTTTGATGAAAACGGTCTTGTCACAGAAGAAATATATCGAAAGCTCCTGTTCAATAAACTGGAAGTAAATAAAGGCATGCTGTTGGAAAATATCGTTGCGCAGATGCTCACAGCGTCCGGTCACGCGCTGTATTTTTATTCCAATTCTTCCAGGGAAGACGCCGCATCGCGAATGGAAATTGATTTCCTTACAGCAAAGAGCAAGATTACAAGCAGGCATAATATATCACCTATTGAAGTAAAATCTGGAAATCATTATACACTGAACTCACTGAACAAATTTCGGGCGAAATACCGGGAACAGCTTCATACAGCATATGTCGTGCATACAGGGGATTTGAAGGAAGAAAATGGAATCGTCTATCTTCCGATATACATGGTTCCTTTTCTGTGATATTGCACATAGAACTTACGATAAAAAAGTAAGAAGCCCGCTGACCTCAAACCAGTCAGCGGGCTTCCCGCTCTTATCACATATCTGCCCCGGGCGTGTATCCCCGGGATATCCTGTCCTAGCCCTTCATCTCGATGGCTTTCTTCGGACACGCCTCCGCGCAGATGCCGCATTCCACACATTTTTCCTCATCCAGCTTCCAGGTCTTCTCCTTCCGGTCCACCTGGAGGGCTTCCTGGGGACACTTCTTCGCGCAGAGCGTACAGTATACGCATTTCTCCGCATCCATCACCGGCTTTCCGCCTGCCGCAGCCTGGCTGCCGGCAGCCTCCGCCTTCTCTTCCTGAGGCTTGACGACCGTCTCGCTCTTCTTCGTGATATCCGGCTCCGTGTAGCCTTTTTCCATTGTCAGGCATTTCTTCGGACATGCCAGCACACAGCTTCCGCACTGGACGCAGTCGAACCGGCTGATGGTCCATGTCCCGGCTTTGCGGTCCACCTGGATTGCCAGGGACGGGCAGGCTCTCGCGCACAGCCCGCAGGTGATGCAGTCCTCGATTTTAATCGTCACATGCCCGCGCATCCGCTCCGGGTACTCCACGGGCTCATAGGGGTATTTGACCGTCGCCGGCTTTTTAAACAGGTTTCCCAGTATCCTGCCGGCAAGCGTAAACATTTTTGTTCGTTCCATACCGATGCTCCTTTCCCGCTGCCTAGCGTTCCGTACAGCTCACGCACGGGTCGATGGTCAGTATCATGAGCGGCACATCCGCGAGCTGGCAGCCCTTGAGCATCTCTACCATGGGCGGGATATTGCTCGTCGTCGGTGTGCGCAGGCGGAAGCGGTCCAGATATTTCTTCCCGCTGCCCTTTACATAATAGATTGCCTCGCCTCTGGGCTGTTCGATGCGCACGAAATATTCGCCGTCCGGATTTCCCTTTACCGGGACGCTGATGTCCCCCTGGGGAATCTTGCCGATAGCCTCGCGTATCAGATCAAAGCTCTGGAAGAGCTCTTTTAACCGCACTTCACACCTGCCGTAGGAATCCCCGTCTTTGGAGATGACCGGTTCTACCGTCAGGTCTTTGTATGCGCCGTACCCCAGCAGGCGCGCGTCGTACTCCACGCCGCTTGCCCGCAGCATCGGTCCCACCGCTCCCTGAGCGATGGCGTCGTCTTTGGACAGGATGCCAACGCCTTTGAGGCGGCTCTGTACCGAATAGTCGTGGAGGAATGTCTTCGCGATGGGTTTCATCTCTTTCTCGATATCGTCGATGGCATGCAGGATATCGTTGAGCATCACGCTGTCCATATCCTTCTGCACGCCGCCCACCTGATTGACGGAATGGATGATCCTTCCGCCTGTCGTCGCGTCGAACATATCCAGTATCTTTTCTCTCAGGCGCCAGCTCTCCATGTGGAGGCTCTCAAATCCCATGGCGTCGCCCAGTAGCCCCAGCCACAGAAGATGGCTGTGCACACGGCTCATCTCCACCCAGATGGTGCGCAGGTATTTGGCTCTGTCCGGCACCTCGATACCCATGACCTGCTCCACGGCAAGGCAGTATCCCAGACCGTGCCCGCAGCTGCAGATGCCGCAGATGCGCTCCGCCACATAGGTATATTGTTTAAAATCTCTCTTTTCCACCAGTTTTTCCAGTCCTCTGTGGATGTAGCCGATGCTGGGCATCACCCCTACCACCGTCTCATCTTCCAGGACCAGGTCCAGATGCACCGGCTCCGGGAGCACAGGATGCTGAGGACCGAATGGTATGATACTTCTCTTTGCCATATTCCCTACTCCTTATTCTTAAACGGCGCTGTCTGGTCGATCCGGTACAGCCGGTCCTGATAATCCGGCTTAATCCTCCCAATCTTCACACCGAACAGCTCTGCCGCTTCATTTTCCTGGATATACGCACACGGATAAATCTGTGTGATGCTCGCCACTTCCTCGTCTTCCTTCGGCTCCAGCCGGAGCGTCACCATATCGTACCCTCTGCAGAAGGAATAGCTCATCTCATAGCCGCCCTCGACTGTCGTGGCGCATATCTGGACCAGTCTCCAGTTATCCGTCTTCATATGCACAATGGCAGGAAAAAACTCGGACATCGAGATTTTCCGTATTTCACTCCTGTAATCATCCATCGCACGTTCACCTTCCTTTCGCTTCCAGCGCCGCCTGTTTGGCGTCCAGCACTTCCAGCGCCTTTACGACTCCGTCTATGATGGACTCCGGGCGCGCCGCGCATCCGGGCACATATACATCCACCGGGATGATGGTATCGATGCCGCCCCTGATATTGTAACATTCTTTAAACACACCGCCGGTGCAGGCGCAGATTCCCACTGCCACCACCACTTTCGGCTCGGGCATCTGGCTGTAAATCTGCTTTACCACACTTTCCGTCTGGCTGTTCACACCGCCTGTTATCAGGAAGATGTCCGCCTGGAACGGGTCGCCTGTATTGATGATGCCGAACCGCTCGATATCATATTTCGGCGTCAGGCAGTCCAGCACTTCGATATCACATCCGTTGCAGCTGCTGGCGTCATAGTGGAGCAGCCACGGTGATTTTGACACTTTTGACATAATTGTCTCCCTCCTATTTGTCCAGCATTAAGATAAGTATGTTCACGCCTCCGGCTATCAGGGTCACAACCCAGCAGCCGTAGAGCACGGTCTTCCATTTCAGCCGGGCGCTGATATTGTCCCAGAGCGTCTCCGTCAGGAAGAGCACCAGACAGATGACAAGCGCCACAATCCAGCTCCACCACGTACTGTTCACAAAGAACAGGAAGAAGATGCCGAGGAGCACGACCATCTCATAGTACTCTGCGATATTCATGATGGCAAGGGTCTTTCCGGACATCTCCGTGGTGATTCCCTTTACCATCTCCTGATGGGCATGGTGGCTTGTGGAAAGGTCAAAGGGCGACTTGCGGAATTTAATCGCCGCGGTGAACATAAAGCCGACCAGAAGCCCCGGCATCCAGAGCACCGCGCTGACCGGCTGCCGGATGATGTCGCCTACATGGAAGGAGCCTGTCGTCAGATAGAATCCGACCGCCACGAGAAGCGTGAGGGGCTCGTAAGCCATCATCTGGAGCATCTCACGGCTGGCGCCCATGTTCGCGTAAGGCGAAGAATCCGAAGAAGCTGCCATGATGAGGAACATGTCCGCAGTACTCAGAATGAAAAGCACCATCAAAAGGTCTGCGCCTGCGAACAACATGGCTCCCGCTATCATCAGGATGACCAGATAACTCAGATTCAACAGCATCTGGACATTATTGACTGCGATGAGTTCCTTGGAAAAGAGCTTCCCCAGGTCATAGAACGGCTGGAAGATGCTCGGTCCTTTCCTGCGCTGCATCCGTGCGCTTATGATACGGTCGACGCCGTCCAGAAGCCCGCCGATAAACGGCGCCAGGAGCAGATATGCCACTACATTTACAACCTGCGTTACCATGACACACCTCCTATTACAAGACAGAATCCGACGACGAGCACCGCCGTCGCCACGATGATGGACGGTATCCTCAGATGCCTGCGCCCGAACTCAAACCGCAGGTACCAGTTGCTCAGATACAGATGGTCCTTCCCGCCCAGGCTGTTGGTGAAGAACCGGTTGTCCCCTTCGTTCACGCCGTTCATATAAATCGGCACCAGTTCCTTGTGGGACCTGCGGCTGATGAAGAACATCACCACCGGAACGATGAAGATGGACACGAGCATGATTGCCATGGTCGTGAGCACGCTCATGGAAAGCACGTCGTGGGTATTTCCGAACAGCTCCCGCACGATGGGGTTGACGACCGTGACAGCGACCACCGGGAGGAACAGGCAGAGAAGGAGCATGACAATGGCGTGGAAAGACATGGACACATACTCGTCCTTCCTTGTCACATCCTTCACCGTATCCCTCGGGATATGGTAGCAGAGCAGCTTCGCCAGCCATTTCGTCCAGTAGAACATGGTCGTCGCACTTCCGTATGCGATGCAGAGCACGAGAATGACGTTGCCCGAATCCACGAATGCCTTTAACGCCAGCCACTTGGAAATCAGCATGCCGAACGGCGCCAGGTACATGCCCGCAATGCCGATGCCCATGATATAGGCGAGTTTCGGCACGCGGATGATGAGGCCGTGCATGTCCTCGATATCCCTGGACCCAAGCGTGTTCTCCGTCGCCCCAACCGACTGGAACAGCATGGACTTGCTGACCGCGTGGAAGACCATGAGGAAGACCGCCGCCCAGACCGTCTCCTCTACACCGATGCCGGAGCATCCGACGATGAGCCCCAGGTTGGACACAGTGGAAAACGCCAGCACTTTCTTCGCATCATTCTGGGCGATGGCCATCATACTTGCCATGATAAATGTAAAGCCTCCGATACTGGAGACGATGATTCCCACCAGATTGCCCTCCAGCGCCGGCGAGATGCGTATCATCAGGTAGACGCCCGCCTTGACCATCGTCGCGCTGTGCAGAAGCGCGCTGGACGGAGTCGGCGCCACCATGGCGCCCAGAAGCCATGTGGAAAACGGCAGCTGGGCGGACTTTGTCATGCCTGCCAGCGCCAGGCACATCAGCGGCAGCATGGCGCCGATATTTACAACCTCAAGAAGCTGGAGCGTGCCGTGGAGCTGCGCCATCACGAAGATGGCAACGGCGAATCCAAGACCGCCCAGCAGGTTCATCCAAAGTGCGCAGAAGCTGTTGTTCACCGCCTCCTGCGACTTCGTATATCCAATCATCAAAAACGAAATGACGCTGGTAATCTCCCAGAAGAAATAAATCCAGACCAGATTCTGGGACAGGACCAGTCCGAACATCGCTGCAAGAAAAAGAAACAGCATGGAAAAGAAGAACGGCTGCCTGTCCTCCACCTCTTTGTGATGGGCATGGTACCCTTTCATGTAACCGACTGTGTAGATGCAGATAAATCCCCCGATAAATGCAATGATGATGCACATCAGCACGGTCAGCCAGTCCACCATCATATGAGGTCCTTCGGTCACCTCAGCCGTAAACTCCGTGTACAGCACCAGCGCCGTCTGCGCCGCAGACAGGATGATGGGCAGGACCCTGCCGTGCTTTACACTGAGATAAATAATCAGACACATCAGGAAAATATCCCCCGCTGACATCAGGTGGTCAACCAGCTCTGTCTCGGGATAGAACATCCACGTATTGGCGCCGGCAGTGACCCATTCTACGATAAATATAACCGTCGTGAGCATAATAATACCGGCACCTGCGTAGACGATGTGTCCTCTTGCCTTCTCGTTTCGGATGAACTGAAACAACACCGCCAGCACTGCCGGGATTCCGATCAGTATTGGTATCATTATCGTAATCCTCCTTTCACTTACTCCCTAACATATTATTTATAATCCTCATTTGGATATTTTACAATAGTTTCAGGGGATTTTTTCTGTTTATTTTGTTAAAAATGTGCTAAAATGTCCTGTGGACAGTCTGACGTTTCAGACAGTATTCACAGGGGAACGCTGTTTCCCCGGGGAAAGGAACCGTCTCATGCACGAACTGAGTATCACCGAACATCTTCTTGCGGACTGCATCCGGGAAGCCGAAGCGATGAACGCTTCGCGCATCCGCACCATCCGGCTGTGCATCGGGCAGCTGCGGGGCATCGTCCCCGAGTGCATCCAGATTTATCTGGACATGCTGGCGGAAGGGACCATCGCCGAGGGCGCACGGATTGAATCCGAGACGCCGCCTGTGCGGGTCCGCTGTCTGGACTGCGGGCAGGACGGCGATATCACGCCCCATCATCTGGAATGTCCCCACTGCGGGAGCCTGCGGCTCAGGCTTCTGTCCGGAAAAGAATTTTATATCAAGAGTCTGGAGGTAGACGTGAATGGAAATAAAAGTACTGCATCAGCTGATGGACTGGAATGAAGACGTGAGTGAGGAAGTAAAAGCCACCCTGGCAGAGCACCGCATCTGCATGGTGAATGTGATGGGAAGCCCGGGCGCGGGAAAGACCAGCCTCATCACTTCCCTCATCAGCCGTCTCAAAGAAAACTGGCGCATCGGCGTCATTGAAGGCGATATCGCCGGACAGGTAGATGCGGAGCGCATCGCGGCTCTGGATATCCCGGCGGTCCAGCTCAACACCGACGGCGCCTGCCATATCGAGGCGATGAGCATCCGGCACATCCTGCCTGAACTGCCCCTCGACGACCTGGATGTGATTTTCGTGGAAAACATCGGAAACCTCGTATGCCCCGCGGAATTCCGCATCGGTGAGTCCCTGCGCATCACGATATTAAGCGTACCCGAAGGGGATGACAAAGTGGAGAAATATCCGCTGATGTTTACGGATACGGACTGCCTCGTGCTGAACAAATACGATATGATGCCCTACTTCGATTTTGACGAAGCGCGGGTGCGCGCAAATTATGAGACCGTAAATCCGGGAGCGCCGCTGTTCCCGGTCAGCAGCCGGACCGGGGACGGTCTGCAAAAGCTCGCCGCATTTCTCGAAGAACATATCCGGAGCGCGGCATCATGAACCGTCCACGCCCGCAGACGGAACACCAGGCCGGATACCGGCAGGTCCGCCTCGAAGTCAACGGCATCGTCCAGGGCGTCGGATTCCGCCCCTTCCTCCACCGGATTGCCGGACAGCACCGCATCACCGGGTGGGTGCGCAACACATCCGCAGGGCTGGAGGGCATCCTGGAAGGGACGCCGACAGACCTGGATGACTTCCTCCGGACGGTCCGGACTTGCCCGCCGCCCATGGCGCAGATAGAATCCCTCCGGACCACAGCCGACGGCTCCGGCAGCTCCCGCTGTTTTTCCGGATTCGTCATCCGCGACAGCCGCATCCGTTCCGGCGCCACGCTCATCTCACCGGACAGCGCCATGTGCCCGGACTGCGAAGCCGAACTGTATGACCGCACAGACCGCAGATACCGCTATCCCTTTATCAACTGTACGAACTGCGGTCCCCGGTATACAATTATCCGGGCGCTCCCCTACGACCGGGAGCGCACCGTGATGGCGGAGTTCGCCATGTGCCCGGACTGTGAAGCCGAATACCATGACATTTCCAACCGGCGCTATCACGCCCAGCCGGACTGCTGCGGAACATGCGGACCGCAGATATCCTATGTTCCGGCGGACCGCCCGGTCCAGAGCGGCAGTCTGACTCCGGCAGAACTTTCGTCCACAGAGGACGCGCTCCGGCGCGCCCAGGAGCTTCTCGCCTCCGGCGGCATCCTCGCGGTCAAAGGCATCGGCGGCATCCATCTCGCCTGCAGCGCCCTGGATGCATCTGCCGTACAGCGCCTGCGCCTGCGCAAGCACCGGGCGGAAAAGCCGCTTGCACTCATGTGCCGGTCCATGGACGCGCTCCGGCGCATCTGCGAAGTCACCCCGGCGGAAGAACGGCTTCTGACCGGACCGGAGCGCCCCATCGTCCTGCTGAAGAAAAAGGACTTCCGAAACCCGCAGGAAATACCAGGCGGTCCGGAAGAACGTCTAAAAAAAGCCCTGGACGCCCTCAGCTTCAGCCCCAGGCTCGGAGTCATGCTCCCCTACACGCCGCTGCACACTCTGCTTGCAGACGGCGCCTACGGCGGTCCGGATATCCTTGTGATGACAAGCGGGAACCTCTCCGGATGCCCGGTCTTGACAGACAACGGGGACGCCCTGCGCCTCCTTTCCGGCGTGGCGGACGGCTTTCTCCTGCACAACCGGAGGATTGAGAACCGCTGCGATGATTCCCTCGTAATGGAATGGCAGGGCGCGCCCTACTTCCTGCGCAGGAGCAGGGGGTATGCGCCTGCACCCGTCACGCTGGAAGGGGCGGACGGCATCTTCGCCCTCGGCGCGGAGCAGAAAGCGTCTTTCGCTCTGGGAAGAGAGTCCCATGTATTTTTAAGCCCCTACATCGGGGACCTGAAAAACGCGGAAACTTTTGAACATTATGAGAACGCGCTCCGAACATACGAGCGGCTCTTCCGTCTGAAGCCTGCGCTCTACGTCTGCGACCTCCATCCGGATTACCTGTCCTCGCAGGAAGCCGCAGGGCGAAGCGCATCCGAAGGCATGCCCCTTCTCCGGGTGCAGCACCACTGGGCGCACATGGCGTCCTGCATGGCGGACAATCATCTGGACACCCCGTGCTTTGGCATCATCTGGGACGGCACCGGACTTGGGACAGACGGCGCCATCTGGGGCGGCGAATTCCTGAAAGGGGACTTTTCCTCGTTCCGGCGGGCAGGCTCCATCCGCCCCGTCCTGCTGCCCGGCGGCGACCGGGCTGTCCGGGAGATTGGGAGGACTGCCCTCGCCCTCATCACAGACGCTTTCCGGGACTCCCCGAAAGAGCGGGACAGCGCCCTTGCCCTTGTCCCCCTTGAACCTCAGAAACGCCGGATGCTCTCCGCCCTTCTGGACGGATCTGCGCAGGCAGCCCCGAAAGCCAGCAGCATCGGCAGGCTCTTTGACGGCGTATGCGCTCTCCTGCTTGGGAAAGCAGAGGCAGATTACGAAGGGGAAGGGGCAGCGCTTGTGGAAGCCCGTTCCCCGGCAGAGACGCCCGACGAAGCCTGTTCTCCGGCGGAGATGCCCGGCGAAGCCGCGCCGTCTGCTCCTTGCTGGGACAGGATGCACCAGCTTGCCTTCCCCCTTCATTTTTATGAGGAGGACGGCATGCGCGTCTTCGATACGCGCCCGATGATGCGCGCCCTTGCGGCGGAACTGCAGAAAGGAACGGATACCGGTCATCTGGCGTTTCGTTTCCTGTCCACACTGGTCTGCATGGCAGCCGGTCAGTGCATGGAGCTCAATCCGGAGAAGCTCCCCGTCGTTTTATCCGGGGGAGTGTTTCAGAACCGCTTCCTCCTCCACGGCGTCACCGCCCTGCTGGAAGAGAAAGGATTCACCGTATATACGCACCACCGCGTATCCACAAACGACGAGGGCGTCTGTCTCGGACAGCTCGCCGTCGCACGCAAGAAAAGGAGTATGAAGAACTATGTGTCTGGCAATGCCCATGAAAATCCATAAAATAGACGGTTCCCTGGCGAAGTGCGAAGCCGGGGGACTGACCCAGGACATCCGCATCGATTTCATCACGGACGCGCGCCCCGGCGACTATGTGATGGTCCACGCCGGATTTGCCATCGAAAAAATGTCAGAAAAGGAAGCGTTGGAAAATATGGAGCTCCTGGAGGAAATCAAACATGCTTTATGACAGCTACTTCAAAAATCCCGGAGACGTCGGACCGCTTCTTGATAAGATTGCAGAATACGGCAGACGCACCGGACCAGTCCGTCTCATGGAAATCTGCGGCACCCACACCATGGCGATTGCCCGCAGCGGACTTCGCAGCATTCTCCCGGAGACCGTCACCCTTCTCTCCGGTCCCGGCTGCCCGGTCTGCGTCACGCCCGCAAATGTCATCGACATGATACTCCGCCTGTCCCAGGAGCCCGGCGTCCTCATCGCAAGCTACGGAGACCTTCTGAGAGTTCCCGGCTCCACCCGGGGCGACAGCCTTTTAAAACGCCGGTCCGAAGGCGGACACGTGGAGTCGGTCTATTCTCCCATGGACGCCATCCGGCTCGCGGAAGCGCACCCGGATGCCGAAGTCGTCTTCCTGGGCGTCGGCTTTGAGACTACCGCCCCCGGGACAGCTGCCTGCATCCTGGAAGCCGCATCCAGAAAACTTCCGAATTTCTCCGTCCTCTGTCTTTTAAAGCGGACTGAACCTGCGATACGCTCTCTCATCGAATCGGAAGATTTCGCGGTGGACGGTTTTCTCTGCCCGGGACATGTGGCAGCCATCATCGGTTCAGACGGTTTTTCCTTTCTGCCAAAGGACTACCGCCTGCCCGGCATCGTCGCCGGATTCGAGCCGGCTGACCTGCTCTGCTCCATACTGGAGCTCACGAAGATGATTGCAGACAAAAGCCCTGCCCTGAAAAATGAATACACGCGGCTCGTCCGCAAAGGGGGCAATCCGGCAGCGCTCTCGCTCATGGAAAACGTATTCCGCCCCGCGCCGTCTGACTGGCGGGGACTCGGTCACATCGAAAACAGTGGTTACGCCATACGAAGCGAGTATGCGCCGTGGGACGCGGTGGAGAAATTCGCGCTCCGCCCGTCCGCAGAACAGGAAATCCCCGGCTGCCGGTGCGCCCAGGTCATCCGTGGCGTCCTGCCCCCGACCGGATGCCCCCTGTTTCGCACGGCATGCTCTCCGGAAAACCCGGTCGGACCATGCATGGTATCCGGCGAAGGCGCCTGCGCTGCGGCTTATCAATACGGATGAACCTGTATCTGTCCGGCGCATCCTGTCCGGAAATAAAGGAACCGAATGGAAGGAGCCCACTGAAAGGAATCAACGAAAGGAAATCAACTGAAAGGAATCAAGATACATGACGGAATATAAAATCGGCGACAGCCGCATCACCCTCGACTACGGGAGCGGCGGTCTGAAGACATCCGAGCTCATCGAATCCATCCTGCTGCCCGCATTTGACAACAGCGCCCTGTCCCGGCTGGGGGACGGCGCCGTCCTTCCCGGCAGTGAGAAACTGGTATTTTCCACCGACAGCTTCGTCGTCTCCCCGTGGCGCTTCCCGGGCGGGAACATCGGAAGCCTGTCTGTGTGCGGGACAGTAAATGATATCTGCATGGCAGGGGGATTGCCAAAATACCTGAGTCTGTCCTTCATCATTGAAGAAGGATTTTCCTTTTCCGACTTTGAGGAAATCGTCGACTCCATCGCGGAAGAAGCCCGCTCCTGCGGGGTATCCGTCGTGACCGGCGACACAAAAGTCGTAGACGCCGGGAAAGGCGACGGCATCTATATCAATACCGCCGGCATCGGATTTCAGAGGGCGGCGCTCCCCGGCAGGGAAGCCATCCGTCCCGGAGATGCCGTGCTCATAAGCGGCACCGTCGGCTGTCACGGGGCTGCGGTCATGATGGCGCGCTCCGGACTGCTCCAGCCCGGCAGCCCTCTTGTCTCGGACTGCATGCCGCTGCATCAGGTCAGCGCCGCCGCCCTTGACGCCGCAGGCATGGACGCCACAGGCACGTACAGCGCAGATGCCGGTACAGACTCCACCGGGGACACCGCGCCCATCCGCATCTTAAGAGACCCCACCAGAGGCGGGGTTGCCACTACCTTAAATGAATTTACCGAAGGCATGCCCTTCTCCATTGAACTCGATGAGACTTCCCTGCCGGCAAACCCGGCAGTCGAAGCAGCCTGCGACATGCTGGGGCTCGACCCTCTCTACTGCGCATGCGAAGGGCGCATGCTCGTCGTCTGCGCTCCCGACGCAGCGGAAAAAATCCTCGCCGCAGTCCGGAACATCCCCGGCGGGGAGAACGCCGCACAGATTGGCACTGTCACCGAAGACATGCCCGGAAAAGTCCTGCTCAGGACCCCCATCGGCGGCAGACGAATCCTCTCCAAACTCAGCGGCATACAACTCCCGAGGATATGCTAACCAGTCTGCCATGCAGTAGGAATTGATGGGATTGGATATACAAGCTTGCTTGTATATATCCAATAACAGCAATTCCGCTATATGGCGCACGCCATACAGTGAGAATGGGCGCAGCACATTCGAGCTGCTGCATGGCGCACGGACGACCTGAATACGCCATGCAGTAGGATTGCGAAAGCTGCCATGTAAGCTTGCTTACATATGGCAGTTTGCGATGATTTTGATATATGGCGTACGCCATACAGTGAGAAGCTGCCTACGCGGCAGGTTCGAGCTGCTGCATGGCGCACGGACGACCTGAATACGCCATGCAGTAGGATTGCGGAAGCTGCCTACGCGGCAGGTTCGAGCTACTGCATGGCTTAAGTTCACCATTCAACGCAAGTTTACTTGCATGTGACAGCCAGTGGTAATCCCGATATATCGCGCACGAACGACTCAAAACCATACATCCTCACAGAAACGCCGCCATATACACCGGAAGCATAAACACATCTTTCTCTTTCTGCATATCTTTTGTATATACCAGGTATTTTTCGCCAATACGCTCCGAATATTTTTCTGAAAAATTATCAAGAGAAGCATGCGTTTTATAGCCGGATGATTTCACCTCAATCGGGCATATCTTATTCTTTCTCGCCAGAATAAAATCAATCTCATAATTATGCTTTGTTTTTTTATTAAGGAAGGTATGATAAAACAGTTCATTTCCATTTGTCGCCAGCATCTGCGCCACTACATTTTCATACAAATACCCGAGATTTACACCGAGTTTATCATTCAGCAGTTTCTCATAGATGATATTTTCTGTGTAATCTTTATCTTTAAATACCAGCGTCGTAAACAAGCCTGTATCCGCCAGAAACAGTTTAAACTTTGACAAATCCTTGTGATTTGACATACCAGCATTCGGGTCATTCACATGATAGGCAACAAGAACAGTCCCCGAATCTTTCATTTCGGCGACAAGTTCCAGAATATGTTCTGCCCTGCCATTAGGTAAAACGCCGGACACCTGATATCTCGATGCATTTTTATTCAACTGCGCCGGAATTGCATCAAAAAGCTCTGATACTCTTCCTGTCGGGTCTATTTTTTTGAAATCATCCTCGTACAGATTCAGGATATCTCTCTTTACTGCATCCACCATCCTGAAATTATTTGTCCGGAGATATTCATCTACTGCCTGGGGCATCCCGCCCACCAGCATATACAACCGGAAGCTCCGCATCATTTTCCGATTCACCGCTTCTCCCAGCGGCTTCTCCGCCTCATATGCGTGTTGTAATAATCTCATTGTCGTTCCGTCGCCGACCGCCCAGAGAAATTCTTCATAATCCATCGGATACATGCGGATTTTTCGCTCTTCACTTGGAATAAGGATATCCTTTACATTTTTCCGGATGGAAATCAGGGAGCCCGTTTCTATATAATCATATCTTCCATCTTTGACGAGCGCTTTAATCGCCTGCCGCGCCAGCGGAAATAACTGTACCTCATCAAAAACGATAAGAGAGTCTCTTTCTGTCAGGTCCGTTTTATACTGAAGCTGCAGCTGCAGGAAAAAATAGTTCAAATCTGATAAATCCTCAAACAGTTCTTTAACTGCTGAAGGCGCAATGGAAAAATCAATCATAATATAACTTGCATACTCGCGTCTTCCGAATTCTTCCACAACTGTAGATTTTCCCACACGCCGCGCACCTTCAATCAGCAGCGCTGTCCTCCCTCCGGATTCCTGTTTCCATTGAAGCAGTTTTTCATATATCTTTCTTTTAAACATGATAAGCATCTCCTTTTCCTTATCATACCCAAAATCGTCGTTTTTATCAACCGCATTTTTAACAAAATCGTCATTTTTATTTTTGCATTTTCCTACAAAATCGTCATTTTTATTTTCCTCGTTTTACACAAAATCGTCCTTTTTGCATTCACTGTACGCACCCGCGCTGCAGACAGCCCGCAAAAAGGCGGCCGACCCAGCCGGTCAGCCGCTCCATCATACCTTTCCTGAACAGTCCTTCACTGATTACTTCAGCGTAATCACTGCCTTCCTCCCGTCTCTTTCCACCTTCCGCGCTTCCTCCCCGATTTTTCTCACATCCCACCGGAGGTCCTCCGAGACTTCCACAGTTACCACATCCCCACGGCGCACTGCCGATACGGCCGCTGCCGGGCGTCCGTCCATATCCGGAAGGATGCACCGGCTCTTTGCCCCGTCCTCAAACTCCGGAATCAGGACTGTAAAGCCGTCCGTATAATCATAGTCCGGCACATCATCCCTGCTGCCCGTGATGATGATATGATTCTGCCGGACAAAAAGCGGAAGGGACAGATACCCATATGTTTCCCGCTTCCAGGCACCGCCCTGCACCGTCTTTTCGCTGAGCAGGTGCACCCATTTCCCGTCCGGCAGATAATATTCCACGTCACCGTCCGGTCGGAATACCGGAGCCACGAGCAGGGCATCCCCCAGCATATACTGGAGGTCCAGATACCTGCACGCCCTGTCGTCCGGATATTCCAGCACCATCGCCCGGAGCATCGGGATGCCCTTTTCATGGGATTCCACCGCTTTCCCGTACAGATACGGCATGAGCGTGCATTTCAGATTTACAAAGAAACGCAGCACATCGCAGGATTCCTCATCAAAAAGCCAGGGAACCCGGTAAGTCGTCCCGCCGTGCAGACGGCTGTGGGAAGAGAGCAGCCCGAACGCACACCACCTCTTGTACAGGTCCGGAGTCGCGCACTGCTCGAACCCGCTCATATCGTGACTCCAGAATCCGATGCCGCCCATCCCGGCAGAGAGTCCGCCCCGCAGCGTCTCCGCCATGGAAAGGTAGTTTGCCGTACAGTCGCCTCCCCAGTGCACCGGGAACTGCTGGCAGCCCGCCGTAGCCGCCCGGCCAAAGACAGCCGCCCGACCCCTTCCCAGTTTCCGCTCAAGAAGCGAGAACACAGCCCTGTTATAAAGGAAAGAATAGTAATTATGCATCTTCACCGGGTCGGAACCGTCATGCCAGACGATGTCTTTCACGGGAATGCGCTCGCCAAAGTCCGTCTTAAAGCTGTCCACTCCCATATCGACCAGGCGCTCCAGCTGACCCACATACCATTTCTCCGCATCCGGATTTGTAAAATCAACGATCCCCATCCCCGCCTGCCACATATCGGTCTGCCAGATGCTCCCGTCTCTTTTCCGAAGTAAATACCCGCTCTCCGCCGCCTCGTCGAACAGCCGTGAATTCTGGGCGATAAACGGATTGATCCACACGCAGAGCTTCAGTCCCCTCCTGTGATACCGCTCCAGCATGGCTTCCGGCTCCGGAAATGTCTCCGAATCCCATGCAAAATTACACCACTCAAAGCCGTGCATCCAGAAACTGTCAAAGTGGAATACCCGGAGCGGGATATCCCGTTCCTTCATCCCGTCGAGAAATCCCGTGACAATCTCCTCATCATAATCTGTCGAAAAAGACGTGGTAAGCCAGAGACCGAACGTCCATGCCGGCGGAAGCGCCGGACGTCCTGTCAGGGCAGTATACCCGGACACTGCATCTTTCGGCTCATTTCCCCCGACTACATAGTATGCCAGGCTCTCCCCTTGTGCAGAGAACTGCACGCACTCCACCTTCTCACTTCCGATTTCAAAGGAGACATCCCCGGCATGGTCGACCAGGATGCCATAGCCCCTGCTGCTGACATAAAACGGAATATTCTTATATGCAATCTCACTCGCCGTGCCGCCGTCCTCATTCCACATATCCACGTTCTGCCCGTTTTTCACAAACGGGGTGAACCGTTCGCCCAGTCCGTAAATCTGCTCATCTATGTCCAGCATCAGCTGTTCCGTCATATACGTCATCCCGGAAATGCGGTCGGACATATGCGCCATATTCCGGTATCCGCTCCGCGTGAGCAGCCTGCCCTCATACCGGTAATCCACCTGCCACGCGCCGGGTTCTTTCGATATCACTGCCTCCAGCTTCCCGGAACGATAGATGAGCCTGTCATCCTCCTCTGTCACTTCTGTCCGGACATCCTCCGTGTCCACTTCAAAAAACGGACCCTTTCTGACCGCCCCTCTGAAATGCGTGATTTCCGTACGTATCACATTTTCCCGCGGGCTTGTAAATGCAACCGTAAATACAGGCGCATTCACCGTGTCCCCTTTTCCGCCGATGTGCACGCCGGGCGCATACACGCAGAGCCGACCGCCCTTCACTCTGTGATAGCCGTATTCCACCGCGTAGATGGGCTCAAACTCCTTTCGCACAAGCCAGGAACCGTTGGTAAATTTCATCTCACTCTTCCCCCTCTCCTTCTTCTTTCCGGATTTTATCACTCTTCCGGATTTCTGTCACATCTATCATAACAAACTGTGCTATAATATGTAAATAATGCCGGGGCAAAAGGTCCAAGCCCACATGAGCCCGCTCACAGGCGGGGGTTTTGACCCCGGCATCTGTAAATGAAGGAATCAGCCGCCGCACGGAAAAACATCCGACGACACATCACATTTCAGACACAGAAGAATTACTATGGAGGAAATCATCATGGCGGAAACACAGACAGCACAAAAAACCATCATCCTGAGCGCAGACAGTACATGCGACCTCGATGAGGAACTCAAAGAACGGTATCACGTCCATTATTTCCCGCTCCACATCAACCTGGACGGAAAAGATTACCTGGACAATGTAGACATCACACCGGAACAGATATACCAGGAATACTACGACCACAAAATCCTGCCGAAGACTTCTGCCGTAAATGTGCAGGAATACATCGACCACTTCCGACCCTGGGTGGAATCCGGATACGAAGTCATCCACATCAATCTCGGGCACGCCCTCTCCAGCTCTTATCAGAACTGCTGCCTCGCCGCAGAAGAGCTCGGTCATGTCCATGTAGTGGACAGCTGCAACCTCTCCACCGGAACCGGTCTCACCGTTGTGGCTGCCGGCAGGCTCATCGAGGAAGCGATGCAGGCACTGGAGACTACGGCAGAGGAAGGGACAACCTTTGCCGGCTCGGATGTACCGTCCGCACACAGCCGGGAGACCATCGGACAGTTTGCAGAAGAAATCGCGGAAAAACTGCGTGCAGGCACTTCCAGACGGCACGGCAGCTTCATTCTTGATACGCTGACTTTCTTAAGTGCAGGCGGACGCTGCTCCGCTGTCGCCGCCTTCGGCGCCAACATGCTCCGGATCAAGCCATGCATCCAGGTGGACAACCGTGACGGGAGCATGACCGTAGGCAGAAAATACCGCGGGGCACTGGATAAGGTGCTCGCAAGATATGTCAAAGACGAGCTTGCAAAATATCCGAATATTGATACCGGGCTCCTCTTTATCACCCATTCCGGCATCCCCCGGGAGTACATCGACCTTGTCAGAAAGACTGCCGAAGAGGCCCTGCCCTTCCGGGAAATCCACATCACAAAGGCAAGCTGCACCATTTCCTGCCACTGCGGTCCCAATACCCTGGGAATCTTATTTGAAACAAAATCATAGACAACGGACATCCTGTACAACGCAAGTGCGACACAAGAATCCGATGCAAGATACAAGGAGCTTATATCATGAATACCAAACCTGTCTTCCACGGAAGCGATATCGAGAAAATATGCGAATACTATCATCTGAAAAAAGAAGACATCGTCCGGTTCGGGGCGAACGTGAACCCGCTGGGGCTCTCCGAAAATGTAAAGGCATCCATCGCCTCCCACCTGGACCTGCTCTCCACCTACCCGGACCGGGAGTATGCCTCCCTGCGCGAGACCCTTTCCGGGTACTGCGGGATTCCCGCAGAATATATCCTGCCGGGCAACGGCTCCAGTGAACTGATCGCGCTGCTCATCGAGGCACGCGCCCCGAAACATACGCTCATCCTGGGCCCGACTTATTCCGAATACTCCCGGGAGCTCTCCTTCTCCGGCAGCACACAGAAATACT
Source organism: Candidatus Mediterraneibacter merdipullorum (assembly GCA_019117125.1). Taxonomy (GTDB): domain Bacteria; phylum Bacillota; class Clostridia; order Lachnospirales; family Lachnospiraceae; genus Mediterraneibacter; species Mediterraneibacter merdipullorum. The sequence goes on from DXAL01000030.1 coordinate 108,667, forward strand.
ATCATCTCCAGGAAGAAAACGATTTTCAGCTGGATGTGGACGACCTCTGCCGAACTCTGGAAGAGGGCTATGATTTCCTCATCCTCTGCAACCCGAACAACCCCACTTCCTCCGCAGTCCTTCACGGGGATATGGAACGGCTGCTCACATTCTGCGAAGCACATGACATCTTCGTGATGATTGATGAGACCTATGTGGAATTTGCTCCGGACATCAGCGCAGTGACCGCCGTGCCCTTTACCACACGCTTCCGCAATCTGATGGTGCTGCGCGGCGTTTCCAAATTCTTTGCAGCGCCGGGCATGCGCTTTGGATACGGAATCACCGGAAATACAGGATTTCTCAAACGGATGCGGGAAAAACAGATTCCCTGGTCCTTAAACAGCATCGGCGCCTTCGCCGGGGAAGAACTCTTCAAAGACCGGGATTACATTCAAAAGACAAGAAAGCTCATCCTCAACGAGCGCAGCCGGATGTACCGGGAAGTCTCTCAGATGTCCGGATATCAGACATATGAACCTTACGCCAACTTCCTCCTTGTCAAAATATTGAAGGAAGGCGTCACCTCATCTGATGTGTTTGACCGGTGCATCAAAGAGGGACTGATGATACGCGACTGCTCTTCGTTCCAGTGCCTGGACGGTGAGTTTGTCCGGTTCTGCATCATGATGCCGGAGGATAATACGAAGCTTATGCGGGCACTGAAAAATGCGGTGGGATAAAAGCAGTAAAAGGCGAAGCACTAAGACGGGCATTAAGACAGGGACGCCCCGGGATGATTCCCGGGACATCCCTGATATATCTGAATATTCTCTGTACGGTCTGCCGCACACTTTTAACAGATTTCCGCTCCTGCCGGCATGTCTTTTTCCGGCACCATGAGCGACAGATTGCCTTCCGCGTCTTCCGCGCACAGGAGCATCCCTTCTGAGAGCACTCCCGCCAGCTTCGCCGGCTTCAAGTTCACCAGCACCATAACCTTCTTTCCGACCATCTCTTCCGGCGTATAGTGCGCCTTAATGCCGGACACGATCTGCTTTACCTGGCTGCCAATCTTCACCTGGGAGCAGAGGAGCTTCCTGGATTTCTTCACTTCTTCACAGGCAATGATCTCGCCTACCTGAAACTGCATCGCACCAAACTGGTCAAATGTAATCTCTTCTTTCGGCTCGATATCGATGACAGCCGCTTCTTCCGCCGCAGCTTCTCCTTCTCCGGCGTCTGCCGCTTTCTCTGCCTGCGGATGGAGTTCTTCCACCTTCTTCATCACTTCGTCCAGGTCCAGTCTCTGGAAGAGGATTTCCGGCTTGTCGGTCACATGTCCGCCGCCCAGCTGTGCAAGTATCTTCCTGCTCGTAGACGGCATAAAGGACTCCAGAAGCCGGGCGCCTGCGGAAATCCCCTGTATCAGGTTCCACAGCACAGTCTCCAGACGGCCTTTCTTCGCCTCGTCCTTCGCAAGCGCCCACGGCATCGTCTCATCGATATATTTATTGCAGCGCTTGAAGAGATTGAAGATTTCCGTGATGGCATCCGCAACTCTCAGGCTGTCCATCTTCTCATCCACTGCTTTCGGCGTGCTCTCAATCACCGCTTTCAGGTCCTCATCGACCTCTTCCGCCGCGCCTTTGTCTGTTACCGTTCCTCCGAAATACTTATTTGTCATGGAGACGGTCCGGTTCACCAGGTTTCCGAGCGTGTTCGCCAAGTCGGAATTCAGACGCTCCACCATCAGCTCCCATGTAATCACGCCGTCGTTTTCAAAGGGCATCTCATGCAGCACAAAGTAGCGCACTGCATCCACGCCGAAGAAATCCACCAGTTCATCCGCATAGAGCACATTCCCCCGAGATTTGCTCATCTTGCCATCGCCCTGTAAGAGCCACGGATGACCGAATACCTGCTTCGGCAGCGGAAGCCCCAGCGCCATCAGGAAGATTGGCCAGTAAATCGTATGGAAACGGATGATATCCTTCCCAATCAAATGCAGGTCAGCCGGCCACAGTTTCTCAAACTGCTCCGTGCTGTTCCCGTCCGCATCATAGCCGATGCCTGTGATATAGTTCGTCAGGGCATCCAGCCACACATACGTCACATGCTTCGGGTCAAAATCCACCGGGACGCCCCATTTGAATGAAGTCCTGGACACACACAGGTCCTGAAGTCCCGGGAGCAGGAAGTTGTTCATCATCTCGTTCTTTCTGGACACCGGCTGGATGAACTCCGGATGCTCATTGATATACTCGATCAGCCGGTCTGCATATTTGCTCATCTTGAAGAAATACGCTTCCTCTTTCGCAGGCTGCACCTCGCGTCCGCAGTCCGGGCACTTGCCGTCCACAAGCTGGGATTCCGTGAAGAATGACTCGCAGGGCGTGCAGTACAGACCTTCATAATATCCTTTGTAAATATCGCCCTGGTCATACAGCTTCTTAAAAATCTTCTGGACCTGTCTCTCATGGTCTTCGTCCGTCGTCCGGATAAACTTGTCATAAGACGTATCCATCAGGTCCCATATCCGCTTAATCTCTGCGGAGACATTGTCTACAAACTCTTTCGGCGTAACGCCGGCTTCTTCCGCTTTCAGCTCAATCTTCTGCCCGTGCTCATCCGTACCTGTCTGGAAGAACACATCGTATCCCTGCGTTCTCTTATAGCGCGCGATCGCGTCCGCAAGCACGATTTCATAGGTGTTTCCGATGTGCGGCTTGCCTGACGTATAGGCGATCGCCGTTGTAATGTAATACTTTGGTTTCTGATTCTCTGACATAATAACCTCCTTGATCTGACACAGAAAAGCGATTAAAAAAACCGCCTTCCCAATTCTCCTGCAAGAATTAAGAAGACGGATGTTTAACCGTGTTACCACTTCTCTTCACCCTGCCCTCACGGACAGCGCCTCTGCAAGTGCCTGTCAGCACTTTTCCGCTGTAACGGGCGGACCCCATCGCAGCCTCGCTATGGTCACCCGGCATATGTCTTTCAGAGACTTACGCTGTTTCCACAGTTCGGTGCGCCGCTCAGAAGCCATGTTCATCTGAATTCCACCCATCCCTCTCAGCAAGGCATCCGGTCCGGATATCCAACAGGATTTCTCTGTAGAGCTTCCCTCAGACTACTCTCTTCATCATCGCATTTATCAGTCATTCCGGTCAGTCGACCTGTAAAAAAGGGTAGCACATAGCGGCAGGAATGTCAAGAATCGAGCGTCCTCTTTGTTATCGGATGTGTCCTCTTTGTTATCGGATGGCATATCAGAATCGAAAGCATGTCATGCCATGATATCCGGACAACTCATTTGTCATATCTGAACTTCCAACCGTTTTACTTCATCCCCCGACAAATCACAGCTTCGCCTGTCTGGCTGATGGACTCCTATATACAACCAGTATCGCGTTCCGTCAAGGAAGCGACTGCCGTTATCATCTACAACAGTAAACTCCCGCATATGAATTCGGATTTCTGTATCCCGGCTGCATCCAGCCCTGATATGTATTCTTTGAAATCCACACAAATGATAATTTTCTTCCGCATATTTTGAATCGCGATTCTTTATATAAGCCTGTACGACTTCATCTGTGTCCATATCTCCTGTATTTTTCAAATTTACGATAACTTTTATTCCTTCTGTCTCCCGGCTTATCCGGGCATCTTCTATGACAACCTTACTGTAAGTAAGACCAAAACCAAAAGGATATAGCGGAGAATACTCTATATATCTGTAGGTCCGTCCCCTCATCGAATAATCTTCAAACGCCGGAAGCGGGTCTGAATCTCTGTAAAAGGTGACCGGAAGCTTCCCCGATGGAGAACACTTTCCAAACAGGATATCCGAAATCCCGATCCCTCCTCTGGCGCCGGGATACCAGACCTGCAGTATAGCATCGCAGTGTTCCTCAGCATAACTTAAATCCAGGGCGCTGCCTGCTGAAACACATAAAACAACCGGTTTTCCGATATCAACGACTTCCTTCAGCAGTTCTGTCTGTACCTCGGGCAGATTGAGATTTTCTTTGTCTCCCGATGCATACGAGTTACTCTCATCTCCTTCTTCTCCTTCAAGGTATTCATCCAGCCCAAGATGCAGAATCACAATATCACTGTTTTTTGCGACAACACGTGCTTCTGAAATCCTGTCCTGTCGCCATGCCAGCGGTTCTGTTCTGTCCCTGCTTATATGGCACCCTGCAGAATATAATACTCGTATTTCATCCCCTGCTTCTCTCTGTATTCCCTGCAATAAAGTAACATATTCTGATGCCGTTCCGTGATAATTCCCGACCAGTGAAGCTCTGCTGTCGGCATTTGGTCCGATAACGCCTATTGTATTTATCTTTTGCTTATCAAGGGGCAGGATTCCTGTATTCTTCAGAAGGACGCAGCTTTTCCGGGCTGCCTCTTCTGCAATATCCAAATGCTCACGGCTCTCTACAACATCGTAAGGTATCTGGTCATACTCGTTTTCTTCATCAAACATTCCAAGCATGAGGCGCGTAGTCATCAGACGTTCTACTGCGCAGTCGATCTGATTTTCTTCTATCATTCCTTTCTGATAAGCCTGATAAATACGCAGATAGGTGCATCCGCAATTCAGGTCGCAGCCCGCATTCAATGCCATTGCCGCTGATTCTTCAGGCGTTTTTGTTATGCAATGATGCATATGAAAATCTCTGATTGCCCAGCAGTCTGAAACAAAATAACCGGGAAATCCCCATTTCTTCCTCAATATGTCGTCGATCAGATACTTACTTCCACAACATGGCTCTCCATTTGTACGGTTATAAGCTCCCATCACCCCCTCGACTTTTCCCTCTTTTACCGCAGCCTCAAAAGCAGGAAGATATGTTTCTTCCATATCTTTTGGATTTGCATGCGCATCAAATTCATGGCGTTTACTTTCCGGACCGGAATGCACAACATAATGTTTTGCACACGCAGCAGCTTTGAGATATTTTCCTGTACCCTGTATTCCTTTTATAAATGCAGTCCCCAGTTCTTTTACCAGATAAGGGTCTTCGCCAAACGTCTCCTGCCCTCTTCCCCAGCGCGGGTCCCGAAAGATGTTGAGATTGGGACACCAAAGCGTCAGTCCTTTATAGATATCTCTGTCGTCTTCTTTAGAAAATGCATTGTATTTCGCCCGGCATTCCTCTGCAATCTGATCCGCTATCTTCCCCAGCATCTCTCTGTCAAACATCGCTGCCAGCCCAATCGCCTGGGGATAGATTGTTGCCGTTCCGGCTCTTGCAACACCGTGCAGCCCCTCATTCCACCAGTTATATGCCGGGATTCCCAGCCGTTTTATCGAAGGGGCATCATATTTCAGCTGCGAGATTTTTTCCTCGAGCGTCATCTTGCTGACGAGTTCTCTTGCCTGAACTTCTGCTTCTTTTCTGTTCATTATCATATATCTCCCATAAATAACAATTGTGGGAACAGTAAAATACCATTCCCACACAGCCTGTCATCTGCACTTGTCAAACGCCGCCACATCACCAGACATTTTTCTCATAATAATCCTGTAATTCCTGGAAAGCTTCTTCCGGTGTGGCATTTTTCAGATAAATCTCTACAATTGCATCGTCATAGATATCTCCTGCTTCAGCTGTAGCAAGTGATTCATTGTAGAATCCGAACGTAGCAGAGGACTCGTCAAGCACCTCTTCGATATACGCATACTGTTTCGGTGCAGCTGAAATATCTACCTCTACATTCGTTGTCGGGATTTTTCCTGCTTCTTCTGCGACATACTTTTCTGCTGTTTCATCTGTGAAGTATTTCAGAAGTTCGATTGCAGCTTCTCTCTCTTTTCCTTCTGCTTCTGAACTCAGCATGATATTATCTGTTTTTACCATCATTCGGTTCGGGTCTGCTCCGCCTTCGATTGCCGGGAAGCGGAATGCTCCGCAGACATCCTCGATTGCCGGATCAAGACCGTTTATCTCACCGATGACCCATGAACCCTGTACTAACATAGCTGCTTCGCCGGCAGTGAATGATGCATTGACCTGGTCGTTGGAATCACCTGCTGCTGTCGGCTGGAAATACTGTGACAGTTCAATCAGTTTTTCTCCTGCATTAACATAAGACTCGCTTGTCCAATCCAGTGTCCCCTCTGACACTCCGTCCAGGTTGTCCGGACCGCCCTCTCTGTCGCAAAGATACCCTGCAACAAGAGAAATACACCATGGGTCCTTAGCCGAGCATGCGATTGGAGTGTATCCTGCATCCTGTATCTTTTTGCACACTTCAAGCCATTCATCATATGTCTCCGGAGGAGTCACTCCTACTTCATCAAATATTTCCGTATTATAGAATACCAATGCAGCTGAGAAATTTGTCGGAATCGCCATAATCTTCCCATCATACGTCAGCTTATCAAAAATTCCCTCTTTGAATGTCGCATACCAGTCCGGATTTTCCGTTTCCAAAATATCTGTAAGGTCTGCTGCCACTCCCGCATCTACATACTGTTCCATCAACGGTCCCGGATGGCAGGTAAATAATTCAGGGACATCCCCGGAAGCAATCAGAGCATTCAATTTTGTATCATATTCTTCCGTTGGTGTCGTGATCACATTCACATGATATTTCCCTTCAAAATCTTTGTTAAAGCGGTCGATTACTTCTTTGTAGCCTATCGTCACAAGGTCTTTTGACACATCAAGGTCATCATAGAATATCCAGGATATTTCTATTACATCACCCGCTGAAGCATCTGTTTCTTCCGCGCTTTCCTCATTTGATGACGCATCTCCGGTATCGGTGGATACGCTGCACCCAAATAACATTGATATGCACATTACGCTGGCAAGAATTGCCGATACTGTCTTTTTTTTCATCGTTTTCTCCCTTCTTCATCTTTTTATCCTTTAACGGCTCCCGTCGTCAGACCTTCTACTATCTGATTGCTGAAAATAAGGTAAACTATTATTGTCGGCGCCAGAGCAATAATAATCGCAGCAAACATCTGAACATAGTTCACAGCATAAGGTCCTACAAAATACGACAGTGTGACCGGTAAAGTCTTTTTATCCGCATCTGATATAAATACCAGTGCCATCAAAAGTTCATTCCAGTTTGCAACAAAAGTCATCATACCCGCTACAGAAAATCCTGTTTTAGTAAGCGGGAGCGCAATCCTGAAAAAACACGAATAAATATTGCATCCATCAATACATGCCGCTTCAAAAATCTCGTTCTGCAAAGATTTGAAAAACCCCGTCATCAGAAATATGACTAACGGCAATGCAAACACAGTATAAGGGATGATCAGACCGAACAGCGAATCTGTCAGGTTCCACTTTGAAAACTGTACAAACAGCGGGATGAGTACGCAATGCACCGGTATCATCATTCCAAGCAGAAAATAGTTCATCGCCGCTCCTGACAATCTCCACCTCATCCGTGCGATTGCAAATGCCGCCATCGATCCTATCGCAAGACTTAACACCAGAGATACTGTACAGACAACAAATGAGTTCAGCATTGCAGTCCCCAGATTTCCCTTTACCCATGCATAAATATAATTTCCCAACTGCAGTACCTGCGGCAGACTGAACGGATCTGTCATCAATTCCTGATTTGTCTTTAAGGACACGTTGATCATCCACAAAAGGGGCAGGATATAAATCAGTGTCAGGATGATTAAAATGATATAAATAAATGTTTTCTGCACTCTACATCTCATAATTCTCAACCTTTATCCCCTTTCGTATGAGCAGCGAAACAATCAGGCAAAGCACGAGCAGTACCACTGCAATCGCACTGGAATATCCGTATTTGAAATATATAAATCCCTGTTCATATAAGTGTGTGGCAAGAACCTGGGTCCTGTTATTTGGTCCCCCCTGCGTCATATTGTAGACCAGGTCAAAAAACTTTAAGGAGCCAATACAGTTCAATGACAGTGAGGTAATGAACATTGGCTTTATCAACGGTAATGTAATATAACGGAATGTATGGATATCCGATGCACCGTCAATACGCGCCGCTTCATACAGGTCCTTTGATATCCCCATTATCTGAGCCATATACAGCATCATATTCTGTCCCACATACTGCCACATAGCCACAAATGCAATTACGATCATCGGAAGGACAATAAACCCGTCCGATTCCATCAGCCACATAGGTCCTTCAATCCCAATTTTGTCAAGAAGATAATTGAGTCCGAACTTTGGATTAAAAATAAATGCCCAGAGCAAACCCAATGCTGCCGAAGAGAGGACCGTCGGCATATAAATCACATTTCTGAAAAATGTTCTTCCTCTTTTAATACTCGTCAGAGATACTGCCAGCAGCACACCTAATATCTGTTGTGTCACTGCTGAAAACAGCATGAAAAACAAGGAATTCTTCAGAGCGATTCTCATCGTCTTATCTTCAAAAAACAACTCTTTAAAATTCTCCAGCCCGATAAATACCGGTTCTTTCAACGCATTGTAATCACATAGAGAATAATACAGCATCTGGATGATCGGGATGAGCAGGACCACCGTAAAAAGTATAAAAGCCGGTCCGACAAAAAGTACGATTGCTTTTTTATTTCGCAACATTTTATCCATTGCTCAATCCTCCTCTCTGATCACAGCTGCCGACCTTGCCGGAAGCCGGAATCTTAATCCGCCATTTATGATTTCAATTCCGGACAGATCTCTTTTCCCGTTCAGATCGATGTTGACTTTTTTCCCTTCCGTCCAATACTTTCCGACCGGTACATTTATTTCTTCCATA
>DXAL01000003.1 GCA_019117125.1 Candidatus Mediterraneibacter merdipullorum
CCAAAAGCAAAAGTGATTGGTGTTGATTACTGGGGAGCTGTGTACAATTACAGCAAGGCGATCTGCGAGAAAAATGCTGCAAGTGAGGGCGTGGCTTCCCGCTGTGTATTTCAGCACGGTGATGCGAAGCATCTGGATTTTCCCGATGAGAGCTTTGATGTAGTCATCAGCAACTATGTCTATCACAATGTTATGGGTGCTGATATGCAGAAACTGCTGCTGGAAAGCCTGCGGGTATTGAAAAAAGGCGGTGTTTTTGCACTCAACGATGATATGAAGCCAAAGCTGTACGGTGATATGGAAGATTTTGCGCAGAAACTGAGGGATATGGGGTATCAGGATGTTCGTCTCATTGATACTGCACAAGAGGCGTTCGGCTCACACCGCCGAGCAGCTATGATGATGCTAGGATCTTCCAGACTCCTGGTAGGCCGGAAATAATCTCACTATAAAGGAGGACTGGTTATGCAGAAATTAGGCGTTGTAAAAGATACCCTGTTTGTCCCTATGCTGGGTAGAATCTATGCCAGTGAGTATTGTCCGCAAATTTTATATGATAAAAAAGCATTGGAATTGAAAAAGAAGCTGCCTTCAGACTTGATTGAAAAGAATATGCAGAACCAGTATACTCTCTTGGCCTCTGCTTCCCGGTCTGCCAATATGGATCGGTTTATTCGGTCTTTTCTGGAACGCAGACCGGACGGTGTGATTGCCCAACTGGGCTGTGGTCTGGAGACAACCTATCACCGATGTGATAACGGAAAGACACACTGGTATGCCGTGGATCTGCCTCATGTAATCGAATACCGGCGGGGACTTCTTCCCGAACCAGAGAGGGAATTATATATTTCAGGGGATGCCTTTGTGAAGGATTGGATCAAAAAAGTTCGCAATGATGTACTTGATGCTCCTATTCTCGTTACTGCAGGCGGGCTGTTTCATTATTTTGAGGAACATAAGGTCATTGCCCTTCTGCGTATGCTTGGGCAATTTGGAAATATGGAAGTTGTTTTTGACACCGTGAACAAAAAAGGCATGGCTATGATGCAAAAGAAGTATATGAAGCAGGTAGGCCATGCCGATGCGCAGATGTTCTTTTTTGTGGATGCAGCAAAAGAACTGGCAGCAAAGATCGGGAGTAATGCGAAGGTGATTGCGGAGGAACCTTATTATCGTTACATTCCTAAAAACGGCTTAAAGCTCTCCACAAAGGTCAGTATGGCGGTTTCTGATCAATTCATAATGGTAAAGATGATACATCTAAAACTATAGCGAATATACTGCAATGTTAGACAGATAGAAATCCATTGTCGAATGGAGTATTTTTACTGTTAAAGAGTTGGAGAAGAAGTAAATAAGAAATATAATAAATGGTGGTTAGTGATTGCTAACCACCATTTATTATGAAAGAGAAGGTGATATCAATGGCGAAAAAAGAAAGCCAAGACGGCAAGTCAAAAAAAGGCCTGTCACGCCTCATGGAGCTGGCTATGACGCAGAAAGCACCCATGGTGGGAGGAATGCTTCTTTCTGCTATGGCTACTATTGCGTCATTTCTGCCCTATCTGGCCATTTATTTTATCATTCAGGAAATCGTGGGGGCTTAAGAATGCTTTTTGATGGTCGGAAAGAGTTCCATTTACAGACACGAGGATCTCATCCATCCGTTTTCTGGTTTGGGTTTTTAAGCAGGAATCTAAGGAGGTTCTGTCAATCTGTCCATGTTCAATTAGATGCAGAATAATATTTCTGCCAGAAGCGCCAAAAATATCAGATACAAAAGAGGACAGACGGAAACCGGAACTTTGTAAAAATTTTTCAATCCTGTTTTTCTGAGATGTAATATCACGGATGATGCTTTTGCGATAGCGGTTCAGATCACGGAACTCCCGAATTCTTTTTTCCGGGATAAAGCTTCCACTAAGTAATCCGGCACGAAGCAAAGTAGAAATCCATTCCGAGTCCCGCATATCTGTTTTTTTGCCGGGAACATTCTTCATATGGCGAGCATTTACAACCAGCAGGGTAATGTTCCCAGAAAAAGCGTCTTCTAATATTTCATAAATCGGCATCCAATAGATGCCAGTGCTTTCCATAGCGACATGATGGCAGTTTCGAGAAACGATCCAATCACGTAAAGCAATCATATCCGGGATCAAAGTGGTAAATTCACGGATTTCAGAATGAGTGGGTTTGCCCAGTGATCCAGTCAGGATACATGCAACGATTTTATCTTTGTGGACATCCAGCCCACAAGAAATCTCCAGAAGATCTTTCATACAGCTAAGCTCCTTTCAATAGAATTGGCAGGAGATTTGCCCGAGATAATACGGACTTTGCTACTCGTGCTATCCATAAAAGGTGCAACAATATGCTGTGCTCAAGGGCAAAACATTTACGTTGACAAACGGGGTGCAAATCCTCCAAGGTACGATCAAACTTGATCCTGCCTAAAACCATTATACAGCAAGAGCAGAAGGTTAAAAAGTGGAGAAGCTGATACCTATTTTCATTATAGGCTGTGATACTCTTTCATGATTCGTTGACAACCGAATAGTCATTCGCCAAATACTTCCTCTTTGTGATTGTGATGAGCATAAGCGTGCGGAGCAGTACGCCAAGACCTGCCAGCAAGCAAATAGTGATGAAAGGTGGTGAGCGAGCCTATACTGACTCCAAATATCGGGTAGCCCCCGGTTTCGCCATAACCCACAAAGAGCATAATGGTACTCCCGTCCAGTCACAGTCCGAGCGGTATCCAATCCGCCGCAGGCAATGAGGGCGGCTCTGGCAGACCGTCAGTTGGGGTGAAACTCCCGTGGAGTCAGTTCGCTGCTGACCGTTTGGCGACTTCCCTGCGCTTTTGCGCATTTGCATTTCGGGGTGTCGAGGACAAATAGAAATGCCGTGACCATAAAGCCAGTCACAAGGTTATCAATGAGAACAGAGCTTTGTTTTATATGCTCCCGACCTTAAAAAGCCTTTTGCCTGGCTTATTACATAGACAGAAACCGTATGTCAAATATAGATTGGAGGGCATTCAAATGAAAAGAACTGTCAGGCGTGGAGATATTTACTACGCGAAACTTGATCCGCATATCGGCTCTGAACAGGGCGGCACAAGACCTGTCCTCATTCTTTCCAATGATACAGGAAACAGGTTCAGCCCTACGGTCATTGTTGCTGCCATTACGAGCCGAGTACGAAAGAAAACAAAGCTGCCGACACATTACTATTTAGAAGATGTTGACGGGCTTCCCGAAAATTCCATTATTCTCTTTGAACAGGTGCGCACGATTGACAAAAGCCGTCTCAAAGAGAAGGTAACACAGCTTGATAAACAATCTATTACCTATATGCTGAAATTGAATGGCGGCGATATGAAATCCGTGCAGGGCGACTCTGGACATGCACAGATCAACATGGCGGCGTTATAGAAATTACTGGCAAAAAATTTGTAATTGGGAAGGGCAGTCATAAGATTGCCCTTCTTCTTTGTGGATCAGTGTGGTAAAAACGCTGTCGCATGATATAATGGATTTATCGGGAAAAGGTGTTTGAAGTCACAGGTTGTTACCTCAAAGCAGACAGTACATAGAACTTAGTATCGCAGTTTATAATTTCAAGTTTGTCATTATTTTGAGGTGCCAGGTTGGCACCTCAAAAAATAAAGGAGAATAACTATGGCAGAAGTAGAAAAGACAGATTTGGCAGATGCAAAAAATGATTTATCTGTATCGAATATTTAGAGTACAGGATATGATCTAAAAGGCATGATTTATGTCGTGCGTAATCAGCAAGTTATGATAGATAGTGATTTGGCTATGCTATATCAGGTTGAAACAAAGGTGTTAAACCGTGCTGTAAAAAGAAATATAAACCGCTTTCCAGAAGATTTTTGCTTTCAGCTTACAAAAGAGGAAGATAAAATTTTGAAGTGCCAGATTGGTACTTCAAAAATATTAGATGCGGAAAGAACAGATGGGGGTGGTGGACGACGTACTTTACCTTATGTTTTTACCGAACAGGGAATATCCATGCTTGCAAGTGTACTCCGCATTAAGGGAAATAGTAAGAAATACTAATTTAGCGGGAAAAGGATTTTTACAAAAATTTTTTAGTGGCAAAGATAAGTACGCACCATGTTTAATGACATTTCCTGTTAAAAGTATTCTTCAAGAAGAATATGCTTGCTATCTTGAAGGTAAAGCTTTTGAGTTTACTAATCAAATTGCCTATGCGTTTACTCCATATTTAGAGAAAGAAAGCTATAATTGTAAAAGCTTTTTCAATAATCTGAAAATATGATGTCCCTCAGAATGTCCCCCAGGATGTCCCCCAGAATGTCCCTCAGGATAATATGGAGGATCAGATTATTAGCTTAATTCAAAAAAACAACAAGATAAACACAGAAAAGATGGCTATGATTTTAGGCGTGAGTTCTAAGACGGTAAAACGCCGTATAAAACAAATGGATCACATAAATTGTATTGGACGGGGAGCGGACAGCTCCCGGTAAATCCAGATGAAAGAAGGACAGACAGATATGGAGACGAAAATCCAGACATCTTTGGGAGATATCACAGAGGTCGATGACATGGATGCGATTGTGAACGCAGCCAACAACAGCCTCCTGGGAGGCGGGGGCGTCGACGGGGCAATCCACCGGGCGGCAGGTCCGCAGCTGCTGGAAGAATGCCGCACGCTCCATGGCTGCCGGACGGGAGAGGCGAAGGTGACGTCCGCGTACCGGCTTCCCTGTAAATATGTGATACACACCGTCGGTCCCGTCTGGTACGGAGGGAATCACGGAGAAGAAAAACTGCTGGCAGATGCCTACCGCAGTTCCCTGCAGTGCGCGGTGGAGCACGGCGTCAGGAAGGTGGCGTTTCCATCTATTTCTACCGGCGTATACGGATACCCGGTGGAGAAGGCGGCTGAAGCTGCCGTGAGGACTGTCCGGGCATTCTGCACAGCTCATCCGGATAACATCGAGACGGTCCGGTTCGTGCTGTTCGACGCGCGTACAAAAAGCGCATATGACCGCGCCATTGACGCGATATGCGGCAGCGGACAGGAATAAAACGGAAGATATGAAAAGAGGAAAAGAAAAACCCCTGCTCTGTGGCAGGGATTTTTCTTTTCAAGGAAGTTACATGGACTATTTATTTTGCATTTCTTTTCTTGATGACTCTTCCAAGGATGATTGACAGGATGATACAGAGCACTGCCATAACAACGGCGTAAGCCCATGTCATATTGAATCCTGTTCTTCCGTAAGCGTCCATCCATCCGCCGACTAATGTGTACATGAACACGTCGGGGAGATATCCGAGTGCGGAGGAGATACCGGATACACGTCCGCTGAGCTCGATCGGGATATCTGCCTCAGATGCAACGGAGAAGTACTGGCTTCTTACTGCGTACATGAAGATCAGTCCGAAGAAGAAGTTGCCGACGATTGCTGCGTACAGTGATACATCTGACGGAAGGAAGATGTAAAGCCCGAAGGAGATTGCAAGAGCGACACATCCCACAGCGATGACTTTCCAGCGGGAGTGGAGCTTATCTGCAAGGAATCCGCCGAACACACCGCCGACACCCTGAAGCAGGTATCTGACGCCGCCGAGTGTAGCTGCTGTCGTAGCGGTCATTCCGTAGAACTGCTGAGCATATGTTGTGACATAGCCGATGAGTCCGTATACGCTGTATGCCGTGAATACGATGCCTACCAGGAGCCATACCCTGGGAATCAGGAGACATTTGAACATACCGACGACTACCGTGCCGATAGATTCTGTCTGCTCAGCTTTCGTATCTTCGATAAAGAACCAGTTCAGGACACCGATGATGATAACGGTGATCGCGCAGACACGGATTGCAGCTGCAGCACCTGCGACTTCATCCACATACATGGAGAAGACAGCGGTCATACCGAATACGAGGAGCGCGTTCATGATGCCGCGGAGACCTTCCTGGAGACCGAAGAGACGTCCCTGCTCTTCCTCCGGACCAAGGAGACGCGTTGCCTTGATGCATGCGGACCAGTATGTGATGATACTGGAGATTCCCATCAGGACGAAGATGACGCGGCTTACGGTAAAGCCGGGGAATGTGGAGAACCACAGTCCGAGGGCACCTGTCGCAATGAAGGAAAACGTCAGCAGTTTCCTTGCGGAGAACTTGTCCGCGATGATTCCGCCTACAAAGTAGGAGAATGTTGCCATTGTCGCATAGCCGGATGAGAGAAGACCCATCTGCTCATTTGTCAGACCCATGGCGTTCTGGATAGGTACATAGAATGTTTCACGGATGTAGGGCAGCTGGAAGATGATTCCTGCGCCGGTCGCCAGAAGCAGCAGTGTACCGTACTTTTTGATAAATGCTTTGTTCATAAGTTAAACCTCCATAAAGAATAGTGATGGAAGGATTCCCCTTCTGCTGCAGTCAGAAAAGGAATCTGGAAAACAAAAAAGAGAGAAGTACTGCCTTGGGGGGCGTTACTTCTCTCTGTCTCTTGTAACTGGTTCGAGTATAAGATACTTGTTGCAAAAAGTCAATTATCAAAGAAAAAAAAGATAAAAATTGTGAAAAGTATATAAAAATCCCAGAAAAATTTGTAATAAATCACTGTGTACGGTCGCTTTTTTCCAGAAAGCGCGACAGGATAAAGCCTGCCAGGGAGACCACAACGACAATCAGGAACACGATGCTGTACCCGTTTTCAGGGGACAGGTCGAGGATAGCGCCGCTCATGGAATAGTAAAATGCATCCGGCGAGTAGGCGCAGAAGGAGATGAAGCTCACGGCTATCCCGTAAAACGCGGGAGAGATGCCGGCTTCATCCACGGTGAGCAGCGCCATGCTCTTCCCCATATTGATGAACAGGCAGGAGAGCAGGATGCACAGGAGCATTATGATATAACTGAAGCGGCCGAGCAGGAGCATGACCTCTAGGACTGCCGCGTTCAGCAGGAAGCTGTATTTCATCAGGCGGGAAGCGGAGCGGAAACGGTCGGTGATTTTTCCGGCGATGGGTCCCGCGATGATGAAGATCAGGTAGGTACGCATGATGAGGAGCACATCCATAAATGCCGCAGGCACGGCGTACATGCTTTCCAGGAACAGCAGGATATAGTTGAGGCTGGAAAATGCGATGTAGTTTGTGAACACGATGGCGATGACGAGCCAGAGCCGCCGGTTCTTTGCAAGATGCCTGACGGACTCCAGGCGCACGGGCATCTGTTCCGCCGGGTCAATATCCAGCTTCCGCAGGATGACGGCGGCAAACAGGGCGATGATGATATTGATGATTCCGAAGAAAAGGAAGAGGAGCCGCATCAGCGCGGGGTCCGGCGCGTCCAGTGCGGTCAGCCCCAGTCCCGCGGAGGCGAAGACGATTCCCATAAGACCGTTGAATACATAGAACAGGCTGAACACGGTCCCCTGGCAGTAAGGCGCTCCGATATTGTGCAGGACCTGGAGATGGGCGGAGTAAAATACCGCTCCCAGGAGAAAGCCGACGACGCCGAAGATGACCGCCATGACCGGGTACGGCGGCATCGCGGCAAGATACATGGTCAGGGCTCCGGTGATGAGAAGGGAGACGGATACCAGCTTCCAGCATTTGAACCGGCTCAGGAAATATGCCCCCAGGAGATAGGAGACCATGGAGGTCATCCCGAACACGCTGTAGAGCTGTCCCAGACGGAAATGTGTCAGTCCGAGCCCGTCCTGCATGAGCTGATAGTAGATGCTCTTCATGAAGACGAGGCTGTACACTGCATTGTAGGCGCCTGCCAGTATAAAAATCATAAGGATGTGGATTTTCTTTAAGCTGTTCATGATACATCCTCCCGGAAAGAGCTGCCGGTCCGACGGTCTGTCTGTTTTTTTGCGCTTTCATTTTATGAGCAAAAAATCCGGTTGTCAATATCCTTGTTTGACCGGCACCTGTTTTCGTGCTAAAATTTTATAAATGAAAACCGTGCCGTGAAAGCCTGATTTGGTGAATGAAAAACAGTAGAAAGAGGGATGAGATGTGGAACGTTTGACGAAAGATGAATTTTTACTTGCAACAGAAAAGTGTCCGGTCATTCCGGAGATAAAGAACGATGAATGGCTGGAAGCACTGCCGGATTCAGACAGCGACCTTGCGTATATCCTGTACGGAGATATCTGCTCCATCGCTGATATTGTCACCAGGGTCAGGGAGATGGGAAAGCTTCCCATCGTGCATGTGGACCTTATTGTGGGATTGTCTGCCAAAGAAATCAGCGTTGATTTCATAAAGAAATATACAAAGGCAGCAGGCATCATCAGCATGAAGCCCGCGCTCATCAAGCGGGCGAACGAGCTGGGCATGTTTACCATCCAGAGATTCTACATGATAGACGGGCTGACCTATGCAAATGTGGCGAAGAACGTAAAGACGAGCAATCCGGACGTGGTGGAGTTCATGCCGGCGGGACTGTCAAAGCTGATCCGCTACCTGGTGGAGCTGATTGACAAGCCCATCGTCGCGAGCGGGCTGACCCAGGACCAGGAAGACATCATCCATGCGCTGAAGGCAGGAGCGCTCGCCATTGCCACGACGAACCGGGGATTATGGAACTGCTGAGTGATTGTGCAAAATGTATAAATATTTGCTCTGTCTTTTGTATTTAATCACCATATTGACAATAAACTGCACGGGTCGTATAATAAGGGCAGTTACAAAGAGAGCAAAAGAGAGAGTAACTTTTGTGCAGCAGTCTGCACAAAAGAAGCTCTCTTTTTTTTGTTCCCGTAAGCAGCTCTTAAAAATTTTAAAGTATGGAGGTTGAAAAAAATGAGCGCAAACATTAACGATTTCTCAATGGATTTCTTCTCACTGAAAGGGAAAAAGGCAATCGTGACCGGGGGCAACAGCGGACTGGGACAGGCATTCGCTCTGGCGCTTGCGAAAGCAGGGGCTGACATCTTCGTATTTGCAAATATCGAAGACGACGGAACGACACAGAAGCTGATCGAGGGATGCGGCGTCAAATATGCGTTTATGAAAGGCGACATCACAGAGGACGGCATCTGCGACAAGATTGCGGACGCATGTGTTGAGACATACGGCAAGATTGACATCCTCGTAAACTGCGCGGGCATCTGCATCTGCAAGGACGTTCTGGACTTCGGCAGAGCAGAGTGGGACCCGATGATCGCCATCAACCTGACAGCAGCATTTGACTTAAGCCATGCAGTAGCAAGATACATGATTCCGCAGAAGAGCGGACGCATCATCAACATCTGCTCCCTGTTCTCATTCCTGGGCGGACTCCAGTCTCCGGCATACGCAGCAATGAAAGCTGGTCTGATGGGTCTGACAAAGGCATATGCAGACGAGCTCGGCAAATACGGCATCACCGTAAACGGCATTGCTCCGGGATACTTCCAGACAAGCATGACGACAGGCTCCGGAAGTGCGAACGATGAGAAATACATCAAGATTAAAGAGCATGTACCGGCTGACCGCTGGGGCGAGAGACAGGACCTCATGGGCGCGATGGTATTCCTTGCGAGCAGGGCAGCAGACTATGTAAACGGAACACTCCTCGTAGTAGACGGCGGATACCTTGTACGTTAATATGACGGCCTGGCCGCTGCGGACAGCCTGCAGCGGCTGAACGGATAAAAAAGGAAAAGAGGTTTACAGAATCATGGGTGAAAAATACATTATCGGTATTGATGAAGGCTCCCAGAGCGCAAAGGTGACAATCTTTGACGTGACAGGACACATCGTATGCGAGGACAGAGCTCCTTTGAGACCTTACGACCTTCCCCGCCCGGGATATGTAGAGCATCCGGACGACGACTGGTGGGATGCCATCTGCAAGGGCGCGAAGAAGTGTATGGCGAAGTTCGAGGGCAATGTGGAGGACATCATCGGAATCGGTCTCTGCACCATCCGCTGCTGCCGCGCATACTTAAAGAAAGACGGCTCGCTGGCACAGCCCGCGATGAGCTGGATGGACGTGCGCGTATCACAGCCGTATGAGCATACGAACCCGGATGTGGCATATATCACGGCTTCTTCCGGATATATCACACACCGCCTGACAGGCGAGTTCAAAGACACCGTCGCAAACTATGAATACGGATGGCCCGTGGACGTGGACAACTGGAAATGGTCCGACGACCCGCAGGCGTATATTGATACGGGAATGCCGCGGGAGATGCTTTTCGACCTGGTAATGCCGGGCGACATCCTCGGCTATGTGACGAAAGAAGCGGCAGAGGCTACCGGACTTCCGGAAGGCGTCCCGGTAGTGGCAACGTCCAATGACAAGGCAGTGGAAGGACTGGGCACCGGGTGCATGGGCGACAAGACAGCCTGCATTTCCCTCGGCACATACACCACAGCCATGATGGAAGGCAAGGAGAATCTCAAAGGCACCTCTTATGCATGGCCGAAGTTCTCCTGCGTGCCGAACAAGTATTTCTACGACAGCAACGGAATCCGCAGAGGCATGTGGACCATCAGCTGGTTCCGCGACATCCTCGGCGAGAGCTACATCAAGATGGCAGAAGAGAAGGGAATGTCCGCAGAGGAACTCTTGAGCATCGAGGCGGAGAAAGTTCCCGCAGGAAGTGACGGACTGATGACTGTCCTTGAGTGGCTGGCACCGGTTGACGCACGTTACAAGAAAGGCGTGATGATCGGATTCGACGGCAGGCATACGAGAGGACACATCTACCGCTCACTGCTGGAGGCGGTGGCGATGACGCTGAAAAAACATGTGGACGATATGTGCAATGAAATCAACGTATCCCTGGAGCGCCTCATCATCACAGGCGGCGGTTCCAACAGCGACCTTTTCATGCAGATACTTGCAGACGTGTTCAACCTTCCGACCGTGCGGAATGAAGTGAACGGCGCGGCAGGCATGGGTTCCGCAATCTGCGCGGCAGTTGCCACCGGCGTCTACGGAAGTTTTGAGGAAGCGGTGGAGAACATGGTGCGGTTCAGCGATACCTTCCAGCCGAATCCGGAGAACGTCGCCTTGTATGCGAAAGTGCTCCCCATCTACAGCGGAATCACGAAGCACACCGATGAAGTGCTGAAACAGACCTACGAAATCTTTCATTAATCAATAAGTGGTAAGTAAAAGGAGAGGAACAATGACAAAAACAGATATCCTGGAAAAACTTGGAACCATGCTGGAAGCGGACCAGATTAATACAGACCCGGAAGATTTGTATGACGCTTCTGCAGACCGTTATAAAAAATATGCAAAAGCGAAAAAAGTGCTGGACAACCCGATTCCGGCGGCAATCGTATATCCGAAAGATACGGAAGAAGTAAAAGAACTCCTGATGTTCTGCAACGAGAACGGCATCAACGTTATCCCGAGAAGCGGCAAGACATCCACAGAGGGTGGTCTTGAGAACTGGAAAGAGCTGGCTCTCGTAATTGACGGAAAGAACCTGAACAAAATCATCAACATCGATACATACAACATGCAGGCGACGGTACAGTCAGGCGTAGCGCTCCAGCACCTGGAGGATGAGCTCCGCAAGATCGGCTATACGACAGGGCATTCTCCCCAGTCCAAACCGGTCGCTCAGTATGGCGGACTGGTTGCGACGCGCAGCATCGGACAGTTCTCCACACTGTACGGCGGCATCGAGGACATGGTAGTCGGTCTGGAGTGCGTATTCCCGGACGGACATGTATGCCGCATCAAGAACGTGCCGAGACGTGCGGCAGGTCCGGACATCCGTCACATTGCTATCGGAAACGAGGGTACGCTCTGCTACATCACAGAAGTTACGGTGAAGATATTCAAATATTTCCCGGAGAACAACCTCTTCTACGGATATCTCGTAAAAGATGTTGCCACAGGCATCAAAGTGCTCCGCGAAGTATTCGTAAACGGATACCGTCCGTCAGTTGCACGTGTATACTCTGAGGAAGACGCACGCCAGCATTTCTATCACTTCCACGAAGGAAAATGCGTGCTCATCTTCATGGCTGAAGGTGCAAAACCCATCGCAGATGCATGCGGCAAAGGAATCGAGGAAGCAGTTGAGAAGTTCAGCGACGGCATTATCAAGAAAGTGGACAGCGCGCTCATCGAAGACTGGTTCAATCACCTGAACTGGTCACAGAAGGACATCGACGACGAAGTCCAGGAAATGATCAACAACGACCGCCACAGCGGATACACGACAGAGATTTCTGCAAGCTGGGAGCTCATCCCGCAGATTTACGACAATGTCATCAACCGCATCCGCAAAGAGTTCAAGCAGGCGGACGACCTGGTAATGCTCGGCGGACATTCTTCACACAGCTACTTAAACGGAACCAATATGTACTTCGTATACCAGTACAACATCAACTGCGAGCCGGAGGATGAGTTCCGCATGTACCATCATCCGCTGCAGACGATCATCGTTGAGGAGACGCTCAAACTGGGAGGCTCCATGTGCCACCACCACGGCGTCGGCAAATACCGCAACCAGTGGATTAAAGAAGAGCACGGCTCCGCGTACTACATGCTTGAGAAGCTGAAAGAGACATTTGACCCGAACAAAGTCATGAACTTTGGAAGCATCTTCTATGAGGAAGAGGGAGCAAAATTCCAGAAATAAATCTTTTTAATCAGAAGGAACAGCTGGAGGGAACTATGAAAATCGTCTGCCTGTTGAAATTTACGCCGGATGTGGACGCGTTTGAATATGACTACGAGAATAATGTGCTCATCCGCGAAAATATCAAACAGATTATCAATCTGGACGACGCGTGCGCGCTCGGTTATGCGCTGAATCTGAAGAAGAAGCACCCGGAGATTGAGATTGAAGTCGTGACGATGGGACCGCTCAGCGTGAAGGGACTCATGGAAGACGTCCTGCGCAGGAGGGTGGACCGCGGAACGATACTCTCGGACCCGGTGTTCGCAGGAAGCGATACGCTGGCGACGAGCCTGATACTGGGTGAATATCTGAAGCGCACAGAGTACGACGTGATACTGACGGGCACACAGACACTGGATGGCGATACGGCTCATGTTCCCTCCCAGCTGGCCGGATATCTGGGAATCGGTCAGATGTCCGCCATCATGAAGATTGATGAGGCTTCCTTCCTGGAAGGCGCGCCTCTTGTCGAGGTGGACACGGAGAATCATACAGATACTTATAAAATCGCTTTCCCTGCGATCTTAAGTGTTCGCAGGGAGAGCAGATACAGACTTCCCTTTGTGCGCTATGCGGACCTGGAGATGGATGTCAGCGACAGGCTGCATATCATCGACAACAGCGTGCTCCAGGTGGACGAGAACATCATCGGCACCCATGGCTCTGCCACAAAGGTTGTGAAAACCTACATGCAGACCTATGAGCGCAAAGACCGGGTCGTTGTGCAGAACGATGACGAGGGGATTGAGACAGTCTACAACTTCCTGAAAGAGAACGGGTATCTGAAATGAAGAAATGTTTGATTTTTCTGGAAAAGGAATATGAAAAATTCTGCGTGGACCTTTTAAAGACTGCGGAAGAGATATACGGGGACGCATATGAGAGCTGTGCTTTGTCGTTCGACGCTGATACAGAACCTGCGGAGGGCAGGTTCGATGAGCTTATCACAGTGACGGACGAGAGAGTACAGACGTATGATGTCTCTGTGCTTTCCGGCATCATAGGAGAGCTCCATCAGGAGCAGCAGTTTGACAGCATCCTGATACTGGCGACTCATTTCGGCAGGATGCTGGCGCCGTCGCTTGCCATGGAACTTGGCACGGGACTTGTGGCGGACATCACGAAGATCGGACATCACAAAGACCAGATTGAGATGATACGTCCGGCATTCAGCGGGAAAATTCTTGCGGGAATTATCAACACCAGAGACAACGCCGTTATGATGAGCGTGCGTCCTGGTGTGTTCCTGTATGAGGATGTAAAAGAAAAAGACACCCGGATATGGGAATACAGCCCGAAAGAGGTCAGAAGCCCGAAGATTGAGCATGTTTCCAGACGGGAAAAGCCGAAGTCAAGGGATATCCGCGAGAGCGAAGTGCTCGTATCAGGCGGCGGCGGGATACTGGATGATTTTGACATGCTCGACGGACTCGCAGAGCGTCTGGGCGGGATGAAATCGGCGAGCAGGCGCGTGGTCGACAGCGGAAAAGCGGACCGCAGCATCCAGGTCGGTCAGTCCGGCAAGATTGTCCATCCCAGACTGTATATGGCAATCGGCATCTGTGGAGTCCTGCAGCACATTGCAGGACTGAACCGCGTGGAGCATCTCATCGCGGTGAACACAAATAAAAACGCTCCCATCTGCAGCCTTGCAGATATTGTCGTGGAGGGAGATGCACGTACCTTTGTTGAAAAAATGATAAAACGGATCGACAGTGGAAACTAATTCTTTAAGAGTTTAAGAGGAGAGAAGAATATGGAGAAAACGAAGAAGATACGTTGGGCAGTTTTTCTGATTCCGTGGTTGTTGTCAATCGCGGCGATCGTACTGAATTTTGTGAGCGGCGAAGCATTTAACGACATGGTCATGACCGTTACGAACTTTATCCTTGAGAAATTCTCATGGCTGTTTACAGTCGTGTCATTCCTCTGTGTTGTACTGGTCATTCTTGCCTATTTTACGCCTTTCGGCAATGTCAGGATTGGCGGAAGCAAGGCAAGACCCATGCTGAAACAGTCGAACTATGTGTGGATCGTTCTGTGTACCATCATGGCGGCAGGCATCCTGCTGTGGGCGTGCGCGGAGCCGATGAACCACTACTATGCGCCGCCGGCGCACATTGAGCCGGAGTCGCCGGAAGCAATTACATTCCTGATGGAGAACATCTTCCTGGAGTGGACATTCACCCCGATGTGCATCTATGGAATGCCGGCAATCCTGTTCGCATTTCTTTTCTATAATGCGAAGAAAAACTACTCCATCGGCTCCATGCTCTACCCGGCTATCAAATATGAAAGAGCGCAGAAACTGTCCCCGGTTGTGGATATGCTCTGCCTCTTCGGTCTTGTCTGCGGCATGGCGGCAAGTATGGGTTCCGCCGTATTCCTTGTGGCGGACGGTCTGGACAGTGTGTCAAACGGAAAGATTGTTTCCAACAGCACCCTGTGGGTCATCATCGGCGTTGTCATTGTCGCGACTTTCGTGACATCTGCAGTGACCGGGGTGACGAAAGGAATTAAGGTACTGTCTACATTTAACTCGAGGATTTACATGATACTCGGTCTTTTCGTATTTATCTTCGGACCGACAGTCTATATCCTCAGCCTGACATCGGAGACATTCGGCGCGTATATCTCGGACTTTGTAAAGATTTCACTCCACATGTCCGCGGCGGACGGAGACGGCTGGGCATACTGGTGGCCGGTGTTCTACTGGTGCAACTGGCTGGCATGGATGGCGGTTACATCGACATTCCTGGGACGTATCTCCAAGGGATACAGTGTCAAGGAAATCATCCGCGTGTGCGTGGTGATACCGTCACTCTTCTCCGTAGCGTGGCTGGGACTGTTCTCTTCTTCGAGTATGTACTATGAACTGAACGGCGTGGGCATCAACGACGCGATGCTGGAGATCGGGACAGCGGCTGCAACGTACGAGACATTAAAGCAGATGCCGATTCCGGTGGTGACAATCTGCCTGTTCCTGCTCATCGTGCTCGTTTCCTTTGTGACCGCTTCGGACTCCAATACGAATGCGATGTCCGGACTGTGTATGGGCGGTCTGACGGAAGACGACCAGGAAGCGCCGATGTGGCTGAAGGTTGTCTGGGGCGCGACGGTAGGCGTGATGTGCCTGATATTCATGCTGGCGTTCAAGTCCACGGACAGCCTGAAATATCTGTCCAACCTGGGCGGATTCCCCATCGTGTTCCTCGTCATCATCATCTCCATTTCCTTTGTAAAGGTGATGATGAACCCGAAGAAATACGATACCTTTAAAGAAGACTACGATGAGAACGGAAAACCCATCCCATCGGTAAGACTGGAAGCGGATGAAAAATAAACCTGCAGGATTACAGGAGCAGACAGGCGGGAAGACAGAGTGCAGAAAAAACTGGAATTTACATATCAACTGACCTATGAAGAGAGCTATGAGACGTTCCTTGTGCTGAGCATGAGGCAGAGCAGGCGCGTGCGGAATATCCTTGCCGCCGTGCTGACAGCGATCGCCGTAGTAATGCTCGTGCTGTATTATCTCAACAGCAATGGGTTTCATTACTTTGTGATTGCAGTTCTGGATATCCTGCTCCTTGCGTATCTCATCTACGTGCCGGCGCTGAAGGCAAAAAAAGGCGCAAAGGCGGTGAGCAGGCAGAAGGGGACCTACAAGATGGAACTGACGGAGGGTGGAAATATCCGCTCCCAGGGAGGGACCATTCCGCTTGCCGGGGATAAAGATGCAAGGGCAGTGGAGACAGAGAAAGTCTTCGCTCTCAGACCGGACAGAGTACATACATTCTGTCTCCCGAAAAGGATACTGACCCCGGAGGAGACAGACAGAGTGAGAGAGATTCTCCGGACAAAAACAAAATATGTGAAAATGTGAACCTGACAGATATACAGTAGTGTAGAGGGTGCCTGTAAAGTCATGAAATGGCTGGAAAGGCACTCTTTTTTATTATGGAATGTAAGAGGTATTCCTGCGCTGCCGACATCAAAAAACCTTCATGTTCTTATCAGGAAAGCGCAGTTTACACGCAGGGATTCTTCCGTTATAATGAAGGTAACCAGCCGGTGGAGGGAGCCGGCGCATCGCAGCCGATGTGGTACATGCATGAAGAAAAAAACAAAAGAAAAGAAGAGCAGGGAGCACATACTTTCCCGGGAGGAGCGGATTCTGTTTTATATCAGTGAGAAGGATATCTGGAAGCAGGGAAAAACTGTAAATCCGGTGATAAAGCGGCTTGGAGAAAAGGGGCCGGTCTATGATGACGGAGTGCATGTTATTTATGTAAATGCAGAAGTCAACGACGGGTCACGCATCGCAAAACTGATGGAATATTTTAAAACAGCCGACCCGGAGGATGACAGCGAGGGCGAATTGTCGAAGCGGGTACATTATCTGAAACGGGAAAATCAGATGGGTATGTCCCCGGAACAGATTTCCCGTGCGGTAGGCGAGGACATCAGCGCAGTGAAAAAATGGCTGGCAGCAGGGCAGGAGGCGAGATGAGGCTTACGCCTGCAGACCGTATGTGACAAAGACAGGGAGCAGAAGGGAGGACAAATATGGCAAAGTACAGATGCACGATCTGCGGCTACATCTACGATGAAGAGCGCGAGGAAGCGCCGTTTTCCGGACTGAGGGAATGTCCGGTCTGTCATCAACCGGCGGACCGCTTTACGCTCTATGCGGATGAGCGCGGACAGGAAGAGCAGAAGGAAAAGAAACTGAAACTGGAATACCCGAAAGAGTTTGTCCGTCAGGATGACACCTGCCGTTACATGAAGGAAATCCATGAGATGGCAGTGACGGGCAGGAGCATTTCCGCTTCCATGGGAACAGAGATGCCCATGCCGTTATGGGACGACATCCTGATACTGGGCGCGCAGCTTGACCCCATGCCGCTGGACGAACACGCGGAAGTGGACACGACGACTGTGATAGGGAAACATGCAGAGAAACCGCTGGTTCTTGAAAATCCGGTCTATATTTCCCACATGTCATTCGGCGCACTTTCCCGGGAGGCGAAGATTTCGCTGGCGAAGGGGTCAGCGATGGCGCACAGCGCCATGTGTTCCGGTGAGGGCGGCATCCTTCCGGAGGAGATGGAGGCGGCGGATAAATATATCTTTGAATATGTAGGGAATCTCTACAGTGTGACGCCGGAGAATCTGAGAAATGCGGACGCCATCGAGATTAAGATCGGGCAGGGCACAAAACCCGGTATGGGCGGGCATCTGCCCGGCGAAAAGGTGACAAAGGAAATCAGTGAAGTCAGGAACAAGCCGATGGGAAAAGACGTCATCGCGCCTTCCAGATTTCCTGGAATCGAGACAAGGGACGACCTGAAAAATCTTATCACCCAGCTCCGGTACGCATCGGAAGGACGTCCCATCGGCGTGAAGATTGCTGCGGGGAGGATTGAAAGAGATCTGGCATTCTGCGTCTATGCGGAACCGGATTTCATTACCATAGACGGGCGCGGCGGAGCGACCGGCTCCTCACCGAAACTGCTGCGGGATTCCTCCAGCGTCCCGACAATCTATGCGCTGCACCGTGCCAGGAAATATCTGGACAGCGTGGGGTCGGACATCAGTCTGGTCATTACAGGAGGGCTCCGGGTATCTTCTGATTTTGCGAAAGCGATCGCCATGGGTGCAGATGCCGTTGCCGTCGCTTCGGCGCCCTTGATTGCCATGGCGTGTCAGCAGTATAAGATATGCGGGACCGGGATGTGTCCGATGGGAATCGCGACTCAGGATGAGGACCTGCGGACCAGGCTCCAGACCGATGCCGCTGCGGCGCGGGTGGCAAACTTCCTCAATGTATCGCTGGAGGAACTTAAGATGTTTGCCCGCATCACCGGTCATGAGAGACTCCACGATCTCTCAGTGGACGACCTGTGCACGATAAACCGGGAAATCAGCGGATACACGGACATCCGTCATGCATAGGCGGCGCGCAGCCGGACTTGTTAAATTAAAATCAGTACAGGCAGAAAACAGAGCCGGAAATTGTATTTGTTCGGATACAATTTCCGGCTTTTTCTGCAAATCAATCTCTCCGGGCGTGATACCGGCGTCAAAGCGGAGTTAATAAAATAACGATTGTTGACTTTTCCCGCTCCCGTGGCAAACTTAGAGAATAAGCGCGGCGCTCTTTGGCGGGATGCCGGGTGCAGCCCGGATGTGCGCGCGCCGGGCAGAAAGAAAAGAGAGATACAGGGAGGAAAAATCATGGGATTACACGCAATCGATGAGGCAAAAAGATGCCTGAACTGCCGGAAACCGAAATGTATGGAGGGATGCCCCATCAGCACGCCCATCCCCCAAATGATACAGATGTTCCTGGGAGGGCAGATGACCGAAGCGGCGGAGATGGTATTTGAGAACAATCCGCTCTCCATTATCTGTTCCCTCGTCTGCGACCATGAAAAACAGTGCGAAGGGCACTGCGTCAAGGGGATAAAAGGGGAACCGGTGCACATCTCTTCCATCGAAAACTATATATCAGATACCTGCTTTGACCGGATGCGCCTGGAGAAAAAGGAGTGGAACGGGCACCGTATCGGCGTGGTGGGCGCAGGTCCGGCGGGCATCACCATTGCCATACGGATGGCGTGCCGGGGATATAAAGTGACGATATTTGAAGTCCGGGAGAAGATTGGAGGCATTATGCGGTACGGAATCCCGGAGTTCCGCCTCCCCAAATCCATACTCGACAGATATCATGAGAAACTGAAAGAACTGGGCATCCTGTTCCGGCCGAATTTCGCGCTGGGCGGCTCCATCGGAGTACATGACCTGCTCCGGGACGGATACGACGCGGTGTTTATCGGGACCGGCACCTGGAGACCGAACCGGATGCACATTCCGGGAGAGACGCTGGGAAACGTCCATTACGGCATCAATTATCTGAACAATCCCGATGTGTATGACCTGGGCGAGCGCGTGGCGGTCATCGGTGCGGGAAATGCGGCGATGGACGTTGCGAGGACTGCGGTGCGAAAAGGCTCCCGGTATGTGACGGTCTACTCGGTCACGGAAATCCCGGCAGCTTCCCCGAAGGAAGTGGAGTACGCGAAGATTGATGGGGTGGAGTTTGAAGTGCTGCAGACGGCATCCGAGATTCGGGACGACGGACTTGTCATCTGCGATGTGGAGTGGGCGGATGACGGACAGATGACTGTGCTGGAGGAGACCGGAAGATTTGTCCCGGCGGACAGCATCATCATTTCTATTTCCCAGGGACCGCAGGACCGCATCGTCAACCGGGACCGGGAGCTCCAGGTAGACGAGCGGGGACTGCTCAAGACGGACCGCCGGGGAGAGACAACAATGAAAGGCATCTTTGCGTCCGGCGATGTGGTGACCGGAGCGAAGACTGTGGTGGAAGCTGTGAAATATTCCAAGATGATCGCGGACGCCATGGATGAATATGTGAGGAATTGTGCGGGAGACTGACGCCGCACGCACAGAAAACGAAATGCATGCACGGAAAACGGAACGCACGCACGGAAAAATGGTGTACAGAAAATGAAACGAAAACCCGTAGATTTATGGCGGTATAGTTGCTATAATAGTACCGGAGTGAAAATCGGTATTGAAAAGACCGATATCAGTAATCAACGCGTACATAGAAAAGGTACGCGCATCAGGGGTTGATAAAATGGGGAGAATCCGAAGGTACATCATAACAGCGGTCCTGCTGTCCGCACTGATCCTGTCCGCGGCGCCTGTTTCCGTCTGTGCACAGCCGGAAACCGAAGAGGCTGGTCAGGCAGAGACGTCGGAAGAAGGAACGCAGGCAGGGACAGACGGGGAGGAGCTGGACGAAGCAGTCTTAAAGCTTGAGAAAGAGAAAAAGAAGTCTTACGAGACGGCTCCGGAGACCAATGAGGTCGACGGATGGCCGGAGGGACCGAAGATATACGGGAATTCCGGCATTGTGATGGATATGGACAGCGGCGCCGTGCTCTATGCCAAGCAGCCGGATGAAAAGCGTTATCCGGCAAGCATTACAAAACTCCTCACGGCGCTGGTCGCACTGGAGAACGGGGAGATGTCGGATGAGGTGGCGTTTTCCCAGGAGAGCATCGACATCCTGCGCTCCGATTATGCGAGCATCGGCATGCGCCCGGGAGAAGTCATCTCCATGGAAGACGCCATGTATGCGCTCCTTCTGGCGTCCGCCAACGAGGTGGCATATGCCATCGCGGAAAGCACGGGCACGAAGATGGGCGGCGGATATGAGACATTCATACAGGAGATGAACGACCGGAGCGCGGAACTCGGCTGCACCGGCTCTCACTGGACGAATGCCAACGGGCTTCACGATGAGGACCATTATACGACGGCAAGGGATATGGCGCTCATTACATCCGCCCTGTACCGGTACGGAGAATTCCAGACCATCGCCCAGACGCTGGAGTACACCATCGGGGCGACGAACCTGGAGGAAGAGACGCGGACATTCCAGCAGCACCATAAAATGCTCATGCCGGAAAATAAGAAATATTATAAATATGCTACCGGAGGAAAGACCGGATACACGGACGATTCGCGGACAACACTTGTGACTACGGCAGAGAAGGGGGATATGCGCCTTGTCTGCGTGGTGCTCAAAGACGATGGGGACGCCTATGATGACACAAAGGCGATGCTGGACTATGGCTTCGGGAACTTCACGAAACTTCCCCTTGCCGGGCAGAAACTGCCGGAGGAAGTCGTCTCCTGCAAGGACGGGGATGCGTACGTGGTCCTTCCAAAAGGTCTGGAGCTTAAGGACCTGGAATATGAGACAGAGGTGACCGATGAGAAAGAGCGCACCGGCGTGCTCACCTATTCCTACGGCGGACAGAAGCTTGGCGAAGCTCCGGTAATCCTGACGCCGGAATATGTTGAAGAGGCGACCGGATACAGCACAAGACCGAAGCTGTCGGAAGATACGCAGACCGGTCAGGACAAAGAAGGGGCAAAAAAGGATGGCACCTTCGCTGCATGGTGGGACAGACTCCCTGTGTGGGGAAAAGTGCTGGCAGCCGCCGCACTGGTCCTGCTTCTTGGGGCAGCGGTGCTCGTGCTCCGGGCGCGGCTGATCCGGCGGGCGAAAAAAGCGGCAAAGAGAAGGCGCCGGCGCGGAAGGAGAAGAGCAGGGCGAAACAAGAGCGGGGCGCAAAAAGAACGGTCAGGACAGAATAATTCAGGACATAAATGACGGATGACGGGAGGGAAAGCCTCCCTCATTGCTTCCGATACTGCCTGCGGTAATCCGCAGGCAGTATTTTATGAATTATTCGCCCGACGGGCAGGTGATCTTACCCAGCTTCTCAATCATGTGGTGCAGCATCTGCGCCAGCTCAGTGTCCGCTGTCTTATAATACATCTCTTTGCCTTCCCGCCGACTCACGATGAGCCCGCTGCTCTTTAAGATGCGCAGATGGTGGGATACGGCAGGGCTGCTCATATTGACGATGGCGGCGATATTGAGCACACATTCCTCGCAGTGGCAGAGAAGCCAGAAGATGCGCAGGCGGCTGGGATCGCCGAGCTGCTTCATGGCATCCGCCACACCGGTAATCTCGGCTTCCGCTGGCAGGTGTCTGCGTATTTTTTCTTCTTTTACATGATTCCCGTGGTCGTGGGGGAGTCGTTGTTCATCCATAGGTCATTGCTCCATTCAGAAATTATTTTCGCCAAAACGGAAAATTCTTCCGCAAAGTTCTTGACATATTATAAAATAAGAAGTACAGTATAGTCAACAATTAAATAATTGCTTAATTGTTATATAACATATTGTAACCATATTTTAAAGGAGAAACAGGGAATGAAAAAGAGTTATAAGATTGATGTGGACTGTGCAAACTGTGCAAATAAAATGGAGCAGGCTGCAAAGAATACGCCGGGCGTCAAAGATGCGGTGGTAAACTTCATGACGCTGAAGATGAACGTGGAGTTTGAGGATGGACAGGACGCAAAGGCAGTGATGCAGGAAGTCCGCAAAAACTGCAGGAAAGTGGAAGACGACTGCGAGATTTTCCTGTAATCCCCAGGAGAGAGCTTTATATAGCTCTCTTTTTGAAAATCAATAATTCAATAATTATTTAATCATTTAAGATAAAAAGGTGATGAACATGAATAGGAAACAGAAAAAAATGCTCGTCCGCATCCTGCTCTCGGCAGCGATGCTGGTCGGATTCCACTTCCTTCCGGTGACCGGGCTGACCCGCTTTGTGCTTTATCTCGTTCCATATCTGCTGGTCGGCTACGACATCCTGCTCAAGGCGCTGAAAGGCATCCGGAACCGCCAGCCTTTTGACGAGTGCCTGCTGATGGCTGCCGCCACCGTCGGAGCCATCGCGCTTGCGATTTACAGTGAAGTGACCGGGCGGGGGACCGGAGACTATGTGGAAGCGGTCGCCGTCATGCTCTTTTATCAGGTGGGTGAGTGGTTCCAGAGTTATGCGGTGGGAAAAAGCCGCAGGAATATCAGCGACCTGATGGATATCCGTCCGGACTATGCCAACGTGGAAAGAGACGGGAAACTGGAGCAGGTGGACCCGGATGAAGTGGAAGTCGGCTCGGAGATTATCGTGCAGCCGGGTGAGAAAGTGCCCATCGACGGCGTTATTGTATCCGGCACATCCACGCTCAATACGAGCGCGCTGACCGGGGAGAGTCTGCCGCGGGATGCGGGCGAGGGTGATGAGATTATCAGCGGATGCATCAATATGACCGGCGTCCTGAAGATAAAGACGACAAAAGAATTCGGGGATTCCACGGTCTCCAGGATACTCGACCTGGTGGAGAATGCCAGTTCCAGGAAATCAAAGTCTGAGGCATTTATCAGCAGATTTGCAAGGATATACACCCCGGCGGTCGTCTACAGCGCAATCGCTTTGGCGGTCCTGCCGCCTCTGGTGCGGATGTTCGGCATGGGGCTTGCGGCGGAGTGGGGGACCTGGATTTACCGGGCGCTGACATTCCTTGTGATTAGCTGTCCCTGTGCACTTGTCATCAGCATCCCCTTGAGTTTCTTCGCCGGCATCGGCGGCGCCAGCAATGCCGGCGTGCTGGTGAAGGGTTCCAACTATCTGGAAGTATTGTCACAGACAAGATATGTGGTATTCGATAAGACCGGTACGCTGACCCAGGGCGTGTTCGAGGTAAATGCGGTCCACCACAACAAATTGGAAGAAGAACGACTGCTGGAGTACGCGGCTCTGGCGGAGAGCGCGTCCTCCCATCCCATCAGCAGGAGCCTTCAGAGAGCCTGCGGAAAAGAGCCGGACCGCAGCCGCGTCACAGACATCGAGGAAATCAGCGGAAACGGTGTGACAGCAACGGTAGACGGCATCCGCGTGGCAGCGGGCAATGCGAAGCTGATGCAGAGGCTGGGCGTGGAGTGGATTGACTGCCATCACGCCGGGACCATCATCCATATGGCACTCGACGGAGAGTATGCAGGACACATCGTCATCTCTGACGTCGAGAAGCCGCATGCAAAGGAAGCGGTCCGGGCGCTGAAGAAAGCCGGTGTGGAGAAGACGGTGATGCTCACAGGGGACTCCCGGAAAGTGGCGGAGCACGTGGCATCCGACCTGGGCATTGACGAAGTCCATGCCGAACTTCTGCCGGCAGACAAAGTGGCGAAAGTAGAAGAACTGCTCCAGCAAAAGCCGGAGAAGGCGAAGCTGGCATTTGTCGGAGACGGCATCAATGATGCGCCGGTCCTCTCGCGTGCCGATATCGGCATCGCCATGGGAGCCATGGGATCGGATGCGGCGATCGAGGCGGCGGATATCGTCCTGATGGACGATGACCCGATGAAGATAGCAAAGGCGATACGGATATCCAGGAAATGCCTCCGCATCGTGTATGAGAATATCTGGTTTGCCATCGGTATCAAGCTCATCTGTCTCGCGCTCGGCGCGGTCGGCATCGCCAATATGTGGCTTGCTATCTTCGCGGATGTGGGCGTGATGATCATTGCGGTGCTCAATGCGGTACGGGCGCTGTTCGTGAAGAAACTGTAGCGTCAGTGCACAAGGGGCGTGTTGCCCCTTGTACACTGATGCCAAGTAAGAATAAAGAAAAAAAGATTCCACGGGATCATGACAAAGTATACGGTTGAAGAATCCGGTGATTTCCGTAAAAGAGAAGAGGGAGTTTTTGACGGGGATCAGTGTATTTTCATGGCGCCTCCGGCGCGGATGGTCCCGGAACTGATGTCGGCTCTCTTTGAGTGGATGGAACAGGAAAAAAACACGGTGCACCCGCTGATACTGGCTTCTGTTTTTCATTATGAATTTGTTTTTATCCATCCTTTTACGGATGGGAACGGGCGAATGGCACGGCTGTGGCACACGGCGATGCTTGCGAAATGGAAACCGGTTTTTGCTTTTATCCCGGTTGAAAGCCAGATTGAAAAATTTCAGGAAGAATACTACCGGACGATCTCGGGGTGTCATAAAGCCGGTAATTCAGATTTGTTTATTGAATTCATGCTGAAACAGATCGATGCTGCCCTGGATGACGTTTCAAGGCAGGCGGCTGAGGATGACGAACGGGTGACAGAGTATATGAAAAAAATGCTGTCAGTAATGGAATACGGCGTGCCATATACATCAAAGGCGATCATGGATAAACTTGGACTGAAGTCAAAAGAGACTTTCAGAAAAAATTATCTGAACCCGGCGATGGAGATGCATATGGTGGAAATGACCATACCGGATAAACCGAGAAGCAGAAATCAGAGATATGTTAGAATATAGGGAAAAGACAGAGAGAAAAAAAGCACAGCAGTGCTGATTTATCACATCCCAAACTGCGTTACAGACCCGTTACAGAAAATGGCTGTGAAAACCGGCAACCCCCTTGACGAATCCCCGGTTTCTCTATATAATAGCATGTGCATAAAGTCCAAAAGCAAAGGCTGTGACGGAGACAGTAGGTCCTACCCGAACATCCCAGCGAGCCGGGGGATGGTGCGAGCCCGGCATCAGTAGAGTATTACCGAAGATCACTCCCGAGCTGCAGTCCCGAAGGGGCGTCGGATATGCACGGCGAGAGTAGGGGCTGACGTGAGTTCCCGCGTTAGGGGAATCCGTATGAAAGGCGCATATGCGCCGGAGTATGCAGTAACAGGTGGTTGAAACGAGAGAGATGGCTTTCGTCCTTTTACGGACGGAAGCCTTTTTTTCTGCCGGTTTGGAAAAGTATCATATTCAGAGGCTGAGTGAACTATGCATCCGTTGCGGACGCGCTTTCGCTCGGGCCGTAACGCAGCGGACACATAAGGCTGCAAAGAACGCAGCCTAAGTGCCGGCGTTACTCTACGGTCCTTAACGAATACATAGTTCACTCAATCTCATCCAATCCGCTACGGTTTCCAAACAGGCAGGAAAAAAGGGCTTCCACATTCCGTGAAAGACGGAAAGTGCTCTGTTATCAGGAACAGAAGACCCCGCCTCTCCCCGTTTTGAATGAAGTTCCGTTCTGGAGCGGCCCTGCGCGGCGATGTGTCGACGAAGGACCGTAAAAGAACGCCGGCACTTAAAGCGCGTATTTTGCGCTTTTATGTGTCCGCTGCGTTCTGTCCCGAGCGAGAGCGTGTCCGCCGGCGATATATCGCCGCGCAGGACCGGAGACAGAAAGGAAGTTAGAAATGTACAGAAAAGTGCCAACAGACATGAACTTTGTCGGTCGTGAGAAGGAAGTCGAGAAGTTCTGGGATGAGAACCACATCTTCGAGAAGAGCATCGAAGAGCGTGAGGGATGTCCGGATTACATCTTCTACGACGGACCGCCGACAGCCAACGGAAAACCGCATATCGGACACGTGCTCACACGTGTCATCAAGGACATGATCCCGCGCTACCGCACGATGAAGGGATACATGGTTCCGAGAAAGGCAGGGTGGGATACCCACGGACTGCCGGTGGAGCTCGAGGTCGAGAAAGCGCTCGGGCTGGACGGAAAGGACCAGATCGAGGAATACGGTCTGGAGCCGTTCATTGACAAATGTAAAGAGAGTGTGTGGAAATACAAGGGCATGTGGGAGGATTTCTCCGGCACGGTCGGCTTCTGGGCCGACATGGAGCACCCCTATGTCACGTATCACAACAGTTTCATCGAATCCGAGTGGTGGGCGCTCAAGAAAATCTGGGAGAAGGACCTGCTCTACAAGGGCTTCAAAATCGTGCCCTACTGCCCGCGCTGCGGCACGCCGCTGTCCGCCCAGGAAGTTGCCCAGGGCTACAAGGACGTCAAGGAGCGCTCCGCAGTTGTCAGATTCAAAGTAAAAGGCGAGGACGCCTACATCCTTGCATGGACCACCACGCCGTGGACGCTTCCGTCCAACCTGGCGCTCTGCGTGAACCCCAACGAGGATTACGCGAAGGTGAAGGCAGCAGACGGCTACACCTACTATATGGCATGCGCTCTTCTTGATACCGTTCTCGGAAAACTCGGCGCAGCAGAAAATAAGGAGAAAGGTGCAGAAAACGGTCCGGCATACGAGGTTTTGGAGACATACAAAGGAACCGATCTCGAGGGCAAAGAGTACGAGCCTCTCTATCAGTGCGCCGCAGACGCAGCCGCAAAGCAGAACAAGAAAGCATTCTACGTGACATGTGACACCTATGTAACGCTGACCGACGGTACTGGAGTCGTACACATCGCGCCGGCATTCGGTGAAGACGACGCGAATGTAGGAAGAAAATACGGTCTGCCTTTCGTACAGCTCGTAGATGAAAAGGGAAATATGGCGGAATCCACGCCGTTCGCCGGACTGTTTGTCAAGAAGGCGGACCCGGAAGTATTAAAAGACCTGGACGCAAGAGGACTGCTCTTCGACGCGCCGAAGTTTGAGCACAGCTACCCCCACTGCTGGAGATGCGACACGCCGCTCATCTACTATGCGCGCGAGTCCTGGTTCATCAAGATGACGGCAGTGAGAGACGACCTGATTGCCAACAACAACACCATCAACTGGATTCCGGAGAGCATCGGCAAGGGCCGCTTCGGCGACTGGATCGAGAATGTCCAGGACTGGGGCATCAGCCGCAACCGCTACTGGGGCACCCCGCTCAATATCTGGGAGTGCGAGTGCGGACACATGCATTCTATCGGCAGCATTGCGGAACTGAAAGAAATGTCCGATAACTGCCCGGACGACATCGAGCTGCACCGCCCGTATATCGACGCGGTTACGATCAAATGTCCGAAGTGCGGCAAAGAGATGCACCGCGTGCCGGAGGTCATCGACTGCTGGTTTGACAGTGGTTCCATGCCCTTTGCGCAGCATCACTACCCGTTTGAGAATCAGGAACTCTTTGAGAAGCAGTTCCCGGCGGATTTCATTTCCGAGGCGGTGGACCAGACGAGAGGATGGTTCTACTCCCTGCTGGCGATTTCCACGCTGATTTTCAACAAGGCGCCGTACAAGAACGTCATTGTCCTCGGCCATGTCCAGGATGAGAACGGCCAGAAGATGAGCAAGTCCAAGGGAAATGCAGTGGACCCGTTCGAGGCGCTGGAGAAATACGGCGCGGACGCCATCCGCTGGTACTTCTACATCAACAGTGCGCCCTGGCTGCCAAACCGCTTCCACGGCAAAGCCGTGACAGAAGGACAGCGTAAATTCATGGGCACCCTGTGGAATACCTATGCGTTCTTCGTCCTCTACGCGAATATCGATGAGTTCGACGCGACAAAATATACACTGGAGTATGACAAACTGTCCGTTATGGACAGATGGCTCCTCTCTAAAATGAATACGATGGTAAAAGCTGTGGACGACAATCTGGGCAATTACCGCATTCCGGAAGCCGCAAGAGCGCTCCAGGAGTTCGTGGACGACATGAGCAACTGGTATGTGCGGAGGAGCCGCGAGCGCTTCTGGGCAAAGGGCATGGAGCAGGATAAGATTAATGCATACATGACACTGTATACAGCCCTTGTGACCGTTTCCAAGGCGGCGGCGCCGATGATTCCGTTTATGACGGAGGAGATTTATCAGAACCTGGTGCGCGGCATCGACAAGGACGCGCCGGAGAGCATCCACCTGTGTCTGTTCCCGGAGGTTCATGAGGAGCAGATTGACACAGAGCTTGAGCAGAACATGGATCATGTCCTGAAGCTTGTCGTGATGGGACGCGCCTGCAGGAATGCATCCAACATCAAGAACCGTCAGCCCATCGGACAGATGTTTGTCAAAGCGGCGTTCACTCTTCCGGAATTTTATCAGGAGATTGTTGCTGATGAGCTGAATGTGAAGAATGTTAAATTTACGGAAGATGTAAGAGACTTTACTTCATACAATTTTAAACCTCAGTTAAAGACAGTGGGACCGAAATATGGTAAAATGTTAGGTGGCATTAAGGCTGCCCTTGATTCTGTGGACGGTAACGCCGCAATGGATGAGGTCAATGAAACAGGTGCTCTCAAACTCGATGTAAACGGACAGGAGATTACGCTGTTCCGTGAGGATCTTTTGATCGAGACGGCACAGATCGAAGGCTATGTGTCAGAAAATGATAATGGTATCACTGTAGTACTTGACACAAACCTGACACCTGAGCTCCTCGAAGAAGGATTCGTCCGTGAGATCATCAGCAAGATACAGACCATGAGAAAAGAGGCAGACTTTGAAGTGATGGACCGTATCCGCGTAACTTATGACGGCAGTGAAAAGGCAGAGACGATCTTCGCAAAATATGCCGATGAGATCGCCGGGGAAGTGCTCGCCAACGAAGTGGCGAAGGCAGAGCCGGCAGGCTATGTAAAGGAGTGGAAGATCAACGGTGAAGCAGTTACAATGGGTGTGGAAAAGGAAGGAAAATAAAACAATGTTCAGCAAAAGATTTGAGAAAGAAACATTCAAGCAGACGGTAAAGGACAATGTCAGAAACCTTTACAGAAAAACAATCGAGGAAGCGACTGAGCAGCAGGTATTCCAGGCGGTTTCTTATGCAGTAAAAGATGTTATCTTTGACGACTGGTTTGCAACTCAGAAAGCATATGATGAGGCGGACGCAAAGACAGTTTATTATATGTCCATGGAGTTCCTGATGGGGCGCGCGCTTGGAAATAACCTTATCAATATGACGGTATACAAGGAAGTAAAGGAGGCTCTCGACGAACTGGGACTTGATCTGAACGTGATCGAGGATCAGGAGCCGGATGCAGCGCTCGGAAACGGCGGTCTGGGAAGACTTGCAGCATGTTTCCTCGATTCACTAGCAACCCTGAATTATCCGGCATACGGCTGCGGCATCCGTTATCGCTACGGCATGTTCAAACAGAAGATTGAGAACGGATACCAGAAAGAGGTCCCGGACGACTGGTTAAGAGAGGGAAATCCGTTTGAGCTTCGCAGAGAAGAGTATGCGAAAGAAGTCCGTTTCGGCGGAAATATCCGTTTTGAGAAAGATCCTGCAACGGGAAAAGATATCTTTATCCAGGAAAATTATGAGTCCGTTCTCGCGATTCCCTATGATATGCCGATCGTAGGATACGGCAATCACGTGGTAAATACGCTGCGTGTATGGGATGCCAAGGCGATCACGGACTTTAAGCTGGATGAGTTTGACAGGGGTAATTATCACAAGGCAGTGGAGCAGGAGAATCTTGCAAAACTTATCGTCGATGTACTCTATCCGAATGATAACCATTATTCAGGAAAAGAGCTTCGTCTGAAACAGCAGTATTTCTTCATCTCTGCGAGCCTTCAGGCGCTGATCGCAAAATACAAAAAGAAACACAGCGATATTCGCAAGCTGTATGAAAAAGTAGTCATCCAGATGAACGATACTCACCCGACGGTGGCAGTTCCGGAGCTGATGAGGCTGCTCATTGATGAAGAGGGGCTGACATGGGAAGAGGCATGGGATGTGACCACAAAGACCTGTGCGTACACGAACCATACGATCATGGCAGAGGCTCTTGAGAAATGGCCGATCGACCTGTTCTCACGTCTCCTGCCGCGTATCTACCAGATCGTTCAGGAGATCGACCGCCGGTTCCTTATCAAAGTCCGCGAGATGTATCCGGGCAACGAGGATAAAGTGAAAAAGATGGCGATCCTCATGGACGGCCAGGTGCGCATGGCAAATATGGCGATCATTGCAGGATTCTCTGTAAACGGTGTGGCGAAGCTTCACACGGAAATCCTGAAACATCAGGAGCTGAAAGACTTCTATGAGATGATGCCGGAGAAGTTCAATAATAAGACAAACGGTATCACACAGACACGTTTCCTTGCACATGGAAATCCGCTGCTCGCTGACTGGATCACAGATAAGATCGGAGACGGATGGATCACCGACCTTTCCCAGATCGCGAAGCTGAAACCATATGTAGATGATGACAGTGCAAGACGCGAGTTTATGGAGATCAAGTATAAGAACAAAGTCCGCCTTGCGAAATATATCAAAGAGCACAACGGTATTGATGTTGACCCGCGCTCTATTTTCGATGTGCAGGTAAAACGTCTGCATGAGTATAAACGTCAGTTCCTCAACATCCTGCATATCATGTATCTGTACAATCAGATCAAAGAGCACCCGGAGATGAGCTTCTATCCGAGAACATTTATCTTCGGCGCGAAAGCGGCAGCAGGATATTTAAGAGCCAAAGAGACGATCAAGCTGATCAATTCTGTGGCTGATGTGGTAAATAACGACCGCAGCATCAACGGAAAACTGAAAGTCGTGTTTATCGAAGACTACCGCGTGTCCAACGCAGAGATCATTTTTGCGGCAGCAGATGTCAGCGAGCAGATATCCACAGCGTCTAAAGAGGCGTCAGGCACGGGTAACATGAAGTTCATGCTGAACGGTGCTCCGACACTGGGAACAATGGACGGTGCGAACGTGGAGATCGTACAGGAAGTCGGCGAGGAGAATGCATTTATCTTCGGCCTGAGTTCGGAAGAAGTTATCAATTACGAGAACAACGGCGGCTACAATCCGCAGGATATCTACTTCAACGACTGGGAACTGAAACGTGTGGTAGACCAGCTTATGGACGGTACTTATTCACACGGCGACCACAACATGTATAAGAACCTTTATAACTCACTTCTCAATACACAGTCTACGGACAAAGCGGATATGTATTTTATCCTGAAGGATTTCCGTTCCTACGCAGACACGCAGAAGAGAGTAGAAGAGGCTTACAGAGACCAGCAGAGATGGTCCAGGATGGCAATGATGCAGACGGCATGCAGCGGAAAGTTCTCATCTGACCGTACGATCGAGGAGTATGTAAATGATATCTGGCATCTTGAAAAAGTAGAGGTTCCGTCCGGAGAGGACGAATAGGAGGTATCTTATGGATTACGGATACGATTATATATACGAATATAATTATGATTATCCCGTTAGTCATGGAAACGGAGGAGATGCGGCGGTCACTATACTGCTGACAGTCTATCTGGTCGTGCTTGCACTGATCCTCGCCTTTGCCCTGGCAAGTTATATCTTTCATTCGATCGGGCTGTACACCATCGGTAAACGTATGGGAAGAGAGCACGCATGGCTTGCTTTCATTCCGTTTGCGAGAGATTATTTCCATGGTGAACTGGCCGGCGAGATTCCGTTGAAGAATAAGAGTA
>DXAL01000031.1 GCA_019117125.1 Candidatus Mediterraneibacter merdipullorum
AGGGGAAGTTGGTCTTTTTAAGGGAAGTATGGTATACTTCAAAATAAATGGCTTATGGAGAGTTGTGCTGTAGGCGAAAAGCAGTGGAATGGAGATTTATATGGAATTGACAAAAGAGATATTAATCCGGGAAGCAGGAAAATTCAGCGAGGTATTTTCGACGCAGAATCACATATCTTTACTTGGAATTACAGACGGAAAAGCTGTCGGTACATATATGGAGCATGCTTTTCAGGGATATCTGCACGAAACATATGAAATGACAGTCGGAAGCAGTGCATCGGGAATTGATTTGCCATCTGTAAATACAGATATAAAAACGACAAGTTACGTTCAACCTCAGAGCAGCTGTCCGTTCAAATCAGCCAGACAAGCCGGTCAGAAAATATCTGATGTCTACTGCGTTTTTAGACAGCAAAAGACCATATACCGTAAAGCTCTTGTCCCGACTTGATTTGAAAAAATGTGCCGCGGGCGTATCTTTTGATGAAATTGTC
This sequence comes from Candidatus Mediterraneibacter merdipullorum, assembly GCA_019117125.1. Lineage (GTDB taxonomy): Bacteria > Bacillota > Clostridia > Lachnospirales > Lachnospiraceae > Mediterraneibacter > Mediterraneibacter merdipullorum. The sequence continues at coordinate 498 of DXAL01000031.1, forward strand.
CATACGGAGAAAAAACTGCATCTGCCGCAGTATGTTGACTCCGGGATGTATGAAGTAGTGAAAGAATACATTTGGAACAGATGAAAGGGCGTAATAAATTCATAATTTTGACAAAGTGATATTTTTTTACCAAGAATGGAACGCCTCGTGCAATTATTATTGATGAGCGGGTAGAATCCGTATCTCAGGGGGTACCCCGATTTCTCAATTATTGTATCCTTATAGGGGGGTTTTAATGGCAGTGTTTGTTTTTTTAGAACACGGTGATAGAGTTTTTGAAACAGGATGGAGATGCTTACTTTATACCCGATAGGGTGTAAAATAAATAAAATTCATGCAGGGGAGTCAAAGCGCTGTGAATAAGATTGCTGAATTTATCAAAGAAAACCGAAAAGCCGCCGGGTTGACGCAGGAGGAATTTGCCGCCCGCAGCGGGCTGGGGCTTCGCTTTGTTCGGGAGTTGGAGCAGGGAAAAGAAACGGTCCGTATGGACAAGGTCAATGCCGCTCTTGCCATGTTCGATATGGAAGCCATTCCTGGCAGAAAGGATGACGAATAATGGATGCATTCCGAACAGCCTATGTTTATGTCCGAAATATTTATGCCGGTGTGCTTTGCGAAACGGACGAAGGATATGCCTTCACCTATGACGGGCAGTATAATATGACCGGAAAATCTGCAGGCAGTATCTCTGGAAGCTACAGCGGAGAATAAAAAACACCATTGGTCTTTCCTCCCGTCAGGGAGCAGAACCCAATGGTGTTTTTTGCGACGGAGACGGAGGGATTCGAACCCTCGTGCCCCGGAGGGCAAACGCATTTCGAGTGCGCCCCGTTATGACCACTTCGATACGTCTCCAGATGATTTATGAGCTGCAGGCAGCATCATGCGCCCACAGCTCATTTATTATATCAGAGTTGCCGGAAAAAGAAAAGCCCTGATTTAGTCATTTTCCTCCGTCTGTACGGAGTAGGTCTGTCTCTTTCTCGCCATCTCGTCGTTTTCCAGATACTCGTCGTATGTGGTAATCTTGTCGATGAGATGACCGCCCGGTACGATTTCCATGATGCGGTTTGCCGTCGTCTGTACAATCTGATGGTCCCGGGAAGTGAAGAGCAGCACGCCCGGGAACTTGATAAGTCCGTTGTTCAGGGCAGTGATCGCCTCCATGTCCAGATGGTTGGTCGGTTCGTCCAGGAGCAGGACATTGGCTCCGGATATCATCATCTTGGAGAGCAGGCAGCGCACCTTTTCCCCGCCGGATAATACCTTCAGCTTCTTCACGCCGTCCTCGCCGGAAAAGAGCATGCGGCCGAGGAATCCACGGACATAGGTCACATCTTTTTCCTCCGAATACTGGGTCAGCCATTCCGTGATATTGTAGTCGCTGTCAAATTCCCCGCCGAAATCCTTCGGGAAGTATGCCTGGGAAGTGGTGACGCCCCACTTGTAAGTCCCTTCATCCGGCTCCATCTCGCCGATGAGTATCTTGAAGAGCACGGTCTTTGCCAGCTCGTTGCTGCCGACAAATGCGACTTTATCGTCGTGACCGAGAGTGAAGCTGATGTTGTCCAGCACTTTCTCCCCGTCAATGGTCTTGGACAGTCCCTCCACCGTGAGGACCTCATTTCCAATCTCGCGGTTCGGGCGGAAGTCGATGTACGGATACTTTCTGCTGGACGGTTTTATCTCATCAAGCTGTATCTTTTCCAGCGCGCGCTTCCTGGATGTTGCCTGTTTGGATTTGGAAGCATTGGCGCTGAACCGGGAAATGAACTCCTGGAGCTCCTTTATCTTTTCTTCCTTTTTCTTGTTCGCTTCCTTCATCTGGCGGATGAGGAGCTGGCTGGACTCATACCAGAAATCATAGTTTCCGGCGTAGAGCTGTATCTTTCCGTAATCGATGTCCGCAATCTGCGTGCAGACTTTATTCAGGAAATAGCGGTCATGGGAGACGACGATGACCGTGTTGTCAAAGTTGATGAGGAACTCCTCCAGCCATGCGATGGCATCCAGGTCCAGATGGTTGGTCGGCTCGTCCAGGAGCAGGATGTCCGGGTTGCCGAAAAGCGCCTGCGCGAGCAGGACCTTGACTTTTTCCGGTCCGGTCATGTCCTTCATATATTTATAGTGGAGTTCTGTGTCAATGCCGAGTCCGTTCAGGAGAGAAGCCGCGTCCGATTCCGCCTCCCAGCCGTTCATGGTGGCAAATTCCGCCTCCAGTTCGCTGGCGCGGATACCGTCCTCATCGGTAAAGTCTTCTTTTGCGTAGATGACTTCCTTCTCCTTCATGATTTCATAGAGCCGCGCATTGCCCATGATGACGGTGTCGAGCACCGGGTACTCGTCATATTTGAAATGGTCCTGCTGCAGGAAAGAGAGCCGCTCTCCCGGAGTGATTGCGACGTCGCCTTTCGTCGGCTCAAGCTGTCCGGAGAGGATTTTCAGAAAGGTCGATTTCCCGGCTCCGTTGGCGCCGATGAGACCGTAGCAGTTGCCCTCCGTAAACTTGATGTTCACGTCCTCGAAAAGCGCTTTCTTGCCCACACGCAGCGTCACGTTGTTCGCACTGATCATACTGATATCTCCTTCATCAATCATTCATTCCATAACGCATCAAGGCATATCTTACCATGATTCCCCATCAAAACGCAAGGGGTTTCCACACGAAAGAAAAGAGTATATAATAGTAACAGTTCACCCATGCATGGCACGGATGCAGCAGACATGCTCGCATGTCTGGGCAGACGCGCATATGCATGGAGTGAGCGCCGGAATATGAGCAAAGAAGCGGCTGACATTGATTCAGGAAAAGAGGTTTTGAATATGGCGATAAAGAAAGCAACACTTGTATTAGAGGGCGGCGCCACGCGCGGCGTCTTCACATCCGGAGCGCTGGACTATCTGATGGAGCAGGAACTGTACCTGTCGGATGTCATCGGCGTGTCGGCGGGAGCGTGCAACGCAGTGGACTATGTGTCAAAGCAGCCCGGCAGGACGCGGGACTGCATGATACCGGAAGAAGGAGAGGACAGTTACTATTACGGGCTTAAGGATTTCATGAAAGAGAAGAGCGTCATGAATATGGACCTGATTTTCGACAAGTATCCGAACGAACTGCTCCCCTTTGATTTTGACACCTATTTTCATTCCGGGATACACTGTGAGCTCGTGACGACGAACTGCCTTACGGGCAGGGCGGAGTACATGACCGAAGACCACGACCGGGAACGGCTGATGAAGATATGCAGGGCTTCCTGCAGCATGCCGCTCCTTACGCCCATCGTCAACGTGGACGATGTTCCTTATCTGGACGGCGGGCTGGCAGATTCCGTTCCCATCGGGCGGGCGAAAAAGCTTGGAAATGAAAAAATCGTCGTCATCCTCACCAAGAACAGAGGATACCGCAAGAAGGTAGTATCCCCTGCCCTCCAGAGGGTATACCGCCGGGCGTACCGCTCCTATCCGAACCTGATACGGACTATTTTCCGCAGGAGTTTTGAATACAACAAACTGATGAACCACATTGACCAGATGGAAAAGAGGGGCGAGATATTCGTGCTCCGGCCGCAGGTGAAGCCGGTGTCCAGGCTGGAGCGCAACAGGGAATCCCTCCATGCGTTCTACGCCCACGGATACGACCATATGAAGCGGCGGATGGATGACCTGACAGCGTATCTGGAAAAGTGATGTGCGTGCCGGATAATGGCAGGAAGAATACGGGAAGAGAACAGGGAGAATACGGATGGGAAAGCAGCAGATACTCGATTATACGCAGAACCGGGAGCTGTCATGGCTCAAGTTCAACCAGAGGGTGCTGGAGGAAGCGCGGGATGAGACCGTGCCGCTGATGGAGCGGATGAAATTTGTCGCCATCTTTACAAGCAATCTGGATGAGTTCTTTATGATACGTGTTGGAAGCCTCTACGACATGGCTTCCGCGGACAACAGCCGGAGGGACACGAAGTCGGGCATGACGCCGGGGCAGCAGCTCGACGCCATCTATGAAGCGGTGGCGCCGCTGTACAAGGAGCGGGATAAGACCTATGCGGAGATAAAGAAGCAGCTCAGACCTTACGACGTGTGCGAACTGGATTTTAAGGAGCTGGAGCAGCCGGAAAAGAAATATGTAAAGAAATATTTCAAAGAGCAGGTGCTCCCGGTCCTCTCCCCGCAGATTGTGGATACGAATCATCCCTTCCCCCATCTGCTGAACAAGGAAGTCTACGTTGTGGCGAATTTAAAGCAGGGCGGCAGGACGATGATGGGCATTGTCCCCGTTCCGGAATATCTTCCGGATATCGTAAGCCTTCCCGGTCATGACATCCGCTTTATCCGGATGGAAAAAGTCATTATGGAATATCTGGGGCTCGTCTTTGAGCGGTATGAGGTGTCGGATGAGAACTACATCTGTGTGACCAGGAATGCGGATATCTCTCCGGACGACGAGGCGTATGCGGACAATGACGATTTCCGCCACATCATGAAAGAGACGCTGCACAAACGCAGGAAGATGGCTGTGGTCCGTCTGGAGACTGCGGCTCCCCTCGGAAAAGAGCTGGAGAAATATTTCTGCGGCAGATTCCGGATTACGCCTGCCTGCATCTTCCGGACAAAGATGCCGATGAAGCTGGGCTTTATCTTCGCCATCGCGGACCGGCTCCCCGAGACGATGAAGCGGGCGCTTGTCTACGCTCCCTTTGCTCCGCAGCCCTCCTCCATGCTGGCGGACGGCAGTGTGATGGAACAGGTGAAGGTGCACGATGTGCTCCTGTCCTACCCTTATGAGAGTATGGATTCGTTCCTGCAGCTGATACGGGAAGCAGCCTCAGACCCGGATGTGATGACGATAAAGATTACCATTTACCGGCTGGCAAAGAAGGCAAGGCTCGTGGAATATCTCTGCGCCGCTGCGGAGAACGGCAAGGAAGTCACAGTGCTCATTGAGCTTCGGGCGCGCTTTGACGAGCAGAACAACATCGAGTGGTCCGAGCGCATGGAAGAGGCGGGGTGCCGCGTGATATACGGTTTTGAAGACTATAAAGTCCACTCCAAGCTCTGCCTGATTACCTACCGGAATAAAAATGAGATACGCTACATCACGCAGGTGGGGACCGGAAACTACAATGAAAAGACCGCGAAGATGTACACGGACTATTCCCTGATGACCGGGAATCAGGAAATTGGGGAAGACGCCGCCGTGTTTTTCAAAAACATGTCCATCGGAAACCTGGACGGCGCATATGACCGCCTCATTGTATCTCCCAGGGGGCTGAAGGAAAGCGTGCTCGCCCTGATGGATGAGGAGATTGCAAAGAAAGAGCGCGGCCGCATCGTCATGAAGATGAATTCGGTGACGGACATTGATTTTATCCGCAAGGTATCGGAGGCGTCCTGCGCCGGCGTGAAGGTCGACCTCATCGTGCGGGGCATATGCTGCATCCTCCCGGGAATCCCGGGCAGGACGGAGAATGTGGCTGTGACCAGCATCGTGGGACGCTATCTGGAGCATCCGAGAGTCTTTGTATTCGGCGCCGGGGAAGACGCGAAGGTGTACATCGGGTCTGCCGACATGATGACAAGGAATACGGAGAAGCGCGTGGAAGTGGCGTGCCCGGTCCTGGACGCAAAGATACGCAGAAAGCTGATGCACGACCTGGGCGTCATGCTCTCGGATGATAGAAAAGCAAGAAAGATGCTGAGCGACGGGACCTACCGCAGGAAAGTACCGGGCGGCGGGACAGTGGATGCCCAGGCGGTCTTTATGCAGGAGGCGCTCAATGCGCGCAGACCTTCGGCTCCGGCGCGCACCGGCAAAGGGAAATCCCTGTTTGCGCGGCTTCTCGGTCTCTTCCGGCGCTGACCTCCCTGCGCTGCGCCCGCCCTGCGGCACGACCCGCCTGCGGCGTGCCCACTCCTGCGTATGACCTGTCAGCAGCGCACCCGCCTGGCAGCAGGATCTTCCTGCGTATACCCTGCGGGTCAGCCGTGCTGCCTGCGCATACTCTGCGGGTCAGCTGTGCTGCCTGCGCCACTCTCTGGCGGACATGCCGTAGCAGCGGCGGAACGCCGCGGAGAAGTGCTCCACCGAGGAGTATCCGAGCATGACGGAGATGTCGGTGATGCTGTTGGAGATATCCTGCAGGAGAAGGAGGGCGGCGGACATCTTTGCCTCGTTCTTTTTCTGGAGGAAAGTCTTTTTGTAGTGCTTCTGCAGCAGGCGCTCTGTCTGCCGGGTGCTGAGCCCCAGGCGCGAGGCGAGCTTTTCCAGCGTCAGGTCCTGATATTCATACAGAAAATATTCTTCGATGATGAGATAACTCCGGTCGGCTACAGAGGATTCTGCGGCCGGCTCTGTATTTTCCGGAAGGTTCAGATTGCGCACGCTTAGCACCAGGAGCTGGGTCAGGAGGGATTCCAGCAGCGCCAGGTAGCCGGTGTTCTTGTTCTTCAGTTCCAGAAACAGGGTTTTCATCAGGGGATGGAGGTCCTGCCGGTCCATGCCGATGAACTGTTCGATGGCAAGGAACCGGTTGAGAAAATCCGGGTTTTCTTTCTGCAGCAGCGCGCGGTTCTTCGGGTCGAATTTCAGGTAGACGCAGTATTCGGTCATGGGGTCGTCCCGGTCGGGAGCCTGGGAGTGCTCCATGTGCGGTCCGTTGATGAAAAACGACCCCGGACCCACACTGTACGGGCGGAGGTCCAGCGTCACCGTTCCCCGTCCCCGGGGGATATAGTGGATTTCCCAGCTGTTGCTGCTGTGGCTGTGGCTCGGGAAGGGGCGCTCCAGCTGCTCGTATGAGAATTTGAGCGCGTGGCACCGGATATTCCCGATGGGGAAGGAAAGTCCGATTTTGTCGTAAAACTGTCCGTTCCGTCTTCTGTTTGGTTCTGCCTGCCGGCTTGCGGCAGTTTCTGAGCGCAGGGCGGCGTCCATGTGCGTTTTCCTCCTTTCCCGCCGGATGCGGTTTCTTTTTCCCTTTTCTGCACCGGTTCTCTTGTTGTAATTCCAGTTCTGATTATAATCCCTTTACGGCATTTGCACAACAGATATCTGCGGGAAAAAGCAGAAAATATTCGCTGATGCGACATGAAAAAAATGCTTTTGTCGCTGTAATCTCTTATTGTTTTCGGCAGACCTGCTATAATAAGGGCAGAATATGAAAACAGTCAAAGAAACAGGAGGTAAAAACAATGGGCGTGAAAATGATTCCAAAGACAATGATCGGTGCGACTCTTCCGGGCAACAGCTCCGTGGAGATGAAGGAGTTTGAAATTCCGAAGCCGGGACACGGTGAGGTGCTCATCCAGACGAAAGCGACCACCATCTGTGGAAGCGATATCCGCTGTATTTACAGAGAGCACACGGGAAAAGGCGCAGAGGGCTACATCCCGGGCATGGTGGCAGGACATGAGCCCTGCGGCGTCATCGTAGAAGAAGGCGAAGGACTGCGCAGGTTCAAAAAAGGCGACAGGGTCATCGTTTACCACATTTCCGGATGCGGCGTGTGCAACGACTGCCGGAGAGGATACTACATTTCCTGTAAGAGCCCCTTCCGCCGCGCTTACGGCTGGCAGAGGAACGGCGGTATGGCTCCGTACATCCTGGCAGAGGAGAAAGACCTCATCGCACTGCCGGACGAGCTGACGTACAAGGACGGAGCACAGGTGGCGTGCGGATTTGGTACGGTCTATGAAGCCATCGAGAAGATTGGCATCTCCGGAAACGACGCTGTCCTTGTGACAGGTCTCGGACCGGTCGGACTGGCAGCGCTGATGCTCGCAAAGGCAATGGGAGCAAACCACCTCATCGGCGTGGAGATGAATCCGTACCGCATTGAGCTTGCAAAGAAACTGAACCTGGTGGATGAAGTGTTCGCACCGGGCGAGGATACACTGCACCAGATACTGAAAGTGACAGGCGGCAACGGCGTAGAGCGCGCCATCGACGCCAGCGCAAATGATTCCGCGCGCCAGCTGGCAATCCGCGCGACGAGGGACAGAGGCCGCATCGCATTTGTCGGAGAGGGCGGCACATGCACCTTCAATCCGAGCCCGGATATCATCCACGGCCAGAAGACCATCTATGGCTCCTGGGTGACAAGTCTGTGGAGGATGGAAGAACTGGTGGAGCGTCTCGTAAGATGGGGCATCCATCCGGAAGACCTCATCACACATGAGTTCCCCATCGAGAAAGCGGGAGAGGCTTACCAGCTCATGGCAAAGGGAGACTGCGGAAAAGTAGCGGTCATCTTCGGCGACCAGAACGAGTAAGGAAATCTCACGGAAACCGATTCATAAGGAAAGAGGCTGTAAGACTATGGATATCAAAGAAATCACAGGGTATGTAGACCCGGCTTCCGTGCCGAAGAGGGTTCTGTATACGGGCTGCGAGATACCCGCACTGGGAATAGGTACGTTCGGCTCTGACAAATACGGCGCAGAGCAGATATCAGAAGCAGTATACGGCGCGGTGTGCGGCGGGTACCGTCTCATCGACTGCGCCAGCGTATACCAGAACGAGAAGGAAATCGGAGGAGTCCTTAAAAGGCTGTTCGACGATAAAATCGTGACAAGAGAAGAGCTCTTTATCACAGGGAAAGTGTGGAATGACATGCACGGAGACGGCGAGGTCATCCGCTCCTGCGAGCAGAGCCTTGCAGACCTGGGGCTTGACTACCTGGACCTCTATCTCGTGCACTGGCCGTTCCCCAACTATCATGCACCGGGCTGCGACGGCGATTCCAGGAATCCGGATTCCCGTCCGTTCTTCGCAGAGGAGTTCATGGCGGTCTGGAGACAGTGCGAGCAGCTGATTGCGGACGGAAAAGTGCGCCACATCGGCATGTCCAATATGACGATACCGAAGCTGGAGCAGGTGCTGCCGCAGTGCAGGATACAGCCGGCAGCCATTGAGATGGAGCTCCATCCGGGCTTCCAGCAGCCGGAGCTGTTTGCATACGTAAAAGAACATAACATCGTGCCCATCGGGTACTGCCCCCTCGGTTCCCCGTCCCGGCCGGAGAGAGACCGGACGGCGGAGGACGTGGCGGATATGGAACTCCCGGAAATCGTGGAAGCGGCGAAAGCCCATGGCGTCCACCCGGCCATCATCTGTCTGAAATGGGCAGTGCAGAACGGTCAGATACCGATTCCGTTCTCGGTAAAGCCGCAGCAGTATCTCAACAATCTCAAATGCGTCACGGAAGACCCGCTGACAGACGAAGAGATGGAGAAGATAAAGAAAGCGGATAAGAACTGCCGGCTCGTAAAAGGCCAGGTATTCCTCTGGCCGGGGGCAGTGAGCTGGAAAGACCTCTGGGACCTGGACGGACACATCAGAGGCTGGACGAAATAACGCCCGGCTTCCGGTGGGACAGGAAACCGGCACAGACGGCGCCCCGCCGGAGCGGGGCGGGAAGGAGACAGATATGGAGAATGGATTAGTAACAGGATTCGGACAGTCCAAAGACGGAAAAGACGCACACCTGTACCTGCTGGAAAACAGCACCGGCATGAAGGCGTATGTGTCTGATTTCGGCGCGACGCTGGTGCGCCTGTTCGTACCGGATAAGGACGGCAGGTTCATCGACGTGGTCCACGGCTATGACGATGCCTCCGGCTATGAGAGAGGCGACGGCGGATTCGGCGCTACGGTGGGCAGGAATGCCAACCGCATCGGAAAGGCACAGATCGAGATAAACGGCGTGACCTACGGACTGGACAAAAACGACGGGGGCAACAATCTCCACAGCGGGTATGACTATTACCACAAACGGATATGGAACGTGGAGAAGCAGGAGAAGAACAGCATCACCTTCGGGCTCAACAGCCCGGACGGCGACCAGGGATATCCGGGCGCGCTGGATGTGCGCGTGACCTATCTGCTGGACGATGAGAATACGCTGAACCTCCACTATGAGGCGATGCCCGATGCGGATACCATCCTCAATATGACGAACCACAGCTATTTCAACCTGAACGGACACGACAGCGGGACCGTGCTGGGACACAAAGTGACGCTTTACGCGGACGCATTTACCCCGGCGGACGCAGAGTCCATCCCCACAGGAGAGATTCGCAGCGTGGAAGGAACGCCCATGGATTTCCGCCAGGGAAAAGAAATCGGGCAGGAGATCGACGCAGATTACGAACCGCTCCGGTTCGGCGGCGGGTACGACCACAACTGGGTATTGAAAAACAACGGAAAATTTGCTAAAGTAGCAGAGGCGGAGGCAGACAGGAGCGGTATCACGATGGAAGTGTATACGGATTTGCCGGGCGTACAGATGTATACGGCAAATTTCCTCGACAACGAGCCCGGAAAGGGCGGCGTATCCTATGCGAAGAGAAGCGCCGTATGTTTTGAGACGCAGTATTATCCGGATGCAGTCCATCATGAGAATTTCCCGGGACCGATATGCAGAAAAGGTGAGAAATACGACACCCGTACAGCGTATCGCTTCCTCAGGGCATAAAACAGGATACAGACCGACAGTTCAGCCATGCAGGAGCCTGCATGGCTGAATCTGTTCCCGGGACTTCCGCAGGATACAGAGAAGACAGGGATACGGACCGGATATTTATGGCAAAATCAGTATACATCGCAGAAAAGCCCAGTGTGGCACAGGAATTTGCAAAGGCATTGAAACTAAAGACACGGCGCGGAGACGGCTATCTGGAATCCGAGGACGCTATCGTCACGTGGTGCGTGGGGCATCTGGTGACGATGAGCTATCCGGAGGCGTACGACCCGGCGCTCAGGAAATGGAGCCTGGAGACCCTCCCCTTCATCCCGGAGAAATTCCGGTACGAAGTGATTCCGGCGGCGGCAAAGCAGTTCCGCATCGTGAGCGGCATCCTGAACCGGGACGATGTGGACACCATCTATGTCTGCACCGACTCGGGAAGGGAAGGAGAGTATATCTACCGGCTCGTGGAGCAGGAAGCCCATGTCAGCGGGAAGAAGCGCCGCAGGGTGTGGATCGACTCCCAGACCGAGGAGGAAATCCTGCGCGGCATCCGGGAGGCAAAAGACCTCTCGGAGTATGACAACTTAAGCGCGTCAGCGTACCTGCGCGCCAAGGAAGACTACCTGATGGGCATCAACTTCTCCCGCCTTTTGACACTCAAATACGGGAACAGCATCTCCGGCTATCTGAAGACAAAGTACGCCGTCATCTCGGTGGGACGGGTGATGACGTGTGTGCTCGGGATGGTCGTGCGCAGGGAGCGGGAGATACGGGAGTTCGTGAAGACCCCCTTCTACCGCGTGCTCAGCACAGCTGAGATATCCGGGCAGACCATGGAAGGAGAGTGGAGGGCTGTCAGCGGGTCCCGTTATGAAGGAACGCCGGACCTCTATAAAGAGAACGGGTTCAAAGAGAAGGAAAAGGCACAGGAACTGATCCGGTTTCTCACGGAAGAGCAGCCGGTCACCTGCCAGGTCGCATCCGTCGAGAAAAAGAAAGAGAAAAAGAGCCCGCCCCTCCTCTACAACCTGGCGGAGCTGCAGAACGACTGTTCCAGACGGTTTAAAATCAGTCCCGATGAGACGCTGCGCATCGTGCAGGAACTTTACGAAAAGAAACTCCTGACTTATCCCAGGACCGACGCCCGGGTGCTGTCCACGGCAGTGGCAAAAGAAATCACGCGCAACCTGAACGGGCTGTCAAAATATGGTCCCGCCGCACCTTACCTCCAGGACATTCTCCGGTTCGGGTCCTATAAGAACCTGGCAAAGACCCGGTACGTCAATGACAGACAGATTACAGACCACTATGCCATCGTGCCCACCGGGCAGGGGCTCTCCGCCCTGAAATCCGTATCGCGGACAGCGGCGGACGTCTACGACCTGGTGGTGAGACGGTTCCTGAGCATCTTTTATCCGCCTGCGGTATACCAGAAAGTCTCGGTCGTCTCGAAGATACGGGGAGAGAGCTTCTTCTCCGCCTTCAAGGTGCTGGCAGAGGAAGGCTATCTGAAAGTGGCAGGCATGCCCCAGGAACAGGCGCCGGATACCGCTCTGTTCGAGGCGGTAAAGACGCTGAAAAAAGGCGCGGTGCTTCCCGTCCGTTCCCTGGAGATTAAAGAGGGGGAGACGACGCCGCCCAAGCGGTACAATTCCGGCTCCATCATCCTTGCCATGGAAAACGCCGGGCAGCTCATCGAGGATGAGGAGCTGCGCTCACAGATCAAAGGCAGCGGAATCGGGACCAGCGCCACGCGGGCGGAAATCCTGAAAAAACTCATTCACATCCGCTACCTGAAGCTCAATCAGAAGACACAGGTCATCACACCGGAACTCCTGGGGGAGATGGTGTACGATGTGGTGGACCATTCCATACGCTCGCTCTTAAACCCGGAGCTTACGGCAAGCTGGGAGAAAGGGCTTTCCTATGTGGCGGAAGGGAGCATCACCGCAGAGGAATACATGAGGAAGCTGGATGATTTCATCACCAGGCGGACCGTGGGCGTAAAAGGACTTGGCAATCAGTATCAGTTAAGAGCCTGCTACGACAGGGCGGCAGGTTTTTATAAAAAGGAGCCGGCGACCCGGCGGAAAGGAAGGAAAACAGATGGAAATGATAACGGCACTGACAGTTAAGGAACTCTATACTCTGGAAGAAACGATCGCAAAGGACCTTTTTGACGGGGTCACCTACCCGTGGGAAGTCCTCCCGAAGATTGGCGCATTTATCCTGGAGCTCGGAAACACGCTGAGTGAGGAAGAATACGAAAAGCGCGGGGAAAACGTATGGGTGGCAAAGACCGCGAAAGTCGCGCCCACCGCTTATATCAATGGTCCCGCCATCATCGGGAAAGACGCTGAGGTGCGCCACTGCGCGTTCATCCGCGGCAATGCCATCGTGGGCGAGGGCGCGGTAGTCGGAAATTCCACCGAGCTGAAAAATGTGGTCCTCTTCAATAAAGTACAGGTGCCCCATTACAACTACGTGGGCGATTCCATCCTGGGCTACAAGTCCCATATGGGGGCAGGCTCCATCACGTCCAATGTCAAATCCGACAAGAAGCTGGTCGTTGTAAAGACGCCTTACGGCAATATTGAGACCGGCATCAAGAAGTTCGGCGCCATGCTCGGAGACGAGGTGGAAGTGGGCTGCGGAAGCGTCCTCAATCCGGGTACGGTCGTGGGAAGCCGCAGCAATATCTATCCCCTCTCCTCTGTGCGGGGGTATGTCCCGGGCGGCAGCATCTACAAAAAGCAGGGGGAAGTCGTGGAGAAACGGGAAGACTGACCGGCAGGTCCCGCACGGGAAGACCGGAAGAAAGAAACGGCGGAAAGAAACACGGCAGAAAGAAAAGATTGACACGGGCATGCGTCCCGTGTTATCTTATACAAAGATACTTTAATACTTTAAAGCGCAACGCTTTAAAGTATGTCAGCAAAAAGAAGAACAGACAGAACAATGCGGAGGGACATCATATGGAAATCAAGATTATACTGCTCATCCTGTTTTTTGCGGTCATGGCGGGCGTCGGCATCTATTCCAGGCGGCACGCTTCCAGTGTGGACGGATTCGTGCTGGGCGGCAGGTCCGTGGGACCGTGGCTGACCGCGTTCGCGTACGGCACATCCTACTTTTCGGCGGTGGTATTCGTCGGATATGCGGGACAGTTCGGCTGGAAGTACGGGATTGCCAGCACATGGATCGGCATCGGGAATGCAGTCATCGGAAGCCTTCTGGCGTGGGTCGTTCTGGGGCGGAGGACCAAGGTCATGACCCAGCACCTGGGGTCGAAGACCATGCCGGATTTCTTCGGGCAGCGGTATGGCAGCAGGGCGCTGAAGATTGCGGCTTCTGTCATCGTGTTTGTGTTCCTCATTCCCTATACCGCTTCTGTGTACAACGGTCTGTCCAGGCTCTTTGAGATGGCGTTCCACATCCCCTACTCCTGGTGCGTGGTGGCGATGGCGGCATTTACCGCGGTTTATGTGATTCTGGGCGGATATATGGCGACGGCGATCAATGACTTTATCCAGGGCATCATCATGCTGGCGGGCATCGTGGCTGTGATAGCGGCGGTCTTAAGCGGTCAGGGCGGATTCTTAAACGCAATATCCGAGATGGCGCAGATACCGAGCGACGTGGCGGTCACACAAGGACAGCCCGGTGTATTTACCTCCTTTTTCGGACCGGACCCGCTAAACCTCCTGGGCGTCGTCATCCTGACTTCCCTGGGGACCTGGGGGCTGCCCCAGATGATAGGGAAATTCTATGCCATACGGGATGAAAAATCCATCAACACCGGCACCGTGATCTCCACCCTGTTCGCGGTGGTCGTATCGGGCGGATGCTACTTCCTGGGCGGATTTGCAAGGCTTTTTGACAGCCCGGAAATCTACGACGGCGCGGGAGCGGTAGTCTACGACAGCATCATCCCGCACATGCTGTCAGCCCTTCCGGACATCCTGATTGGCATCGTCATCGTGCTCGTGCTCTCTGCGTCCATGTCCACCCTGTCTTCCCTGGTGCTCACATCCAGCTCTACGATGACGCTGGACCTCATCAAAGACAATATAGTCCGGGGGATGAGCGAGAAGAAGCAGATTATCACCATGCAGGTGCTCATCGTCTTTTTCCTCGTGGTGTCCGTTGTCATTGCCCTGGACCCGCCGACCTTCATCGCGCAGCTCATGGGGATTTCCTGGGGCGCGCTGGCAGGCGCGTTCCTTGCGCCCTTCCTCTACGGACTATACTGGAAAGGCGTCACCCGGGCAGGGGTGTGGGCAGGCTTTTTCACTGGCGTGGGGCTGACGGTGGCGAACATGTTCCTCGGGTTCATCGAGTCCCCCATCAATGCAGGCGCTGCCGCCATGGCGGCAGGGCTGGTGGTTGTTCCGGTTGTGAGCCTGCTCACGCCGAAGCCGGACCGGGAGAAGGTGGACGGCATCTTCTCCTGTTATGAAGAGAAGGTGACGATCTCGAGAAAACGGTCGCTGCAGGAGTAGCGGCCGCGTCCTGACATTCCGAAAGTTGTTGCATTTGCCGAGATAAAGTGATATTCTTTATCTTGTCGTGCAAAAGCACGGAAAAATCATACTCAGGAGAGTCTCTTTTCCGGATGGCTGCGTCCCGGTAATCACAGGACCGGCAAAACAGGAAAAGAGCGCCGAAGGTGTAAGCGTTCATCTGCCGCTTCTTTGTCCTGAAAGGGCGGCGGATGCGTGAGTCTCTCAGGCAAAAGGATGGAGGTATAAAGGAATGTTGGAGCAAATCAACAAAATCATCACGACGGTACAGGGCGCTGTGTGGGAGCTGCCTCTGATCGTCCTCATCATGTTTACAGGACTTTTACTCACAGTCAGGCTGGGGCTTCTGCAGGTCCGGCATCTTGGAAAAGCATTCAGGTTCATGATTAAAAATGAAGAAGAAGGACACGGGGAAGTGACCAGTTTCGGGGCGCTTTGCACCGCGCTGTCCGCGACCATCGGGACCGGGAATATCGCCGGTGTTGCAACCGCACTCGCAGCGGGCGGACCGGGCGCGCTCTTCTGGATGATCGTGGCGGCGTTCCTCGGCATGGCGACGAAGTATGCGGAAGGGCTCCTGGCAATCAAGTACCGTACAGTAGACAAAGACGGTCACATCCTGGGCGGTCCCTTCTACTATATCGAGAACGGTATGGGAAAGAACTGGAGATGGCTGGCGAAGATATTTGCATTTTTCGGAGCATGCGTGGGACTGTTCGGCATCGGGACATTCACCCAGGTGAACAGTATCGCTTCTGCGGTGACGAACTTCTTTGACCCGGAAACGGCAAATGCGATATCCCTGTTCGGAAGGACTTACTCCTGGAGTACGGTCATCACCTGCATCATCCTGACGCTGTGCGTCGGACTGGTGGTCATCGGCGGCATCAAGCGGATTGCGAAGGTGTCGGAGTTTGTCGTGCCGTTCATGGCAATCCTGTATGTAGTGCTCGGACTCATCATCATATTTACCAATCTGCCGGCAGTCCCGGGGGCTGTAGTCACCATTGTGAAGTCTGCATTTACAGGCGGTGCGGTGGCAGGCGGCGCCATCGGATTCACCGTGCAGCAGGCGATGCAGCAGGGTGTGGCAAGAGGAATCTTTTCCAATGAATCCGGTCTCGGAAGCGCTCCCATCGCTGCGGCTGCGGCTGTAACGAAAGAGCCGGCGCGCCAGGGACTGGTCTCCATGACAGGAACATTTATCGACACCATCGTCATCTGTACGATGACCGGTATCTCTGTCGTCATCGCAGGCTCCTGGATGAACCCGGACCTGGAAGGCGTGGAGATTACGATGGATGCGTTCCAGAAGGCGCTTCCCTTCCCGAACGAAGTGGCGTCCTTCTCCCTGATGATTTGTCTGGTATTCTTTGCGTTTACGACGATATTGGGCTGGAACTACTACGGCGAGCGCTGTGTGGAGTACCTCTTCAACCGCAACAAATCGGTGGTGACGACCTACCGCTGGCTCTACATCGCGGCGGTCTTCATCGGACCGTACATGACAGTGGCGGCAGTCTGGAACATCGCGGATGTGTTCAACGCGCTGATGGCGTTCCCGAACCTGGTGGCGCTGCTTGCGCTCAACGGCGTCGTCGTCAGAGAGTCAAAAGATTATTTTACAAGATTAGCGTCAAAAGCCAAAAACTGAGTCATTTCAGAATAACCAAAAGGAGCAGTCTGTATCCGGCGTGGGTGCAGGCTGTTTTTTTATTTCACAGGAAATTGCTTTTCTATGAAATAAAACGCTCCGCAGGGGTCTCTGCAGTGCGCCCGGCGCGGGCATCCCGGGCTTCCCGGAAAGAATACTGACAACTCGCATGCGGATGCGGAATCGTTTGAAAATACATCATCCTGTGTCTTAGGGATTGCCAAGTACTATATTTTGTATTAGAATGGTGCCTGTGACAAAAGGCAGAAGGAGAAGACAGAATGAAGATTATCAAGAGAAACGGCTCGGAAGAGACATTTGACATCAATAAAATTGTGCGCGCGGTCACGAAAGCGGATACGAAGGCAGAGAGAAGAAGCCTGACGGATGCTCAGGTCGGCGATATCGCGGAATTCGTAGAATTTAAGTGCAGCCGGCTGAACCGCGCAGTATCTGTGGAGGAAATCCAGGATATGGTGGAGAACCAGATTATGGCAACCGGCGCTTTTGACCTGGCGAGAAGGTATGTGCGGTACCGCTATAAACGCTCCCTTGTGCGCAAGGCAAATACGACGGACAACCGCATCCTTTCCCTCATCGAGTGCAACAACGAGGATGTAAAGCAGGAAAACTCCAACAAGAACCCGGCGGTGAACAGCGTGCAGAGGGACTACATGGCGGGGGAAGTGAGCCGGGACCTGACCCGGAGGATGCTCCTTCCGGAAGATATCGTGGAGGCGGACCGGCAGGGTATCATCCATTTCCATGATTCCGATTACTATGCCCAGCATATGCACAACTGCGACCTGGTGAACCTGGAAGACATGCTCCAGAACGGCACCGTTATCAGCGGCACGATGATTGAGAAGCCCCACAGTTTTTCCACCGCGTGCAATATCGCCACTCAGATTATCGCGCAGGTGGCCAGCAACCAGTACGGCGGGCAGAGCATTTCCCTGACCCATCTGGCGCCCTTTGTCCAGGTGTCGCGGGATAAAATACGTTCAGAAGTGGAAGAAGAGATGCGCATCATTGGATTCGACTGCCCGGCAGACCAGCTGGACTCCATCGTGGAGAAGCGGCTGAAAAAAGAAATCACCAAAGGGGTGCAGACCATCGAGTACCAGGTCATCACCCTGATGACGACCAACGGACAGGCGCCCTTCCTGACGGTGTTCATGTATCTCAATGAGGCAGAGAACGAGGCGGAGAAACGGGACCTGGCGCTCATCATCGAGGAGACGCTGCGTCAGAGATACCAGGGCGTGAAGAATGAGGCGGGCGTCTGGGTGACGCCGGCGTTCCCGAAGCTCATCTATGTGCTGGAAGAGGATAATATCGAAGAGGGGACGCCCTATTACTACCTGACGGAACTGGCGGCGAAATGTACGGCAAAGCGCCTGGTGCCGGATTATATTTCCGAGAAGAAGATGAAGGAGCTCAAGGAAGGGAACTGCTTCCCGGTCATGGGCTGCCGGAGCGCACTGAGCCCGTGGAAGGATGTGGACGGGAATTACAAGTTCTACGGACGGTTCAATCAGGGCGTGGTGACCATCAACCTGCCGGATGTGGCGCTTTCTTCCGGAGGGGATATGGAGAAGTTCTGGAGCATTTTCGACGAACGTCTGGAACTGTGCTACCGCGCCCTTATGTGCCGGCATGACCGGCTGAAAGGGACTCTTTCCGATGCGGCGCCCATCCTCTGGCAGTACGGCGCGCTGGCGCGGCTGAAAAAAGGAGAGACCATCGACCGACTGCTCTACGGCGGCTATTCCACCATTTCCCTGGGCTATGCGGGACTGTATGAGTGCGTGAAGTACATGACCGGAAAATCCCACACCGACCCGGAGGCGACTCCGTTTGCGCTGGATGTGATGAAGCATATGAACGACGCCTGCGACAGGTGGAAAGAAGAGACGGGAATCGGATTCAGCATCTACGGTTCGCCCATCGAGAGCACGACCTACAAGTTCGCCCGGTGCCTGCAGAAACGGTTTGGCATCGTCCCGGGAGTGACGGACAAAAGCTACATCACCAACAGTTATCACGTGCATGTGACCGAGGAGATAGACGCATTTTCCAAGCTGCGGTTTGAATCCCGGTTCCAGGCGCTCTCCACCGGCGGCGCCATCAGCTACGTGGAAGTGCCCGACATGCAGGACAACATCCCCGCAGTGCTCCAGGTCATGCGGTTCATCTACGACAATATCATGTATGCGGAGCTCAACACAAAGAGCGACTACTGCCAGAAATGCGGTTATGACGGGGAGATACGCATCGTGACGACAGCAGACGGGAAGCTGGAGTGGGAGTGTCCGGGCTGCGGCAACCGGGACCAGGATACGCTCAACGTGGCAAGGCGGACCTGCGGGTATATCGGGACACAGTTCTGGAACCAGGGAAGGACGCAGGAGATACAGGAAAGAGTGCTGCACCTGTAATAACAGTTCAGCCATCTGGTGTCAGGAGACGGATATATGCCTGCATATAAATCCGGCGACTGACAATCAGATGAGCTAAGCGCCCGCACATGAGCAAAGAAGCGGCAGCGCCGCAGTAAGCACGTGAGTGCGGATTTGCGAATGGCGCGTGCTGAACTGTTATTATCCGAAATAGCGAATGCCTAGCAACAGGAGAAAATATGCATTACGGAGAGATAAAAAAATGTGATATAGCCAACGGAGAGGGAGTCAGAGTCTCCCTCTTTGTTTCCGGCTGTACCCATCACTGCCCCGGGTGCTTCAATCAGGACACCTGGGATTTCAGCTATGGAAGCGCCTATACCGACGAGACAGAGCAGGAGATACTGGACGCGCTCTCGCCCTCGTACATCAGCGGTCTGACGCTCCTTGGCGGCGAACCCTTTGAGCCGGCGAACCAGGAAGTGCTGGTCCGGCTGCTCAGAAAAGTGCGGACCCGGTATCCCCAGAAAACGAACTGGTGCTACAGCGGATACCTGTTTGACCGGGAACTGCGCGGGGAAAGCCGCGCCCGGTGCGCGCATACCGATGAGATGCTGTCCATGCTGGACGTGCTCGTGGACGGAAGGTTCGTGGAGGCGAAAAAAGACATCCGGCTGGTGTTCCGGGGGTCCTCCAACCAGCGCATCATCGATGTGAAGAAAAGCCTGGAGACGGGGGAAGTCGTTCCGTGGGAACTGAAAGTGAAGCGCGGGATGTGAAATCTGTCTTTGTCATACAGGGAAATCAAAATATCATGACCGACATACGCCGGCACCACCATATCTCCCGCGGACCCACTTTCGTTCGGGACGCAGCGCAGCGGTACATAGGATTGCAAAAAACGCAATCCAAGTGCCGGCGCTGCTTTACGGTCCTTGAGAGATATGGTGGTGCCGGCTTGTCTGTTCCAACCATTTATGATATGCAGTAGAGCAAAGACAGGTTTCCCATTGGCAAAGCGTCCCGGCCGGAACGCCTTCTGCGGGATGCGAATCTGCCTTTCCCGTCTGGATGCAATCAGTTCCCGGTACTCTGTCATATAAGCAAAACATCCAAGCGGGAGCGTTCCGAGAATCGTTGGTTCTGCCTGTTAGCCAGAGCATATAGGAGCGCCTCTGTGCGAGTATATGCCCTGGCGTTACAGGCATTCCAACAGTCGAGGTAGAGCGGAGCGGTTTTGCGTTATGACAGAGTACCGGGAACGGATGATTATCTGTACGGAAAAGACAGATTTGCCGGAAAACCCCTTGACTTATTTTCAGCTTCTTCCTATAATGAGTGAGTATATTTCAAAGACTGAGATGAGGAGCAGTAGGAGCCTGTCGCTGTCAGAGAGCTGCCGGATGGTGCGAGGCAGCAGCGTGAAACTCTGAACTCGCCTCGGAGTCCTCCGGGTGACCCCTTTGCAGCAAAGGAACAGTCCGGAGCGGTCCTCCCCGTTACAGGAGCAATGAGTGCATCTGCCACAGGGCGGATGAATAAGAGTGGTACCACGGAAATAAAGCCTTTTCGTCTCTTGAAGTTATGAGAAGAAGAGGCTTTCTTTATGCGCTCTGTCAGAGACAGGGATGTCCGGGCAGGCGCCCGGAAAAAACAGAAAGAGAGGAACGGAACAGATGGGTACAAAGATCGTGTACAACCACAGAGCAATCGAGAAAAAGTGGCGTGAGAAATGGGAGCAGACTCCGGTCAATCCGAAGACGGACGACAACGGCAATAAGAAGCAGAAATATTACTGCCTTGACATGTTCCCTTATCCGTCAGGAAACGGACTTCATGTCGGGCACTGGAGAGGCTATGTCATCTCTGACGTGTGGAGCCGTTATAAACTGCAGCAGGGATATTACATTGTTCATCCCATGGGCTGGGACGCATTCGGCCTGCCGGCTGAGAACTATGCGATCAAGATGGGCGTTCACCCGGCGAAGTCCACGGCGGAAAATGTAGCCAACATCAAGAAGCAGATCAATGATATCGCGGCGCTTTACGACTGGGATATGGAAGTCAACACCACGGACCCGAACTTCTACAAATGGACCCAGTGGATTTTTGTAAAGATGTTCAAGGCGGGCCTTGCATATGAGAAGGAATTTCCGATTAACTGGTGCCCGTCCTGCAAGACCGGACTGGCAAATGAGGAAGTCGTAAACGGCAAATGCGAGCGCTGCGGCGCGGAGGTGACAAAGAAGAACCTACGCCAGTGGATGCTGCGCATCACGAAATACGCGGACCGTCTCCTGAATGACCTGGACAAGCTGGACTGGCCGGAGAAGGTGAAAAAGATGCAGACCGACTGGATCGGCAAATCCTACGGCGCGGAAGTGGATTTCCCGGTAGAGGGCAGGGACGAGAAGATCACCGTCTACACCACAAGACCGGATACCCTCTACGGTGCGACATTCATGGTGCTCGCTCCGGAGCATGAGCTGGCAAAATCCCTGGCTACGCCGGAGACACAGGAAGCAGTTGAAAAGTATATCTACGAAGCGTCCATGAAGTCCAACGTGGACCGTATGCAGGATAAAGAAAAGACCGGCGTATTTACCGGAAGCTATGCAATCAACCCGCTGAACGGGGCGAAGACGCCGATCTGGCTGTCCGACTACGTTCTGGCTGATTACGGTACGGGCGCCATCATGTGTGTGCCGGCCCATGACGACCGTGACTTTGAGTTCGCGAAGAAATTCGACATCCCGATCGTGCAGGTCATCGCCAAAGACGGCAAAGAGATCGAGAACATGACCGAGGCTTACACTGAGGCTTCCGGAACGATGATTAACTCCGGCGAGTGGAACGGCATGGAGTCCGCAGTGCTCAAAAAAGAAGCGCCCCACATCATCGAGGAGCGGGGCCTCGGACGGGCGACCGTCAACTACAAACTGCGTGACTGGGTATTTTCCCGCCAGCGTTACTGGGGCGAGCCGATCCCGATCATCCACTGCCCGGACTGCGGCTGCGTGCCGGTTCCGGAAGAGGAACTGCCGCTGACGCTTCCGGACGTAGAGTCCTACGAGCCGACCGGCACAGGAGAATCTCCGCTGGCAGCCATCGACGAGTGGGTGAACTGCACCTGCCCGGTATGCGGTAAGCCGGCCAAGAGAGAAACCAACACCATGCCCCAGTGGGCAGGTTCATCCTGGTATTTCCTGCGCTATGTGGACAACCACAATGACAAAGAACTGGTATCCCGCGAGAAGGCGGACGAGATGCTGCCGGTAGATATGTATATCGGCGGCGTGGAGCATGCGGTGCTGCATCTGCTCTACTCCAGATTCTATACAAAATTCCTCTGTGACATCGGCGTGATCGACTTTGATGAGCCCTTCCACAAGCTGTTTAACCAGGGAATGATCACCGGCAAGAACGGCATCAAGATGAGCAAGTCCAAGGGAAATGTGGTCTCCCCGGATGACCTGGTGCGCGATTACGGCTGCGACTCCCTGAGAATGTACGAGCTCTTCGTGGGACCGCCGGAGCTGGATGCCGAGTGGGATGACCGGGGCATCGACGGCGTCAACCGCTTCCTGAAACGTCTCTGGAACCTGCTCCAGGACAGCAAAGAGCAGGATGTCAAAGCGACAAAAGAGATGATCAAGCTCCGCCACAGAATGGTATACGACATCACGACCCGTCTGGAGAGCTTCAGCCTGAATACGGTCATCTCCGGATTCATGGAGTACAACAACAAATTTATCGAGATCGCCAAGAAAGAAGGCGGCATCGATAAAGAGACGCTGGAAACCATTGCCGTGCTCATTTCTCCGTTCGCACCGCATTTCGCAGAGGAAATGTGGGAGCAGCTGGGTCACGCTGAGACTGTGTTCAAGGCGGGATGGCCGTCCTACGACGAGAATGCGATGAAAGATGATGAGATCGAGATACCGGTCCAGATCAATGGCAAGACAAAAGCCGTCATCAGCATTTCCGCCGAGGCGTCAAAAGACGAGGCCATCGCAGCCGGAAAAGCGGCTGTCGCGGATAAACTCACCGGCAATGTGATCAAAGAGATCTACGTGCCGAAGAAGATTGTTAATATCGTGATGAAATAATTGAGAAGAAAATCTCACAACAGAATAGAGTGCTTGAGAATATTGAAAAGTTCGCTTGAAATCAAGGGTTACAGACATTTTTCTTCAAAGAAAAGGTATCATAGAATACCGTAAAATATCGTAACAGATTTTTAAAATGGAGTAAAAATGGAGTAAAGATTTCAAAAAGACATTATAGGAATGACGCAGATAGTAGAGATATTGTCTGCGTTATTTTTAACAGAGATAGCGTGGACAATTTTCAATTTAAGATTAAGGAAGTGAGAAGATTACCTGTAAGGGTATCCGTCCTGTTGCAAACAAAAATATGTAGGCGGTCAAAGTTCCTACCCTCGTTCTGACGTACCAAACGGCAGGTTGAGGGCAGGTCAATGGCAACACCATTGCGGATAAGGAGGTTTGATAAAATTGGAAGAAAGAAGCGGAAGTTTTCTTCCAGAACTCCCCTACACTAACAGGGGAGTAATACGACAGAAAGAAGAATTAAGTGCCTTGATAGACTGGTGTCAGATAACCATTAAGGAAGTTCCGTTATAGAGATGTGGCAGGGCTGGCAATGGAAGTATTGAACAGCAAAATACGATTTTTAGAAAAGCCGACAGACAGCATGACAACACGAAAAAGACTTTATCCAACTTATCAAGCATGGGCGGAACTGATGAAAGATATAGGCAAGGGCAGGAATTGTGATAGCCCTGATACTGTTGGTTCCAATTGTAATTACATTTATTGTATCAGTAAGTACTGGCGGAGGACTGGCAGTGTTTGCCGTATTAACGGCCTCCATGCTGCTGATTGCGTCGCTGTTGGTTGTACCGCTTCTTTCTGCACGGAGAAGAATGGCAAAAAGTATATTGGCCGGCATAATATCGCTGCTTCTTATCTTCTTTTTTGTAGACCGGATGAATGGCGGCGGAGAATTTATTTTGTGGACAATACCAACAGTTTTTGGATTATCGATTGTATTTTTCCCACTCGTAATCAGGAATATAACACTGCCGCCGGTTTTGGCTGATAAAAAAGCATTGATGACATTGACATGGGATACATTGTGGCTTTTTCTTACTATTTTTGAAGTATGCAACCATTCAGGCGATACAGAAGGAATGAAAACCGGCTATACCGTTTCACTTATTCTGCTGACGGGAGTATGTCTTATTTTCCTGACAGCAAGGTACCTTCCGGTAAACGTATGGATTAAAGCGGGTTTGATTATCATGATAAGTTGTATTTGGACGGCATTTACAAATGACGTGTATGTATATTTTGCCGAGCATAAAAAACAGTTGACGATTCTCTTGGCTGATTTTTCTGACTGGTCGAATCCTATATGCTTTAATGCAAATTTTTATATTATAGTTTTGATATTGGGCGGCATAGCAGGCGTCGGTCTGATATTATATGGAATTGTCAATATGAAGAGAAAACAGTTAAAAGAATAATGTATCTATGATACGACGGAGGAGCTGGAAGGGCGAAAACCCTGCAGGTCCTCCTGTATGTTTCGGGAGAAATGTAAAATGTGCAGTCTCTTCTCGAACTGGAAATCACCTTGACATTCCCCCTCCAGAATAGTATTCTTTTTAGAGAAGAAGACGAGTTCTGTTTCGACCAGTATATAAGAGGAAAGAGGAAGAAAACAAATGGCAAATGACCACGGAGAACAAATCAGAATCGTGCAGGAGACTGTAGCCGGAAAAGAAATCACATTCGCTCACGTGATGGGCGGACCGGCTCCCATCATCTATCAGAAGCTGGGACTGAACCCTCAGCTTGATTACCGCTCCTCAGCGATTGGAATTATGAACATGACGCCGCCGGAGTCTGCGGTAATCGCATCAGATATCGCGGTAAAGAGCGGAAACGTGTACCTCGGGTTCGCAGACCGCTTTACCGGCACGCTCATCATTACCGGTGAGATTTCAGATGTTACGGCTGCGCTGACGCAGGTCGTGGAGTATTTCCGCGATACGCTGGGATATGTCGTCTGCAACATCACGAAGAGATAGGAAGTGCAGCTATGGCTCGAATGACGAGAGAGGAATATCTGGAACTTCTGTTCCATGATGATTACGAACATCTGAAAGGGAAGCGGCTGCGTCTGACGCGCGTGCGCGTGCCCGGAAAAGAAGTGTGCCTGGCGCATGTCATCAGTCCTTCTGACACCCGTATCTACCAGAATCTGGCGCTCCACATCGGCGTCCATGAGGGGGAAGACCATACCGGGGAGTCCATCGGGCTGATGCGCTTCACCCC
>DXAL01000032.1 GCA_019117125.1 Candidatus Mediterraneibacter merdipullorum
GTTCATCAAAATGAATCACGACATTATCCACCTCTTTTCTCATCTTTTTTCTTTATACCGCGCGCATTGGTATACCAAATATATATTTGCTGTTTTAAGCATACCACTAGTCATTTCTCCAGTCAATACTATATGTTATATCTATTTATTATAATATTTTCTCTTTATTTTTATGCATATTTCACAAATTGACGTATTATATTTTGTTGATTATTTTTTATTATTTATATACCACTTTACATTTTATATATGATGAGGTATAATGAAAACACAGCTAATAGAAATATACCTTTAATTTTGTTCACTATACCTCTTTGGGAATAGCATTGGATATAATGCTATTTTGCTTTATACCTTTTAGCAGAACAAATATACCAATTTGATTCGGTTTGCTATTTTGAACCCTGTATTATTTTGTATACCAGTCGTAAATTCCAAACAGGAGGTTTTATGAAAAGACAATCGCCACTGTACAGACAAATTGCAGAACTGATAAGAGAAAAAATCGAAAAAGAAGAATATCGCTTTGGTCAGTTCATCCCATCCGAGCGCGAACTGGCTCAGAAATACGGTGTGAATCGAATGACCATCCGAAAAGCACTGAGCCTGCTGATCGAAGCAGGACTCCTTCTTCCCAAACCAGGAAAAGGAACATATGTAAATCGCCCTAAAATAAACTCGGCTTTCGATACGATCCAGGGAACTACGCCTTTTCTGATCGACATGGGACTCACGCCTTCCTACAGACTCATATATTCAGGAAAACGTACAGCCGGCTGGAAATATTCCCGCATCTTCCATGTCCCGCCGGAAGAAGAAATTTTTCAGATTTTCCGGGTCTGTCTGGGAGATGGAGAGCCATATACACTGGAATACATACATCTCCCCCTCAGCCTGATACCGGACATCGAACAGTATGATTTTCAGGTTTACTCTCTGTCTGCCATCTATGATCAAATGGGCATCGTGCCGTATCATGATATCCAGACTTTGGAGATCGCACAGATTTCATCGCCTCAGTCCATTCTTCTGGATGTCCCCGAAGGCGAACCCGTTTTTATGCTGACCGAAACAATCACAGACCAGAACGGGCGCGTGATCGAATATACAAAATCCTATTCCAGCGGAAAGAAATTTATATTTTCTGCTGTCATGAATTAGAAGAGGAGCACAGAACATGGGTAGATTAACTCAATTTGCACGCGACCATGTGCGCGAACAATTAGAAGAATACATCGAGACAAATCATTTATCCGCACACAGCGCACTTCCTTCTGAGCGGACCCTTTGCGAGATTTTTTCTGCCAACCGCGTCACACTCCGCGATGCCCTGCAGGAAATGAAAAACGAAGGAATCATCTATTCCGTTCATGGAAAAGGAAATTTTATCGCGCCTCCCAAATATGTGGAAGACGCCAAAAGCTTCATCTCTTACACAGCCGGCTGGGAAGCTGACGGGCACCATGTACGAAGCAAAGTCATCGACCTGCGGATCATAGAAGCACCCAAAAAAGTAGCTCTTTCCCTGGACCTGCATATCGGAAGTCCTGTGTACCTGCTCCAGAGAGTCCGCTACCTGAATGATATCCCTCTGTTTCTGGAAACTGCGCATCTTCCCGCCGAGAGCTGTCCCGGACTTGAAAATTTTGATTTCGGCAGGCACTCTCTTTATAAAATATTAGAAAACTTCTATAATATTAAACTATGCGAGCAGGAGCACACGATTTCCATCACACACCTCTCTTCACATGAAGCCCACCTGCTGAACACGCAGGAAAATGCTGCTGCATTTTTTGTAAAACAGGTGACAACAGATATAAATAAAACACCTATGGAGTACTGCATATCTATTATCAGAGCAGACAAATATAAAATGAAAGGCTGCCTTGTTGCGCCATCATTTTAAATCACCGTCCTCAAAATCTTGAACTTTATATTGAACTTCCCTTCCTTTCATGTTATAGTATTCACAGTCAAATTGAACTTTTCTATTTTGAACTTTCAGGAGGACCGACGATGTCTAATGAAACATTTGCCCAGCGCCTGCGCGAAGCCATGGCGCAGCAGGGCATGAAACAGGTCGACCTTGTGCGCGCCGCCGCCGCATGCGGCGTAAAGCTCGGCAAAAGCCACATCAGCCAGTATGTCAGCGGAAAAACGGTTCCCCGCGCGGATACCATGCGTTTCCTGGCGGATGCCCTTCACGTTGACGAGGCATGGCTCCGCTCAGGAGAGGGGAACATTTCTCCGGCATCCCAGCCGGCACAGACAGCGCACAGCAAATCTTCAGGAGAGAGAACTATGAGAACATTTAAAAAATCTTCCAAACTCGATAATGTTTTATATGATGTGAGGGGTCCGGTCGTGGATGAAGCGGCAAGGATGGAGGAGAACGGCACGCAGATACTGAAATTGAACATCGGGAATCCTGCGCCGTTCGGTTTCCGCACTCCGGACGAAGTCATCTACGACATGCGCCAGCAGCTGACGGAATGCGAGGGCTATTCCAATGCCCAGGGGCTTTTCTCTGCCAGAAAAGCCATCATGCAGTACGCTCAGCTCAAGAATATCCCCAATGTCTCTGTGGAAGACATCTATACCGGGAACGGCGTCAGCGAACTCATCAACCTCTGTATGTCCGCACTGCTGGATGACGGCGACGAGATTCTCATCCCCTCGCCTGATTACCCGTTGTGGACCGCCTGTGCGACCCTCGCCGGCGGCAATGTCGTCCACTATATCTGTGACGAAGCGTCTGAGTGGTATCCGGACATCGAAGACATCCGGAAGAAGATTACAGACCGCACAAAAGCAATCGTTATCATCAACCCGAACAATCCCACCGGAGCGCTCTATCCAAGAGAAGTACTCCAGCAGATTGTCGATGTTGCGCGGGAACATCAGCTCATCATCTTCTCGGATGAGATTTATGACCGCCTGGTCATGGATGATGCAGAGCACATTTCCATCGCTTCCATGGCGCCGGACCTGTTCTGCATTACATTCAGCGGTCTTTCCAAGTCACATATGATTGCGGGATTCCGCATCGGATGGATGGTCTTAAGCGGCAACAAGAAAGCGGCAAAAGATTATATCGAGGGTCTCAAGATGCTCTCCAACATGCGCCTCTGCTCCAATGTGCCCGCTCAGTCCATTGTCCAGACAGCGCTCGGCGGTCACCAGAGCGTGCGCGGATACATTGCGCCGGGCGGACGCGTCCGGGAGCAGCGCGATTACATTTACAAGGCGCTTACCGAGATTCCCGGAATCAGCGCCGTGAAGCCGAAAGCCGGATTCTACATCTTCCCGAAGCTGGACGCAAAGCGGTTCAATATCACCAACGACGAGCAGTTTGCCCTCGATCTGCTCCGGGAGAAGAAAATCCTCCTCATCCACGGCGGAGGGTTCAACTGGGCGCAGCCCGACCATTTCCGCATCGTCTATCTTCCGCGGATTGAAGTGCTCAGGGAAGCCATGGGAAAAATGGCTGACTTTTTCAGCTATTACCGGCAGGAATAGCCCGCGGGCTTTTGACAGGGGCAGCGTCCGTGTGCAACGGTGTTTCACAAATTTTTTTCAAAAATCCTTGACACCCTGCGGAAAATGTACTATACTTGATTCTGCTGTTGAAAGATACAGCAGACATCCTATGTGCGATTAGCTCAGCTGGATAGAGCGTCTGGCTACGGACCAGAAGGTCGGGAGTTCGAATCTTCTATCGCACGTAGAAAAAGAGCATTCCACCACAGAATGCTCTTTTTTCTTTCTCTTCCGTGCAAAAGAAAGGGTCAGCCCTGAAAGGAAAACAGGCAGGGTGAATCCCCTGCCTGACATATGTCTGTATTTTTTATTCTTCTGTATATTTTGCCGTCTGCATCCGGACCAGTTCTTCATCATCGAAGTAATTAATCTTCATCGCGGCTTTCACATCGCGGAGCGTCTCCGCCGCCACTTTCTCCGCCTTCTCCGTGCCTGCCTTGAGCATCTCATAAACAGCGGGGATGTCCTTCTGGAATTCCTTTCTCCGGTTCCGGATGGGCTCCAGTTCCGCCTGAAGCACATTGTTCAGGAAGCGCTTCACTTTCATGTCTCCCAGTCCGCCTCTCTGGTAATGCGCCTTCAGCTCATCGAGATTTTCATACTCCGGAAGGAATTCCGGGAAGTACTCCGGTCTGCAGAATGCATCCAGGTAAGTGAACACCGTATTTCCCTCTAGGCTGCCCGGGTCCTCGATACGGATATGGTTCGGGTCCGTAAACATGCTGAATACTTTTTTCTTAATCTCGTCCGGCTCTTCGGACAGATAGATGCAGTTGCCCAGCGACTTGCTCATCTTCGCCTTGCCGTCCGTACCCGGCAGGCGCATGCATGCCTGGTTCTCGGGAAGGAGTATCTTCGGTTCCACCAGAGTCTCGCCGTACACGGAATTGAATTTGTGCACGATTTCCTTTGTCTGCTCCAGCATCGGCATCTGGTCTTCGCCCACCGGCACGACCGTCGCCTTGAACGCCGTGATATCTGCCGCCTGGCTGATCGGATAGGTAAAGAATCCAACCGGGATGCTCGCCTCGAAGTTGCGCATCTGTATCTCCGACTTAACCGTAGGATTGCGCTGCAGGCGGGAGACGGTCACAAGGTTCATATAATAAAACGAAAGCTCGCACAGCTCCGGTATCTGGGACTGTATCAGGATCGTGGATTTCTCCGGGTCCAGTCCGCAGGCAAGATAATCCAGCGCCACCTCGATGATGTTCTGGCGAACTTTCTCCGGGTTGTCTGCATTGTCCGTGAGCGCCTGTGCATCGGCTATCATGATAAATATCTCGTCAAAATCTCCTGTATTCTGAAGCTCTACCCGGCGCCTTAAGGACCCCACGTAGTGTCCCACATGGAGTTTTCCCGTGGGGCGGTCCCCGGTCAGCATAATCTTCTTCATTTTCCTTTTCCCTCCTCTGATCGTTCACATGCCCGGGCATATCCATCAGTCCCGGACAGTCAGCCCTGCTGTCATTTATTCTGCAGCAGCGGCCGTTTCTGTCTCGTATATTTCGGCACGCGGCGCTTGTGAGGCGCGTAGACGAACTGGTACAGCACATATGCCATCACGCTGGCTCCCAGTACGTCCAGCACCGAATGCTGTTTCAGGAACATCGTCGCGAGTATGATCAGTCCTGCCAGTACATAGGCGCCCATGCAGACGCCCCTGTGCTCCCTGAGCTTTTCGCATCCGCTGATGGCGATGCACGCGCTCAGTGAATTGAACACATGCAGGCTCGGGAATACGTTCGTACATGTATCCGTCCGGTAGAGCGCCCTTACCATATCTACAAAAATATTGTCTCTCTCAAAAACCACCGGTCTTAAGTCCTGTCCGTTCGGGAACACGGTCGATATAATGAGGAAAATCGTCATCCCGGTAAACATGAACTTCGCCATCCTGTAGAACCCCGGCACATCATGGAAGAAGAACCAGAGAAATACTGCGGCGATAAATGCGAACCACATCAGATACGGGACGATAAAATACTCGATAAACGGTATCTGCTCATCCAGCCTGATCTGGATGACGTGATAGTGTGTGGTCACGTGCCTTTCCAGGAACAGAAACCACGGCATATAAATAAGAATATATAAAAACACCCACGCGTGTCTGTATTTTACGGCAAGCCCTGCGATTCTGTCTTTCAGCTTCATTATCGACGCCCCTTTTACTGTTTTCTGTCAAAACTAAGCCTGCAACCGATTATAGCACGATTTAAAACAGCCAACAACCGTCTTCACAAAACATTAAAGATTTTTCCGCATCCGAGCACCCGAAGTTTCTCTTTTTCGCACCGCACCCGGATGTCTCTCCGCAAAAATCCCGGCTCTCCGTCCGTATGCAGCGGCAGCGCCCGGTCTGCGCCCATGCGGACACCGGTGCACCGGTGCAGTGTGACCCCTTTAAAATGCACATGCTTTCCGCCAAATGCCAGAGGCAGGAGAAAGAGAATCTTCCACAGCGGGACGTCATGCAGGACCAGGACGTCGAGCATCCCGTCATCCGGGAGCGCCTCCGGCGCAAAGCGAAATCCTCCGCCCTCATAGGGAAGGTTCAGAAATGCCGCAAAATACGTCCGTCCGCAGACCTCCCTGCTGCCATCCGGGAATTCCAGTTCCAGCCGCACCGGACGGTCTTTTTTCAGCCGGTCCAGCGCCACTGCCGTATAACTGAGCTTCCCAAGCCCGATCTTGTTGAGCATCGTTTTCCAGCGGGAGACGCAGATTTCATGGCAGACCGCCGCGTCAAACCCGGCTCCCGCGCTCACCACGAACCGCCGCTCGCTTCCCGCCCGTTCCAGCACTCCGATGTCAATCCTGCGCATGCCTTCACGGCGCAGGATTCGCTCCAGCGCGCAGAGCGGCTCCGACGGGATGGCAAGCCCTCTGGAAAAATCATTGCCGGAACCGGCGGGGATATATCCCAGGATCGCCTTTTCCGGCTCTTTTATCCCGTTCACGACTTCATTTAACGTCCCGTCGCCGCCCAGCACCACCAGAGTATGTTCCATGCCGTCCGCCGTGATAGCTTCCGCGATGTGCTCCGCATGCCGCCGGCTCCCGGTCAGATGCGCCCGGTAGGGGACCCTTCTTTTTTTCAGCTCCGGTTCCAGCCGCCGCCAGACCATCTCTCCCATGCCGGAGCGCGCTTTTGGATTGATGATAAAGTCACAGATTCCATTCATTTTTGTCTACCCGCGTGTTCTGTCTGCACTGCCGGACAGTGCCGCATCCAGATACATCCGGAGGGAACGGCTCATATTTCCCTCAAAATCTGCCGCCCCGTGCTTCACACACCACTCGAATACATTTCCGATGACGATCATCCGGATATCCGTCGTAAATTCATCGATCCCCACATGCAGCCTGACGATGCCTTCCCTGATTGCCTTTTCCACATAAGTCTGCACGGTGACGATGGGATAGGGGCGCTCTGCGCGTATCGCCGCATTGAGCGCCTGGTTCTTCGTATCATAGTATTCCGCCATGAATTCGACTCCCAGCTCCCTGCAGTATTTTACATAGTTCATATAAACCTGTATGATGCCGTCTTTCACGCCTTCCGCGCTGTCCGGAAGTTCCAGCAGGTCCGGGTCTATCTTCGGCTGGTCCTCGATATAATAGGAAAGGAGGTCGTCCTTTGTCTTGAAATGATGATAAAAGCTCCCGTTGGACACTCCCGCCTCTTCACAGATGTTTTTGATGGACAGTTCTTCGTATCCTTTTTTCTGAAGGATGCGCTTTGCCGCCTGGAAGATTTTTTCTTTCGTCTCACGCGATTTCTGCTGCTGTCTGGAAATAGATGGTTTCTCACTCATTCTTCAATGATTCTCCTGTGTTTTCTATTCTAACCGTATCCATTATACCAAATGCAGCTCCCACTTTCAAGAAAACCGAGTGAACTCTGGTTTGTTCCGGGAATCCCGACCTGTCCCGGGACAGCCTGCAGGTCATTCCGGCATATAAGGTTCAAATGCCGACGGCATGGGGAAGTGTTCTTTCAGCTCCCGTATCTCTGCGAAGATAAGCCCGCTTCCGCTGCCGCTTTTCTCCAGCTCGTCCACCAGCAGTTCATACCCGGTCATATGCCATTCCACATGACTGAAGATGTGCTTCGCCTCTCCCAGGCTGCGGACGCGGACCGGGAGCAGCCCCAGGGTTTTGCCATAGCGGATGGCTCCGTCACTGTCCAGATGCCCCAGGCAGTTCGGGAATTCATACAATCCCGCCAGCAGCCCCTTGTCCGGGCGCCTGCAGACCGCTGTCCGCTTTGCATCCCGGAAGATGAAGACCGTGCGCTCCTCTATCCGCCTCGCCTTTGCCTTTGTCTTTACCGGGAATTCCGTCTCCCTGCCCTGGGCGTGCGCCAGGCAGATATCCTGCACCGGACACGACGCGCAGTCCGGTTCTCCGTTTGGCAGGCAGACCGTGGCTCCCAGCTCAATGAGGCTCTGATTGAAATCTCCGGGGGCGTCTCCCGGTATCACTTCGCCCACTTCCGCCTCAATCTTCGCCTTTGTCCCCGCCTTTGCGATATCATCTGCGTCCGCTGTGATGCGCGTGACGACGCGCAGGACATTTCCGTCCACAGCGGGTCTTGGTATCCCGTATACAAAGGAACTGATGGCGCCCGCCGTATAGTTCCCGATGCCTTTGAGGGACCGGATTTCCTCATACGTCTCCGGGAATCTGCCTCCGTACTCTTCCATCACCTGGATGGCCGCCGCTTTCAGGTTCCGCGCCCGGTTGTAATACCCCAGTCCTTCCCACAGCTTCAAAAGCCGCTCTTCCGGGACATTCGCAAGAGCTTCCACATCCGGGAGTTCTTTTAAGAAGCGCTCGTAATAGGGTTTGACTGCCTCCACCCGCGTCTGCTGGAGCATAATTTCCGATATCCAGACCCGGTATGCGTCCATCCGTTTTCTCCAGGGAAGGTCCCGCCGGTGCTCCCGGTACCATTCCGTCAGGGGTCTCACCGCCTCTTTCAGGCGCGGACATTCCAGGACCACATCCACCGGGTCTTTGATTTCCATGGACTCCGGCGTGACCCTGCAGTCATATGCCAGGATGCCGACGCCTGCTGCCGCCGCTTTTTTCAGCGCTTCGGCAAATTCCGGATGGGTGTCCGCATTGGGGGTAAAGTACCGCACGCCCTCCATCTGGATGACGAACAGCACATAAGCCTCATAGCCTTCTTTCACCGCGCGGACCAGCTCACCCAGATGTTTGACCGCCCGCTCGCTGGGCGCATCCGGGAAACGGCACACGCCGTCCTCCTCCAGTGTCACGCCCTTTACTTCCACGAATATCTTCCGCTCTCCCGCCTCCACATACAGGTCCAGCCGGGAACTGCCGTATACAGTCTCCGGCCGCACGGCGGTAACACCCTGGAAGTACGCCCCGGATTCGACCCATTCCCGCGCTGCACGGTTGGGGGCCTGGGAATCCATATTGATGAGCCGCTCCCCTTTCTGTACCGCAATCAGGTCCCATTTTGTCTTCCGGTCAGGGTTGCCGCTCTCCTGCAGGTAGACTTCCGCTCCGGGCACCAGAAGTTCCGCGCATCTACCGGTATTTTTCACATGCACGGTTTCCTGTTTCCCGTCTGCTTCCACATAGGCGATAAAGCGGTTTGGACGCCTGATAAATCTCGCCTTTTTCATCCGTTCATATCTCATGTCACTGCGTCCTTTCGTCTGATACAAAATTACGCCGGCACCGCCGCTCCTGCAGACAAAAGCGGCGTCTCCCGCTTTGCTGCAATGCAGCCGCAGTCCGGCGTTTTCCCTGCCTGTCCGGCAGAAACACTCTGACATTTCCGTTGTCTCCGGATTATAAAATCTTGGAGAGGAATTCTTTGAGCCGTTCGTCCTTCGGATTCCCGAAGAACTCTTCCGGCGGAGCCTCTTCCAGTATCTGCCCGTCATCCATAAATATCACTCTGGACGCCACTTCCCTGGCAAATCCCATCTCGTGGGTCACAACGACCATGGTCATGCCGTCTCTTGCCAGCTCTTTCATCAGGTCGAGCACTTCGCCTACCATCTCCGGGTCCAATGCGGATGTGGGCTCATCGAAGAGGATGACGTCCGGGTTCATTGCCAGCGAGCGGATGATCGCCACTCTCTGTTTCTGACCGCCGGACAGGGTGGACGGATAGACGTCCGCCTTGTCGTCAAGCCCGATGCGCTTCAGCAGGTCCAGCGCCTGCTGTTTCGCCTCGCTCCTGATCTGCTCCTTGGTCGTTGTAACCGGGATGAGCTCCTCTTTCCTGCTGCGGAACATGTTTTTCAGGCGTATCATCCTGTTCTTCCGCTTTGCCTTTTTCAGGTCCTGGCACCTTAAGTATGCCGGCGCCATCATCACATTCTGCAGCACAGTCTTATTATTGAACAGGTTGAAATGCTGGAATACCATTCCCATATGCCTGCGGTGAAGGTTGATATCCACCTTCATGTCCGCAATATCGACGCCCTTGAAGATGATGCTGCCGGATGTGGGGTCTTCCATGCAGTTCAGGCATCTGAGGAAGGTACTCTTGCCGGAGCCGGAAGGACCGAGCACTGCCACGATATCGCCTTTGTTTATGGTGATATTGACTCCCTTAAGGACTTCAAGCTCCCCGAAGCTTTTTCTGAGATTAATTACGTCTATCACTCTTCTTCAGGCTCCTTTCCAGTAATTTGACAAACAGCGAGATGATGAGCACCAGGACGATGTAGATCAGAGCCATCACCAGATACGGCACCATAAAGTCATAACTGTTTGAACCGATATAGTTGAACGCCACGTACAAATCTGCCGCCGCCACAAAGCTGACAACAGAAGTCTCTTTGACAAGCGTGATGAATTCATTTCCCAGTGTGGGAAGGATATTCTTGACCGCCTGCGGAATCACGATCTTCGTCATGCTCGTGCCAAAGCTTAAGCCCACGGCGCGCCCTGCCTCCATCTGTCCGATATCCACAGACTGGATGCCGCTGCGCATGATTTCCGATATGTAGGCGCCGCTGTTCAGACCGAATACGAGCATCGCCACCTGCACGCCGTTCATATTGCTGTCGAAGAGCGGCAGGATGACATAGTACGCCACAAGGAGCTGGACCACCATCGGCGTTCCTCGGAAGAGCGCCACATAAAAGCTGCATATGCCGTTTAATATCCTCGGAAGCCTGTTATACTTCGGGATAACCCTCACTGTTGCGATGAGGGTTCCTATCAGGATGCCGACGACCAGACCTGTAATCGCGATGAGAAGTGTGTTCTGCAGACCCTCGAGCACCCTCGTGTATCCGTTCTGCGCAATGAACACTTCTATGAACTTGTCTATTCTCTGACTAAAATTCTCCATTCTATTCCCTTCTTAAAAAGAAGGAAAATGCCTGCATCCTGTGCCGCTCCCCATGATGCCTGTATTTTCCTTCCGGCTGTGTGTCCTTATTTTTCCCACATCCCGCGCATCCTGCGCGAAATGTCCGCGCCGCGGCGCCTCTTACTGCATCTCGTTTATCGCTGCTGTGATGGCTGCTGCAGGCGCTGCGTCGATGATGACGTAGTCAATGTTTCCATTGAGCATATCCTGTACTGCGAGAGAACCGTTCTTGTATGTCTTGCAGGTTGCTTCCAGCCCCGGGAATCCGAATCCTTCGTCTCCCTCTACGTAGCTGTTTCCTGTCGTTCCCTGCTGAACGCCTATCTGTACGGAAGAATCCAGCTCGCCGAGAGCTGCTGCGATGGTGTCCGCATCTGTCATCTCGTCAAAAGTCGTATCGTCGCTGGGCACGATGAGCCTCTGGGATGCCTGATAGTAGGAATCTGAGAATGTCACATACTCTTCCCTGTCTTCCGTAACAGTCAGACCTGCCATGGCGATGTCGCATTTGTGCTGTCCTACAGAGAGGCATACCGCATCGAAATCCATGTTCTGTATTACGAGTTCCTGACCGAGCTCTTCTGCAAGGAGCGCTGCAATCTCCATATCAATGCCTACATAGCTCTCGCCTTCCATGTACTCAAAAGGCTCGAACGCCGCATTGGTCGCTACAACAAGCTGGTCTTTGGAATCATCCAGCTCTGCAGACTCTACCGGCGTCGGCTCGCCGCCGCCGAAATACTTGTCGCAGATTTCATCCAGAGTCCCGTCTTCTTTGATGGTATTGATAAATGTATTTACCTGTTCCAGAAGCTCCGGCTGGTTCTTGTCAACGCCGAATGCATACTCCTCATCCGTGAGGTCCACGTCGATGACTTTTGCAGTCTTCGCGCTGCTTTCAGAACCGCCTTCGCTGTCGTCGCTGCTGCCGCCGCATCCTGCGAGCATTCCGACTGCGAGTGCTGCTGTCAGGCTTACTGCCAGTAACTTTTTCATGATTCATTCCTCCATTTAAACTTTAATTTGCATAATCATACAGATTATCTTTATAAGTGTAGCACGTTTTCCGCAAATTTCAACCCCTCAGTTGAAAAAATATGCATTCGTTACAGCATGGACCGGATGCCGAAGAACAGAATCACAATGACGCCCAGGATGATGCGGTAATATCCGAAAATCTTAAAGTCATTGTTCTGTATGTACCGGAGCAGAAATTTAATCGCCACGACAGACACGATAAAGGAAACCGCCATTCCCACAAGAAGGACCGCTGCCTGCAGCGCCGTAAAGTGAAAGCCGAACTTGATGAGCTTGAGGGCGCTCGCCCCGAACATAACCGGGATGGCGAGGAAAAATGTATAATCCGCCGCAAGGCTCCTGGACACGCCTATCATGAGCGCGCCTACGATGGTCGCGCCCGAGCGGGAAGTCCCGGGTATCATGGCGAGCATCTGGAACACGCCGATGACCAGGATCATGGGAAGCGTCAGCTGCGACATCTTCGTCACTGCCGGTTCTTTTCCTTTCTGATAGTTTTCCACGATGATGAACAGGACGCCGTAGACGATGAGCATCGCGGCAACCACCGGCCAGTGGAACAGATGGGTGTCAATCCATTCGTTGAACAGCACGCCGATGATACCTGCAGGCAGACAGCCGATAAACACCTTGAACCAGATCTGCCAGGTCATCCGTTTCTGCTTCTCCGTCTTCTTCGGCGAAAACGGATTCAGCCTGTGAAAATACAGGACGACGACAGCGAGGATTGCCCCCAGCTGTATCACCACCTCAAACATTTCCATAAATTCTTCTCCCTGCCCGAGCCGGATGAGCTCGTCGAGCAGGATGATATGTCCGGTACTGCTCACTGGAAGCCACTCTGTGATTCCCTCCACAATACCAAAGATAACCGCTTTTAAAATATCAAGCATAACCCCTATTCTCCTCTCAGAACAAATTTTTCAATCGCTTCCGCCACGCCGTCCTCCTCATTGGAGCGCGTGATATAGTCTGCCGCTTCTTTTACTTTCTCTTCCGCGTTCGCCATGGCCACCCCAAAGCCTGCTTCCCGCAGCATGGCGGCATCGTTGTCTCCGTCGCCGCACGCCATGATTTCCTCGCGGCGGATTCCGAGCATCCGCCCCAGGTTGACCAGACCGGTGCCCTTATTGACTCCCGCCGCGTTGATTTCTATATTGTAACCCAGAGACCCCACGAGCTCAAGCCCTTTTTCTGCTTCCAGGTCCTTCCATGCGCGGGTCCGCTCCTCCATGTCCGCAAAGAGCGCCTGGACTTTGTCAAGCCCCCGGTTTTCCTTTTGCACAAGCTCTGTGACATCCCGAACCGGTATCCTTGTCCTGCGCATGTATTCCCACATGTTCGGATTTTTGTGATAGACCTCCACCCGCGCCATCTTCTCTGCTTCCGCATACCCCTGCCCGTCAAAGTAGACTTCCTTAAGCGTATCGTATCTTGCGCACACAGAGAGGGCGCGCTCCGCCAGTCCGGGAGAGAGCAGGTGTTCGCTGAGCACCTGTCCGCTCCGGGTATCAAGGATTCTCGCGCCGTTTGACGTGAGGGCGTAATCCATCCCCGGGAATTCCCGCAATTCCTCCGGGACTCCCATCCACGGGCGCCCTGTGGCGACGAGCACAACGACGCCCTGCGCCAGCGCCGCTGCCACCGCCTCCCGGCAGCGCGGCGTAAATTCCTTTCGGTCATTGAGGAGTGTTCCGTCCAGGTCCAGACCGACCATTCTTATCTTCCGCATCCTGTTTCATCCTCTCCAGATGTGATTTTTTCAGCCGGACGACTGAATTGTAACAAATTTATACTTTTTTTCATCTATTTTATTCTATCAGAGTTTGCCAAATTACGCAATTTGTAGTATAATAGAGCTCCAGTGGCTTAAGATATTCATTTTTTTAAATACGGAGAAAGGATTATTAACCATGAAAAACCTAAACAAGCGATGGCTGCAGTCCGGGATTGCCCTGACATGTTCACTGGCCGTCATACTTACGGTCATCCCTGTATCCGCAGACAATGACAAAGTCAACAGTCTCGAGAGCCAGTCCTCTTCGCTCCAGAGCGAACTGCAGGGAATCAACTCGGAAATCATGGAGCTTGGCGAGCAGATTTCCGATACAGAGATGCAGGTGGAAATGCTCAACAGCGAGATCGCCCGCACTTCCGATGAGCTCGCCGAAGCAGAGGCAAATGAAGCGCAGCAGTACGAGGATATGAAAGACCGTATTAAATATATGTACGAACACGGTAATACCTCCATGCTGGAACTGCTCTTCTCTGCCGAGGATATGGCTGACTTCCTGAACAAAGCTGATTTTATTGAAAATCTCAGCACCTATGACCGGGAAGCCTTAAACGACTTAAAGGCAATCCATCAGACCATCGAAGATGAGCAGGACGACCTGAAGCTTCAGCAGGCATCCCTGACAGACCTTGAGACACAGCTCAAGTCCCAGAAGTCAGAGCTCCAGGCAAAGGCAAACGCTACCTCTACCAGTCTCGCAGATGTCCAGGCGCGTCTTGACGCGGCAAAAGCCGAGCAGGCGGCAGCCCTTGCTGCAGATGCTGAGTCCAGAGGAGAAGCAGCGACAGAGACTTCCGCATCCGGCAGCTCCGGAAATTCCGGAAGCTCAGGGAATTCCGGTTCCTCAGGCGGTTCAGGATATATCCAGAGCGGAAGCATGAGCGTTTCCACAGATGACCTGACCCTCCTTGCCGCGATGATCGAGTGCGAGGCATATCAGAAATACGACGGTCTGCTCGCAGTTGCGACAGTCATCATGAACCGTGTGGAAAGCCCGCTCTTCCCGAATACCATTCCCGGCGTCATCTACGCCAAGGGTCAGTTCGAGCCTGTCGGGTCCGCACGTCTGAACAAAGTCATCAGCAGAGGACCGACCGCCCTCTCCATGCGGGTGGCTCAGGATGCCATCAACGGCGTGCGCCTTGCATCCGTTGCTGACTGCTATTACTTCCTCTACGAGGCTTCCGGAAGAGACGGGGTCGTCGTACATGGAAATGTCTTCTTCCAGTCCTGGTAGAATACATGCCGGAAAGTCCTCTTAAGACAGACCCGGACAGGCATGGAAATAACAGATAAAAAATGCGCTGAGATGAACGGATTGAATTCCATTCTCTCAGCGTTTTTTCCGGCTTTTGTCCCGCTCAGCCCATGCTAGTGCCCGGATGTCGCCTTTAATCCCACGATGCCTATCAGCAGCAGCGATACAAAGAAGATGCGCGCCGCTGTGACCGGTTCTTTAAACATCACCACTCCGATTACGACAGCGCCCAGCGCCCCGATTCCTGTCCATACCGGATACGCCGTCCCCAGAGGCAGCGATTTGGTCGCCTGCGCCAGAAAGACAAAACTGAATATCATCCCCACGACCGTAAATATCGTGTATTTCACATCCGTGAACCCCTCCGAAAACTTCATGCAGGTCGACCAGACTGTCTCCAGAACGCCTGCAATCACAAGATAGAGCCATTGCATGATTCTCTTACTCTCCTTTCCATTGAATCTCCCATACAGCAGAAAAAGCGCCGAATCTGTATCTTCTAAGGCCTGACGATACAGAATCAACGCTTTTCATCCAAAGCTTATTTACCCGGCGGTAAATCTCTTCTCTATATGATTTTCAGGTTATGCCGCCTATACGAGCTCAATGAGAACTTCCATGGCAGCGTCGCCCTTACGCGGTCCAATCTTGACGATTCTTGTGTAACCGCCGTTTCTGTCCGCATATTTCGGTGCGATATCTGTGAAGAGCTTCTCCACTACGTCCACTTTCTTTGTAGCCGCTTTCTTTCCTGCAGCCTTTGCCGGAACTTCTGTGACCGGGCAGAGGACCTTCATCATCTCAC
This sequence comes from Candidatus Mediterraneibacter merdipullorum, assembly GCA_019117125.1. Classification (GTDB taxonomy): domain Bacteria; phylum Bacillota; class Clostridia; order Lachnospirales; family Lachnospiraceae; genus Mediterraneibacter; species Mediterraneibacter merdipullorum. Next base: position 15,809 of record DXAL01000032.1, read on the forward strand.
GTCTTGCGTGGAGACGGCTGGGCTGGTCTTTTTTAATCTTCTTCTCTGTCTCGTCGTATACAGTCACTTTCTTTCCGTCAACAACTTCTTTCACTCTCTTGCCGTCTTTGTCCTTGCGGGCAACCTTAGCCATTACAGTCACTTCATCGAAATTGTCTTTCTCTTTAACCGCCATGGCAATGAGCTTTTCAGCAATCTTGCGGATTTCTTTTGCTTTCGCCTCTGTCGTAACGATCCTGCCGTTGTTGAGCAGTGCTGTTACCTGATTTCTGAGTAATGCTTTTCTCTGGCTTGATGTTCTGCCGAGTTTTCTATACTTTGCCATTCTTAAATATCCTCCATTTTAAGCACCTGGTTATGCACATCGGGCTTATTAATCAAATGCCCTGCCGCGCTCTTCGGTCTTACCGGCAGTGAATTTCCTGTTTTATTCTTCTCCCTGGTTCAGCTCAAGATTGAGTTCTTTGAGTTTTGCAAGGACCTCCTCAAGGGATTTCCGTCCGAGATTGCGGACTTTCATCATATCTTCAGGAGTCTTGTTTGTAAGTTCTTCTACCGTATTGATGCCGGCTCTCTTCAGGCAGTTGTATGAGCGCACGGAAAGCTCCAGTTCATCGATGCTCATCTCAAGAACTTTCTCTTTCTCGTCATCCTCTTTCTCAATCATCACTTCCGCTGCCTGCGCAACTTCAGAAAGGTCGACGAAGAGCTTCAGATGTTCGCTCAAAACTTTCGCCGCAAGGCTTACAGCCTCGTCCGGAAGCATCGTTCCCTTTGTCCACACGTCAAGAGTCAGCTTGTCGTAATCGGTAATCTGTCCGACACGGGTATTCTCTACAGTGAGGTTCACGCGGTCAACCGGCGTATAGATAGAATCAATCGGGATCACGCCAATCGGCATGTCCTCCGTCTTATTCTTATCTGCGCTCACATATCCCCTGCCTTTTGTAATGGTAAGCTCCATATACAGCTTGCAGTCTTTTCCGCCGCTCAATGTAGCGATGACCTGGTCCGGATTCACGATCTCGATATCAGAATCTGCCTGGATGTCAGCGCCTGTGACAACGCCTTCACCCTCAAATTCGATATAAGCCGTTTTCGCTTCGTCAGACTCGGAAGTATTCCTTATCGCAAGGGACTTCAGGTTCATGATGATTTCTGTTACATCCTCTTTCACGCCCGGTATGGAGCTGAATTCATGAAGGACGCCGTCAATCTTTACAGAACTGATCGCCGCTCCCGGGAGAGAAGAAAGCATGATTCTTCTCAGGGAGTTTCCAAGCGTTGTCCCGTAGCCTCTTTCCAGAGGCTCCACGACAAATCTTCCGTACTTTTTATCATCTGAAACATCCGTAATTTCAATATTCGGTTTATTAAAATCAAACACTACACAGACCCTCCTTATGGGTTTTAAGATGTTGAAGGGGTACGCTGTTCCAGCTGATATTACTTAGAATACAGCTCGACGATAAGCATCTCGTCTACAGGAACATCGATTGCTTCTCTTGCCGGAAGCTCTTTTACTGTACCTGTAAGATTCTCTGAATCAACCTCAAGCCAGTCCGGAATCATGTTTCCGCCTGTCGCCTCGAGTATCTCTTTGTATCTCGGAGAGCTCTTCTTCGTCTCTTTGATGGAAATCACATCTCCTGCCTTAACAAGGTAGGACGGGATGTTTACCTGCTTGCCGTTGACGAGCACATGTTTGTGGTCAACAATCTGTCTTGCCTCTTTTCTTGTTCTTGCGAATCCCATGCGGAATATCACATTGTCCAGTCTGGACTCGAGAAGCCTCATCAGGTTGTCGCCTGTCATGCCTTCCATCTGTTTTGCTTTCTCGAAATAGTTTCTGAACGGTTTCTCGAGAACGCCGTAGATGAATTTTGCTTTCTGTTTCTCACGAAGCTGAAGTCCGTACTCACTCATCTTTCTGTTGGACCTCTTCAGCTGTCTGTTTGATTTCTTACTGATTCCGAGATAAATCGGATCCATGCCTAATGAACGGCATCTTTTAAGAACAGGAACTCTGTTTACTGCCATGTCTATCCTCCTAATTTTATACCTGTAAGCGGTCTTTTGCCGCTTCTGTTACTTCCGTATATCTTTATGACCTGACTTTACGCTCTGAGATTAGACTCTTCTGCGTTTCGGCGGGCGGCATCCGTTGTGCGGAACCGGAGTCACATCCTTGATGCTGACTACATCGATGCCGCATGCCTGAAGGGCACGGATCGCTGCCTCACGTCCTGATCCCGGTCCTTTTACAAAGACATCTACAGATTTAAGACCATGTACCAGTGCCGCTTTCGCTGCTGTCTCAGCTGCCATCTGCGCTGCGTACGGAGTAGATTTCCTTGAACCTCTGAATCCCAGGCCGCCTGCACTTGCCCATGAAAGAGCATTTCCCTGTGTATCTGTTAATGTAACGATCGTATTATTAAAAGATGACTGGATGTGTGCCTGTCCTCGTTCAACGTTTTTCTTGACACGTTTTTTTGTTACTTTTTTCGCAACTTTCTTTGCCATTTAAACTAACCTACTTTCTTTAATACTTTATCAAGGTAGTTCGCTCAGCTAAGCTCATGCTGCGCTTATCAGCTTGCATTCGCTAAGATTCGCGAACGGCCTCGCACTAAACTCAAACTTCGCTTTCAGCTCGTTTTCGCTAAGTTACTTTCGGCCTACTTTTTCTTATTTGCTACAGTTCTCTTCGGACCTTTGCATGTTCTTGCATTCGTCTTTGTCTTCTGACCGCGTACCGGAAGTCCTTTTCTGTGACGGATTCCACGGTAGCATCCGATCTCTCTGAGTCTCTTGATGTTGAGCTGGATTTCTCTCCTGAGGTCACCTTCTACCATCTGAGTCTCATCAATCACTGCACTGATTTTCTTTACTTCTTCGCTGGTAAGGTCCCTGACACGAGTGTTCGGGTCTACTCCAGCTTCTGCCAGGATACGGTTTGAACTTGTTCTTCCGATTCCATAGATATAAGTCAAACCGATTTCCACGCGTTTGTCTCTTGGTAAGTCTACACCTGCAATACGAGCCATGTGTCTTTCCTCCATTTTCTTTGTTGATATCTACTTTAACTGAGGCTGCGGATGCACTGCAGAAATCTTTCCTTCTGCATCTGGTGCCGCTGCATCCTACCGGGGTATCATTTTCTTCCCGATATCCCAGCCCAGGCGTGTTTTCAAAGCCTCCACGCCCTTTCCCGGCACGGTCCCTGTCCATGGTCCCGCCAATGCAAACGCCGGGTATTAGAAGCGATATACAGAAATGCCAGACTACCCGCCCTGCGGTACCTGTGTACAGGTGCGGTGTATCCTTACTGTATATCAAACAGCCCTACACACTTCCTGGTGTGTCATGCTGTCAGCCGCCTAAATTAAAATCCGAATACAATACGGATGTTCGCCTTACTAGGCTCGATAATACCTCGCCAAGTTCGCCGAACAGGCTTCACACTAAGTTCAAGCTGCGCTTACAGCTTGCTTTCACTAAATGTTCTAGCCTTGACGTTGTTTGTGTTTCGGATTTTCGCAGATTACTCTGATGCTTCCTTTTCTTTTAATAATTTTGCATTTTTCACAAATTGGTTTTACTGATGATCTAACTTTCATGTCAAATCCTCCTTCCCTTCTGTGTTTTGCCTGTATCTTCCGGTCGTTTTCGGGCACACCACCCCAAAAGTGACCATTTCATAGTATAGCATCAAATACAATACCGAGTCAATAATTAATTTCTTTTTTTCGCTAAGTGCTTTCGGTCATTTATCTCTCCAGATGATTCTTCCTTTACTGAGGTCATACGGGGACATCTCCAGCGTTACTTTATCTCCCGGAAGAATCTTGATAAAGTTCATTCTCAGCTTGCCGCTGATGTGGGCGAGTACGATGTGACCGTTCTCCAGTTCCACCTTAAACATCGCGTTCGGGAGTTTCTCTACTACGACTCCCTCGATTTCGATTACGTCAGCTTTTGACATGTTTAATCCTCCTGCAAACAGGGGGCGTCGGTGCCCCCGCTCCTTTCTTCCTCCCCCTGACGGGTAAATGTTCTTATAATATCACGGACTGCCGCATCATCCGGAGTCCCTTCCAGGCGCATCTTCAGGATGGGCTGAAGGTGCCTGCTGTTTTTTCGCTTCGTGCGGCGGACCGGTCTGATATCCCCGTCCGCCACATATACATATCCACCATCGGTGGATATGATGACATAGACCCTGCCTTTGTCATGCCCCGCCTTTGACCTGGCGAGCATTCCCGGTTCCAGTCTCATAGATTCCTACTCTCCCAGGATGTCAACGATGGCTGCGAATACATCGTTGATATCTACTGTGCCGTCTACCTCCCTGAGGATGCCGGACTGTGTATAATAGTCGATGAGCGGCTGTGTCTGCTCATGGTACACGCCCAGTCTCTTCAGCACGGTCTCCGGCTTGTCGTCGTCTCTCAGGATGAGGCTGCCGCCGCATTTGTCGCACACACCGTCCACTTTCGTGGGAGCGAACTCAATGTGGTAAGTTGCGCCGCAGTCCACACAGGCTCTCCTTCCGCCCATGCGGTTTACGATATTCTCGTCCGGCACTTCCACGTCAATGGCATAGTCCATCTTCTGTCCCATCTGGGCGAGCGCTTTGTCCAGCGCCTCTGCCTGCGGAATGGTGCGCGGGAATCCGTCGAGCACATATCCGTTCGCACAGTCGTCCTGGTTCACTCTGTCAACGACCAGGTCCACGACCAGCTCATCCGGAACGAGCAGTCCCTGGTCCATATAGGTCTTTGCCTTTTTGCCCAGTTCTGTGCCGTTCTTGATGTTGGCACGGAAGATATCCCCTGTGGAGATATGCGGGATGGAATACTTCTCGGCAATCTTCTTCGCCTGTGTCCCTTTTCCGGCGCCCGGCGCTCCAAGCATGATAATCTTCATAATCTTTCCTCCATTCTCCTTTTCTGGTTTGATAAAGTTGCTTCATAATAAGCCACTAGCCCGCATTGTCCTGCCCGAAAACAGACAGGAACAGCGAGCTTAAAATGACCTAATATCCAAGGAAACTGTTTGTCATATTACTTCCTTTATTGTTTAAGAAACCGGTATAATTTCTCACCAGCATCTGGGACTCTATCTTCTTGATGGTCTCGAGCACGACTCCGACGATGATGATGAGGGATGTACCTCCAAAGGAAACATTTGCCCCAAACACACCGTTGAAGAAATACGGGATGACCTGGACGATAATCAGTCCGCATGCGCCAATGAAAATGATGTAATTCAGTATCTTCTGCAGATATTCCACTGTCGGCTTGCCCGGGCGGATACCCGGTACGAAACCGCCGCTCTTCTTCATATTGTTTGCAATCTCCAGCGGATTGAATGTAACCGACGTGTAGAAATATGCAAAGAATATGGTGAGCAGGATGTATATCACGAGTCCGACTGAATAGACCGGATGCTCCGGATTACACCAGTTGTTGGAGTTCATGCCTGCAAGTATCTGGCTTCCTATCCCTGTTCCGTTCCCTTTGCCGAGGAAGCTCGCGATGACGATCGGAGTCTGCATCAGCGATGAGGAAAAGATGACCGGGATGACTCCCGCCGTATTGACACGGAGCGGGATATGTGTGGACTGTCCGCCATATGTCTTGCGTCCCTGTACTTTCTTCGAGTACTGGACGGCAATGCGCCTCTCGCCGCTCTGAAGGATGACAACGAATATCACCACTGCCAGAATGACGACCAGGATGATGAGCGCCGCAAGCCCTGCCTGCGCCAGCTTCTTCCCTGCGACGAACTGTTCGTACAGTGTTGCAAAGTCCTGCGGAAGGCGGGAAAGGATATTGATGAGGAGCACGATGGAGATACCGTTTCCGACACCGTTCTCTGTGATGCGCTCACCAATCCACATCAGGAATGCGCTTCCCGCTGTCAGTGTGCACACAACAATGGCACAGTCAACAAAACCGTAATTCTCCAGCAGTCCCTGGCGTCCAAGCCCTACTGCAAGAGCCGTAGACTCGATCAGTGCGAGCCCTACCGTCACATATCTTGTGATGGCAGCAATCTTCTTTCTTCCTTCTTCGCCCTCTTTCTGCATTTCCTCGAGTTTCGGAATCGCAATCGTGAGGAGCTGCATGATGATGGAAGATGTGATGTACGGCGTGATGCTCAGTGCAAATACAGAAAAGTTTGTAAAGGAACCGCCGGTGAACGCTTCAAAGAAATTGAATGCGTCACCGGTCTGCTGTTCAAAAAATTCCTGAATGAAAGTCGGATCCACACCCGGGGTCGGGAGCTGGGACCCAAGTCTCACAACGATAAGCATTGCAAACGTATACAGAATCCTTTTGCGGATGTCCTCAATCTGAAATGCTCTGCGTACTGTCCTAAGCATTAGATCACCTCTGCTTTTCCACCAAGTGCTTCGATCTTCTCAGCTGCTTTCGCGCTGAATGCATTCGCCTGAACGGTAAGCTTCTTAGTCAACTCTCCATTTCCAAGAATTTTGACTCCGTCTCTCGGGTTCTTTACGATGCCGCTCTCGATCAGCGTATCCACTGATACGGTAGCGCCGTCCTCGAATCTCTCAAGCGCTCCAAGATTGATTGCAACGATTGTCTTGGAGTTCCTGCATGTGAATCCTCTCTTCGGGATTCTTCTGTATAAAGGCATCTGACCACCTTCAAACCCCGGTCTTGTAGCACCTGAGCGGGCTTTCTGTCCTTTGTGGCCTTTGCCGGCTGTCTTGCCGTTTCCTGAACCATGTCCGCGGCCTCTTCTGAAATTATCACTCTGTTTAGAACCGTCTGCCGGTCTTAAGTTTGATAAGTCCATGACATTACCTCCTTATCTTTTTATGCCTCTTCTTCAACCTTCACCAAATGTCTGACCTGCTGTACCATACCTCTGGTAGCCGCATTGTCCGGCAGAATCACCGTCTTGCCTGTCTTCTTGAGACCAAGAGCCTCGACAGTTCTTCTATGCTTTGGTATGGCGCCGATTGCAGACTTTACTAATGTAACTTTTAAGTTTGCCATTTCAATCTTACCTCCTTGTGTGACAGAGCCGGCTGCTGTGCATCAGCTCCGGTCTGTGTTAGCCCATGATCTCTTCGATAGATTTTCCGCGGAGTCTTGCGACATCCTCCGGAGCCTTCGTTCCTTTCAGCCCTTCGATTGTAGCAAGCACGACATTCTGCTTGTTGTTGGACCCAAGGGATTTTGTACGGATGTTCTTGATTCCCGCCATCTCGATCACGGCACGTGCCGGACCTCCGGCAATCACACCGGTACCATCCGGAGCGTTCTTAAGGAGTACGGATGCGCTGCCGAACTTGCCAATCACATCGTGGATGACACTTGAATTCTCATCAAGAGCAACCGTGATCATCTTCTTCATCGCGTCCTCTTTTCCCTTGCGGATTGCTTCCGGGATTTCAGTAGCTTTTCCCAAACCTGCACCAACATGGCCATTGCCGTCACCGACAACGACTAAAGCTGTAAAACGGAAGTTACGACCACCTTTAACAACTTTGGTAACACGTTTGATCGATACTACTTTTTCTAATAATTCCATCTGACTAGCATCAATACGTTCCTGTCTCATCTGTGTTCTCCCTTCCTTAGAAATTCAGCCCGGCTTCTCTAGCCGCGTCTGCCAGCGCTTTGATCTTACCCTGGTAAATGAAGCCGCCTCTGTCGAATACGACCTCTGTGATGCCTTTTTCTTTCGCCTTCTCAGCGATGACTTTTCCAAGGTATGCAGCTGCATCAACGTTGTTTGTCTTCTCGAGCTCTGCTTTCACATCTTTCTGAAGAGTGGATGCTGCTACCAGAGTGTTTCCGACTGTATCGTCGATGATCTGCGCATACATATGATTATTGCTTCTGAACACAGCAAGGCGCGGTCTCTCAGCTGTCCCGCTGAAACGGTTGCGCAGTTTCATGTGTTTTTTTCTACGAATTTCGCTTCTTGATTTCTTGCTAACCATTTTCACACTCTCCTTATTTATTTCTTACCAGTCTTACCGACTTTACGTCTGATGACTTCATCAGCGTACTTGATTCCCTTGCCCTTATACGGCTCCGGTCTTCTCTTGTCTCTGATTTCTGCTGCATACTGTCCGACTTTCTCTTTGTCGATGCCCTTTACAGTAATCTTGTTCTGACCTTCCAGAACGGTCTCAACGCCTTCCGGATCGATCATCTCGACTGGATGAGAGTATCCAAGGTTCAGTGTCAGTTTATTTCCTGATTTTGCTGCTCTGTAACCTACACCGTTTACCTCCAGGACTTTCTCGTATCCCTGGGTAACACCGATTACCATGTTGTTAATCAGTGTCCTTGTCAGACCGTGGAGAGATTTCATCCTCTTGAGGTCGTTCGGTCTTGTTACAGTTACTTCTTCGCCTTCAACTTTAATTTCCATTTCTGTCGGAAGCTCTCTTGTGAGAGTTCCCTTCGGACCTTTTACAGTCACTACATTGTTCTCTGCAACTTCTACAGTAACTCCTGCAGGAATTGCTACGGGCAGTCTTCC
>DXAL01000033.1 GCA_019117125.1 Candidatus Mediterraneibacter merdipullorum
CGGACGCGGTCGGTTCAATCTGCGTTGAAGAGGAACTGGAAGCAGGTGAAGAAAAAAACTTTGGTTTTATCATAGCCTGGGATTTCCCGAATCGTGTGAGTGACTGGGGTGATACGGACAGACATGTGAAAGCGGTAGAAGAACACAACTATCGCACAGTAAAGAATTATTACTCGACCAAATTTGAAAATGCACTGTCAGTAGTTGAATATTTGATAAAAAAAGAATCCTTCTTATATGGGAAATCTTTAGATTTTACAAAAGCATTTTATGATTCTTCTCTCCCAGGATATGTTTTGGAGGCGGTGGCCAATAATATCACGGTGCTAAGAAGCCCTACCTGCTTCCGGATTGCAGATGGTAATTTTATGAGTTGGGAAGGCGTGCGGGAAAGAGTAGGATGTGGTGCGGGGACATGTACGCACGTGTGGAATTATGCGCAGACGGCAGCGTTTTTATTTCCTGAATTAGAGCAGAGGATGCGCTGTGTAGAGTTTACACAAGAATTGCAGGATGACGGGTTTATGCCGTTCCGTTCCTATACGACATTAGGGCTTCCTTCATGGAAAATGATTGCTTCAGCCGATGGACAGATGGGAACAATTATCAGACTTTACAGAGAGTGGAAGATTTCCGGAAATGAGGAAATACTGAACCGATGCTATGAAGGGATGATACGTGCACTGGAATATTCGATTTCAACATGGGACCAGGATGGCGACGGTGTTCCGGAGACAGCACAACATGTCACTTATGACACGGAATTATATGGAATGAACAGCATGGTTGCTACCGTGTTTTTCGGGGCTTTGTTTGCAGCGGCAGAAATGGCAGACGCTGTCGGGGAACACGAAAAGGCGGAACAATATAAGAATTATGCAGAAAAAGGGATAAAAAAACTGGATTCTGAGACTTTTAACGGGGAGTATTATGAGCAAAAAGTTGAAAATGTCAATGCGTATCGGTATCAATATGGGGCGGGATGTCTTTCTGACCAGTTGCTTGGACAATATTTTGCGTTTGAAACAGGACTTGGTCATCTGATGCCTCCCGAGCATATTAAATCTGCCATCTATGCTGTCTATCGCTATAATTTTATCCATAAGGCAAGCGATTTCCCTCATGTGCAGAGAGCTTTTATTGTGAATGACGAAAGCGGGCTGACGCCTTGTACATGGCCAAAAGGGGGGAGACCCCAGATTCCATTCATCTATTTCGGGGAAATCTGGACAGGTATAGAATATGAAGTTGCTGCATTATTGATACGTGTTGGATATGTAAAAGAAGGTCTTGAGATAGTTGAGACGGTTCGGAACAGGCAGGATGGAATCAGGAGAAATCCGTGGAGTGAGAATGAATCGGGATTTTATTATATCCGGTCCATGGCAAGTTATGCGGTTTTAAATGCGTTAAATGGATTTGAAGTGGATAATGTAAAAAAAGTAATGAAGTTTTCACCTCAGACGGAAAGCAATTACTATAAAGCGTTTTGGAGCAGCGGTAAAGCATGGGGGACATATACAAGAAGAAAAAAAGAGGATGGGACTATAGAGAATAAGGTTGATGTATTGTATGGCTCGTTAGATGATATGCAAATTGTTTATAGTTAGGAGAGTGCGTGACGATGAAAAAGTTAAAGATCGGAGTTGTCGGTTTAAGCTTTGGCATGGAATTTGTTGCAATCTATAAAAAACATCCGGATGTTGAGAGCGTGGTTGTAGCGGATACGAACCCGAGGCTGATAGAAACGGCAAAAGAAAAATTTGGATTAAAAGACAATGAATGTTTTGAAGATATCCAACCGATGCTGGACGATGGGGAAGTGGATGCGATCCATATCGTGACACCGCCGGATACACACGCTGAATTGTCTGTAAAAGTATTAAACGCCGGTAAGCATTGTGGTTGTACGATTCCTATGGGAATGTCATTGGAAGAATTACACGCTGTGATCGATGCGAGAAAAAAATCGGGAAAAAATTATATGTTTTTGGAAACAACTGTTTTTGGCAGAGAATTCTTTTATGTCCAGGAGGCGTATAAGCGCGGCGAACTGGGGAGAATCCAGTATATGAGCTGTGCGCATTACCAGGATATGGAAGGCTGGCCTTCATACTGGGAAGGCTATCCGCCTTTAATGCATCCCACGCATGCCATAGGTCCGTGCCTGATGCTTCTCGGGAAGTATCCGGAAAGTGTTGTCGCAAAGGGCTCGGGAAGAGTGCGCAGGGAATTACAGGAACAGTATGGATGCCCGTTCGCGTTTGAATCGGCGCTGGTTTCTTTAGAAGAAAGCGATGTCACTATCGAATTGGAACGATTTTTGTATGGTGTGGCCAGAAGCTATCAGGAATGCTTCAGAGTATATGGGGAGAATAAGAGTTTTGAGTGGCAGCAGTTAGAGTCGGAAGACCCTGTGTTGTATACCCGAAGCGGAAATTTACAGCAGGAGATGATAGACGTTGATTCGGACCCGGAAAGGTTCTGCCGGGGAAGTGAAATTATCGAACAAAGGATTAAGGTGCCGGATTATGCACAGCGGCTTCCAAAAGAAATTGCTGGTTTTACAACGGAAACTGTATATAATGATGAAAATATGCATCTGTCATTCAAACAGGGGGGCGGACATGGAGGGTCCCATCCGCATATGGTTCATGAATTTGTGCGCTCGATTATCGAGGAAAGGCGTCCGCTTGTTGACGACATTCTGGGAGCTTATTGGACTGGCCTTGGCATTTGCGCTCATCAGTCAGCGATGCTGAGCGGGAAAGAAATCAAAATTCCACGATTTATGGAAAAAATTTAATGACTGTCGTTAATCTTAAAATAGACAGATTGGATATGCAAAACCGGAGAGCCGGTCCTGCGTAACCCCGGCAATTTTAGATTGTCTTTTTCTCCCTGATGGTCTATAATAGAAAAGGATTATTAAACCAGACTAATCCCGCCGCCTGCGCTCTGCGCGGGGCAGGGCAGGGAGACAGAATTGGAGGAGAAGAAAAAATGTTAGTATCAGCAACAGAAATGCTTCAGAAAGCAAAAGCAGGTCATTATGCAGTCGGCCAGTTCAACATCAACAATCTCGAGTGGACAAAGGCAATCCTTCTGACGGCACAGGAGTGCAATTCACCGGTCATCCTCGGTGTGTCTGAGGGCGCTGGAAAATACATGGCAGGATACAAGACGGTCGTTGGTATGGTAAACGGCATGCTCGAAGAGCTGAACATCACAGTTCCGGTAGCGCTTCACCTGGATCACGGCAGCTATGACGGATGCCTGAAATGTGTGGAGGCAGGCTTCTCCTCTATCATGTTCGACGGTTCCCATTATCCGATTGACGAGAACGTGGCAAAGACGACAGAGCTCGTGAAGATCGCACATGACCACGGCATGTCTCTCGAGGCAGAGGTCGGAGCCATCGGCGGCGAGGAAGACGGCGTGATCGGACGCGGCGAGTGCGCGGACCCGGATGAGTGCAAGAGAATTGCGGACCTGGGCATCGATTTCCTGGCAGCAGGCATCGGAAACATCCACGGCGTATATCCGGACAACTGGGAGGGCTTAAGTTTTGAGACTCTGGATGCCATCCAGCAGAAGACAGGCGACATGCCGCTCGTTCTCCACGGCGGTACAGGCATCCCGGACGACATGATTAAGAAAGCCATCGACCTGGGCGTTGCAAAGATTAACGTCAATACAGAGTGCCAGATCGTATTCGCTGAGAAGACGCGCGAGTACATCGAGGCAGGCAAAGACAAAGAAGGCAAGGGCTTTGATCCGCGTAAGCTCCTGAAACCGGGAACAGAAGCGATCATGGCAAAAGTAAAAGAGAAGATGGAACTGTTCGGATCTGTAGGACAGGCATAAAAAATTTTCAAAAAACACTTGCCTTTTCGGAGTGATTGTTTTATACTGTCACACGTAGACAAGAACAAGGGCGTTCCAAGGCAACTTGGAGTGCCCTTTTTGCGATATGTCCGACCGGCGGCTGCCGTGCCTGCGCAGCAGGCGTTTGCCGGACTGCTGCAAAGTGTCTGCTTCCGGAACATCCGCGCGGGTGTGAGGAACGGAGGAGCGCGTGATCCGTCTGTTCCCTGGAATGATCATCGATATGACAAAGAAGGAAGGGATTGACTATGAGCACAGAAAAGATGAATGTAGCTGAAATCTTCGGGGAAAATGTTTTCAACGATACTGTGATGCAGGAACGTCTTCCGAAAAAAGTATACATCAAGCTGAAGAAGACCATTGAGGAGGGCAGGGAGCTGGACCTCGAGACAGCCGACGTCATCGCGCACGAGATGAAAGAGTGGGCGATCGAGAAGGGCGCGACCCACTATACGCACTGGTTCCTGCCGCTGACCGGCGTTACGGCGGAGAAGCATGACTCCTTTATCTCGGCGCCGCAGCCCAGCGGCAAGGTGCTGATGAGCTTTTCCGGAAAGGAGCTCATCAAGGGCGAGCCCGATGCATCCTCTTTCCCGTCCGGAGGCTTGAGAGCCACATTCGAGGCGAGGGGATACACGATGTGGGACTGCACGTCCCCGGCGTTTGTGAGAAAGGATGCTGCAGGCGCCATCCTCTGCATCCCGACGGCGTTCTGCTCCTACACGGGCGAGGCGCTGGATCAGAAGACGCCGCTCCTTCGCTCCATGGAAGCCATCAACACACAGGCGATGCGTCTCCTGCGGCTGTTCGGGAACACGACGTCAAAAAAAGTAACGCCGTCCGTCGGTGCGGAGCAGGAGTACTTCCTTGTGGATGCGGACAAGTTCCTGCAGAGAAAGGACCTGATTTATACCGGGCGCACGCTGTTCGGCGCGATGCCGCCGAAGGGGCAGGAGATGGACGACCACTATTTCGGCACCATCCGCCAGAGGATTGCATCTTTTATGCGGGATGTGAACGAGGAATTGTGGAAGGTCGGCGTCACCGCAAAGACCCAGCACAACGAGGTGGCTCCGGCACAGCATGAGCTGGCTCCCATCTACGCAGAGGCGAATATCGCGGTGGACCACAACCAGATTATCATGCAGACGCTCAAAAGAGTGGCGTGCCAGCACGGCATGAAGTGTCTGCTCCACGAGAAGCCGTTCAAAGGTGTGAACGGTTCCGGCAAGCACAATAACTGGTCCCTGACGACCGACGACGGCATCAACATGCTGGACCCGGGCAAGACGCCCCACGAAAATATCCAGTTCCTCCTTGTGCTCACCTGCATCCTGAAAGCAGTCAACCGCCATGCGGACCTGCTCCGGGAATCTGCAGCGGACCCGGGCAACGACCACAGGCTCGGCGCAAATGAGGCGCCGCCGGCAATCGTTTCCGTATTCCTGGGCGAGCAGCTGGAGGATGTGATCGAGCAGCTCATCAGCGCAGGCGAGGCGACCCACAGCATCAAGGGAGAGAAACTTGCAACGAGCGTGCGCACACTGCCTGAATTTACGAAAGACGCCACGGACCGGAACCGTACATCGCCCTTTGCATTCACGGGAAATAAATTCGAGTTCCGTATGGTCGGCTCGAGGGATTCCGTTGCCTCTGCCAATATCGTGCTGAACACCATCGTTGCCGAGGCGTTCTCCGAGGCGTGCGATGTGCTCGAGAAGGCGGATGACTTCCAGAAAGCGGTCCATGACCTCATCAAAGAGTATGCGGTCGAGAACCAGAAGATTATCTTCAACGGGGACGGATATTCCGAGGCATGGGTGGAAGAAGCGGCAAGAAGAGGGCTGCCGAACATCCGCTCCATGGTGGATGCGATTCCTGCCATCGTGACGGACAAGGCGGTGGACCTGTTTGGAAGGTTCGGCGTATTTACAAAGACGGAGCTGGAGTCCCGCGCGGAAATCCATTATGAGAATTATTCTAAAGCCATCAATATCGAGGCGCGCACGATGATAGACATGGCGAGGAAGCAGTTCCTCCCGGCAATCATCAAATACACGAAGACTCTGGCGGATACGGTCAACGCGGTGAAGGAAGCGGGCGCGGATTCCAGCGTACAGGCGGAGACCCTTGCGGAAATCACAGTCCTGCTCAAAGAAGCCCGCGCAGCTCTGATGGAGCTTGAGAAAGTGACGGACGAGGCAGCGCAGCTCCCGGACGGACCGGACAAGGCGAGACAGTACTACGAGGTCGTGCATCCGGCGATGGATGCGCTCCGCGAGCCGGTGGACAAGCTGGAGATGATCGTGGACAAGGAAGCATGGCCGATGCCGTCTTACGGCGACCTTATCTTTGAAGTATAAGAAATATTGGAAACCGTAGTCTGAAGCGGCTCTGAAGCGGCGGGCAACGGTCATTGAACGGCATCACATTGCACAAAGAATGAGCAAAAAAGCGTATATTTTGCACAAATTTGTGCGCAAATGATTGACAGTTTGCTCTGGAAGTTGCATACTAGTAGATACTACCAGACGGTAAGAGACGAGGTGCAGCATGAGTGAACAGGAAATCAATGAGAAAAAAATGACCATCAACGAGGTGGCGCAGCAGCTTGGCGTATCGGTCAGCACGGTCTCCAGAGCGATATCCGGGAAAGGGCGCATCGGGAACGCGACGCGCAAACGGATACTGGACTTTGTGGCGGAGCACGGATACCAGCCGGGCACCGCGAAGAACCTGGAACGCGCCAGGACCGGGAATATCGCGTTCGTGGTGCCGGACGGAAAAGCCATGGCAGGACAGCCCTTCCTCGGCATGTGTATGTATGGTGTCAATGAGATTGCCCAGGCGCGGGGCTATGACATGTATATGGTAACGGTGAACGATATGGAGCTGAGCCGGCTCCGGCATCTGCTGGAGGAGCGGAAGGTGGACGGCGCGATACTGGGAAATACGCGCCGGGACGATATGTACGCAAAACTGCTGCGCTCCTATCAGTGCCCCTTTGTGACCATCGGCTCCCTGGAAGACGACTCTGCCGTGCAGGTGGACCATGACAATCTGGGGGCGTGCCGGGACCTGACGGCGCTGCTCTTATCGCGCAAGATGCGCAGGATCGGCTATATGGGGCAGTCGGGGAGCCGCCTGTTCGTCAACGAAGACCGATATAAAGGCTACCTCCTGGCGTATCAGGACGTGGGGATGGATGTGGATAAGGACCTCATCTATCTGGACAATATGACCGAGGCGGTCATGTGCAAGAACACGGATGACCTTGTGCGCAAACGGGTGGACTGCATCCTCTGCCAGGATGACGTCATATGCAATATCGTGCTCCAGGAGCTCTACAACCAGCACATCCGCATTCCGGAAGACATCCGGGTGGCGGCGTGCTACAACAGCAAGACGCTGGACGGATACCCCATCAAGGTGACGGCGCTGAACTTTGACAGCGCGGAGATCGGGAGGGTGGCGTGCGATACCCTGATTGACATTCTGGAGGGCAAAGAAGTGCCTCAGAAGACCCTGCTCGACTACGAGATGCTGCTCAAAGAATCTACGAAATAAAGGAATTTTGCAAAGGATAAAGCTGCGGTGGCTGCAGATGCGCAAATATGCGCAAATACAGCCACCGTTTTTTATGTAAATTTTACAAAAACAGGAATTTATAACTGTTTATTGTGCATATTGCATGTGAAAAACAGAGGTGTTATGATGTATTACAGAACAAGCGATTGCGCAATATGCGCAAATGCGCAAAAAAACACCGGCATAAGACCGGAAAAGGAGGATATCTTTATGAAGAAAAAGTTGGTAAGCGTATTGTTGTCAGCGGCAATGGTCGCTACGTTGCTCGCAGGCTGCGGCGGCGGAGAGTCTGAGGAACCGGCAGCAGAAGAAGGCGCAGCTTCCGGCGAGAAGCAGGACGTAGCCCTCAGGATGTGGGGAGCTGAGGAAGACCAGGAGCTCCTTCAGGGTCTCATTGATTCCTTCGTTGCAGAGTATGCGGACGCGGCGAACATCACCGTGGAACTCGGCGTTGAGAGTGAGTCTACAGCGAAGGACACGGTCCTTACGGACGTTGAGGCGGCTGCAGATGTGTATGCGTTTGCTTCCGACCAGCTTCCGTACCTTGTAAATGGCGGCGCGCTCCAGCCGATCGACGACATGGACGAGGTCCTGCAGACATACGCAGGAAAGAGCGTGGACGATGTAAAGAGTGCGAACACACCGGATTCTGTCGAGGCAGCTTCCATGAATGACAAGATGTATGCATTCCCGATGACAGCGGACAACGGATATTTCCTGTACTATGATTCAACAATCCTCTCCGAGGAAGATGTTGCTACATGGGATACGATGCTTGCAAAGGCAAATGAGGCAGGAAAGAAAGTCGCTATGACGCTGGCATCCGGATGGTACAATGCAGGCTTCTTCTACGGAGCAGGCTTTACGACCGGTCTCAATGACGACGGAACAACGACCATCGACTGGAACGGCGAGGCAGATTATACAGGCGTTGAGGTAACGCAGGGTATGCTGAACATCACGAGCAGCCCGGCATTCATGCCGGTAGCTGACGGCGACATCTCCAACCAGATCGCTTCCGGACAGCTCTGCGCAGCAGTATCCGGTACATGGGATTCCGCAGTGGCTCAGGAAGCATTCGGCGACGGCTTTGCAGCTACAAAGCTCCCGACCTTTACCGTTGCAGGCGACCAGGTACAGCAGGGTTCTGTAGCAGGCTACAAACTGGTGGCTGTAAACGCTCACTCTGAGAACGTAGGCTGGGCAGCGCTCCTCGCAGACTGGATTACAAATGAGTCCGCTCAGCAGCAGCGTTTCGAGGCTCGTAAGATCGGTCCGTCCAACCAGACCGTACTTGAGTCTGACGAAGTAAAAGCGGATATCGCACTGTCTGCACTGGCAGAGCAGAACGAGTTCGGCGTCGTACAGCTCACAGGACAGAACTACAGTGACCCGTCCGCTACATTCGGCGAGATTATTGCAAAAGGCGAGCTCGACGTCAACGATACAGAGGCAATCCAGGCAGCACTGGATACACTGGTAGAAGGTGCTACGGCTCCGGTAAACTAAGACATACTGGTATCTGAATGAGGACCGGGCGGAGGAGATATTCTTCCGCCCGGTTTGGGAAGGAGAGAAATATGGAAAAATCGAAAGGGAAGGTCGCCGGATTTTTCGGAGGGATCGGAAGATTTTTTCAGGGGTTTGGAGAGGCGGTCGCAAAGGGCGACCTCTTTGTAAAGCTCTCTCTGATCTGGATGGGTGCGGGATATGCCCGCAGGAAACAGTACGTGAAATCCGTCCTGATTACAATCTTTGAGGCGCTGGTCATCGTATTCAGCGTCCTGTGTTCCTCACAGTATATCGGCAAGTTCGGTACGCTGGGAACTGTAAAGCGTGCAACGGAGTTCAATCCGGTCACGATGAAAAATGAGATCAATGATTTTGACAATTCATTTATGATTCTGCTGTTTTCTGTAGTGAGCATTGTGGTATGGCTCGTATTCCTCGTTGTGTGGATGTCCAATATCAGACATGCTTATGAATTGCAGAAGATGGCTGAGAGGGGAGAACATATCAATACATTCCTGGAGGATGTGAACTCCTACCGCAACGAGAACTTCTACAAGACGCTGCTGGCGCTGCCGGTAGCAGGTGTAGTGGTTTTCACCATTGTTCCGCTCCTCATCCTTGTCCTGGTCGCGTTTACGAACTATGACCAGCAGCATATGCCGCCGGCAGAGCTCTTTACATGGGTGGGACTGGACAACTTCATCAGCCTGTTCGGAGGCGGCGGATTGACCATCACGTTTGGCTATTCCTTCGTGAGAGTCCTGGCATGGACACTGGTCTGGGCGTTCTTCTCCACACTGACGACATACATCGGCGGCATCCTGCTCTCGCTCCTTATCAACCACAGGAGAGTGAAGCTGAAAAAGATGTGGCGCACCATGTTTATGGTGACCATCGCCGTGCCGCAGTTCGTATCCCTGCTCCTTGTGCGGAACTTCTTCGCAGACGGCGGTATCGTAAATACCATCTGTGCAGGCATCGGACTGACGGATTTCCTAAGGGATGTGGGACTTATCAGCACGTCCTATATCCCGTTCCTTACATCACCCGGCTGGGCGCATGTGATGATTATCATCATCAATATCTGGGTAGGCGTTCCCTATCAGATGTTGATTGCGACGGGCGTTCTGATGAACCTGCCGACCGACCAGGTGGAGAGCGCGCGCATCGACGGCGCGACTCCGGTCCAGATATTCCGCCACATCACCATGCCGTACGTGCTGTTCATCACAGGACCGGCTTTGGTGACGGATTTTGTAAAGAATATCAACAACTTTAATATTATCTACCTGCTCACACAGGACGTTTATACGACGACGAATCAGGCGCTTGCCAATTCCCAGGCGAAGGAAGTCGACCTGCTGGTAACATGGCTGTTCCGTCTGACTCAGGAATACTACAACTATAAGATGGCTGCCGTCATCGGCATCGTCGTATTCGTCATCTGTGCGGCATTTACACTCATCGCATTTGGCCGTATGACCAGAGGAGACCGAGAGGAGGTATATCAGTAATGAAGATCAAAGTATCGGATATTGTAAGACATGTACTTCTGGCGTTCCTGGCTGTGGTCTGGCTGGTACCCATCGTATGGCTTGTTGCGACATCATTCAACGAATATACGGGTATGAATACCAGTACGTTCTTCCCGGATGAATGGGCGATCGACGGATACAAGAACCTGCTCTTCGGAGCGGACTCTGTGGCACAGTTCCCGCGGTGGTTCTGGAACACGTTCATCATCGCGGTATTTACCTGCCTCATCTCCACGGCGTTCGTGCTGATGGTGGCATATGCGACATCCTGTATGCGTTTCAGGGGCAGGAAGACTCTGATGAACATCGCGGTCATCATCAACCTGTTCCCGGGCGTGCTCGCGATGATCGCCGTATACTTCATCCTGAAGAGCATCGGGCTGACGAACAGCCATCTGGGACTGATCTTCGTCTATTCAGCTTCGTCCGGTCTGGGCTACCTGATTGCAAAGGGATTCCTGGACACGGTTCCGGTGTCGCTGCGTGAAGCGGCGTACCTGGACGGCGCAAGCGAGGCGAGAGTATTCTTCCGCGTCGTAATGCCGATGAGTAAACCTATCATCGTGTACACGGTCATCAGTTCTTTCCTCATTCCGTGGATGGACTTCGTCTACGCGAAGATGATGCTCAATGCCGGTGTGGCGAGCCAGTGGACCGTATCCATCGGATTGTACAACATGCTCGACAAGAGCCTGATCAACACCTATTTTACACAGTTCTGCGCAGGCGGCGTAATCGTGTCTATCCCGATTTCCATCCTGTTCATCATCATGCAGAAGTTCTATGTAGAAGGTGTGACAGGAGGAGCAGTCAAAGGTTAAATATCAGGAAGAGACAGATGTATCATACAGGACTCTTTCTCTGTACTGCCGGCGCGTATCCTGCGCGCCGGCAAAAATTTTGACAGAAAATAAAGGCAGAAAGCAGAAAAGAAAGGGTATTTCTATGAAATCATTTATCAAGGGCATGGATATCTCGTCCCTGAACGAGCTGGAGCGGCTTGGGGCAAGATACTATCAGGACGGGCAGGAAAGAGAACTCGTCGGGCTTCTGAAAGATTACGGCACGAATGCCGTCCGCCTGAGACTCTGGAACGACCCGTACAGCGAGTCGGGCGTCCCCTACGGCGCGGGGACCAATGACCTGGATACGACGGTCAGGCTCGGTAGACGGGCGCTGGACAAAGGGATGGATTTCCTTCTGGATTTGCACTACAGCGACTTCTGGGCGGACCCGGGGAAACAGTGCATCCCGAAAGCATGGCGCGGGATGGATGTCCCGCAGCTTGAGCAGGCGGTGTATGATTTTACGCGGCAGACGCTGACAGAGCTGAAGGACAGGGGCGCATTTCCGACCATGGTCCAGGTGGGAAATGAGCTGTCAAACGGTCTTCTGTGGCCTTACGGCAGAGTCCCGGATTATGACCGCATCGCCGGATTTGTCAGTGCGGGGATACGGGCGGTGCGCAGCGTCGCTCCCGGGCTCCCGGTCATGCTCCATCTGGACAACGGCGGAAATAACGCGCTCTACCGCGAGTGGTTTGACGAGTACATGAAGCGCGGGGAAGACTTTGAGGTCATCGGGCTGTCCTACTATCCGTTCTGGCACGGGACCCTGCAGGATTTGGAGGACAATATGCATGATATCTCCGCGCGCTACGGCAAAGAACTCATCGTGGCGGAAGTCTCCATGGGACATACGATGGAGGATTACGCGTCATACGAGAAGCTGAGCGCAGACCGGCGCAAAGGCATGGCGACAAAGTCGGAGCTCGCCGCGAAGATTGAGTATCCGATGACAGAGGACGGACAGAGTGATTTCATGCAGGATTTCCTCACAAGGATTTCGCGCGTGAAGGGCTGCCGCGGCTTCTATTACTGGGAGCCGGCGTGGCTTCCCGTGCCGGGGAGCGGCTGGGCGAATGAGGATGCCCTCGCCTATGTGGGCGAAGAAGGACCGGGCGGCAATGAATGGGCGAATCAGGCGCTGTTTGATTATCGGGGAAATGCATTGAAAGCGCTGGAAACGATACGGGATTTCAGGACAGAATAGTCCCGGAAAAATGATACAGAAAGGTTTGGTACAGAACATGGATAAATTTATCGTCAATATCATCCATCGTCCCGAGATGGTGCCGGAATACGCGGAAAAGGTGACCGGACACGGGAAGGAAGAGGATATCGGAAGGAAGTCTCTTCTCACGGAATCACTGGATATCTTCCGGTTCCAGCAGGAGACTGCGCACAAAAACGGGCTGAAGACAACGATACAGATGACCTACGCTTCTCTTTTCAATGAAGAGGCGATACAGATTGCAAAGGAAGACCACGAGAAATACGGCGACGAGATCGCGCTTTCCCTCCTTGGTCTGCCCTGTACGGAATTCCGCGAGAAATACAAGACGAAAGACTTCTGCATCTGGATGTTCTCCATGGAAGACAAGAAGTCCATCGTGGACGACGTATTCGGGAAATTCCACGATATCTTCGGATTTTATCCGGAGTCAACGGGTTCCTACTATATGGACGCGGAGCTGACGAACTACATCAAGGAGAAATATCCTTCGGTAAAATGCGCCATCGCCACATGCTGGGAAGAGGGACCGAAGGCATATCACACATGCAATAACTCCTGGTACACGTTGTTTGACGGCGGTCCGTGGAATCCGTGGATACCGTCGAAGCAGAACACACACGCGCCGGCGGCGGACGAGGCGGAGGACAGCGGCATTGTTGCCATCCCCCATCTGTCCAGGGACCTGCTGGCATGCTATGACGGAAACGGCTCCAACTTCGGCACGCACCCGCAGAATGTCCTGCGCGGCATGATTTACGATACGAAGACATGGGAATACCCCTATCTCTATAATCTGGTGGACCAGTACCGTGCCCTGGAGAAATACAACAACGGCTACGCCTACAACATGATGTTCGTGGGACCCGGCTGGCTCAACAAGATGGGACGCTGGGAAGCGCCGTACGAGCTGCTTAAGAAATCCTATGAAGACGGCATGGCGTACTACGGACAGCTCAAGAAAGAAGGAAAGCTGGACGACATGACCATGGCGGAATTCGCGGACTACTACCGGCAGAAGAAGACGTACACCGAACCGGAGTGCGCGCTGTGGCGCGACATCCTCTACGGCTCAGACAAACAGGTCTTCTGGTACTGCGACCCGTATATGAGAGCCTGCGTCAATATGGACCAGGGCGGCGCCATCGTCGACCTGCGCCCCTACGCGGCGAAGCTGAAATGGGAAGTGGGCATCGGGACGAAGCATGTCCAGGATGCGTCCTATCCGTTCCTCATCCAGGAGAAATACCGCGCCGGATATTTTACCCACTATGCAGGGGAGGGAACCGTGCGCAGCGCAAAACTGGTCTACAAAGGAGAGGAAGTGGACCTGTGCCTCTGCCGTACAAAAGCGCACTTCTCGGAAGAGGAGATGGATGGCGGAAAGAAAAAACGCATCCTCACTCTTGACCCGGTGGACATCGAGTTCCAGGACCTGACCGTGAAGCTTCAGACGAGAGTGATATTTGCCGAAGGGCAGTCGGATATCCAGATAGAGCGCTCCATCCTTGAGATGAGCGACCCGTCTGCAAAAGTCGAACTCAACGAATACATGGTCGCATGCTACGGCACCACCGAGTACCCGGAGGATATGACCGGCATCACCCTTGCCTGCACAAAGTCCGGCGAGGAGAAGACCATCTCCTACGAATACAAATGCAGGGAGGCGGAGATGGAAGGCGCGGACAGCGTCAGCGCAGTGATACCTGAAATTGAGACAAAGGTATCCATGGGCATGGACAAAAAAGAGGCGAAAGGCTATGTCCGCGAGGGCTATGCATTTTCCCCGATGTTCACGCTGGGGTATACGACAGAAGTTTCGGATAAGGAGGTAGTGTCCACATGGCTCAGTCTGGAAAAGGCAGATTAAATTACCGCTGCCCGATGTGTTTTATGAGAGACCTTGATATCGATATGTTCTACGATAAAGACAAAGATGAGTACTACTGCATCCGCTGCCAGTATGTCGGCAATGAGGAAGATGTGCTCAAAAGAAACGAAGTCATCCGCATGAAGTACGGTTCGATGATGAAACGCTATAAGATGGAAGACTTCTAAAGGACGGTTCCGGAAACCGGGATTTCCCGGATGAAACGGATCAAGGCGAGGGAAAGCCTCCGGACGGTGCGCGGCAGCAAAACTGCCGGATGCGCTGACCGGGGGCTTTGATTTTACTTCTCAGCTTTCTGCACCGGCTCAGTTCATCCTGCGGAATCCGAGGGGCGTCTCCCCCACCGCTTTTTTAAACACGCAGATGAAATGGCTCGCATCTGTAAATCCGGTCCGCCGGGCAATTTCCTGAACTTCCAGGCGGGGAGCGGTGATGAGGAGCTCCTTCGCCTTGCTGATGCGGAATGAAGTCAGGTATTCATAGGCGGAACAGTTCAGGTACCGCCGGAAGAGCCGGTTCAGGTACTGGGGTGTGATGAAGACCTGCCGGCTCAGTTCCTCCACGGTCAGCGGAAGCGGATAGTGATTTTCGATTTCTTTTATTACGGGCAGCACATAGTCCCGGTATGTCCGGTCTTCCGTCTGGCTGGCAATGCGGCTGCTGTCTGCGATGTTCAAAAGCACGGCGTAGCAGTTGACGGAGAGGCGCATGGCGTCAGACGGGCTGGATGCGAGCAGAGAGATGCTGCTGTCGATGAGCCGCCCGATCTCACTGCCCCGCGTGCAGTCTGTGAAGATGAGCGGGCGGTTTGCCATGACCTGGGGGATGCTCCGCTCTGCCGTTCCGGTAAATGCGGCGAACTTTACACGCCATTTCCCGCCGCCTTCTGATTCATAAGAGTGGCGGATAAAGGGGGCGATGAGGAGCCCCTCGCCTTCCCGGAGGAGCTGGGCGCCGGCGTCCGTATCTACCCGCCCGGTTCCCTCTTCGGTCTGGAGATAGTGGTAAAATGGAAAGCCGCCCGGTCTGGATACCCGGTCCTGCATCCAGTGGTTTCCGATGGATTCAAACATGAACGGTTCCGTGACCGGGGTGCTGCGAAAAATAATCGGCATGAGGATACTCCTTCTGTTGTGCATGGAATAAGTTTAGTACATGCACAAACCCGCTCGCGCAGCCATGCGAGCATGCCTGCCGCTCCCGTGTTGTGCATGGCTTTGGAACAAGTTCAGCCCGCGCCATTCGCAAACGCGCACGTCCGTGCTTACTGCGGCTTGCGCCGCGTGTTTGCTCATGAGAAGGCGCTCAGTACATGCACAAACCCGCTCGCGCAGCCATGCGAGCATGCCTGCCGCTCCCGTGTTGTGCATGGCTGAACTTGAGTTTCATAATTTTATATTTTATAGTTTAACATATGATACACAGAGCTGTCTATGTACAGTATAATGATACTGTGCTGCTGCGGAGGCGGCGGACGAAGACAGGAAACAGAGAAAAGGAGATGGATGATATGCTCGGAGGACATTTGCTCCATGGCGGAGACTACAATCCGGAACAGTGGCTGGACTGCCCGGAGATTTTAGAGGAAGATATCAGGCTGATGAAGGAGGCGGGCGTCAACTGTGTGACGCTGGGCGTTTTTTCATGGGCGGTGCTCGAGCCGGAGGAAGGCGTATATGACTTTGACTGGCTGGAGCGCATCATAGAGAACCTGGGAAAGGAAGGCATCCAGGTCATCCTTGCGACGCCGTCGGGCGCCATGCCCCATTGGCTGACGCAGAAGTACCCGGAAGTAATGCAGGTGCAGGCGGACGGCAGGAGGAACCTGCCCGGGAAGCGCCACAATTTCTGCTATACCTCGCCGGTGATGCGGGAGAAGATTACGGCGCTGGACCGCGCGCTCTCGAAACGGTTCGGCAGGAAGGAAAATGTCATTCTCTGGCACCTGTCCAATGAGCTGGCGGGAAATTTCGGCGACGGGGCATGCCACTGCGAACTGTGCCAGAGTGCGTTCCGGGAGTGGCTGAAAGAGCGCTACGGGACGCTGGAGGAACTGAACCGCGCCTGGTGGGGACGGTTCTGGAGCCATGTCTATACGGACTGGGAGCAGATACACAGCCCCGCGCCCCACGGCGAATATACCATGACCGCCCTGACGGTGGACTGGCGCAGGTTCGTCACAGAGCAGATCAGCGGGTTCTGTACCATGGAGCGCCGGGCAGTGGCGGAATACTCGGACCTTCCGGCGACGACGAACTTTATGGACACCTTCAAAAATCTGGATTACAACAGGCTCCAGAAGGAACTGGATATCATATCCTGGGACAATTATCCGTTCTGGCACAGAGAGAAGGACGAAGTCCCCGTGGCGGCATGGTCTGCGGCAAACCACAGTATGATGCGTTCTTTCCAGAAGAAGCCGTTCCTCCTGATGGAGAGCGCGCCGTCTGTGATAAACTGGAGGAACAACAATCCGCTGAAACGTCCGGGCATGCACATGCTCTCCTGTATGCAGGCGCTCGCTCACGGTGCGGATTCGGTGCAGTATTTCCAGTGGAGGAAGGGGCGCGGCTCTTACGAGAAATTCCACGGGGCTGTGCTGGACCACAAGAACGGGAGCGATACCCGCACCTTCCGGGATGTGTCGGAGGTGGGAGCGCGTCTTCCCGGGCTGTCCTCCCTGCTGGACGGCACGGTGAACCGTCCGAAGGCAGCCATCCTGTTTGACTGGGAGAACTGGTGGGCTGTGGAAGATACAACGGGGCCGCGGCTGGATTTCTGCTATCCGGACTGGGTGATGGAGCATTACCGCGCATTCTGGGAGCAGGGGATCGAGGCGGATTTTGTGGATATGAATGCCGACCTGAGCGGCTACCGTCTGGTGAGCGCACCCCTCAATTACATGTACAGAGCCGGATGGGCGGAGAAAGTAAGAGACTTTGTATCCGGCGGAGGCATCTTTGTGACGACGTGCTTCAGCGGAGAAGTGGATGATACGGACCTGTGCTTTACCGGGCATCACCCGCTGGAAGATGTGCTCGGCATCGCACCGGAAGAGATTGACGCGCCGTCGGAGGAATTTGAAAACAGTTTCACGTACAGCGGAAAGGACTATCCGGCGCACACCCTCTGCGCGGTCGTCCGTGCAAAGGAAGGAACGGAATTGCTCGCTTCCTATGAAAAAGATTTCTATGCGGGATGCCCGGCAGTCACAAAACATGCATACGGCAGCGGCGAGGCGTATTTCCTGGCGGCGGCGTCCGGAATCGCGTTTCTGCGGGCGTTTTATAAAGATGTGTTCGCAGAGGCGGGGCTGGAAAATGCGCTGGGCGCAGAACTGCCCTACGGCGTGACCGTGACGGAGCGCATGGGGAAGGAACGGGTCGTGTTTGTGATGAATTTCCGAAATGAACCGGTCTGCGTGGACGGCATCGGGACGTGGACGGACGCCGAGACCGGCGAGGCATGCGCAGACAGGCTTCAACTCGCTGCGTTCCAGTGCAGGGTGCTCACGAAACAGGCGGACTGACCGGTCTTATGGCTGAAAGGATAAAAATCCCTTCTCGAAAATGCAAAATCAGATGCGCATAAAATCAGATGCGCATATTGACAGATAAAACGGCGCGGTCTAAAATGCGCACAGGAGAAGTTCACAGATATCAGGGGAACGTGCCGGGTGAGAAAGAGAAGATATCTGCATCCGGCGGAAGGGAGACATGACCATGCATTCGTCATCAGAACTGAAAAACCTGCTGGAACGGATAGACCACCGGGGCTATCCGGCATATAAAGATACACGGGGGGCTTACCAGTTCCCGGGGTACGTCCTGTCCATCGACCATGTACAGGGCGACCCGTTCGCGTCGCCGTCGAAAGTGAGCGTCCATGTGCCGGGAAAAACGGCGGGATTCCCGCGGGAATTATACCGGGAGGATTATCAGCGCATCGCCCTCCAGGACGAGCTGACGCGGCAGTTCGGAACATGTGCGGGGCAGTTTGCGTTTCAGGCAAAAGGTTCGGGAAAAAGCGGTCTCATATCGGTAAGCCGATGCGTGCAGGAAAAGCTGGAGCGCACAGCATGCCAAATTGATGCTCAGAGCGGAGATATCACCCTCCGGATGGAAATTGGATTTCCGGCGAACGGGCGCACCATCAATGCCCGGGAGCTGGAGAAAATCCTGTTCCGCTTTGTGCCGGAATGTGTCCGCCGCGCGCTCTCTTACAAAAATATGGATGCAGGGCGGCTGCAGCGCATCGCCGACCTGGCGGAAGACCAGCATTATATCCGGAAGATGCTTCCGGAGATGGGGCTGTGCGCATTTGTGGCAGACGGGAGCATTCTGCCGAGAGAGTCGGGAGTCTCGTCCCGTCCCATGAAGGGCGGCGTGAGATTTCGCACGCCGAAAGAACTGGAAGTGACGATGGAGCTTCCCCACAAAGGAACCGTGACCGGCATGGGCATCCCGAAGGGCATCACCCTCATTGTCGGCGGCGGATACCACGGAAAATCCACCCTGCTCAAGGCGCTGGAGCTGGGCGTGTACGACCATATCGCAGGAGACGGAAGAGAGTATGTCATCACAGATGACACGGCGGTGAAGATACGCGCAGAGGACGGGCGGAGCATACAGGATACGGATATTTCCATGTTCATCAATGACCTGCCGAACGGGAAAGATACCGTATCTTTCTGCACCGAAGATGCCAGCGGGAGCACCTCCCAGGCTGCCAATGTGGTGGAGAGCATGGAGGCGGGGACGTCCCTCCTTCTGATTGACGAAGATACGAGCGCGACGAACTTTATGATACGGGACGAGCTGATGCAGCGCGTCATCCACCGGGATATGGAGCCCATCACCCCCTTTATCGAGCGGATACGGGAGCTGTACGACGGGTACGGCATTTCCACCGTCATCGTGGCGGGGAGTTCGGGAGCATATTTTCACATCGCGGACACCATCATCCAGATGGACCGCTATGTCCCGAAAGACATTACCGCATATGCCAAAAACGAGGCGGCGGCATACCCGGCGCTCAGCGGACCAAAGGCCCCGGCAGAAAGACCGGGATTCCGTCGCTGTCCTGTACCTGACCGGGCGTTTCGCGGGAATGACCGCATCAAGATGAAGACGCTGGCAAAGGAAGGGGTCATGCTCAACAAAGAGACTATTGACCTGCGCTACGTGGAGCAGCTGGTGGACAGCGAGCAGGTGACTGCCCTCGGATACTGCATGAAGTATGCCCAGCAGCATCTTCTGGACGGGAAGAAAGACCTGCGCCGCATCGTCGATGAGCTGGAAGAGACGGTGCGGAAAGGGTCGCTTGGCGCACTGTGCGGGAACGGGTCCGGTATTTCCGGCATGGCGATGCCCAGACGGCAGGAGATATTTGCCTGCTTTGACCGGTACCGGAGCCTGAAGATGAAGCAGGATGCAGACCGGAAAAAGTGAGGCGGCGGATGCGCCTGTGAAGACAGAACAGAGGAGGAGAGAGAACAGATGGAATTATATAGCGGAAGACCGGAGCACACTGAGGGAAGGCCTGCAAAGGAAATCCGGGTGTACGACCTCCTGGATTCCCTCGGGGTGTCCTACCGGAGAGTGGACCATGAACCTGCGATGACGATGGAAGCCTGCGACGAGATAGACAGAAGTCTGAGCGAAGGCGTGGAGAAAGGCGTCTCCATCTGCAAGAATCTCTTTTTGTGCAACCGGCAGGAGACGGAGTTTTATCTGCTTCTCATCTCGGGGGACAAGCCGTTTAAGACAAAGTACCTGTCCGCCCAGATTGGTTCGGCAAGGCTGTCTTTTGCAAAGCCGGAATATATGGAAAAATACCTGGATATCACGCCCGGTTCCGTCAGTGTGATGGGGCTGATGAATGACAGGGAAGGGCGTGTGCGTCTCCTCATTGATGAGGATGTGCTCAAAGAAGAATACTTTGCATGTCATCCGTGCATCAATACATCCAGCCTGCGGTTCCTGACTGCGGACCTGACCGGAAAAGTGATCCCGGCGATGGGGCACGAGCCGACGATGGTCAGCCTGTGACAGAGGGGCTTGCCTGACAGCGGGACAGCCGGTATAATGGACATAGAAGACAGGCAGGCGCACTGTCTGAACGCGCCGGAAACGGAGGGCGCAGGATGAGAAGCGCACAGGAAAAAACTGCGCCGGAAACAGCAGGGGCCGGCGGATACAGAAGAGGAGACAGAGAAGGATATGGAAGAGAATAAGAACATGGAGACAAATGAGAACATAGAAACTAGTGAGAATCTGCCGGAAGAGAGTGGAGAAGAAAGAAAAGAAGCGGCAGCGGCAGAAGAAGCGCCGGCATCAGAGGCGGCAGCAGAAGGCGCAGCGGAAGCAGTGGAAGCAGCAGCGGAGGCAGCGTCAGAGGAAGCCGCTTCTGGGGAGGCAGAAAAGGCAGCGGATGCCGGGAGCACTTATGACGACTCCCGCGGATTCTGGGAAGAGCAGGCCGAATTTTCCAGAGAACAGTGGATTCTCACCCATATCGGAGAAGAGAACCTGCTGGAATATCTGAAAATGGAACAGAAGCGGGAGGACGACAGGCAGAAGTCGAAAGACCTGCGCCAGAAGAACATCCTCTCCGCATTCCAGCTTACCGTCTCTCTTGCAGCAGTCATTGCCATTATCTTCCTGTTAAAAGACAATCCGACGGTGATGGTCAACATCCTTTACATCATCGCCATCATTGCGGCGCTGTGGATATGGAAGAATCCAAAGTCAAAGCAGGAATAAAGCGGAAAGAAACAAGGACGGACAGGGAAGTATGAAGTTTTTTCATCTATCAGACCTGCATATCGGAAAACAGCTTTACGGGTATAACCTTCGCGAGGACCAGGACCACATCCTCGGGGAGGTTATTTCCTATGCGGAAAAACTCCGTCCCGACGCGGTCGTCATCGCGGGCGACATCTATGACCGGTCCGTTCCGTCCGGGGAGGCGGTCCGCGTTTTTGATGATTTCCTGACCCGTCTTTCCACTCTGCGCCCGGTCATCCCGGTGCTTGTCATCTCCGGGAACCACGATTCGGCGCAGCGCCTGGACTATGCCAGCCGCCTGCTGGGGAGCCATCAGATTTACATTGCGGGGAGGGGGCCCCAGGATGCCGGGGAGCATCTGCAGAAAGTGACGCTGACGGACCGCTGGGGAGAGGTGCATTTCTACCTCATGCCCTTCTTAAAGCCTGGATATGTCAGAGGGCTTTCCGGCGGGGAACTGCCGGAAGACTATACGGCTGCGGTCCGGACAGTGCTCTCCCGGGAAGAGATGGATGCCTCCGCCCGGAATGTCCTTGTCTCCCATCAGTTTTATACCGGCACCGGCGTGGAGCCTGCCACCTGCGATTCGGAAATCCTCAATGTGGGCGGCATCGACAACGTGGATATCTCCGCGGTGTCCGGGTTTGATTATGTGGCGCTCGGGCACCTGCACGGGGCGCAGAGGGTCGGTCAGGACCACATCCGCTACTGCGGGACGCTCCTGAAATATTCCGTGAGCGAATCCGGACAGGAGAAAGCCCTTCACGTGGTGGAACTGAAAGAAAAGGGCAGTCCGGCTGCCGTTGAAACATTCCCGCTCCATCCCCTGCGCGATGTGCGGAAAGTGAGGGGGCGCCTGGCGGACGTCATTTCAGCCGAAAAAGAAGAGGGGCGGGACGATTATGTGAGCGTGACGCTCACAGATGAAGAGGCGCTGTACAGACCAAAAGAGCAGCTGGAAAATGTATTTCACCATATTCTGGAAATCCGGACCGATAATGAACGGACGAGGAGGGCGCTGGAACTTTCGGAAGAAGAGGCGGGGATACAGGACCCTCTGCAGGCATTTGCGGGATTTTTTCATGAGATGCAGGGCAGGGAACTTTCGGAAAAAGAGCGCCGCATCGTCGAAAAGGCATATATCAGAGCAAGGGGGGATGGACAGTGAGACCGGTCAGACTTACCATGTCCGCGTTCGGTTCTTATGCAGGGACGGAAGTCATTGACTTTACAGGGATAAAAAGCGGACTCTTTCTCATAACCGGAGATACGGGAGCAGGAAAGACCACGGTTTTTGACGCCATAACCTACGCGCTCTACGACCGGACCAGCGGCGGGCAGAGAGACGGCAATATGATGCGCAGCCAGTATGCTTCCGACGATACGCCCACCTATGTGGAATACGTCTTTTCCTACCGGGGAGAAGAGTACACGGTGCGGAGGAACCCGGAATATCTGCGCGCCGGGAAGCGGAGAAAAGCGGACGGAAGCCTTCCCCTGGTAAAAGAGAGCGCCGGTGTAAGCCTCCTCCTTCCGGACGGGAAAGAGTATCAGGGGAAAAAACGGGAGACGGACCAGAAGATCGTGGATATCATCGGACTGGATGCAGGGCAGTTCACCCAGATTGCCATGATCGCCCAGGGAGATTTCCTGAAGCTCCTTCACGCGGAATCAAAAGAGAGAAAGAAAATATTTTCCCGCATTTTCCAGACACAGATATACTGGCGCATGCAGGAAGAACTCAAGGAAATGAGCCGGTCCCTGTATGCCGCGCTGAAAGAAAATGAAACGGACATCCGAAGAGAGATGGAGCGGGCGGATGCCGGCGCAGAGGTCGGCGCGGACGCCGGCGTCCTGGAGCGGTGGCGGGAGCTGACCGGGCAGGAGATGCCGGATGGCAGCGAGGTGCTGCAGGTCCTCCGGGATATCATAAAGAGCGGGACGGCGCGGGAGCGGCAGCTCGCGGAAGAAGAGGAGGCGCTCCGGAAAGAAGCGGAAGAGGTGCGGACCGCCGTCGGGAAAAAACAGGAGACAAACCGCATCTTCGACCTGCTGGACAAGGCGCTGGAGACCGGAGCAGGTCTGGAGCGGGAAAAGGGGACCTTTGGGGAACTGAAAAAACAGGCAGACAAAGGAGCGCGCGCGGAACAGGCATACCGCTTCGAGGCGCAGGCGCTCCGCACCCGGCAGGAGCTGGAGAAGACCGCCGGGCGGATACAGGCGCTCCTCGTACGGCAGAAGGAACTGGAAGAACAGGAACGCTTCCGGAAGGAGAAAGCCGGATGCCTGGAACAGCAGTTATCAGAAGAAGGACCCCGCATACAGGAGCGTATCCGGATGCTGGAGGATGTGCTCCCCAGATATGCGCGCATCCGGAAACTGCGCCGGGATTACGAAAAACGGGTTGCTGCGGTGGAGGCATGTAACAGGACGTGTGCGGAGACCTCGGCGGATTATGAAGAAAAGTACCGGCTCTTCTTCCGCGCCCAGGCGGGTTTCCTGGCAAGAGAGCTGAAAGAAGGAGCGCCCTGTCCGGTGTGCGGCTCCCTCCATCACCCGCAGAAGGCAGTCCTTCCGGAGCAGACGCCGGACCAGAAGCAGGTCGAACAGGCGAGGGAAAAGCGGGATGAGGCGCAGAAGCTGCGCCAGGAGGCAGGCGAGGCGTACGAGAGTGCCCGGACGGCGCTGGAGGCGGAAGAGGCGGCGTTTCAGGGACAGGAACTGACAGAAGAAGATGCCAGGACAGAACTCGCCGGACAAAAGAATCGTCTTTCCGGTCTGGAAGAGGCGGTCCGGCTTGCCCGGGAAGTCCATCGGAACTGTGTGGAAGAAATCCGGGAGAACGCAGGAAAACTGGAAGGGTATCGCGCCCAGGAGAAAGATATGCAGACCCGGCTGAAAGAAGAAGCGGAGCGGTTCGCACAAGAGAGAAGGCGGCAGCAGTTCCGGGACACGGCGGACTATCAGGAAGCAAAGCTGTGGATGGACGGGTGGAAAGAAAAAGAAAAGCGCGTCAGAGAATACGAGGAAGCCGTTCTTGCAAACCGCGCGCAGGTTGAGACACTGTCCCGCCAGACAGAAGGGAGAAAACGCGAGGACACCCGGGAAGACAGGGAGAAGCTGGAACTCCTTCTGGCACAGGCGTCGAAAAAGCGTGAAGAACAGATGGGGCTGCACGGGAAAAACGAAAATAACAGGCATGCCCTGGACCGTCTGAAGGAGGCGCTCCGCTCGCAGGAGGAACTCCGGGAGCAGTGCGCCACGGTCAGTTCTCTGAGCCGCACAGCCAACGGGAACCTGAGCGGAAGCGTCAAGCTGGATTTGGAAACCTATGTCCAGAGAACCTATTTCCGTCAGATCATCCAGGCGGCAAACCGGCGCCTGAGCAGGATGACGTCCGGCGGATTCCTCCTGAAGTGCCGGGATATCGGCGCGCTGAGCAGCCAGGGGCAGGCGGGGCTGGACCTGGATGTATACGACCTGGTGACAGATACCATCCGGGACGTACGGTCCCTGTCCGGGGGAGAATCCTTCATGGCGGCGTTGTCCATGGCCCTCGGGCTTGCCGATATCGTACAGAGCACGGCAGGGGCAGTGAGTCTGGATACGATGTTTGTAGATGAGGGGTTCGGTTCCCTGGACGACGCGTCCCGCGAGCGTGCGGTCCGGATATTAAAAGAACTTGCCGGGGAGAAAGGGCTTGTGGGCATCATCTCCCATGTCAATGAACTGAAAGAGCAGATCGACTGGAAACTGAGCATTACAAAAACCGGGCATGGAAGCCATGCCCGGTGGGTCGTCTGAACCTGCCGCGCCTGCGGCGGGTCCGGACTAGTTCATTTTCAGATACCGGACGCTGTACGGCGGGAGCACAAGCTGTCCGTTTAAGGAGACCGTACCCTCCGGTGAGGCGTCGGGATAAGAGAGGATGGGCGTGAAAGCGCCGTTTAATTCCTGGCTGCCTGCAGTATATTCTGCATCCGAGGCATTGACTGCCACGAGGACCCGCTCGGAATCGGTCTTCCGCTCAAATATGAGCTGATGGTTCGTGATGACGACATTGTGATAGGAACCGTCGCACAGCGCGCCGCTCGTCCTTCGCACGTCGATGAGCTTCCGGATGAAGGCGGTCAGTTCATTTGGCTTTGGCTCCGCAAAACACGGACGGAGCGCGTAGTCATTGTCCGGGGCTTTCGCACCTTCCTCGCCCCATTCGCTTCCGTAATAGATGCAGGGAATGCCCGGCATCCCGAATAAAAGCCCGTATGCCAGCGGAATGTGCGCCTTGTTGGTGAGGATGGTCGCAAGCCGCGCCACATCGTGGTTGTCCACGAACGTCATCAGATGCTTCCCGCGGTAGAGGCACCACTGCTCCGGACCATACTGGCGGTTCAGCGAGTGTGCGATCTCGAACAGGTTCATGCTGTTGAAACTGGAATAAATGCCCTTATAGCATTCGTAATTCGTGCAGCTGTGGAGCATGGCATCATTCACGATGAGATTGTAGTCCCCAAAGAGCACTTCCCCGATGAGGGCAAATCCGGGTTTGAGCTCTTCGCAGAAATGCCGGAGCCGCCTCATAAAATCATGGTCCAGACTGTATGCCACATCCAGCCGGAGCCCGTCGATGCCGAATTCCTCAATCCACATCTTCACACAGTCCAGCAGATAGTCGACCACTGCCGGATTTTTCAGATTCAGCTTCACGAGCTCGAAATGCCCTTCCCATCCCTCGTACCAGAAACCGTCGTTGTAGCCGCTGTTGCCGTCAAAGTTGATGCAGAACCAGTCTTTGTACGGCGAATCCCATTTCTTTTCCTGCACGTCCCGGAATGCCCAGAATCCTCGTCCCACGTGATTGAAAACACCGTCCAGCATAATCTTGACATCGTGTTCGTGCAGCGTCTGACAGACCTCTTTGAAATCTTCGTTTGTTCCGAGACGGCAGTCTATCTTCCGGAAATCCCGGGTGTCGTATCCGTGATTGTCTGACTCGAATATCGGATTTAAAATGACAGAACCAATCCCAAGCTCCTGGAGATAGCCCGCCCATTCGCCAATCTTTAAGATGCGGTGCGCAGGAACCCCGTCGTTGTGTACGGGAGCGCCGCAGAAGCCGATAGGATAAATCTGATAAAAAGTTTCATTATAAGCCCACATAGAATGTAATCCCTTTCTGTTTGTTTTTTGGAGGAGGCGCGCAGACTGTGATGCTGGTCTGGCTTGCCGGTATAATTCCGGTAAAACCGGACAGACTGTGATTTCGCTTTGCTCATCACAGTTCGCGCATAAAAATCAAATGCCGCTTCGCGCCGCTTGATTTTTTATGAACGCGTACATTATACCACAGAGCGCAGCGGGATTGAAGGGAAACATCAGAGGACCGCCGCTGTGAATTGACATTCATCCGGGCGGAAGATATACTGAAAACAGAAGAAAAACCGGACGGGAGGGAACATACCATGAGAAGTAAAAGATATGGAAAAAGAATCGCTGCAGTGTTCCTTGCGGTCATATTGACGGTGACCCTTTATCCCCCTGCAAAAGATGTCCGGGCGCAGGAAGCCGGAGAGAATCATACAGGTGGTATCAATGTCACAGACAATACAGAAAGTGAGCCGGAAGGACCGGAGAAGGATACCGGTGCTCCTGTAATGCCGGATAAGGCGAAAAAGAATAAAAATGCAGAAGACCAGGACGGCAGCCAGAGCGGAAACGTCCAGAGCAGCGGGAATCAGAATGACGGTCAGAGCGGAGACGGACAGAATGGCGGCAATCAGGGCTCCGGTCAGGGAAGCGGAAGCCAGGACGGCAGCCAGACCGGAGGCGGTCAGGGCGGCGGAAGCCAGCTTCAGCAGATGCTCATCGCCATGCCCGTCAAAATGGACGAGGGAGAGGACATCTACAAAAGCCTGAGCCAGTTCCTTGCGCTGAGTGCAGATCAGTTTGAAATCTATACTGTGGCGTTCTGGTCACTGAGTCAGAATCAGGCAGTCATGCAGGCGGAATCTGCATTGGAAGTGTCTGTTCGGTTCCCGGAAGGATACGACCCGGACAGGACGGTCGTAAGCGAAGTTACATTAAATGGAGAGACACCTGTGAGGAAGGAACTCCCCGGTAAATGCGAAAACGGGCAGATGATATTCAAGACAGACCATGCGGGTGTCTATGTCATCATGGAGAAAAAGATACTTCCGGAGCTTCCGGCATCATTGGAGCTCACCGCGAAGATTGACAAACTGAAACTGGAAAAAAGGACCGGAAGTCAGAGCAGCAGCACTGCATATGCCCAGACATCCTCCATACGCCTGACAGACAGAGAATCCGGTGCGTACACATCGCCTCAGACCGGAATTGATGATTCCGCATCCATGCTCGGCTGGGGCATCGCTGCAGCAGCGGCGGCAGCAGCGGTCATTGTCCTGGTTGTTGTCATATTCAGGAGAAGGAAATAAAGAGTCCGGCAAAAAACAGTATCACAAAAACATGTCACAAAAACAGTATCATAAAAATAAAGAAAAATCTTGACACGGCAGGTGCATGGGACTATAATATTACAGCATGACTAAAGGAGAAACAGTATACGCCATAGCCCCGGAGTATGCTGATTTCAAATAAATACGCTTCAAAAGCAAAGGTTATCTGATGATTATAATTAGGAGGAACACCCATGAAAACTTATATGGCTAACCCTGACAAGATTGAAAGAAAATGGTATGTGGTTGATGCTGACGGATGTACACTCGGACGTCTTGCATCTGAAGTCGCGAAGGTGCTCAGAGGAAAAAACAAACCGGAGTACACACCGCACATTGATACAGGCGATTATGTAATCGTTGTAAATGCAGAGAAAGTAAAAGTAACAGGAAAGAAACTCCAGCAGAAGATTTACTACAATCACTCCGAGTATGTCGGCGGCATGAGAGAGACGACGCTCGCTGAGATGATGGCTAAGAAACCGGAGAAGGTTGTCGAGCTTGCTGTTAAAGGAATGCTCCCGAAAGGACCTATGGGAAGAGACATGATCAAGAAACTTCACGTATATGCTGGACCGGATCATGCACATCAGGCACAGAAACCGGAAGTTCTGACATTTTAGGTAGAGTTTGAAAGGAGGATATAACAGTGGCTAACGCAAAATACTACGGAACAGGAAGAAGAAAAAAATCAGTAGCAAGAGTGTATCTTGTACCGGGAACAGGCAAGATCACGATCAATAAAAGAGACATCGACGAGTATCTCGGACTTGAGACTCTGAAAGTTGTTGTCCGCCAGCCGCTCGTGGCTACAGGCACAACAGATAAATTCGACGTACTCGTAAACGTAAAAGGCGGCGGTTACACAGGACAGGCAGGCGCGATCCGTCATGGTATCGCAAGAGCTCTCCTTGAGGCAGACGCTGATTACAGACCGGTGCTCAAGAGCGCAGGATTCCTGACACGTGACCCGAGAATGAAAGAGCGTAAGAAGTACGGCCTCAAGGCTGCCCGTCGCGCTCCGCAGTTCAGCAAGCGCTAAACTTTATCAAAAGTGGTCAAAAACCCCGGAACTACGCGGTTTCCGGGGTTTTTCCTTTTCAAATG
>DXAL01000034.1 GCA_019117125.1 Candidatus Mediterraneibacter merdipullorum
GTGCATCCGGGAAGGCGTGCTGAAAGAGTTCCTAGAGGCTCACAGGTCGGAGGCGAAAGAGATGAGTATATTTGAATATGACCAGGAGAAGCATATGCGGCAGGAGCGGGAAGCTGCGTGGGAGGAAGGACGGAAAGAAGGACATCGCGCCGGCGTGGAAGAAGGACGGAAAGAAGGTCACCGTGCCGGCGTAGAAGAAGGTCATCGTGCCGGCGTAGAAGAAGGCGAAGAACAGATGCTGCGGAAACTGGTAGAGAGGAAGCTGAAAAAAGGCAGGACCGTGGAGGAGATTGCGGCAGAACTGGAGGAGCCGGAAGCGCATATCCGGGAAATCGTAAGCAGAACGATGGCTGACAGCGCGGCTGACAGGTGACCGTGCTGCTGTGAAAAGGCAGCCGTTCAGCGCGCGCCATTCGTAAAACCGCACTTCGTGCTGATTGCGGCTGAAAAAGTACAAAATAATCTGAAAAACCTTGACTTGCATCCATCCGCCGTGGTATACTATTACGGCGAATGGAAGCAGGTCTTTTTTTTATGCCTAAAAATTGATGGCTTCGCAACCATCAGCAACACGTAGTGAATATGTTAAAAGCGAGGTGGAAGTTGTGCGCACAAGAATTACACTGGAGTGTACGGAATGCAAAAACCGTAACTACAACATGACGAAGGATAAGAAAGCTCATCCGGAACGCATGGAAACCAAGAAATACTGCAGGTTCTGTAAATCACACACACTGCACAAGGAAACGAAGTAACCGTCGGAAGGAAGTGGACAGATGAGTGAGAAAGAGAAGACTCAGAAAAAAAGCTGGTTCAAAGGACTTCAGGCAGAGTTTAAGAAGGTTATCTGGCCGGACAGGAAGACCCTGACAAGACAGACGACGGCAGTCGTTGTAGTTTCCGTAGTTCTCGGTCTGCTCATCGCGGTGATCGATGCACTTTTAAACTACGGGGTAGAATTCCTGGTGAGATAACCCGCCGCAGCAGAAAGGTGATTGTATGTCAGAGGCAAAATGGTATGTAGTTCATACTTATTCCGGGTATGAAAACAAAGTAAAAGCAAACATTGACAAGACGATCGAGAACCGTCATCTGGAAGACCAGATTCTTGAGGTCCGCGTGCCGATGGAGGAAGTGACGGAACTCAAGAACGGCGTGCAGAAAGCAGTACAGCGCAAGATGTTTCCGGGATATGTCATGATTCATATGATTATGAACGACGACACATGGTATGTAGTCCGAAATACCAGAGGCGTGACCGGATTCGTCGGACCGGGCTCCAAGCCGGTGCCGCTGGAGGACAGCGAGATGGAGAATCTCGGCATCAAACGCGACAATGTAGTCGTCAACTTTGGCGTAGGCGACACAGTCGTTGTCATGAGCGGCGCATGGGAAGGAACCGTGGGCGTTGTGCAGAACATGAATGAGCAGAAGAAGAGCCTGTCAATCAATGTTGAGCTGTTTGGCCGCGAGACACCGGTTGAACTTGGTTTTTCAGAAGTGAAGAAAATGGATTAAAGATGAGTGGGAGGGGCTGGACCCCGCAAGTACCACAAGGAGGTAATTGAAATGGCAAAAAAAGTAGAAGGTTACATCAAATTACAGATTCCTGCCGGCAAGGCAACTCCGGCACCGCCGGTTGGTCCTGCGCTTGGACAGCACGGAGTAAACATCGTTGAGTTTACAAAGCAGTTCAACGCAAGAACAGCAGACCAGGGAGACCTGATTATCCCGGTCGTTATCACAGTATACAATGACAGAAGCTTCAGCTTTATCACAAAGACACCGCCGGCAGCAGTTCTTATCAAGAAAGCATGCAAGATACAGTCCGGTTCAGGCGTGCCGAACAAGAACAAAGTCGCTACCATCACAAAGGCACAGCTTCAGGAAATCGCTGAGCTGAAGATGCCGGACCTCAACGCGGCAACAGTAGAAGCTGCAATGAGCATGGTAGCAGGAACATGCCGTTCCATGGGTGTCGTTGTAGAGGAATAGAGCACTTGGCGAGGTCTTTTCGAGCCTAGTGCGAATTCCGTTCCGTGAGATTAGCGAGAGCGAGCCGGTTGGCGATGCACGAGCTTAGCGAACGGAACTACATTAGCACCTGGCAGGTATTCCCGAGCCCGGTGCGGATTATAGAAGCTATGAAACAGAAGTGGGAGGGGCACGTTCCCGCCATTACCACAAGGAGGTTATTGTAAAATGAAACGAGGAAAGAAATATATTGAAGCTGCGAAACTGATTGAGAGAGGAAACCTCTACGACAAAGAAGAAGCAGTAGCGCTTGTTAAGAAAGCGGCAGTAGCAAAATTTGACGAGACGATCGAAGCTCACATCAGGACAGGCTGTGACGGACGTCACGCAGACCAGCAGATTCGCGGTGCGGTCGTACTTCCGCACGGAACAGGCAAGAAAGTCCGCATCCTTGTATTTGCAAAAGATGCAAAGGCTGAGGAAGCAAAAGCAGCAGGAGCTGATTTTGTAGGCGGAGACGAGCTCATTCCGAAGATTCAGAACGAAGGCTGGCTTGAGTTCGACGTAGTTGTTGCGACACCGGACATGATGGGCGTTGTAGGACGTCTCGGACGCGTGCTCGGACCGAAAGGTCTCATGCCGAACCCGAAAGCCGGAACAGTTACAATGGACGTGACAAAGGCAATCAACGAGATTAAAGCCGGTAAAATCGAGTACAGACTTGACAAGACAAACATTATCCATGTGCCGATTGGTAAAGCATCCTTTACCGAAGAGCAGTTAGCGGACAACTTCCAGACGCTTATCGATGCAATCAACAAGGCAAGACCGGCGGCGGTCAAAGGTCAGTTCTTAAAGAGCGTGACACTTACATCCACAATGGGACCGGGCGTGAAGGTCAATCCTCTGAAGCTTGCATAATAAAAAAGATACGATAAAAAAGAGACTGTTATGCCACGGCATGGCAGTCTTTTTTGCGCCGGCTGCGCAGTGATGACACCGCGCTGTGCCGATACCGGAAGGAGATACAGATGAGCCTGATGACCAGGATACCCCGGGATTTTTATAAACTGTTTACAAGTAAATACACCGAATACTACATCACATTTCTCGCCGCCATCTACGAGGCGATGGAGCAGTCCTACTCCGTGCTGGGACTGACGGAGAAAGAATGCCGCGCCGTGATGAACGAGAAGATTGCGTCGGCATCGCTGCTCTGGGATGAGGAAAACCAGGACGAAGAGGGTGTCTTCCTGACCCGGTCGAACATGGCGGCAGTCTGTCTGAAGCACTTCACAGACTGGGGGTGGCTCAGGCAGGATTACGATGAAACGCTCAACACCTATGTGGTGACGTTTCCGGAATACAGCCAGCTGTACACAGAACTCTTCGTCCGGCTGGCGGACGAGAGCGACAGCATGGAGCGGGAGAGCGTGCTCGCCATCTACAGCTATCTGTATACATACAGTGTGGATAACGAGAAGAATAATGAGATTCTCAAGAGTGCCCTGAATGCATCCAGAAGGCTCATCCGAATGCTCGTGAACATGCAGGACGGCATGCGGGAATATTTTGATGAGCTTTCCCGACAGAAGGATTTTAAAGGGATTCAGGATGTTCTCGTAAAGGAAATCAACAACAGCGACAGCCGGAAGTATGCAATCCTTACGACAACAGACAGCTTCTACCGATATAAGGAAGCGGTCAGGGAACTGATAGGGAAGAACCTGGATGAAAACGAAGCGCGCAGGCGGAAGAAAGAGCAGGAACTGATGCGGCTGGAACCGGGGACGCCGGCTTTTGTGCGCTGCGGGCGGGCAATCCGGCTCTGCGACGAGGCAGCGGATATCATGTTCCGGATTGAGCGGCAGTCAGACGTAATCGAGCGCAGATATAATAAGCTGATTGAGCAGAAGACCGTGTTTGCGGGACGGGCGGCGGCCCGCATCCGGTACATTCTGCAGGAAGGAGCGGACAGTGAGGACGGCACGGCGGTATTTATCGGGATGCTGAACCGCAGCGGGCAAAAGGACAAAATCCTCAGCGCTCTGGCGGAACGCATCCGCCTGAGCGCGCCCCACCGTCTGATGACGCAGGACAGCCTGTACCGCAGAAAAAGCGGGGAGAAGGAGGCGTTCGTCCCGCAGGCAGTGGCAGAGGCGCAGC
This sequence comes from Candidatus Mediterraneibacter merdipullorum, assembly GCA_019117125.1. GTDB lineage: Bacteria > Bacillota > Clostridia > Lachnospirales > Lachnospiraceae > Mediterraneibacter > Mediterraneibacter merdipullorum. Next base: position 4,141 of record DXAL01000034.1, read on the forward strand.
CCCGGGAGGAAGGGATGGACTCTTTCGTACTGAAACCGCTGTACACCCGCCGGGAAATCGAGGCATTCCGGAAAAAGAATGAGACAGACGGCGTCTTCCGGGTGAACGCCGACACCGTGCAGAGTGTGGAAGACCTGGAAAAACTGTTCTTCGTATGGCAGGAAGCCACAGAGCGGGCGGAGGGGACTGCAGAAGCGGTGCTCGGGGAAGAGCAGGAGAACCGGCTTGGATTTTGTTATTCCGCCCTGGAAGTACGGGAAAAAGAACCGGTGTAGAGGACGGGCGTAAAGGACCAGCGTAAAGGACCGGCGTAAAAACCGGAGGAAAGGAAAGAACGATGTTTACATATCTGGAAGAACTGACAGTGACAGAAGCGGAACAGGTGAAGAAGACGATACAGGCGCTTTTCAGGCAGACCTGCATCCTTCAGGTCAGATATGACCCGGCGACTCTGACGCCCAGGGACAATCCCCAGTATGAGATATGCGCCCGGCACCGGAACTTCATCTCGGAGTATCTGGAAGTGCTGGGATACGAGCTGCTCCATGACGCGCAGGAGCATGTGTTCCGCCTGGCGGGCGAACATCTGCCAAAGGAGCATCTGAGCCTGACCGATACCGTAATCCTGCTCCTTGTGAAACTCATCTACCGGGAACGCATCATGGGCGAGGGACTGGAAGCGCCGCTGACGACCCTGAAGGAAATCCGGGAGTACGGAAGGAATACCGGACTTATCACGGAGAAACTGACCCAGGCGCAGTGGCGGGACGCCCTGTACCTGATGCGGGTGCACCAGATTATCGATGTGCCCGGGGCGGTGCGGGACGTGGAGGACGATACGCCCATCTATATTTACAGCACGGTCAACCTGTATGTGACAGCGGCGGATATCAACGCCCTGATTGAAGAATACAAAGGAGAGGAGGAGAACGTTGAGACAGCCGAAGAAACTTTTTACACGGATACTCATCAATAACTGGGGCGGCATCAGTCACAAGGTCCTGACGCTGCACGAGCATGTGAACCTGTTCAGCGGCAAGAGCGGCTCCGGGAAATCGACTGTGATGGACGCTGTCCAGGTCGTCCTCTACGGAAGTGTGTCCGCCAGCTTCCTGAACAAAGCCGCGGATGACTCCAAAAACAAGAGGAGCGTCCTCAGCTATCTGCGGGGCGCTCAGAAGGACGGGCGCGTCAACCGGGGCGGCATGGATTTCTGCTCTCAGATTGTCATGGAGATAGAAGATACAGGCACCCACATCGTGACGTGCATCGGCGCGGCTTTCGAGGTGGGAAAGAATGATACGGACCTGAAGAGGTACTGCTTTTTCAGCCATTCCGGAAGGATGCCGGAGGACGGTTACCTGCATGACGGCGTGCCCTACACCATCGACCGCATCCGCAGGCTGACGAAAGAGCGGGCGGACAGTACGGACAACCGGGGACACGGCGAGGTCAACCGCATCTACCCGTCCAGGGAAGCCTACCTGAACACTCTCTACGAAGTCATCTTCGGCTACGTGGAGCAGACCCGCATGATTACGATGGAAAAGAGCGCCATCGCCCTGCGCATGACAAACGGCACCGGACAGTTCATCCGGGATTACATGTTCCCGAAAAGCCGGGAAAACACTGTGGCGGTCATCAGCGAACAGCTGGGCGCCTACCGGGAGATACGGGAGCGGGTGGAGGACCTGGAGAAGCGGATTGAGATGCTGGAGGCTGTACGGGAAGCAGACCGGGAACTGACCCTGGTCCGTTCAGAAAGGCTGCGGGCAGAGACCATATTAAAATACATCGACATCGAGGGCTGCCACGCCCGCCTCGCTGCAAGGCGGGACGACCTGGAACGGGCGCAGGAGGAACTGGAGCACGCAGACCAGAAGCAGGGAGCGCTCCAGGAGACGCTGCGGGAGCTGCGCGCCCGTCTGGTGGATGTGAAGGCAGAGCTTAGGAAAAGCGATTACGGGCGCAAGGAGCAGGAACTCCGGGAAATGGAACACATCATAAAGCTCCTTGCGGACAATTCCGCTGACTGGCGCCAGATACTTCATCGGCTGAAATGTTGGGAAGAGGACGAAACAGCCACGGATTATGTGAGCAACCGTGCCCTCCAGCTCATCAGCGACTTTGCCGCAGGCAAAGTGACGGCGCCGGCATGCGGGGAGCTTCGGAGCCACCTGAAAGAGGCGATGGAAAACCTGACCGAAGAGCTGACCGAGACCGCCCTTTCCATCCGGGAGATGACGAAAGAACTCCGGGAGAAGGAAGAGGCATTCGAGGATATGAGCAACGACCGGAAGCCCTATCCGAAAGAATTAAAAGAAGCGAGGCATCAGCTCCAGCAGGCGCTCAGCGACCGGTACGGCAGGACTGTCCGCGTCCACATCCTTGCCGACCTCTTTGACATCACCGACAAGAAATGGAAGGACGCAGTAGAAGGCAGGCTCGGAAGACTGAAAAAGAGCATGATAACAGAACCCGCCTGCGCCATGGACGCGGCAAAGATATTCCGGAAGATGAAGCGCTTCGAGGATGCAGACTTCATCAACAGCGCGGCAATCCAGCGGGAAATGCCCCAGGCGGAAGCAGGCTCCCTGTATGAAGCCGTGCACACAGACGTGGACTATGTGGACCAGTGCCTGAAGCGGTATCTTGGCAGGATACAGAAGTGTGAGACCGTAGAGGAACTGGACCAGGTGAGCGACGGCGTGACGCCCGACTGCTACTCCTACAGCAATTACATCTTCCGCCATCTGCGCAGCAGAGACTATACGAAGGGCGCGTGCATCGGGACGAAGATATCCCGGGCGCGGTTAAGAGAACTGGAAGACGAGACGGACCGGCTTAGAGAGCGGCTCATCGGCGAACGCCAGAGAGAAGCGGAATTAAAGAATGCCCGGAAATACGAGACGCTGACCCAGAGCACAGACCAACTGATGCGCCTCGCTTCCGCCGCAGACGAGCTGGAGGCATATCTGGAAAAAGCGGACCGGCTCAGAAAAGAGTTAAAAGAACTGGAAGACGGCACGCGGACAGCCCAGCTTAAGATTGAACAGGAAGAACTGGAACGACAGACTGGTGCAAAGGAAGAAGAGTCGCAGGAAGTCCGGAAAGAACAGCTTCGCCTCAGCGGCGTGCTCGGCGCAGCGCGGCGCGACATCGGCGAGCTGGAGGAGAAACTGTCCGGGCTGACCGAAGGATTTGCCCCGGATGAGCCGCTCCGGGAAGAGGTGGCAGGAGAGATTAAAAAGCGCAGCGAGAGCGCATACCGCCAGTCCGTGCGCGCCCGGGCAGAACGCCTGGCGGAACAGGAGACGGAGCTGTACGACGCCCGGACCATCGCCCGCAACCAGTTCAACCGGGAGTATCCCTCTTACGGGTTCACCGGCGTCGAGCATGCAAACGATGGGTACGACCAGGTGCTGGAGCGGTGCCGCAGCGACTTCGAGCCGCAATACAAAGAAGAATTCCGGAAGCAGTATGAGCTTGTCTATCATTCCCTGAGAGACAATGTGATTGCCACCATCCACGGTGAGATAAAGGCGGCATACCGCCACAGGCGGGATATTAATCGGATGCTGGCAAAGATACGCTTCTCCGACAGCATCTACCAGATAGACATCCTTCCGGCAAAGAACGAGAACGGGCAGTTCTACGACATGCTGATGGCGGAAGAACTGGACAGCAAAGTCGTCGACAGCGACGGCATCGACGGGCAGATGAGCCTGGGAGATGATGAATTCTTCCGCAAATACGAGCAGAAGATACGTCTGCTCACGGACAAGTTCATGCCCCCGAGGGAGGAGGACAGTCAGAACCGGGAGAAACACCGGCAGGAGATGGAGAAGTTTGCCGATTACCGCAATTATCTGACTTTCAGTATGTACGAGCAGGTGATTGATGAGAACGGCGTGGAGAAGAAGAACTATGTGGACGACATGGCGGGCGTGGACTCGGGCGGAGAGGGGCAGAATCCCAAATACGTCGCCCTGCTTGCGGGATTCGCCATGCTGTATATGCAGCAGAGCAACCGGGATTCCAAAATCCGCCTGGTACTGCTGGACGAAGCGTTCTCCAAGATGGACAAAGAGCGCAGCGAAGTCTGTCTGCGGTATGCGAGAGAGCTGGAGCTGCAGCTTATCGTCTGCGTGCCGGACGAACGGCTCCAGTCCCTGATACGGAATGTGGACAGTGTGTACGGATTCCGGCGGTCCGACAACCAGATAAGCATGATGCACATCGACAAGGGGGATTATCTTAAGATGCTGGAAGGCGGCGCTGGAGCTGACAGCACGGGAGAACGCAGGACAGGAGATGACAGGCTGGAAGAAAAATAACGAAAATCCTTGACAACCCCATCCCGTTGTGCTATTTTATATGAGCAACTGCCGAAGACAGTAGGTGCTGTAAAGCGTAAGGTTTCAAACGCCTACCGAGGAGAGTCAGATTTTATACATGTGTATGGATTTGTGAACCTCTGCGTCTTTGGATGCGGAGGTTTTTTATTATCTTACTTTGGCAGTACACGCAAGACTATAAGGAGGTGTACCAGAAAGTGGCAAAAGTGGAATTAAAGCAGCCCATCGTACAGGCAATCGCAGAAGAAATCAAAGACGCTCAGTCAGTTGTTCTTGTTGATTACCGCGGACTTACCGTTGCTCAGGACACAGAGCTGCGTAAACAGCTCAGAGAAGCCGGCGTCGTATACAAGGTATACAAGAACACGATGATGAAGAGAGCTTTCGAGGGGACAGAGTTTGAAGGTCTTGAGAGCTGTCTGGAAGGACCGAGCGCCATCGCGGTATCCAAAGATGACGCGACGGCTCCGGCAAGAATCATCTGCAAGTTCGCGAAAGACGCTCCGGCGCTTGAGCTCAAAGGCGGCGTCGTAGAAGGAACCGTTTATGATGTGGCAGGACTTACAGAACTTTCCAAGATTCCGTCAAGAGAAGAGCTTCTCTCCAGACTGCTTGGAAGCATGCAGTCACCCATCGCAAACTTTGCCCGCGTTATTAAGCAGATTGCTGAAAAAGGCGGCGAGGCAGCACCGGCAGAGGAAACAGCAGAGGCTCCGGCAGAAGAAGCACCGGCAGCTGAGGCAGCAGAGGCTCCGGCAGCAGAGGCGGCTGAGACAGCAGAAGCTCCGGCAGCAGAAGCAGCTGAGACGCCTGCAGAGTAAGGCGGACACAGGCAGCGTGCAGCGCTGTGCGTAAAGAAAATCCCGGAGGCAGGACGCCCGGGCAAAAAGAAGTCCTGACAGGAAGAAAGAGAAAAAACAATAAGAAAATGGAGGATATCAAAAATGGCTAAATTGACAACAGCTGAAATGATCGAAGCGATCAAAGAGTTATCAGTATTAGAGTTAAACGAGCTTGTAAAAGCATGTGAAGAAGAGTTCGGCGTATCTGCAGCAGCAGGCGTTGTAGTTGCAGCAGCAGGCGGAGACGCAGCAGGCGGAGCAGAGGAGAAAGATGAGTTCGACGTAGAGCTTGTATCCGCAGGCGCTTCCAAGGTTAAAGTAATCAAAGTCGTACGCGAGATCACAGGTCTTGGACTGAAAGAGGCGAAAGAGCTCGTAGACAACGCTCCGAAGGTAGTGAAAGAGGGCGCTTCCAAGGCAGAGGCTGAGGAAATCAAAGCAAAACTCGAGGAGCAGGGAGCAGAAGTCAACCTGAAATAATCAGACTGCCATCAGAGAAAACACCGGACCGCGGAAGGAACGACACTTCTGCGGTCCTTTGCATTAAAAGGGCGATATGATACCATATCTGCCGAAAATTGTCAAGAAAAAAACAAGAAATAGTTGTTGACAATAAAAAGAGCTTTGTGATATAGTAAAAAATGCACTATTATGGAAAGGTATGCCATATAAGAAGCAAAAATGCTGTCACAGGGCTCTTTTTCATATTTGTATAGATTAACAAGAGGAGTGAAACGTCAATGGAGAAAAACAGGATTCGTCCCATTAAAACCGGAAACAGCTTCCGCATGAGCTATTCCAGGCAGAAAGAAGTATTGGAGATGCCCAATCTCATTGAAGTTCAGAAAGATTCCTATCAGTGGTTTCTCGATGAAGGACTCAAAGAGGTATTCGACGATATTTCCCCGATTGCTGACTACAGCGGTCACTTAAGCCTGGAATTCGTGGATTTCACACTCTGCGAAGACGAGGTGAAGTACTCGATAGACGAGTGCAAAGAGCGCGATGCGACCTACGCCGCGCCTCTGAAAGTAAGGGTCAGGCTCCACAACAAAGAGACAGATGAAATCAACGAACATGAAATCTTCATGGGTGACCTTCCGCTGATGACAAAGACGGGAACCTTCGTCATCAACGGCGCAGAGCGTGTCATCGTCAGCCAGCTCGTGCGCTCCCCGGGCATCTATTATGGCATCGCTCATGACAAACTCGGAAAGAGGCTCTTTTCGGCGACCGTCATCCCGAACAGAGGCGCATGGCTCGAGTATGAGACCGACTCCAATGACGTTTTTTATGTGCGCGTAGACCGTACGAGAAAGGTGCCGATCACGGTCCTCATCCGTGCCCTCGGCATCGGTACGAATGCGGAGATTATCGATTTGTTCGGAGAAGAGCCGAAGATACTCGCAAGTTTCGGAAAAGACACTGCTGAGAACTATCAGGAGGGTCTTCTCGAACTGTACAAGAAGATACGGCCGGGCGAGCCGCTGGCGGTGGACAGTGCGGAAAGTCTCATCAACAGCATGTTCTTCGACCCGAGACGCTATGACCTTGCCAAGGTCGGACGCTATAAGTTCAATAAGAAGCTGATGCTCCGGAACCGCGTCAACGGCAGGATACTGGCAGAGGATGTGGTAAGTCCCCTGACCGGTGAAGTCGTTGCGGAAAAAGGCACGAAGCTCACCCGCGAGATTGCGGACGAGATACAGAATTCGGCTGCTCCGTCCATATGGGTAGAGTCCGAGGACGCTTCCAGGAACATCAAGATACTCTCCAATATGATGGTGGACCTCCGGGCTGTCGTGGACATCGACCCGAAGGAAGTGGGCGTGACCGAGCAGGTATACTATCCGGTGCTGGCAGGCATCATCGAAGAGTCCGCAGGGGACATCGACGAGATGAAGCGTATGATACGCCGCGACCTCCACGACCTGATACCGAAGCATATTACGAGGGATGACATCCTTGCGTCCATCAACTACAACATCCATCTGGAGTATGGCATCGGAAACGACGATGACATCGACCATCTGGGCAACCGCCGCATCCGTGCGGTCGGCGAGCTGCTCCAGAACCAGTACCGCATCGGTCTGTCCAGACTGGAGAGAGTGGTGCGCGAGCGCATGACGACACAGGACCAGGAGGGCATCTCCGCCCAGTCGCTCATCAACATCAAACCGGTGACGGCAGCGGTGAAAGAGTTCTTCGGCTCCTCCCAGCTGTCCCAGTTCATGGACCAGAACAACCCGCTGGGCGAGCTGACCCACAAGAGACGTCTCTCCGCACTGGGACCGGGCGGTCTCTCCAGAGACCGTGCAGGATTCGAGGTGCGCGACGTACATTATTCCCACTACGGAAGGATGTGCCCCATCGAGACGCCTGAGGGACCGAACATCGGTCTGATTAACTCCCTTGCATGCTATGCAAGAATCAACCAGTACGGATTCGTGGAGGCTCCGTACCGCAAGGTCGACAAATCCGACCCGGAAAATCCGCGTGTAACAGACGAAGTCGTCTACATGACCGCGGACGAGGAAGACAACTACCATGTGGCTCAGGCGAATACGCCGCTGGACGAGGAAGGACACTTCGTCAACAAGAACGTGTCCGGCCGTTACCGCGAAGAGACACAGGAATACGAGAGAAATAAATTCGACTACATGGACGTATCCCCGAAGATGGTATTCTCCGTGGCGACCGCGCTCATCCCGTTCCTCCAGAACGACGACGCGAACCGCGCCCTGATGGGCTCAAACATGCAGCGTCAGGCAGTGCCGCTGCTCACCACAGAGGCTCCGGTCGTGGGTACGGGTATGGAAGTGAAGGCTGCTGTAGACTCCGGCGTCTGCGTGGTCGCAGAGCAGGCAGGTACGGTGGAGAGCTCCACATCGACGGAAATCGTCATCCGCCACGAGGACGGCACGAAGCAGTCCTATAAACTGACGAAATTCCAGCGGAGCAACCAGAGCAACTGCTACAACCAGAGACCCATCGTGAACAAAGGCGACGTGGTCGAGGCGGGACAGGTCATCGCGGACGGTCCCTCCACGGCAGGCGGAGAGATGGCGCTGGGCAAGAACCCGCTCATCGGCTTCATGACATGGGAAGGCTACAACTACGAGGACGCCGTGCTCTTAAGCGAGCGCCTCGTACAGGACGACGTATACACCTCCGTCCACATCGAAGAGTATGAGGCGGAGGCAAGAGATACCAAGCTCGGACCCGAGGAGATTACAAGAGACATCCCCGGCGTGGGCGACGACGCACTCAAAGACCTGGATGAGCGGGGCATCATCCGCATCGGCGCGGAAGTCCGCGCAGGCGACATCCTCGTCGGAAAAGTGACGCCCAAGGGCGAGACCGAGCTGACTGCGGAAGAGCGGCTGTTAAGAGCCATCTTCGGCGAGAAGGCGCGCGAGGTAAGAGACACCTCCCTGAAAGTGCCCCACGGCGAGTACGGCATTGTCGTAGACGCGAAGGTATTTACAAGAGAGAACGGAGACGAGCTCTCACCGGGCGTCAACCAGGCAGTGCGCATCTACATCGCACAGAAGAGAAAGATATCCGTCGGCGACAAGATGGCAGGACGCCACGGGAACAAGGGTGTCGTATCCCGCGTGCTCCCGGTGGAAGATATGCCGTTCCTGCCCAACGGACGTCCCCTGGACATCGTGCTGAACCCGCTGGGCGTGCCGTCCCGTATGAACATCGGACAGGTGCTTGAGATACACTTGAGCCTTGCGGCGAAAGCGCTGGGATTCAACATCTCCACGCCGGTGTTCGACGGCGCCAACGAGGTAGACATCATGGATACCCTGGACCTGGCGAACGACTATGTGAACCTGGAATGGGATGAGTTCAAGAAGAAACACGGAAAAGAACTCCTTCCGGAAGTGCTCCAGTACCTCTCGGACAACCGGGAGCACCGCAAGCTCTGGAAGGGCGTGCCGCTCTCAAGAGACGGAAAAGTCCGCTTAAGAGACGGGCGCACCGGAGAGTTCTTCGACAGCCCGGTCACCATCGGACACATGCACTATCTGAAGCTCCACCACCTCGTGGATGACAAGATACACGCGCGTTCCACCGGTCCGTACTCCCTCGTCACACAGCAGCCGCTGGGAGGAAAGGCACAGTTCGGCGGACAGCGTTTCGGAGAGATGGAAGTGTGGGCGCTGGAGGCGTACGGCGCATCCTACACGCTGCAGGAGATACTGACCGTGAAGTCCGACGACGTCATCGGACGTGTGAAGACTTACGAGGCAATCATCAAAGGCGAGAACATCCCGGAACCGGGCGTTCCCGAATCCTTCAAGGTGCTCCTGAAAGAGCTGCAGTCACTGGCTCTGGATGTCCGTGTCCTCCGCGATGACAATACAGAAGTCGAGATAAAGGAAAACGTAGACTACGGCGAGACCGACCTGCGCCACATCATCGAGGGCGACAGAAGATACCGCGATGACAACGAATCCTTCGGGGCGCACGGATATACCGAGCAGGAGTTCGTAGACGGCGAGCTGGAAAATGTGGAGTCCGAAGAAGAACCGGACGACAGCGACCTTGGTGAGATTGAGTTTGAAGAGTATTCCGGATATGATGAAAACTAATGGGAGGAGCCATATCTATGCCAAATAACAATGAACAACAATATCAACCGTTAACATTTGATGCAATCCGTATCGGACTGGCTTCACCCGAAAAAATCCTGGAGTGGTCCAGAGGAGAAGTCACAAAGCCGGAGACCATCAACTACAGGACCTTAAAGCCTGAAAAAGACGGTCTGTTCTGCGAGAGGATATTCGGACCGAGTAAAGACTGGGAATGCCACTGCGGGAAATACAAGAAGATACGCTACAAAGGCGTTGTCTGCGACCGCTGCGGCGTCGAAGTGACGAAGTCCAGCGTCCGCCGCGAGCGCATGGGGCACATCGCCCTGGCGGCTCCGGTATCCCATATCTGGTATTTCAAGGGCATCCCGAGCCGGATGGGACTGATTCTCGACATCTCTCCCAGGACACTGGAGAGAGTGCTCTACTTCGCATCCTATATCGTACTCGACAAAGGCGAGACCGACCTGCAGAACAAGCAGATACTCTCCGAGGCAGAGTACCAGGAACTGAAAGAAAAGTGGGGCGGCAGGGCATTCCGCGTGGGAATGGGCGCAGAGGCCATCAAAGAGCTTCTGGAAGCCATTGACCTGGAGAAAGAGTGCGCAGAGCTCCAGACAGCGCTGGAGAACGCCACAGGGCAGAAGCGCGCCCGCATCGTCAAGAGACTGGAAGTCGTGGAGGCATTCCTGGAGTCCGGCAACCGTCCGGAATGGATGATCCTCACCGCAATCCCGGTCATCCCGCCGGACCTGCGTCCGATGGTGCAGCTTGACGGCGGACGTTTCGCCACATCTGACTTAAACGACCTGTACCGCAGGATTATCAACCGCAACAACCGTCTGAAAAGACTGCTGGAGCTGGGCGCGCCGGACATCATCGTGCGCAACGAGAAACGGATGCTCCAGGAGGCGGTGGACGCCCTCATCGACAACGGACGCCGCGGACGTCCGGTCACAGGACCGGGCAACCGTGCGCTCAAGTCCCTGTCCGACATGCTGAAAGGAAAGTCCGGACGCTTCCGTCAGAACCTGCTCGGAAAACGTGTGGACTACTCCGGACGTTCCGTTATCGTCGTGGGACCGGAGCTGAAGATTTATCAGTGCGGTCTCCCGAAAGAGATGGCGATTGAGCTGTTCAAGCCGTTCGTGATGAAAGAACTGGTGGCAAACGGCACAGCGCACAATATCAAGAATGCCAAAAAGATGGTCGAAAGACTCCAGCCGGAAGTGTGGGATGTGCTCGAGGAAGTCATCAAAGAGCATCCGGTCATGCTGAACCGTGCTCCTACGCTGCACAGACTGGGCATCCAGGCATTCGAGCCCATCCTCGTAGAGGGTAAGGCAATCAAGCTGCACCCCCTCGTATGTACCGCATACAACGCGGACTTCGACGGAGACCAGATGGCGGTCCACGTACCGCTGTCCCAGGAAGCACAGGCAGAGTGCCGCTTCCTCCTGCTCTCCCCGAACAACCTGCTGAAGCCGTCAGACGGCGGTCCGGTGGCGGTACCGTCCCAGGATATGGTCCTCGGTATCTACTACCTGACCCAGCTCCGTCCGGGCGCCAAAGGAGAGGGCATGTGCTTCCGCAGCGTGAGCGAGGCGATACTCGCCTATGAGAATGGATACATCACCCTCCATTCCCAGATTAAAGTCCGCGTGTCAAAGACCATGCCGGACGGCACCGTGAAGACGGGAACCATCGACGCGACACTGGGACGCCTGCTCTTCAACGAAATCATTCCCCAGGACCTGGGATTCGTGGACAGGGAAGTGCCGGGCAACGAACTGCTGCTTGAGATTGATTTCCACGTAGGCAAGAAGCAGTTAAAGCAGATACTGGAGAAGGTCATCAACACACACGGCGCGACACAGACGGCAGAAGTGCTCGACGATGTCAAAGCCATCGGATACAAATACTCCACAAGAGCGGCGATGACCGTATCCATTTCCGATATGACCGTGCCGCCGGAGAAGCCGCAGATGATAGAGGACGCTCAGAATACGGTGGATCGCATCACAAAGAACTACAAGCGCGGCCTTATCACAGAGGAAGAGCGTTACAAAGAAGTCGTAGAGACTTGGAAGGCGACCGACGACAAACTGACGGACGCACTGCTCTCCGGTCTGGACAAATACAACAACATCTTCATGATGGCGGACTCCGGAGCCCGCGGTTCCGACAAGCAGATTAAACAGCTTGCCGGCATGCGCGGTCTGATGGCAGACACGACAGGACGCACCATCGAGCTGCCCATCAAGTCCAACTTCCGTGAAGGTCTGGACGTACTGGAGTACTTCATGTCCGCCCACGGCGCGCGGAAAGGTCTGTCCGACACGGCGCTGCGTACGGCTGACTCCGGATACCTGACAAGACGTCTGGTAGACGTATCCCAGCAGCTGATTATCCACGATACAGACTGCGTGGGACCGGATGAGGAAATCCCGGGCATGTATGTACATGCATTTACGGATGGAAATGAAGAGATAGAGAGCCTGCAGGACCGTATCACAGGAAGATTCTCCTGCGAGGACATCAAAGACAAAGACGGCAATGTGCTCGTGAAGAAAAACCACATGATTACGCCCCGCCGCGCGGAGCGCGTCATGAAGAAAGGCGTGGACGAGAACGGCGAACCGCTGCAGAAGGTGAAGATACGCACCATCCTGACCTGCCGCTGCAAGAACGGCGTATGTGCGAAGTGCTACGGAGCCAACATGGCGACCGGCGAAGTCGTGCAGGTCGGCGAGGCAGTGGGAATCGTGGCGGCACAGTCCATCGGCGAGCCGGGTACACAGCTTACCATGCGTACCTTCCATACCGGCGGTGTGGCGGGCGATGACATCACACAGGGTCTTCCCCGTGTCGAAGAGCTCTTCGAGGCGAGAAAGCCGAAGGGTCTTGCCATCATCACAGAATTTGCCGGAAAAGCGACCATCAGCGATACCAAGAAGAAACGGGAAGTCATCGTCACCAACGACGAGACAGGCGAGTCCAAGGCTTACCTCATCCCGTACGGCTCACGCATCAAGATTCAGGACGGCGACGTGCTGGAAGCAGGCGACGAGCTGACAGAAGGAAGCGTCAATCCGCACGACATCCTGAAGATAAAAGGTCTGCGCGCAGCCCAGGACTACATGCTCCGCGAGGTACAGCGTGTATACCGCCTCCAGGGCGTTGATATCAACGACAAGCACATCGAGGTCATCGTGCGCCAGATGCTCAAGAAAGTCCGCATCGAGGAAAAGGGCGATTCCGAATTCCTTCCGGGCACCATGGTCGACGTACTCGAGTTCGAGGATGTGAACAAAGAGCTGGAGGCAGAAGGCAAAGAGCCGGCAGCGGGCGAGCAGATCATGCTCGGTATCACAAAGGCTTCCCTTGCTACAGACTCCTTCCTGTCAGCGGCATCCTTCCAGGAGACGACGAAGGTGCTGACAGAAGCAGCCATCAAGGGCAAGGTAGACCACCTTGCAGGTCTGAAGGAGAACGTCATTATCGGTAAACACATCCCGGCAGGTACGGGCATGAAGAAATACCGCGACGTCGCCCTCAACACAGACGCCCACATGGTGAACCTCACGCCGGACGGAAAACTCATCCGGAAGCCGGAGACGGCAGAAGACGAGGAGGGAGCGGAGGAATCCGCAGAAGCGCAGGAAACGGCTCAGTCCGAAGATACAGCAGCTGAGGAAACCGCAGCGACAGCAACAGAGACAGCAGAAACTGCAGCGGAGGACACCGCAGAAGAAACAGCCGAAACAGCAGATGCCGATGTGGCAGACGCTGCACAGGATGCAGAAGAGACAGAGTAAGCGGCTGAACAGAGAGACCTGCAGAAAAAACAGATTACACAGGAAAAGATACCCGCCGGGAAACACATCCGGCGGGTGTTTTGCGGAAATGCCGCTGTTTTACTCATTAACGGGCGCTTAGCTCATCAGATGCTATCGTCGGATATAGTAAATCATCATCATTTATGGCAAAGGATGTTGACATCTTGTTGCGGGTGCCTTAAAATAGACACAGATTGTTGCAGTATCCAATCTGGGGAGAGGGTTGACAGTTAATATGGGAAGAAGTAGCATATTGACAGACAGATAACTGAGTCTGTCCTTTTTTCGTATAATTTTATCACAGTTACATACAGGGAGAAGTTTCGTTATTCCACAATGGGATAATGAAACTTCTCCCTTTTTTGCATATCAGAAAACTGGAAGGGGAGACAAACATCATGAAACGGAAACTGGCTGCCGCGCTGGCGGCAATACTGCTCATCACATCTGCGGTTGTTCCGGGAAGCTATGTACATGCGGAGGGAGAGCATGTGCAGACGGAAGAGAATGGCAACGAGCAGGGGAAAAACACATCCGGGGAATCCGGTGAAAACGGACCTTCCGGGCAGGAAGACGAAGAACAGGGCAACGAGAAACAGGACCCGAACCAGCCGGGCGCTCCAGGGAACGGATAGGAAGCGTCCTCAGAAAAAGAGTCTGACACGGTGGAGTCCGGGCAGAACGGACAGGGCGGTCAGCCCTCCGGACAGACCGGGACAGAACCGGGCAGTGAGACAGAGCCGGGAAGCGCCGGGACAGAGTCAGCAGAGACAGAAGAGGCTTCTGACGACCTTCTGACCGCAGAAAGCCAGAATCTGGAAGTGTCCCTGTTTGCTGACGGGAAATATGAGGTCAAAACAGCAGAAGACCTGACGAAAGCACTGGGAGAGATAGAGAAAACGCAGGATAATGCGGCGGTTATCGAACTGACAGCGAATATATCCGGCAATGAGCCTTTCGCGGGAGTCTCCGGCAAGCAGGTCACCGTGAAAAGCGCAGAAGGACAGACATATTCACTGAACGTGGCTTCCGAACTGGAAGGAGACATCACCTTCCAGAATGTCGAACTGGTGATGGACAATTACAAGGGCGGTCATCTGGCGGCAAACGGACATACCGTAGTGTTGAGTGAAGGCTGTAAGACCGGAGGCAGGATTGACTATCTTGTCGGCGGCATCGAGAAAGACGGCATCGCATACATCGGGCTGTCTTCTGTATGGGATATCTCGGAAGCGCCGGAAATCAATGAATTCTACGCAGGGGATACTTTTACGGAAGGGAAGGCGATATTCGCCATGCTCAAGGGCGTCTCGGACTATGTATTCGAGAGTTATTATACGGATGAGAATGAGGAACTGGTTTACTCCTATGTAGAGGGCAAGTAAGCACCGGGATACGGCAGAGGAAGGTGGCAGATGGCTCGAGGAAAGGACCTGACCGGGGAACGGTTCGGGAAGCTGACTGTGCTCGGAAAGACAGGCGGGAGAAAGAACAACTATGTGGTCTGGCGCTGCCGCTGTGACTGCGGCGGGGAGATTGATGTGGATACGCACAGGCTGAAGAGGGGCACTGTGACAGACTGCGGCTGCGTGGACAGGACGACGGCGCGCCGCGGCAATGTGGCGGAGGACCTGACCGGTCAGGTCTTCGGCGCCCTGACCGTCCTTGAGCGGACGGAGAACAGGAACGGGCGCACCTGCTGGCTGTGCCGGTGCGACTGCGGCAATGAGACGGATGTGTCCGCCGCCGGGCTCACAGGCGGCAATTATTTAAGCTGCGGCTGCCTGAAAAAGGAGAACCAGAAAAATATCAGCCAGCAGCTCCATCACGTGGACGGGACCTGTGTGGAAATCCTGGAGAAGCGGAAGCACCGCAGGGACAACACCAGCGGATTCCGGGGGGTGTGCCATATGAAAAACGGCAGGTACCGCGCGGATATCGGCTTCCGGGGGAAACGCTACTATCTGGGCGTGTTCGATACCTTTGAGGAAGCGGTGGACGCCCGGCTGGAAGCCGAGGGCAGCATGCACGGCAGGTTCCTGGAACAGTATCATGCATGGAAAGAAAAGTCGGACGCAGACCCCGGATGGGGGAGGGAGCATCCCTTTGAGTTCCGCGTCTGAAGGACAGATAAAACAGGAGAGGATAGGCTGCAGCCTATCCTCTCCGTATGTGTCGAGCATTTCTATAAGATTCAGCTCTATATAATCCATTATATTTTATCTCCGAAAAAAGCTTTGATATTTTTAGTGCCTTTTAATTCCTTTACGCTGTAATTACGGGAAACCGGTTTTGTTGCGATGAATGCGGCTTTTTCCAGTGCTTCCAAAAAAGCGGTGGCGGAGTCTTTGTCATGGATTACAATGTTCTTTTTAATACTCTGTGTTGCCATGTGCATCTACTCCTTTCATATTTTGCGGATGGAATCAATCAGATGAAGTTCTTTGCGCCTTCCCCTACTCTTCCTCGTCTTCCGCCATCCGGTAGCCCACCCCGACTTCGGTGAAGATGTATCTGGGCTGTGCGGGGTCGTCCTCTATCTTGCGCCGGATATTTGCCATGTTGACGCGGAGTATCTTGTTGTCGTCGTCCGCGTAGGGTCCCCATACATTTGACAGGATGGAGGCGTAGGTGATGACTTTTCCGGAGTTCTGCGCCAGAAAGGCGACAATCTTGTACTCGATGGGCGTCAGATGGACTTCCTGTCCCCGGATGGTGAGGAGCCGTTTGGAGAAGTCCAGCACCATCTCTCTGTGCCGGTAGGGGCGGATGTAGAGGGAGCTGTCGGTCCGGAGCCGGTTGCTGTGGCGCAGGGATGCCCGGATGCGCGCCAGCAGTTCGGAGGTGCCGAAGGGCTTTGTGATATAGTCGTCGGCGCCCAGGTCCAGGGAGAGGACTTTCTCCCGCTCTGCGGTCCGGGCGGAGATGACGATGATGGGGATGCTGCTCCATGTCCGGACTTCCCGGATGATTTGGTCGCCGTCCATGTCGGGCAGCCCCAGGTCCAGCAGGATGATATCCGGGCACTGGGAGCGGATGAGCTCGAGCCCCTGGGTGCCGTTGTCCGCGCAGAGGACCCGGTAATCGTGGCGCTTCAGCACTTTTACCATGAAATTCTGGATGTTTTTCTCGTCTTCGATGATAAGGACTGAACATTTAGACATGGTCCTGTGTCTCCTTTTCTTTTGGAAGCGTAAATGTAAATTCAGCGCCGTCTTCGCGGTTCGCGGCGGTAATCTCCCCGCCGTGCGCCTGGATGATGGTCCGGCAGATGGACAGCCCGATGCCGATGCCCTTGTGTCCGTCGGATGTGCCGGAGCCGTCCTGCTGTCCCTCAAAGAGGCGGGGCAGGCGTTCTTCGCTGATGCCTCTGCCCCGGTCCCGTATGGCAAAGGAGACATGGTCGGGCGTCTCCCGGATGATGAGGTCGATGGGCTCGGTGCTGCCGGAGTGGATGCGGGCATTCTCCATCAGGTTGATGAGCACCTGCTCGATGAGGATGGCGTCCATAGGAATCATCAGGAAGTCGCACGGCATGTCCACCCGTATGCGGATGTCCGGGAGCCGCTTCCGGAGCCGTTCGATGGCTTCGGAGACCACTTCTTCCACGACTTCCGGGGATTTCTTCACCTTGTCCGCGTGATTGTCCCGGATGCGCGTCACGGTGAGCAGGTTTTCCACCATGTTCAGAAGCCACTGGGAGTCTTCCCGGATGTTCGCTACCAGCTCGGTGCGCTCTTCCTCTGAGAGCCCGGAGGGGTTCTCCAGGTAGGATGAGGAGGAACCGATGATGCTTGTCAGGGGCGTGCGCAGGTCGTGGGACACTGCCCGCAGAAGGTTCGCGCGGAGCTTCTCCCGGTCGGCTTCCGCCAGCGCCTTTTCCCGCTCGGCAATCGCTGCGCGCTGCTTCTTGAGGGCGGTGGTGGTGGTGCTCGTTATCATGGAGATGGCGAGCATGCCGATGAAGGTGACCGGGTAGCCGCTCAGGGCGAAGTTCATCCGGAAGTACGGATAGGAAAAGAAGTAGTTTACCGCGGCTACGCAGAAGATGGAGGCGAGGATGCCGAACAGGTAGCCGGAGGTGTGCAGCGCGGTCAGGATGAGCGCCAGGGTGTATATGATGGTGATGTTTGCCACGTTTTTATTTCCGAGATAGAAGAAGCCGAAGGACACTGCGGTGGCGGCTGCCATCATCAGGATGGTAAAGAGTATCTCGGATAGCAGGTGTTTCTTTTTCATACGCATAGAACAGTCAGAGCGCGCTGTTAAGAGCGCGCCCGGGGTATCTGTGGTTCAGGCGGGACCTTTCTGCCGCTGCCTTCTGTGCGGTCAGACCGGTTCGCCGTTTTTGTATCTGCTGAGCACGTGCTGGATGCGCTCGTTGGGACTTAAGATGGAGCTGATGGAGCCGTCGTGGTTCAGCGTGTCGATGATGAGCGCGATGTATTTGCTCATATCGCAGTTGATATAGTAGGGTCTGGCAAGGAGCTCCGGCGTCTGGTAGATGAGGTTGGTCGTCAGGATGCCGGTGATGATGCCGTCTTCGTATGCTTTGTCGAATTTTTCCATGCCGTTGGTGAAAAGACCGAAGGTCGCTGCGGCGAAGATGCGGTTCGCCTTCCTGCGCTTGAGCTCGGTCGCCACGTCGATGATGCTGTCCCCGGAGGATATCATGTCGTCGATGATGATGACGTCCTTGCCCTCTACGGAGCTTCCGAGGAACTCATGCGCCACGATGGGGTTGCGTCCGTTCACGATGCGGGTGTAGTCGCGGCGTTTGTAGAACATGCCCATGTCCAGACCGAGCACGTTGGCGAGGTAGACGGCGCGGTTCGTGCCGCCCTCGTCCGGGCTGATTGCCATCATGTGGTCGCTGTCTATCTTCAGGTCCTTGACGGTGCGGAGCAGTCCCTTGATGAACTGATAGGTCGGTGAGACGGTCTCGAATCCGTTCAGCGGGATGGCGTTCTGCACCCTGGGGTCGTGTGCGTCGAAGGTGATGATGTTCTCCACGCCCATGCGCACCAGCTCCTGAAGGGCGATGGCGCAGTCCAGGGACTCCCGGGAGCTTCTCTTGTGCTGGCGGCTCTCATAGAGGAACGGCATGATGACGTTGATGCGTCTGCCCTTTCCTCCGATTGCGGCGATGATGCGCTTGAGGTTCTGGAAATGGTCGTCCGGGGACATGTGGTTGACCTTGCCGGTCAGCGAGTAGGTGACGCTGTAGTTGCAGACGTCCACCATCAGGTACATGTCCATTCCGCGGACCGATTCGCCGATGATGCCCTTTGCCTCTCCGGAGCCGAAGCGGGGCACGTCCGCATTTAAGAGGAACGTGTCTTTCTCATAGCCGGAGAAAGCGACGTCGTCTTTGTACTCGTGGGCGCTCTCATGGCGCCATTTGACGAGGTAGTCGTTCACTTTCTTTCCAAGCTGCTCGCATCCGGGCAGTGAGATGAGCCCGAGGCTTCCTACAGGAATGTTTTCCAGGATTCGTTCTGTTCGACGTAGCATCAGTTTTCCCCCTTGTGTGTGAGTTTTTTCTTGATACGTATATCATCCCCGATAATCTTCAGCAGGTCGTAGCTGCTGGTGATGCGCGAGAAGGAGCGTTCCGTGTAGAGGTCCGCCAGCGATTCCAGCGAGAGGTTTGTGGAGATTATCGTTGATTTCCGGTTTATGAGCCTTTCGTTGATGCAGGTAAAGAACTGCGCGGCGATAAAGGCGTTGGTGTATTCGCTCCCCAGGTCGTCGATGATGAGCAGGTCGCAGTTGTAGACATATTCCGCCATGTTCCTGGCGTCGATGTCATTTTTGTCAAATTTGTTCTGCGACAGGACGTTGAAGAGCTGCGGCGCGGAGAAATAGACCACGGAGAATTCCCGGTCCATGACCTCCCGCGCGATGCAGGTGGAGAGGAAGGTCTTTCCCACGCCCACGCTGCCGTAGAAAAAGAGGTTGCGGAACTCTGTCCCGAAGGTGTCGATGAACCGGCGGCATATCTTCAGCGTGTCCTCCATCATGGCGCGGGCACTGCGCCCGGTTGTTTTATCATAAAGGGACGGCGGATAAAAATCAAGGTCGAAATGTGCAAAATCCGCGTCCGCGGGAAATTCTTTGATGTTGGACTGCTCGTAGAGGAGCCGGATAACCGCCTGCTTGAAGCAGTGGCATTTCTCACTGCCGATGTATCCGGTGTCCTGACAGTCCGGGCAGTCGTAGATGGGCTCCAGATAGTCTTCCGGGTATCCGGCAGACAGGAGCAGGTCCCGCTTGCTGCTGCGGAGGATGTCCAGCTCTTCCTTCAGTTCGGCGAGGGCGTGTGTGTCGCCGTCTAAAAGCCTGCGCCCGTACTGTACGGAGAGGGCGGAGATGGATTCGTCCAGGGACTTGAATTCCGGCAGTCTGCGGTAGATTTCTTTGTAGCGGGCTGTCTGGATGTCGTGGTTTTTCAGGCGTGTCTGCTCGTAGTCCCGCATGATAGCATAGTATTGTGAATTTTTCAGTGCCATGGAGCGCTCCTTTAATTGCTGTTCAGTAATTTCTCTTCCAGGGAATCCATATCGTAGCTGCGCCGCTCAAAGTTGTTGAGGTTCTTCGACGGCGCCTTTGTCCGGGAGGATGCCCTTGCGGAGGACTTCTCCTTTAAATGCTCTTCGTCGAGGACGGCGATGTCCTGCAGGTGGCGGATGTTTTTCCTGTGCCACCGGGTGAGGATGGAGTCGGCGTACTCGAAGCTGGGCTGGTGTGTGGCGGCGATGGTCCGCCTGCACGCCTCTGCGATGATGTCGGAAGAGAATCCGTATTCATCCGTCCATTTCCGGATATAGGCAAGCTCGGAAGTGGCGGGGGCGCGGTTTTTGATGCCGAATGCGTTCAGCACGGTGTAGCAGTTCCGGCTGTAGAGGGCGGACTGCTCTTTCGCCTGGGCGATGGTCTCGATGCCTTCTTCCGCCCACGAAAGCGCCACCTTCCGGATGTAGTGCAAGCTCTTGTGCCCGTTTTCCACACAGGTCTCCAGCAGGTATTCAATCAGGTCTGCGGACATGTGCAGTGTGTCGTAGAAATAGGTGATGGTCTCCATCTCGGTATGGGTCAGCGTCTTTCCGAGATACTGCTCCGCGATGAACAGGAGAGATTTAATCTCTTTCTGGGCGCGGAATGCGTCGATGGGGACCGCGTCTGCCCGTTTGACCGCAGCCGCCTGCGCCTGTGCGCCTGTCCCTGCGGCTGTGTCCGCCGGTATCTGCGCCGCTGCCCGCACCGGTGACGGTGTGGTCCTCTGTGCTTCTGCGGCGGGCGCGGACCAGGCGGTCTTCTGTACTTCTGCGGCGGGCGCGGAGCGGGCGGTCTTCTGGAGCTCCAGCCCGGTTATCCTGCCGTCTGCGTCCCGGTCCACCAGGAGCAGCCCTGCCTTCTCCCAGTAGCGGAAGGCGCGCAGGATGTCGCTCTCCGTATTGTTCAGGCAGTCCGCGATGGTGGAGATGGTGATGGACGAGCACGGGTCGTCCAGGTGGCGGAGCAGGAAAAGGTAGACTTTTACAAACTCGCCGTTCGCATCGACCATGTAGTTGTCGATGAAATCGTTCGGAAGCAAAGTCGCGTTTGTCTGAAACCGGTTTTTTAATGTCAATGTCTTCATAGTCCCTCTTTTCCCACTTTCCCTGATGTCATGCCGCCCGATGACCGCTGCCCGCCGGATTCCCGCCTGTGCGGGCACGGCGGCGTCCTCCGGGCGCATCGCGCAAATAGAAAGCGGACCGGTGCGATCCGCTTTCCTCGTGATTCTAATATAACATTTTCCCGGCGGGGAAAAAAGGACTTTTTCGTGGGTAAGTCCCGCTTTTTTGTAGATAACTCTGTGGAGAACCTGTGGATAACTCCGGGAGGACCGGTAAATACGCGCCTGCTGTTATCTTCAGCGGAGCAGGTCTTCCCCGACGTTTACGATATCCCCGGCGCCCATGGTGATGAGCAGGTCCCCGGGTTTGCAGTTTTCTTTTAAGAAAGCCTCTATCTGGGCGAAATCCGGGAAGTAATGCGCGTCTGTCCCGAGCCTTCGGACTTCTTCCGCCAGGTCTTTCGAGGAGACGCCCAGGGTGTCGGTCTCCCGCGCCGCGTAGATTTCTGCCAGCACCAGGTGGTCGGCGTGGGAGAGGGACTCTGCGAACTCGTGGAAGAAGGCTTTCGTGCGGGTGTAGGTGTGGGGCTGGAATACGCACCACACGCTGTTGTGGGGATAGTGCTTCGCCGCTTTTAAGGTGGCGGTAATCTCCGTCGGGTGGTGGGCGTAGTCGTCCACGATGGTGACGCCGTCCATCTCGCCTTTGTATTCAAATCTCCGGTCTGTCCCTGAGAAGGCAAGGAGTCCTTTCTTTATCACATCCATGGGGATGTCCAGCAGCTCTGCCGTTGCGATGGCGGACAGGGCGTTGGATACATTGTGGTCTCCGGTGACGGAGAGGACGATGCGCCCGGCAGGCTCCCCGCGGCGGATGAGGTCGAAGGAGACGTGCCCGTTCTCGTCGTATGCGGTGTCTGCCGCGCTGTAGTCGGAGCCGGGGACGTTCCCGTAGGTGACGACCCGGCATGGAAGCCCTTCATAGATTTCCCCGCAGTCCGCAATCTCTCCGTTGATGACCAGGATGCCGTCCTCCGGCAGGAGCGCGGCGAACTGGCGGAAGGAGTGGCGGATGTCCTCCAGGTCTTTGAAGAAGTCCAGATGGTCTTCCTCGATGTTCAGGATGATGCCTATCTTCGGGAAGAAGTGGAGGAAGCTGTTGGTGTATTCGCATGCCTCGGTGATGAAGGTGCCCGAGCTTCCCACCCGGATGTTGCCGCCGATGGCTTTGAGGATGCCGCCCACGGAGATGGTCGGGTCCAGGTCCGCCTCCAGCAGGATGTGGGATATCATGGACGTGGTGGTTGTCTTCCCGTGGGTTCCGGAAACCGCGATGGGCGTGTCGTAGTTTTTCATGAGCTGCCCCAGGAGCTCTGCCCGTGTGAGCATCGGTATCTTCTTTGCCACCGCTTCCATGAGTTCGGGGTTCGCCCTGTTGATGGCCGCCGTGTACACGACGCAGTCAATGTCGTCCGTGATGTTCTCCGCTTTCTGCCCGTAGGCAATATGCGCGCCTTCGCTGACGAGCTTTTTCGTCAGGGCGGATTCTTTTGAATCGGAGCCGGATACGGTGAAGCCTTCTTCCAGCAGTATCTCGGCGAGCCCGCTCATGCTGATGCCGCCGATGCCGATGAAATGGATGTGGATAGGTTTCTGGAAATCAATCTTATACATAACAGACCTTCCCCTTCTCTTTTTTCTTTCAAAAACAGTCAGTAAAACAGTCATAAAATCTTTCAGCCTAATATATTATAACTATATATGGAAAAAATGAAAAGCAGTTCTTTTTGTGTGAAATCAACAAAAAGTTGAAAAAAAACAAGAAAAAATTGTAAATAATTATTTTCTATCTATAAATATATGGTATAATAAACGCATATAACCAGAAACGAGGTGACGCAATGTTTAAAAAGGAAATGATTGCCATGCTGCTGGCGGGCGGACAGGGCAGTCGACTCGGTGTCCTGACGGCAAAAGTCGCGAAACCGGCGGTGGCTTTCGGCGGGAAGTACAGAATCATCGATTTCCCACTGAGCAACTGTATCAATTCGGGGATTGATACGGTTGGAGTACTGACACAGTATCAGCCGCTCCGTCTGAACACCCATATCGGTATCGGTATCCCCTGGGACCTGGACCGCAACGTGGGAGGAGTCTCCATCCTGCCGCCGTACGAGAAGAGTTCCAACAGCGAGTGGTATACCGGAACGGCGAACGCAATCTATCAGAATCTGAATTATATGGAGACGTATAATCCAGATTATGTGCTCATCCTGTCAGGGGATCATATTTATAAGATGGATTATGAAGTGATGCTTGAGTTCCACAAGGCGAACAAGGCGGACGTGACGATTGCCGCGATGCCGGTTCCCATCGAGGAGGCGAGCCGCTTCGGCATCGTTGTCACGGACAGCGAGAGCCGCATCAAAGAGTTTGAGGAGAAGCCGGAGAAGCCCAGCAGCAATCTGGCATCCATGGGCATTTACATTTTCAGCTGGCCCGTCCTGCGGGACGCGCTCATCCGGCTGAAAGACCAGCCGAACTGCGATTTCGGCAAACATATCATCCCGTACTGCCATGAGAAGGGAGACAGGCTCTTTGCCTATGAGTACAACGGCTACTGGAAGGACGTGGGCACGCTGAGCTCCTACTGGGAAGCGAACATGGAGCTTATCGATATCATCCCGGAGTTCAATCTCTATGAGGAATTCTGGAAGATATACACGAACAGCGCCAATATCCCGCCTCAGTACATCTCGTCGGAAGGCGTGGTGGACCGGTGCATCATCAGCAACGGCTCCGAGATATACGGGGAGGTCCACAGCTCGGTGCTGGGCGGCAGCGTGACGGTCGGCAGGGGCAGCGTGGTGCGCGACTCCATCATCATGCAGGGCGTGAAGATTGGCGATAACTGCGTGATAGAGAGGGCCATCATCGCGGAAGATACCGTCATCGGCGACAATACGGTCATCGGTGTGGGGAGCGACGCCCCGAACAAATACAAGCCGAACATCTACAGCGGAGGGCTGGCGACCATCGGAGAGAATTCGGTCATCCCGTCCGGTGTACAGATTGGAAAGAACACTGCCATCAGCGGTGTCACGACGGAGGAAGATTATCCGAACGGCGTGCTGGAAAGCGGTGAAACCCTGATAAAGGCAGGTGACAGAGTATGAGAGCAGTAGGTATCATTTTAGCAGGCGGCAACAGCAGGAGGATGCATGAACTGACCGCGAAGCGCGCCGTGGCGGCGATGCCGGTGGCGGGCAGCTACCGCGCCATTGATTTTGCGCTCAGCAACATGACGAATTCGCATATCCAGAAAGTCGCAGTGCTGACACAGTATAATTCCAGGTCTCTGAACGAACATCTGAACTCGTCCAAGTGGTGGGATTTCGGGAGGAAGCAGGGCGGACTCTATGTATTCACGCCGACCATCACAGCGGACAACGGGTACTGGTACAGAGGGACCGCGGATGCCATCTATCAGAATCTTGATTTCCTGAGAAAGTGCCATGAGCCCTATGTCATCATCACTTCGGCGGATGCGGTGTACAAGCTGGATTACAACAAGGTGCTGGAGTACCACATCGCGAAAAAGGCGGATATCACAGTTGTCTGCAAGGAACTGGGACCGAAAGAGGACGCGACCAGGTTCGGCACCATCCGCATGAATGAGAGCGCGCGGATTGAGGAGTTTGAGGAGAAGCCCATGGTGGCGCATTCCCAGACGGTCTCCACCGGCATCTACATCATGCGCAGGAGACAGCTCATCGACCTTGTAGAGCACAGTGCAGAAGAGGACAGATTTGATTTTGTGACCGATATCCTTATCCGGTACAAGAACCTGAAGAAGATATACGGTTATAAAATAAACAGCTACTGGAGTAACATCTCGACGGTGGAATCTTACTATCAGACGAATATGGATTTCCTGAAGCCGGAAGTGCGGAATTACTTTTTCCGCGAGCTCCCGAGCGTCTTCTCCAAGGTCAGCGACCAGCCGCCGGCAAAATACAACCCCGGCGCGGTGGTGAAGAACAGCCTTGTGGGGAGCGGCAGCATCGTCAACGGGACGATTGAGAATTCCGTCATCTTCAAGAAGGTGTTTGTGGGGAACAACTGCGTGATAAGAAATTCCATCATTCTGAACGATGTATACCTCGGGGACAATACTTACATCGAGAACTGTATTGTCGAGAGCCGCGATACAATTCGGGCGAACACGAGGCACGTCGGTGAAAACGGTGTGAAAGTCGTAGTTGAAAAAAATGAACGATATGCATTATGACCTTGTATGGGAATAAGAACTGCAGGGCTGCAATAAAAGGAATGGGACTGAACATTTGAGACTTGACATATATTCTGACAGGCCCGCGAGTAATGCAACAGAGAAAGGAGACCTGGAAAATATGCAGATCACAGATGTACGCGTACGAAAAGTGGCGAAAGAGGGAAAATTAAA
Source organism: Candidatus Mediterraneibacter merdipullorum (assembly GCA_019117125.1). Taxonomy (GTDB): domain Bacteria; phylum Bacillota; class Clostridia; order Lachnospirales; family Lachnospiraceae; genus Mediterraneibacter; species Mediterraneibacter merdipullorum. Next base: position 29,870 of record DXAL01000034.1, read on the forward strand.
GGCGGTGGTATCTATCACCATGGACAATGAGTTTGTCGTCCATGACATCAAAGTGATAGAAGGCGAGAAGGGACTTTTTATCGCGATGCCGAGCAAGAAGTCTCTGGACGGCGAATACCGCGATATCGCTCATCCGATTAATTCGGGAACAAGGGAGAGGATACAGTCGACAATCCTCAGCAGATATGAAGAAGCCCTGGATGAGGAAGATGAGCCGATCGCTGTCGACGAAATGTAAAAGTATACCGGGGAAATTGAATATGGAAAAGGTCAGGCTGCCGCGTCAGGATGATGCGGCAGCCTGATTCTGTCTGTGGAGCTCTTTCAGGTCATCAATCGCCATCTCAACGTCCAGCGTAAGGAAGGACAGTCGAGTCCGCCCTTATGGGCGAGTTCAAACAGTCGTCCCTGAATGTCGCAGAGCTGCCGCTTATCCGTTGTCATATTCATGTCAGGTCACCTGCCTTTACGATTTCGTCAAAGAACTGTCCCTCCCGGCGGTAGCGGCGGCAGATGTCATCTGCCAGAGCGATGCCTCTGGAGCGGTTCTCGGTGCTGAGCTGCTTCCATTTGTCGCGGTCATCATCGGAGAGCAGGGTTTCGCCGGTAATTGTGATTTGCCGGCATGCACGCTCCGTGAGGGCGACATACTGTCTGCCGAGGTTTAAAGCCGACAGGCTGTGTATCAGAGCCTTGTCCGTAATCTCTCCGTTAAAAAAACGGTCAAGGACGACGAACATCCTGTCATTTGCTATGCATCCGATGAGAATGTCGCAGCCATTGCTCATGGAAGCGTATTTCATATAGACCGGCGTACCTTTTGCAACGTCCAGTTTTCCCCGGTTGTAAGCCACCAGCATCGCCCAGTCCAGGTCGGGTTCCATATCCCGGATTTGGAACCGTGATAGAGGGTGACGACCTCATCGCTCTTGATGATATTAGGGTTTGTGTATTCTGGATTCTTCATAAGCTCCTCCCGGAAAATATAGGAATCAACATTATTATACCATGGTCTTTTTAAAGTTCATATATCATCTGCTTCCCGCTTTTTGGATGGGTGAATTCCAATCGGTATGCGCAGAGTCTGAGGGCTCCTGCTTTTTTTGGGGACTCCTGCGCGCCGTATTTTCGGTCTCCGGCAAGGGGGCATCCCAGATGCGCCATCTGGACGCGTATCTGGTGGTGGCGTCCGGTATCCAGCCGGATGTGCACCAGCGATGTGACCGGCTCCGTGTCCCGGCAGATTTCCTCCACCCGGTAGTGGAGCCTTGCATGCTTCGCTCCGGGTGTGTTTTTGCCGCAGACGCGGGAGGTGTTGGTCCGCCCGTCTTTTACCAGATAGTCTTCCAGAGTGCCTTCGGGCGGGTTCGGGATGCCGCAGACGACGGCGCGGTAATATTTGCCGAATCCGGATGTGTTCAGCTGCCGGTTCAGGTCCTTCGCAGCGGCGGGCGTCTTCGCAAATACGAGCAGACCTTCCACCGGCTGGTCGAGGCGGTGGATGACGGCGAGGTAGGGCGCGGACGGATGTTCTATGCTGCCGGACGCTGCGTGCTCCTGCCTGTGTCCGGCGGCGCCAAGATGGTTTTTCAGAAGGCTTACCATGTCCTGCTCGCTGACGCGGGCGGTCTGCGTCGGGATGCCTGCCGGTTTGCGGCAGACGATGATGTGTGCGTCTTCATATAAAATAAGAGAATCAATATCCGGTTTCATGGGCGGTCCCTTTCTCTGACGGTTTTCCGGTGCGTTCTTCGGTAGATTCCCGGTGCGTTCTTCGGTAGATTTCCGGCGTGCTTTCTTGACTTTTCCGCATCCGGAAGCTAAACTGATTATCATATAAAAGGATGGCGCGGTCAAGGTTTTGGCGGCAAAATCCGCACGAAAACACGAATCAGACATGACAGAGACAGATTGTGCCGCCCGGCAGGGCGGCGGGACGGAGATTGTATGATAAACAATGACTGGGAACGATTCGGAGATGAAATCCGAAGGACGATACAGGACGCGGTGGACAGCCGGGATTTCAGCCGGCTGAACCAGACGGTTTCCGATACCATCGGGAAAGCGATGGACAGTGTATCCCGCGGGATGAAAAACGGCGGCTGGTACCGGGAGGAGAAAGCTCCGACCGGAGCGGCGGGCGTGAATATGGAGAGTGTGTTCGGCAGCTCCGCCAGGCGGCGCCCGGGCGGACGGTATGCAGACGGGCGGCAGGCGGACGGGCAGTCCGGTCCTCAGGCAGACAGCCGGGGCGGCGCTGCCGGTGACGCGGCAGAGCGTCCGGCAGGGAAGATGCTTTACCTGAAAGGGACGTCGACCTGGGTCGGCGGGCTGTGCCTTGCAGCTACCGGGTACGTCTTTGCGGCAGGCTTTCTGGTGCTGCTCCTTTTTCTGGCATTCGGCGCAGCGGCAGACGGCTGGACTGCCGGGCTGAAAGTGGGGATGGGAGCCTTCGGGCTGGCGACGCTCCTTTTTCTTGGGATGGGGGTCACCGGGACCCATATGGCGCGTATGGTCGGGCGCTTCCGGGAGTATGTCCGGATACTGAAAGACCGGGAATACTGCGATGTGAAAGAACTTTCGCAGAAGACCGGCAGGTCAGCAAAGGCGCTCGTGAAAGACCTTCGGAAGATGATAGGGAAGGGATGGTTCCTCCAGGGACACCTGGACGAGCAGGGCACCTGTCTGATGACGAGCGAGGAAGCCTATGAGCAGTACACCCGGCTGATGGACCGGATGGAGCAGGAGAAGGCGGAGCGCGAGGCTGCGGCAGAGCAGCGCAGGAAAGAGTACGAAGGGCTCTCCCCGGAGCTGCAGAACATCGTCCGGGCGGGAGATGAGTATGTAAAGAAGATACGCGAGGCAAATGACGCGATTCCGGGAGAGGAGATATCGGCGAAGATATCCCGCATGGAAATGCTTGTGGACCGCATCTTTGACCGGGTGGAAGACCATCCGGAGTCGGTCGGGGATATCCGGAAACTGATGGAGTACTACCTCCCCATCACCATCAAGCTGCTGGACGCCTATGAAGAACTGGACGCCCAGCCGGTGCAGGGAGAGAACATCCTCTCTTCCAAAAAGGAGATTGAAGAGACGATAGACACGTTGAATGTCGCATTTGAAAAGCTGCTGGACGACCTGTTCCAGGAGACGGCGTGGGACCTGTCCTCAGACATCTCGGTGCTCGAGACGATGCTTGCCCAGGAAGGGCTCACAGAGGACGGGCTGAAGAATCCGGGCGGCAAAGCGTAAGAAAGCGGGCGGCAAAGCATAAGAACCTGGGCGGCAAGCCGCAGGAGAGAGAAAAAGGAGGCAAAAAAACATGAGCAATGGATTTCGGGATGCGGGCACAGCGCCCACACTGACACTGGACCCCTTCGGGGCGCAGGCGGAGAAACAGGCGCCGGCAGAGGCGGAGAAAGCAGAGCCGGCTCTGGATGAAGAGGTTCTGACCGAGGAAGAACGCCGGATGGTGGACGCGTTCGCACAGCAGATTGACCTGACGGACTCTGCGCTGGTCCTCCAGTACGGCGCGGGAACCCAGAAGAAGATGGCGGATTTCTCAGAAGACGCGCTGGATAATGTGCGCTCCAAAGACCTTGGGGAAGTGGGAGAGCTGTTGAGCGGCGTTGTCAAAGAGCTGAAAGGATTTGACGACGAAGAGGAGAAAGGCGGCATCTTCGGCATTTTCAAAAAGGCTTCCGGCAAGATTGAATCCATGAAAGCCAGGTATGCAAAGGCGGAAGCCAATGTCAATGAAATCGTGAAAGCCCTGGAGAAGCACCAGGTCCAGCTGATGAAGGACAGCGCGCTCCTGGACAAGATGTATGAACTGAACCTGACGTATTTTAAGGAACTGTCCATGTACATCCTCGCAGGAAAGAAGAAGCTGGCGGAAGTGAAAGAGACCCGGCTTCCGGAACTGCTGGCCAGGGCGAAGGCGTCCGGGCTCCCGGAGGATGCCCAGGCGGCGAAGGACCTGGATGCGATGTGCAGCCGGTTTGAGAAGAAGATACACGACCTGGAGCTGACCCGGATGATATCCATCCAGACCGCGCCCCAGATCAGGCTCGTGCAGAACAACGACACCCAGATGGTGGAGAAGATACAGTCTACCATCGTCAATACCATCCCCCTCTGGAAGAGCCAGATGGTGCTCGCCCTGGGCGTGGAGCATTCTGCCCAGGCAGCGGCAGCCCAGAGGGAAGTCACGGATATGACGAACCAGCTCCTTCAGAAGAATGCGGAGAAGCTGAAGATGGCGACGGTGGAGACGGCGCGGGAATCCGAGCGGGGCATCGTGGATATGGAGACGCTGAAGGCGACCAATGAATCCCTCATCTCCACCCTGGATGAAGTGATGCAGATACAGAAAGAAGGCAGGCAGAAGCGCGCGGAGGCGGAGCAGGGCTTAAGGAGCATGGAGCAGGAGCTTAAGGCGAAGCTGCTGGAGATACAGGGTTGACGAGAGCGCAGGGTTGACAGGAGCAGGAAGGAGGATGTCAGAGATGGCGAAGATATTTAATACAACAGCTGTCTGCGTCCCGGAAGAACATTATATGGTGAATCTGGAAAGCCGTCTGGAAGAGATAAAACAACTGATAGACGACGGGAAATATTTTACGGTCAACCGGGCGAGACAGTACGGGAAAACAACAACTCTGATGGCTCTGTGCCGGTATCTGCAGGATGAGTATCGTGTGGTCTATATTGATTTTCAGATATTCGGAAGCGCTGATTTCAGTACAGAGTATGAGTTCGCTTCTTCCTTTGCAAATGTCTTTTGTGAGGCTTTTGGACTGAATGGAGATGTCCGGGGCAGTGCGCTTTCGCAGGCTCTGGATGCTCTGGGGACAGACGGCAGCAGCGGCAGATTTTAAAGTGGATATGAGTTTTTCCAAAAATGATATTGCCGGTATGCTGAAAGAGTATGAGGAAGATTATCATACGGGCATGGATATCGAGATGATGGCGGGTCTTCTTTACGATTATACGTCGGGCTATCCGTTTCTCGTATCACGCTTGTGCCAGCTGATGGATGAAGATGTGGGAAAAGGCGGCAGGAAGAGGGAAGCATGGACAAAAGACGGATTTTATGAAGCTGTCAGGATGCTCCTGACAGAAAAAAATACGCTGTTTGAATCTCTGTTCGGGAAGCTCCACGATTATCCGGAACTCAACACGATGCTTTGGACACTGCTGTTTACAGGCAGGAGTTTTGCGTACAGTGCAGACGGCAGCGTGACGGATATTGCTGCAATGTTCGGATTCATCAAAAATCAGAACGGAACGGTGGCTGTTTCAAACCGGATTTTTGAAACCCGGCTCTATAATTACTACCTGTCAGTAGATGAGATGCAGAACACAGAGATATATAAGGCTTCGCTGAATGATAAGAATCAGTTTGTCGTAAACGGACATCTGGATATGCGGCGGATACTCGAACGGTTTGTGATGCATTTTCATGAGATTTACGGAGACTGCGGGGAGCGGTTCCTTGAGGAAGAGGGGAGACAGTATTTCCTCCTCTATCTCAGACCAATCATCAACGGCGTGGGGAATTATTACATCGAGTCGAGGACACGCAGCCTGAAACGGACAGATGTCATTGTGGATTACCGCGGGGAGCAATACATCATTGAGATGAAGATATGGCACGGCGAGGAATATAACCGGCGGGGCGAAAAGCAGCTGCTGGGATATCTTGAGGATTATCATCTGGATACCGGGTATCTGCTCAGTTTTAATTTTAACAAAGATAAAAAAACAGGAATCCGCGAGATTGTCCTTCAGGACAGGAAGATCATCGAAGCTGTGGTCTGACCGGGACACGTGTCTGAAAGCGGGCGCTGTGCGGGCGGCACGAATGAGCGTGCTGCAGGCGGCATATGGGTTGACATGCGGGAGGTTATCGGTTAAAATCACAGATGCGAACAGCGATGAACGGGATTAGTATATATGAAGAAATGCTGCAGAGAGAAGGCGGGTGGTGCGAGCCTTGTGCATGGAACATACAGAACCGGCCCGGGAGCTTCTGCATGAAAGTGCAGCGTGTGGTCCGCGTTAAGGACGAAAGAGAGAACCGGGCTTCCGTACAGAGCGGATGGCATTCGGTTAATTAGGGTGGTACCGCCGGGAAATCCGGTCCCTTGCATGAGGGACATCAGGATGTCCCGGCGTTCTTGTTTATAAAATACGGAAGACTCGCGGGCGGGTCGTGAATATAGCAGAACGCATCAGCAATATTGAGAATAGGATAAAGGAGAAGAGAAAATGGCTAAGGAAAAGAAACTGGTACAGTCGATTACTTCCAGGGATGAAGATTTCGCGCAGTGGTATACGGACGTCGTCCGCGAGGCGAAGCTGTGCGACTATTCGGGCGTGAAAGGATGCCTGAATTATCTGCCCAACGGCTATGCCCTGTGGGAGAACATCCAGGCGGACCTGGATAAGCGCTTCAAAGACACCGGCGTGGAAAATGTCTATCTTCCGGTGCTGATTCCGGAGAGCCTGCTCCAGAAGGAGAAGGACCATATCGAAGGGTTCGCTCCGGAGGTGGCGTGGGTAACCCACGGCGGCATGGAGCCGCTGCAGGAGCGCTTCTGCATCCGTCCCACGTCTGAGACGCTGTTCTGCGATGTGTGGAGCAAGACGGTGCAGTCCTACCGCGACCTGCCGAAGGTATGGAACCAGTGGTGCTCTGTGCTGAGATGGGAGAAGACGACCAGACCGTTCCTCCGCTCCAGGGAGTTCCTCTGGCAGGAAGGACACACCATCCACGCGACCTACGAGGAAGCGGAAGAGCGCACGAAGATGATGTGGGAAGTGTACAAGAGCTTCGTAGAGGAAGACCTGGCAATCCCGGTTGTCGCCGGACGCAAGACCGAGAGCGAGAAGTTCGCGGGGGCGCAGGACACCTACACCATCGAGGCGCTGATGCACGACGGTCAGGCGCTGCAGTCCGCGACCAGCCATTTCTTCGGAAATGCGTTCCCGGATGCGTTCAATATCAAATATGCAGATAAGAACAATGAGCTCCACAGCGTGTATGAGACGTCCTGGGGTCTGTCCACCAGGATTATCGGCGCCATTATCATGGTGCACGGCGATGACAGCGGACTGGTGCTGCCGCCGAGGATTGCGCCGGTACAGACCAGGGTCATCCCCATCGCGCAGCACAAGGAAGGTGTGCTCGACAAGGCGAACGAGCTGCTGGATGCGCTGAAGGCAGCAGGCTACCGGGCGAAGATTGACGATTCCGAGAAGAGCCCGGGATGGAAGTTCAGCGAACAGGAGATGCTGGGCATCCCGACCCGCATCGAAATCGGACCGAAGGATATCGAAAACGGTCAGGTCGTCGTGGTACGCCGCGATACGCGTGAGAAGATTGTGGTTGCAATCGATGAGATTACCACGAAGCTGGGCGGGATTCTGGAGACGATCCAGAAAGACCTTTACGCGAAGGCAAAAGCATTCCTGGACGACCACATCAGTGAAGCGGCGACCATGGATGAGATGAAAGACGCAGTTCAGAATAAGAAGGGATTCGTGAAAGCCATGTGGTGCGGCGAGGAAGCGTGCGAGGATGAAATCAAAGCCCAGACAGGCGGCGTGACGTCCCGGTGCATCCCGATGGAAGAGGAACACCTTTCCGATGTGTGCGTCTGCTGCGGCAAACCGGCGAAACACATGGTATACTGGGGAAGAGCATATTGATTTTTTCAGAAAGGTCAGGCGACGACAGTGATCTGCAATAATATTCTTGAAGCGATGGGAAATACGCCGCTCATCCGGCTAAACCGCATGGCGGAGCCGGGCAGCGCACAGATACTCGTGAAGTTCGAGGGACTCAACGTGGGCGGCTCCATCAAGACACGGACAGCTTATAATATGATACGCGATGCGGAAGAGCGGGGACTGATAAAGGAAGACACCATCATCGTGGAGCCGACCAGCGGCAATCAGGGCATCGGGCTTGCGCTGGTGGGCGCGGTGCGGGGATACCACACCCGCATCATCATGCCGGATTCGGTCAGCGAGGAGCGGCGCAAGCTGATGAAGCACTACGGCGCGGAGGTGGTTCTGGTCCACGACGCCGGCAATATCGGCGAGTGCATCGAGGAGTGCCTGAACACGGCGCTTCGGATGGCCGCGGAAGATGAGAGGGTCTTCGTGCCCCAGCAGTTTGAGAATCCGGCGAACCCGGCGGTGCACCGGTCCCACACGGCGCTGGAGATACTCCGGCAGGCGGACTGCCCCATTGACGGATTCTGCTCCGGCATCGGGACGGGAGGGACCATCACCGGCATCGGCGAGGTTCTGAAGGAGAAGAACCCCCACATGGAAATCTGGGCGGTGGAGCCGGAACATGCTGCGATACTCTCAGGCGGCTCTATCGGGACGCATCTGCAGATGGGCATCGGGGACGGACTCATCCCTGCAATCCTGAATACGGAAATCTACAATGACATCTGCATTGTGACGGACGCGGAGGCGATCCAGACCTCCCGGGACCTGGCGGCAAAGGAAGGCATCATGTGCGGCATTTCCTCCGGCACGAATGTGGCGGCGGCGATGAAGCTGGCGCGAAAGCTGGGCGAAGGGAAAACAGTCGTGACGGTGCTGCCGGACACGGCGGAGCGGTACTTCTCCACGCCGCTGTTTGAGGAATAAGAGCATAAACAGGGGCGGATATTCTGCTTTTTGCGGGATATCCGCCCCTTTTCTGATAAAATCCGTGTAAAATCCCTTGACATCCGAATTTAAACGTAATAAACTATTTTAGCGTGCACGAAAAGGCACTGCTCTTTTTGTGCGCTCAAAAGGATAATAATAAGATTATCCGCAGCCCCCTTCCGCATAAGCGGCAGGGAAACGAATAATTCATAGGAGGTGAAAAGGAATGCCAACATTTAACCAGTTAGTTAGAAAAGGACGTCAGACTTCTGAGAAAAAGTCTACAGCACCGGCACTTCAGAGAGGGTGGAACTCTTTGAAGAAGCGTTCCATCAATGCTTCTGCACCGCAGAAGAGAGGTGTGTGCACAGCTGTTAAGACTGCTACACCGAAGAAGCCGAACTCAGCTCTGAGAAAGATTGCCAGAGTCCGCCTTTCCAACGGTATCGAGGTAACAAGCTACATCCCGGGCGAAGGTCACAACCTTCAGGAGCATAGCGTTGTTATGATCCGCGGCGGTAGAGTTAGGGACCTGCCTGGTACAAGATACCACATCATCCGTGGTACACTGGATACGGCAGGCGTTGCAAAGAGACGTCAGGCGCGTTCAAAATACGGCGCGAAGAGACCGAAAGACGCAAAATAAGACGGATCAGCTTATCGGCGTAATGACGTGATGTAACTAAAGTGTTAAATATCGTATCACAAACAGAACTATGATTATCGTAAGGTTGCGGATTAAGCAGAGCACTTGGCAGTGCGAGCTTCGTCCGGCGGAACTTGGCGATGCCGGACATCTTTACAGATACAGTCCCGCGGCCGCGAGCACATGCTAAACGATTCCATAGAGAGACACATGTGAGTACCGATGAATTAATCCCGGGTCACACCGGAAAATATGATTAAGGAGGGAAGGACCGTGCCACGTAAAGGACATACTCAGAAAAGAGATGTATTAGCGGACCCGATATACAACAATAAAGTTGTTACCAAACTTATCAACAACATCATGCTGGATGGTAAGAAGGGCGTAGCACAGAAGATTGTATACGGCGCATTTGAGAGAGTTGAGGCAAAGGCTGA
>DXAL01000035.1 GCA_019117125.1 Candidatus Mediterraneibacter merdipullorum
GACAAAGCAGATTTTCAAGCTCTCCGCCGCAGGCGAGCCCATCGAATCCATTGCCGGAAAATGCGGCGTTTCCGCAGAAGAAGTCCGGCAGATTCTTGAATGAAGCCGATATCCGGCAGTCGTCAGGATGATATGCTTTTCAATTTTTCAGGGCAGATGCGCAGCAGCGCACCTGCCCTGATATTGTCTGCCGTTTCTCTGTCAGTCCAATTCTTCCCGCACGACTTCTATCGCCTTATCCAGCTGATTATCCGCCTCCGGATTTTCTTCATTGTATTCATATTCCACTTCCACATCCGGCTCCACGCCTGTGCCGTTGATGCTCCTGCCGGATGGGGTATAATATTCTGCAACAGTCACTTTCAGGCTGGTGCCGTCTCCCAGGTCCAGAATCTGCTGTACAACGCCTTTTCCGTAAGTCTTCATGCCCACGATAGTCCCGATACCGTAATCCTGGATGGCTCCGCAGAATATTTCGGACGCGCTGGCGCTGTACTGGTCCACAAGGACTGCCAGCGGTTTTGTAAATTCGTTTGCCCCGTCGCAGGTAATCTCATCTGTATTTCCGTACTTGTCTTTTGTGGAGACGATGGTCCCCTCCGGAAGCAGAAGTTTGAGCATCTCCGTCACTGTTGTCAGATTTCCTCCGGGATTGCCGCGCAGGTCAATGACAAGTCCTTCCATCCCCCGGGCTTCCAGTTCATTCAGCGCATCTTTAAACTGCTCATACGTTACTTTGTCAAATTCGCTTACCGCGATATATCCGACCTTCCCGTCTTTCATCTCAAAAGCGACCGTCTGTACTTCTATGATGTCACGGACAGCAGTCAGTTCCAGTTCTTTCCCGTTCCTGAGCACCCGCAGCACCACTTCCGTCCCCTGTTCGCCCTTAATCCAGGACACCACGGTATCCAGGTCTTTTCCTGAGGTCTGATGTCCGTCGACCTGGACCAGGATATCGCCGCTCTTCATCCCCGCCTTTTCAGCCGGAGAGCCTTCGTATACATTGCTCACGGTGATGACGTCGCTGTCCAGCGACTGCGACATCGTAGCGCCGATTCCCGAAAATTCCCCGCTGGTAGACTCAAAGAGGGCATCCGTCTCTTCCTCGTCATAATATTCCGTATACGGGTCGCCGAGCGCAGACGCATATCCGGAATAGATTCCGTCTATCAGCTCTTCCGCGTCTATTTCATCTTCATACAGATAGTACTGCCCGATGAGGCTGTTGAGAAGGTCCAGCTTCTCATCCACATCTTCTTCCGAAACACGTCCCGATGTGAAGTCGCCTCTCGTCATCCCGGACACGATGCGCCTCGTCACCCATATACCGCCGACGATGAGACCGGCCGCCAGGATTCCGGTCAGCACGCCAAGGAGAAATCTCCCGCCTCCTGTGCTCTTTCCCGCACCGGCTCCCGTGTGAGCGGTCCTGCCGCTTTCCGTGGGCTTTCCAGCCCCGATTTCCATATTTTCTCTGTCTTCTCTCTTTTCTTCCATGATGCTCCCTGCCTTTTCACCTGTCTGTCCGCCGCCCCGCGAATATCTGCCCGTTCAGGCAGTCCGCTGCCTGCAAATATCTGCCCGTTCAGGCAGGGCGGCCGCCTGCGTGACTTGTCGCATATGTAAGAAGGACAAAGCGATTTTTCACTTTGTCCTCCCTCTTTTCTTCTCTTATATACTCTATTCCTGACGATGCCCGGTCATACTTTCAGATGCTTGCGCACGGTGAAGAAACTTCCCAGGAAACCGATGCCGATTCCCATGACAAGTCCTACCGGAAGCAGTATCTGATATACCGTAGATACCGGAAGGAAGTCAATGATGTTCTTCAGGATGCTGAAGCGCTCCATGATATACTGGACCGCCTTATCATACAGGAAGAACAGCAGCGTCAGCGGGATTGCCGCACCGAAGATACCGATGATAAGACCTTCTATCACAAAGGGCGACCGGACTACAAAGTCCTTGGCGCCAATGTATTTCATGATGGCAATCTCTTCTTTCCGGACCGTGATGCCCATGGTGACCGTGTTGCTGATAAGGAAAATGGACACGCCGAACAGGATGATAATGATTGCGATGGATACGACTGCCACGAGTGTATTGACACTGGACAGCGTATTTGCTACCACATCCGACTTATTGACCTGGCGCACTCCGTCCAGATTCTGAGCGAATTCCACCAGGCTGTTCTGCGTCTCGGAAAGCGAACGGCTCCTCGCCGTCAGGCTCTGATTGCCTCCGTCTGTCGTCTCCATATATACTTCAAAGTTATCGGAGCTTGCCAGAGGATTATCCTCTTTAAATCCCTCTGCCAGTTCCGGATTCGCCCCGAAATACTCTTTCTGGAACTCTTCCCATGCCTCGTCTGCGGAGACATAGACGACTTCTGCCACGCCTTCGTGAGATTCAAGCTGTGCTTTTATCTCGTCCTTCTGCTCCTGCGTTGCCTCCTCGTCAAAGAAGACGGTGATGGCAACTCCTTCTTCCGCAGACTTTATGATATACTGAAAGTTCACAAGTATCGAGAAAAACAATCCAAACAGGAAGATACAAGCTGACATCGTCGCAATGGATGCGAGTGAAAACATCTTGTTCCTCCAGATATTCTTGATACCCTGTTTTCCTACGTATCCTATTGTACTAATCCTCATTGATATACCCACCTTTTTGTTCATCGCTGACAATCACGCCCTGTTTCATCGTGATTACCCGCTCGTTCATCTCGTTTACGATTTCCTGGTTGTGTGTAACGACGAGTACAGTCGTACCACGCTCGTTCGCCTCTTTCAGGATACTCATGATTTCCCATGAATTGGTGGGGTCAAGGTTTCCTGTCGGCTCATCTGCAAGCAGGATGGCAGGCTCATTGACAAGAGCTCTCGCGATAGCGACGCGCTGCTGCTCACCGCCTGAGAGTTCTCTCGGAAATGATTTGTATTTCTGCGCAAGACCGACCAGAGACAGCGCTGCCGGCACTTTTTTCTTGATGATTCTTGTCGGCGTCTCTGTCACTCTCAGCGCAAATGCGATATTCTCGTAGATGTTTCTGTCTTTGAGAAGCCGGAAATCCTGGAATACGACTCCGAGCCCTCTTCTGTACTTTGCGATATTGCGGTGTTTCATCCGGTTCAGGTTCTGACCGTTTACGATGATGGTCCCTTCCGTCGGGCTGAGCTCCTTCATGATGAGCTTGATGAGCGTGGACTTTCCTGAACCGCTGTCTCCAACGATAAAGACAAACTCACCCCGCTCAATCTTGACGGAGATGCCGTTGAGAGCCGCATTACCCTTGGAATACTCTTTCGTCACCTTTCTTAATTCAATCATATGTTCCTCCTAATTACCCATACTCCCCAGTATATGGAATCAGGCGCCCTATGCAGTACGCATCTCTGCGTCATGTCGGACTTCGTCCGCCTGCCGCACCGCTGCGTCCTCTTCTTTCCGCCATGCAAGTTCGATTCCGCGCTCTGCGCTCCATCTCACTTGGGCTGGGCGCCCTATGCAGTACGCATCTCTGCGTCATGTCGGACTTCGTCCGCCTGCCGCACCGCTGCGTCCTGCGCATGGCTTGGCAGGGGTCAATATTCCAGTGATTCCATGTACTTCATGTATTTTACGACCATCAGCGCAATCTTGAACGTGATGGCGTCCTCGAAAACGCGAAGGTCCAGACCGGTGCTCTTCTGGAGCTTATCCAGTCTGTATACGAGAGTATTTCTGTGAATATAAAGCTGTCTGGACGTCTCTGATACATTGAGGCTGTTCTCAAAGAATTTGTTGATGGTCGTCAATGTCTCCTCATCAAAGTCGTCCGGAGATTTCCCCTCGAAAATCTCTTTGATGAACATCTTGCACAGCGGGATGGGAAGCTGATAAATCAGCCGTCCGATGCCGAGCGTCGTAAATGCCACGATGTCCTTCTCGTCGAAAAATATCTTCCCCACGTCCAGGGCGAGTTTTGCTTCCTTGTAGGACTTGGAGACTTCCTTGATGTCGCTGACGATGGTTCCGTACGCAATGCGTATCTGCTCTTCTTCTCCTTCGCTGTGGAGGATGTCGAGCATTTCTTTCGCCATCTTCTCGAGTTCCTTGTTGCCGTCCTTGTCTCCCAGTTCTTTTACAACGATAATGTTCTTCTCGTCCACTGCCGTGATGAAGTCTTTCGACTTCCCGCCGAGAAGGCTCCGCACATTTTCAAGCGCAGCATTGTCCTTTTCGTGCGATGTCTCAATAATAAAGATAACACGTTTTACTTCTGTGTCAATATGTAATTTTTTTGCACGGTTATAAATATCTACCAGGAGCAGATTGTCAAGGAGCAGGTTCTTGATGAAATTATCCTTGTCAAACCGCTCTTTATATGCTACCAGGAGGCTCTGTATCTGGAACGCCGCAATCTTTCCGAGCATGTAGGCATCCTCGCTGTCCCCGTCTGCGAGCAGGACATACTCGAGGCGCTGCTCGTCAAATATCTTGAAGAACTGGCATCCCTGTATCACCTGGCTGTCCGCAGGCGACTCCACGAAAGAAAGGACGGCATCGCTGCGGTCCTGCAGGTTGTCAAATGTAGCTGCCAGTTCCTTGCCTTCCGTGTCGAGGACACAGAAATCCACCCGTGAGATTCCTTTCAGCCCGTCGATGGTATTTTGTAATATCTGATTAGAAATCATCCTATTCCCTCCACTCTCCGGATACGTGCATGTACATTTTTCACAAAAAACAAGACATGAATTTCTTCTCTCAGTCATTCACGTATTTTATATTAATGCAAAACACCAAAAAAAGAAAGAGGAAATCCATTTTTTTTATGCATTTCCTCAAATTATTTACAAAAAATTCATTTTCTGCACCTATACATTCTTCACAAAGCCACGGCGCCCCGGACCGGTTCCGGTCTATTTTTCCTTCTGCTCGCGCTCGACCTGATGCCGGAACATCTTCTTTCTGAAAAAACGCCTCAGATGCTGGACCGTCCGGATATCATCCGCCGGGCTTATCAGCGCCGGAGCGCATCCGAACCAGAGTCTGATGCTGAGGAGCGTCCGGTTCCTGCTGATAAAGTCTTCCTGATAAGGCGAGGGAAGGACGGAAAAGACGCAGTCTGTCTCTGTCCCGTTGATGTCGTTGACGACTTCTTCCTCCCGGTCCCCATTCTCGAGGACAGCGCTTCCGGTCAGAAGCATCTCCCTGTCATATCTTCGGACGGCGCGTTCCGCCTGGAGGAGTTCTTCCTCCGTTCCTGCGAGAAGATAAATCTTCCGGCGGTTCTTCTGCAGATATTTCAGGAACATTTTCAGGAACACCCTGTTCTTTGTCTCTTTGAGCCTGAGTCTGTCACGAACGTCCGCAGCTTCCAGTATCTCTGCTTCCCCCGGAACCGCCAGGCACAGTCCGTCCGTGCAGGAGCGCCACGCTGCGTCTTCCCTGCCGTTCATCAGGGCGTCCATGGTCATCATCCCGACCGTATCCACTGTATCTGTTTCCATAAACTCCATAACGCGCCGCATCAGTTCTTTGGCGCTGAGGCAGTCCAGCCGGACTCCCAGGACTTCGATTCTCTGCTCCATATCTCATCACCCGTAATCTCCCCAGTTGAACAATTTTACCAAATCTGAGCCTTCTTGTAAAGATTGAACGGTTGGATTTACTCGATTTCCGCCGGCGGGCTTACCCGTCCTGACGGTTTTTCACGCGTTTCTTCTTCGTCACGATGCCGCCGATGCGCCCGGTCTCCTTGGACGTCAGGGATTTCCAGCCGTCTGCGAGCACCCGGTCCAAAAGTCCCAGTTCTTCCGCCACTTCGTATTTGAGTTTTTCTTCCGGTTCCAGATTTTTCAGGTCGATTTTCTTTTCTTTCTTCTTTGACATGCCACCACTTCTTTCTGTTTTTTCTGAGTATTGTCACAAAAGAAAGAGATTATTCAGACCAGCTCCACTTATATAGGAAGGAGGACGAAAAAAACCGGAGAAGAGCCGGGCAGCCACCGTGGCTGCCCGGCTCTCCTCCCATCGTCCGGTATCTGTTTCCGTCTGTCCTACACAGGCTCATCCGGTATGATAATGGCTGCGATGATGTATGCCAGCAGCCCGCCTCCCGTGCATCCGAACAGCACGAACAGCAGGCGGATGAGCGTCGGGTCTATGTTGAAATATTCTCCGATGCCTCCGCACACTCCGCAGAGCATCCTGCTTGTTCTTGACCGGTATAATTTCTTATCTGTCATGGCTCATTTCCTCCTTCAAACATAATCTCAATACGTCCCATCCGGCATTCTGCGCTGATGCTGCGTTCGCTTCCGTTTTCTATGACGACTTCATTTTCCAGCGCGCTGTATGCCTCTCCATCCAGTACGAGTTCTCCCACGGAACAGGACAGTTCATAGTCATAGTCTTCTGCGGTTCCCGCAGCCGTATAGAGTACTTCCCCGATATCACAGTTAATATCCGCTTCTGTTTCCACATCTCCGGAGAATATAATCTGTCCAGCGCCGCAGTCCGCCTCCACCGATACCGCGGTGATATCCTCAGCGACAATCTGTCCTGCACCCACTTCCAGAGAGAGTTCGCCTGCGGCAATCTCCCGGACTTCCAGGAATCCCATTCCCACATCCGCGGATACAGAATCATAATATGCGCCCCGGGGGACGCTGATGTACAGCATACCGGTGTCATTCGTATGCAGGTGATGTCCCCCGCCCCGGCTCTCCACCCGGAGTTTTCCTTCCTCCTGAGAGACTTCCAGGTTTTCCCGGATATCGGACCGTGCCTCCGACAGGTCCACAAGGATTTCATCCCCGTCCCAGGGGAGCACGAGCACGCCAACCCCTCCCACATCCAGGGAGAGCTCCCGGACGCCGTCATAGGCAAACACCCGGTCGCCGTCTGCCTCCGGAGGTATGTAAGACTCATCCGAAGCCCCGCCGTCCGTCAGAGCGCCAGCCACATCGCGGGCTTCCCCGCCCGCTCCGTCTTCCGCCTCCTCCACAATGCGCTCCAGCCATCCGGGCATGACAGTGACGCTGATATCCTCCGGATGCCGGAGGAGCTGTAATCCGCCCAGCGCCGCCCCGGCTGCCGCCAGGAGTATCCCCGCGCATGCCAGCGCCGCGCACACAATCCAGAATATCTTCCATCCTTTTTTCATCTCTTACACCGCCTTTCCGTAAAACGGTCTCCTGCACAGTGCAACAAACCCTCTTATCATCGCCGGGTACACGATGATGCACAGCTTCACAGTCCCCACCGTCGCTATCAGACCGAGCACGGCAAGGAGTATCCCCACTCCCACGACGACCAGCGCTGCGGAAGGCACTGCGGCAAACAGAATCAGACCGGTCAGTATCACTGCGCCTCCTGCAATAAGGATGCATACCGCAGCAATCACAAGCGATGCGAAGAGGCAGACCGCCGATGCCGCGATGCCCAGGACTGCCGTGGCGATGCCCAGTGTCACCGGCCAGATGACGATGGCAATCAGGATGATGAGCAGGACCTTCAGCCCATTGCTGGTCCAGGGCTTCTTCCGCTCTTCTCCGCCCCCGCCGTTCCCGCGGGAGGCATCCGCCGATGCCTGTGCGTCCTGCCCGGCAGGCTGTCCGTATCTTTCCATATACTCTTTCCGGTCAAAATCCGACTCGCAAAACTCTCTTCCATAATAATCCGCCCGAATCGAACCCGCCGTCTTCTCCGGGCTTCCAAGCTCCCGGAGCACATCTGCTTCCTTTTCTTCCCCTGCGTCCGCAAAATAATCTGCGTAATACTGAACCGCCGCCTGCCGCTCATCCGCCGGCAGGTCCGCGAGCAGCCTCTCAAGTTCCGCCAGAAATTCCTCACGGTTCATGCAGTCACACCTCCCTCAAATATCGCGTTTATCTTCTGTGTATAGACCTTCCATTCTGACTTGTACAGATTCAGCTGCGCCATCCCTCTGGATGTCACTTTATAATACCGTCTGTTCCTTCCGTCAAACTGTCTGTCATACACTTCCAGGCACTCATCCTTCTGCAGCCGCCGCAGCACCGGATAGAGCGTGGACTCCGACACATCAATGACTCTGCGCACATCCTGCGTGATGCGGTATCCGTATGTGCCCTCGTCTTCTCCTGACACCACGGCGAGTACGACCGCATCCAGAAGCGCTGCTCCTGTATTAAATATCATGCGACCACCCTTTCTGTGCTTTCCTTCCATCGGCATCCATATGCTGCCGATATCGCGGTTTCATGTTGTCTATATTGTATCGTTTTCCATATTATATATTGTATAATATATATTGTCAATATAATATTGCTTAAGTTATACGAAAGAAATTCTTAAGGATTCCAAAGGAGCGGACTTCCGCCGGAGCATGGAAAAAGCGGATACTTTCTGCATGCGTCCTGCACGCAGAAAGTATCCGCCATATCAATTTTCGCCGTATCAGTTTTCGCCATCCGCCGTACTGCTTTCCTAAAAAAGCCGGTCAAATCTTTCCATCGCCTCTCTTGTCTTTTCGTGGGTGCCAAACGATGTCAGCCGGAAATGGTATTTTCCGTTCACGCCGAAGCCGGCGCCGGGCGTGCCGACCACCTGTATCTTCTCGAGGAGATAGTCGAAAAGCTCCCAGGATTCCATGCCGCCGGGGCATTTAAACCAGATATACGGAGAGTTCACCCCGCCTGTAAAGGGAATCCCTTTCCTGCGCAGCGTCTCCGCGATGACGCGGGCATTTTCCATATAGTAGGAAATATTGTCCATGCACTCGCTCATGCCCTGTTCGGTAAACACCTGCGCTGCCGCGTACTGTATGATGTACGGCGTGCCGTTGAACTTTGTGGACTGCCGCCGGTTCCACATATCATGCAGGCTCAGCTTTTGCCCGCCGGACGCTGCAAAGACCAGTTCTTTCGGAACGACCGCATAGGAAAAGCGTGTCCCGGTAAATCCTGCCGTCTTGGAGAGGGAGCAGAATTCAACCGCACATTTCTTCGCGCCTTCTATCTCATAGATGCTGCGCGGAAGGTCCGGCTCCGAGACAAACGCCTCATACGCCGCGTCGAACAGAATCACCGCCTCCTGTTTCAGCGCGTAATCCACCCATATCTTCAGCTGTTCCCTGTCATAGCACGCGCCGGTGGGATTGTTCGGGGAGCACAGATAGATGATATCCGCTTTCACGCGCTCATCCGGCATGGGCAGGAAATTATTTTCTTCCGTCCCGTTCATGTATACCACGTGCTTTCCGTCCATCGTATTTGTGTCCACATAGACCGGATAAACCGGGTCCGGCACAAGTATCACATTGTCTTTCGCGAAAAGCTCCGTGATGTTGCCGGTGTCGCTTTTGGCTCCGTCGGAGATAAAGATGTCATCCGCATCTACGTCCACGCCGTTTCTTCCATAATAAGCTGCTGCCGCTTCCCTCACAAAGCCGTAGCCCTGCTCCGGTCCGTATCCTTTAAATGTATCCGCCGCAGCCTGCTCGTCCACCGCTCTGTGGAGGGCGTCGAGGGCGCTTTTCGTAAGCGGGCGCGTCACGTCTCCGATTCCGAGCCGGATGATGTTCCCGGCTTTCTCCGGGTGGCTTTCCTCGTACGCTCTGACCCTGCGCGCGATTTCTGCAAAAAGATAGCTGTCCTGTACATTCAGATAATTTTCATTTAACTTTGGCATCCTGACCATCCTTTCTGTATGGCGCCGGCATGAAACCCTGTAGTTTGGCGCCGCCGTTCCTATCTTAGCAGAAAACGCCGGATTTTAAAAGGGTCAGGAACGGATTTCTTTCCTCTAAAAAACCCGAAACGCCAGAAATGCCATGAGCACGCAGTGTGCCACGAACATCACCGGCACGCTGATATAGAATTTCGCCTTCCTCGTCTTGTGCCGGAACAGGAGCATCCCCGCAAGCGCCCCGGCGGAACCTCCGACCAGCGCCAGCAGGAGCAGGGTGCGCTCCGGGACGCGCCACTTTCCCGCCCCCGCCTTCCATTTATCCAGTCCGAACACGAGCCATGTGGCAAGGTTGACCGCGGCAAGGTACCACATCAGTATCCTCATACCTGTATCTCCTTTCCCAGTGTAAATGAATAGATGACCTTCTCCTTCACCGTCTTCCCGGTGAGCTGTTCCAGCGCCTGCGCATAGTAGTCCAACTGGGCGTGGTATTTTTCTTTCAGTTCTTCCCCGGTCCGGACCCGGTCCGTCTTATAGTCCAGGACGGTCAGCCCGTCCGGCTCTTCATAGTACGCATCGATGATTCCCTGAACCAGTATCTTTTCGCCGGACCGGTCTTCCGGATAAATCGCAGACGCGTCCACCGCCAGCACAAAGGGCTGCTCCCGGTACAGATTCCCCTGCCGCGCTGCAGCGGACATCCGCTTTCCGCTTTCGCACGCGAGGAACCGGAGGACATCGCACAGGGAGATGCATCCGGCCATGTCCGCCGTGAGCCTTCCTTCTTTCTCCATGCGCTCTGCCGCCTTTGCCAGGGTTTCTTCGGTATATGTTTCGGTAAAGTCCAGAAGCTCCATCAGCCTGTGGTATGCGCTTCCCCTCGGCGCGCCGGTCAGTGTCTCCTCTTCTTTTAGAAACTCCGGTATTAGAGGCACCGGCGCCGGTTCCGCATACAGTTCCTCCCCCGCTTCCTCCGCAGGCATGGTCCGTTTCTTGAGTTCGGAGACCGTGAATTTGAGCTTCATCTTCTCCTCCCCTTTCCAGGGGTACGTATAATCCATCTGAGCATCCAGAAGTTCCCGCACGCTTTCTGTCCGCACGCGGGAGGCATCCCAGTTCCTGAGCACCTCTTCCGCCAGCACTTCCGCCTGCTCCTCTGCCCGGGCAGGCGCCAGGTCTTCCGCCCGGTACAAAAAGACATCCACAGGCGCATCCTTCCGGACGTTTCCCGTCCCGGCAGAAAGGATGGAGGGGAGCACCCAGTCCAGATACTTCCGTGCGGACTCCGGATGCGGTTCCAGTGGAACCCCCGTCACACAACCGTCTCCGTCCGTTTTTACCGCGCCGGTCAGGATGAGCTTTTCCTTTGCCCGCGTCATCGCCACATAGAGGATGCGCATCTCTTCCGCGAGATTCTCAAGGGCAGTCTCGACCCGGATGACATTTTTCAGGAAGGTGGCGGTCTTCGTCCTGTTTTCCAGGTCGACCAGGTCCAGCCCCGCTCCCCAGTCCGGATGAAGGAGCACGCTCCCCCTCGTATCCTGCATGTTAAACCGTTTCCCGAGTCCTGAGACGAACACGACCGGGAACTCCAGACCCTTGCTCTTGTGGATGCTCATGATGCGCACCGCTTCCTCCTGTCCGTCCGAGAGTCCCGCTTCGCCGTAGTCCACCTCATATTTCCGGAGCTGGCCGATATAGCGGATAAAATTGAACAGTCCCCTGTAGCTCGTCCCCTCGAAGGCAGCCGCGCGCTCGGTGAGCATTTCCACATTTGCCAGACGCTGCGCGCCTCCCGGCATGGCGGCGATATACACATCGTACCCGGTGGTCCCGATGATTTCCTGTAAGAGGTCGTGGATGGGCGTGAACGGGACTTTCTGCCGGAACCAGTCCAGCTGCGCGAAAAATCTCTGCAGCCGCTCTTTCGCCTCCTGTCCGCCTGTCTTGTTCTCTCCGCTGCCTGCCTGTTCCTGTCTGTCCGCCTTCCCTTCTTCTCCGCCTTCGGCAGCATATGCCCGCGCCGCCTCATAAAAGGGCAGGTTCGGATATGCGATGCGTATCTGCGCAAGCGCGTTTGTGTCCAGCCCTGCAAACGGCGAAGTCAGCGCTGCGGCAAGGGGCAGGTCCTGTCTTTCATTGTCCAGTATCTTCAGGTAATCCAGCAGGATGCTGACCTCATAGGTCTCGAAATACCCTTCCCGGCTCACCGCGCAGGCGGGGATGCCCTCTTCTGAGAGTACGGACGAAAACACCTCCGCCGTCCCTTTCATGCTCCGGGTGAGTATGACGATATCGCTGCACCGCACGCGCCGGTATGCGCCGGTCGCCCGGTCTGTCACCATGCCGTTTCGCAAAAGCTCCCGGATGCGCCCTGCCGCCATCCTCGCCTCTTCCTTCCGGGCATCGGCGTCCCGCATCTCCTCCCGGTCAAAAAGAAGCAGTTCCGTCCGGTATGCACCCGCCTCCATGTCCTCCTCCGGTTCCGGAAATGACGCTCCCGGGCAGAGCGCCGCATCGTCATCGTAGGCGATGCCGCCCAGTTCCTTTCTCATGACCTGGCGGAAGATATAGTTCACGCTGTCCAGTACTTCCTTCCTGCTCCGGAAATTCCTGTGCAGGTCAATCCGCTGGCACACGCCGTCCTCCCGGCTGTATGTATCATATTTTTCCATGAAGAGCTCCGGTCTGGACAGCCGGAAGCTGTAAATGCTCTGCTTCACATCTCCGACCATGAAAAGGTCATACCTGCCCTGCGGCACTTTCGAGACGCAGGTCAGGATGGTCTCCTGCACCAGGTTGCTGTCCTGATATTCGTCTATCATGACCTCGTCAAACTGGTCCTGATACTCTGCGGCGACTGCGGAGGGCACAAGCTCCCCGTCCTTTTCTTCCGTCAGGACCCTGAGGGCGAACTGCTCCATGTCATTGAAGTCAATCATGTTCCCGGCGCGCTTCTTCCGGTCAAACGCCGCAGCAAACTGCTTTACCAGGTCTGCCAGGACCGCCATGGACGGCGCGGCGTCCTCCAGGTCCTTCTCCCACACCTGGACAGGCGCGTAGAAATAATCTTCCACAAGCCCGCCTGCCATCGTCTTCACTTCCTGCCGGAGCCGTTTGACCACCTCCTTTTTCTCCGGGGAGACCGCGTCGTCCTTTTTCGCGGAGAGCCGCTTCCACTTCAGGTTTGCGGCAGCCTCATACATCCCGGCGAAATCTCCCCCGTCTTCGATGCTTTGGAGCGCTTTCATGTCCGACTCCAGCATGTCCGCATACATGTAGGGACCGTCCGGCTCCTCGCAGACTCCAAGCCCGTACTCCAGCATGCGGCGCATCTCTGCCGTGCGGGTGCGCACGCGCTCTGCCGCCTGCTCTTTCAGGTCAGGGGATGTGTAGGCTTTTATACAGTCGTCCAGCCATCGTTCCGGCTGGGGATAGCTCCTGGAATATTCGTACAGCTTCAGGATGAGTTCCTCCATCTTCCGGTCGGTCTTCCCGCTCCCGTACCGCTCTGTAAAGTCCAGGAAATCCCGGCTGCCCCGGGCATAACATTCCTCCAGAAGTTCGTCGAGGACATCCTGCTTCATGAGCCGCAGCTCCCCTTCCTCCGCCACGCGGAAGGACGGGTCCAGTCCGGTCACATGAAAATGCTCCCGTATCACAGACAGGCAGAAGCTGTGGATGGTCGTGATGAGGGCGCTGTGGATGAGGGTTGCCTGACGCTCCAGATGGGCGTCCCCGGGCCGCTCTTCCAGCTTCTCTTCAATGGCTGAACGTATCCGCTCTTTCATCTCTGCGGCTGCCGCCTCCGTAAATGTCACGATGAGCAGCCGGTCCACATCCACCGGATGTTCCTCATCGGTGAGCCGGCGGATGATGCGCTCTACGAGCACCGCAGTCTTTCCGGAGCCCGCCGCTGCGGAGACGAGGATGTTCCGGTCCCGCAGGTCGATTACTTTCTGCTGTTCTTCTGTCCACGCCACGCTCATCTGCCGTCACCTCCTCTGTCTTTAGTCTCTGTCTCTTTCTTCATCTGATACAGGGCCTCCTCCATGGAATAGTTCTCCATCCTGCGGTAGCCGCATCCGTTAAGCCGCGGGTCGAAGCCGCAGATATCCCGGTACGGACAGTAGTCGCAGCCGGTCGCCCCGCCCAGCTCATAAGGCGCGGCGGACACCTGTCCGGAGCGGATATCCTCCCGTATCTCCTGTTCTTTTTCCCGGGCATACGCAAGGACGCTCAGGAACGTCTCCCCCGAAAGGGCGCGGGACGTCCTGCTCAGGGTGCCGTCTTTATTCCTTCCCACAGGGAACAGAAGGGAAGCGCCGCTCAAATCCCGCTCCAGGTGGGCGAGCACCTGCTCATCCCCGTTTACCAGTCCGTCCAGCCGCAGCTCCTTTAAGATGCGCGCTTCGACTTCCTCCCGGCTGCCGCGCTCCACCACCGGGTCCTGTATCCGGTAGTAGAAGATGCCCGCGGGCACGATTTCTCTGTCCGGATACTTCCGCTGCTCCGCCGCGAGGGCCGCATTGAGATAGACCGGGAGCTGCATCTGCAGTCCGTGATACAGCGCCGTGATATCAAAGCTCTTCATCCCGGTCTTGTAATCCGTCACCTTGACATAGACGCAGTTCTCCGCCTCATCTTCGCAGATGTCGATGCGGTCTATCTTTCCGCTCCCGAACTTCAGCTCATAGCCGCCCGGGACGAAATCTCCCTTTTCCAGCTGTTTTGTGAGCGCCCACACGGTCCTGCGCAGCAGCCGTTTGATTCTCGTGACCATGTATTCGTTCCTTGCGGAGCTGAAGAGCACGGTATTCCCGTAATCCAGCACGCTCTCTTCCACACTCTCATCAATCAGGCTGTCCCGGAGCTCTTCCGGAAGGTCTTCCCAGCGCTTCCGCTCCCGGTCCGCTTTCCTGGAAAACCGCTCCAGCGACTGGTGCACGATATTCCCCAGGTCCGGCGCCTCAAAGCCATACTCCTGCCGGTCCGAAAGCCGCAGCCCGTAGCTGAGAAAATGGGCATACGCGCAGGAGGCGAACTGTTCCATCCGCGTCACGCTGATGCGGTCCGCATCCGGATAGAGCTGCTCTGCCTGCTCTTTTCCGATATCCGGGTATTTCCTCTTTAAAAAGCCCGCCCGGAGCACCTGCTCCAGCGCGTCTTTGCTTCTGCCATCCCGGACAAACCAGGAGTAGAGCTCTTTCCACTCTTCATCCAGCCCCAGATGCCGGTCTCTCAATCCTGCGGCAAGCTGCAGGATGGCAGTCTTTCTCGTGTGCTCGCGCTCTGACATGTCCCGCTGTTCCTCATCCGCTGTCCGGATATCCGGGAACAGCCGCCGGATGTCCGATACCAGATATGCCGGGCGCAGGCTCCTGCCGTCCCCGGATACGTTCGACCAGGAGATGTGCAGACAGCAGGAAGGCTTTGTCAGGTTCAGATACAGGTAGAATTTCTGGATATATGCCTGTTCTTTCGGTCCGGGGGACAGGGCGATATCCCCGGCGGTGAACTTCTCCCGGTCGCGCTCGGAGAGAAGGCCTCCCGCACGGGCATTGCCCGGAAGGAGCGTATCATTTGCCCCCAGGAAAAACAGCGCCCGGATATTCTTAATCCTGGTCCGCTCCATATCCCCGATGACGACCTGGTCCAGACCGGGCGGGATGACGCCCACCTTCGCCTCCTCCAGCCCTGCATCCAGGAGGTCGCAGTACTCTTTGAGGGAGACCGGCTCGTCTCCGAGAAGCTCCACGAACTTGTCGAACAGTTCCAGCACGATGCGGTATATCTGTGCATATTCCTTTGCCAGAGCGAGCTCGCCTGCTTCCTGGAATGCAGCTTCCATCCTGCCGAGCCGCTCCTGCATCTGCATGGATGCAATATAGCCGTAGACCGCCAGCGTCACATCGCGCACCGTCTTCTTTCTCTGCCGGAGCACATAGACGAGGTCCTGTATCTGCTCCACAAAGCGCACGCGCAGGTGGTTCAGTTCCTGCAGTTCCGCTTCACCTGTCCCGGGCACCCTGCGCACCCACGCCTGCTGCCATCTCTTATACCCGCGGATGCCAAGCGCCAGGCAGTAGTTCTCCAGCCTGTCCACTTCTTCCCGGGAGAATCCCGAAAAGCCGGTCCGCAGATGGCGGAACACACTTTCATAAGTGAAATTCTGTTCTGCCATGGACAGAAGGCTCCGGATATATTCCACAAATGCATTGAGCAGGATGCTCTTCTTATGGTCCATGAACACCGGGATGTCATAGGCAGCGCACGCCTTCTCCAGCGCATCTGCATACACGTCCATATCCGCGGTTATCACAGCGATGTCCCGGTAACGGAACCCCTTTTCGCGCACCAGATGCCGGATAGACTCTGCCGCATATCGGGCTTCGGCGCGGGGATTGCGCGCTTCATGGAGAAAGACCGCTTCCTCCTCTCCCTCTTCCACACGATACTGCCGTCCCGAATACCGGAACAGCTCCGATTCCAGGAATGCCATCTGCGGGTTCCCTTCAAAGCGCTTCGGCGGATTCCCGTACAGGCATACGGGCTCCCCGATGTCTGTCCCCACGTCCCGCGCGGTCTTTATCAGGGATGTGACCATCTGCTTGCTCAGGGCAAACAGCTGATACGGGTGCCGGTACACAAAGGCATCCTCCCTGCCGTCCATCTCCACTGTCACCATGACTTTTTCACATACCTTCAGAAGCTCCCCAAGCAGCCGGACCTGTACCGGCGTAAATCCGGTGAACCCGTCCATGGCGACCACGCTGCCTTTCAGGAGCGCCGAGCGGGGCACTGCATCGCTCAGCACATCCAGCATTTCTTCTTTGGTGATATATTTTTCTTTCAGATATTCTTCAAATCCCCTGTAGACCGTCCGGATATCGTTCAGCTTGTACCACAGATAACTGTCCGGGGAGAGGCTTTCCAGAAAAATGTCCAGCCGCCCGAAGTCAACGCCGTACTGGGTGAACTCGGAGATGACCGACTTCACTTCGCTGATATAGCCCTGCTTTTTCAGATTCCCCTTCAGCACCGTGAGCTCGTCCTCATAGTTCCCTGCAATCTTCCGGAGGATGAGGTTCTTCCCTTCATCGTCCAGCACCTTCCTGTAGTCCCCGCCGGTCTCCTCAAAGACCCGGTGCGCCAGGCGCCCGAAACTCAGGACATCGATATTCATGATGCCGCCGCGCGGATGCATCATACAAAGGTCTTTCTGGGTCTGCATGGTAAACTGCTCCGGGACGAGGACGAGATAGTCCTTCTCCGGGTTCCGGATGGATTCCTTTATGACGGTCTCATAGAGACAGCGGGATTTCCCGCTGCCGGAATTGCCGAACACAAACTGTAATGACATAGACTGCCCCCTGTTTTTTCTGATCTGGCATCACAACTTCTGTCATCATACCTTTTTCTATTATACCTGCTTTTTGCCGTGTATGCCACATCCAAACGCAGGCGGTTCGGATGCCCTCCGGGCGTATCGCGAAAAAAAGGACCGGCAGCATCCGGGGATGGGCATATCCGAATGGATAGGCTCCCCGGCGCGCCGGTCTTGTTCTTTTCTTATCTGCGCTGCGTCTCTTCCGTCTTCTAAGTCCGGTTATCTCACCAGTTCCTGCAGTCTGCTCTTCGGCACGGCTCCGACCTGCTTTCCCGCCACTTCGCCGTTCTTGAACGCGATAAATGTGGGGATGCTCATAACGCCGTATTTCTGTGCCACCGCCATCTCTTCATCGATATTAATCTTGCACACTTTTACACCCGTCTCTTCACCGGAAAGCTCCTCCACGACCGGTCCCATCATCTTGCACGGTCCGCACCAGTCCGCGTAGAAATCCACCAGGACCGTCTGTCCTGCCTGGAGCACTTCCTGTTCAAAATTTTCTGTGGTTAATTTTACAACTGCCATTTTTCTTTCCTCCTGCATTTTATCTTTCCGGCGAAGCGGCAGTCCCGCTTCTGAAGCGGTCGCCTCGCATCGCTTTTTCCTGTTTCTGTGTCTATTATATCACGCTGCGGGTATTTTTCCGTGACAAAATCACATTCTATATCTTCCCCAGCTTTGCCGCATCCAGGACGGTCACCTTTCCCCGCGTCAGCTTCACAAGCCCGTCGGACTGGAACTGCTTTAATATCCTTGTGACTACTTCCCGCGCTGTGCCCGCGTCTTTGGCGATATTCTCATGGGTGAGGCGCAGTTCGTCCGTCCCGTCCAGGACCCGGTGCTCCAGGAGCGCCGACGCGATTCTGGATGCCACATTGGAAAACACGAACTGGTTAAAGAGCCACATGATGTCGGAAAATTTTTCCGATATCATCTCCATCGTATAGTCTTTCACTTCCGGGCTCTCCTCATACAGTTTCCGGTAGACTTTCTTCGGTATCGTATAAATCTCGCAGTCCGTCTCCATCTCCATGTCCAGTTCGATGTCCATGCCGCTGAGCATGCACGCTGCGCTCAGGATGCTCACATCGCCTGCAATCAGCCGGAACAGCGTGATGTCCCCGCCGCCCGGCGATGTGATGAACACCCGCGCCCTGCCCGAAGCGATAATCTGCACGCCGGCACATTCGCCCCCGCCGAAATGAAGCTGCGTCTTCTTCTCACAGAGATTTTTCGCTACATTTGCCTCTATGTCCTGCTTTTGCGTGTCTGTCAGGCTCTCCCAGAAAGGGAAAGCGTTCCTGAATAACTGAGTATCCACGTGTGCCTCCATTATGATGTATTTCTGTGTTGCGTCTGATACCATCATAACACGCGCAGGGCACTTTTCAAAGCACTTCTGGTCATTCAAAAACCGGGTCCCCGGCTTTACAGCCGATTTCCCGGTTTTTACTGTTTCCATATGCTGTCCCTGTCCGGAACCTGTCATGTCATTCCCGTCTGGGACCTGTTATATCACTCCTACCAGAGCGCTTTGTAGATGCGTATCACATCGTCTTTCGTGGGCACCCTGGGGTTCGTCTCGGTACATGCATCCGCCAGCGCCGCGTCCGCCATGCGGTCAATCGCCCTGAAGTACTCGTCCTCGGAGATGGTACCTATCTGGGACACGGAGAGCGGGATGTCCATTTCTTTTAACATGAACTGCACCCAGTTCACAAGGGACCGCACGGTCATAATCTTATTGTAACTGCTCAGTCCCAGTATCTGAGCAACGGTCGAATACCGTTTCACCGCCGGCAGATACTCGGAACGGCTCTTGCTGTGCTTGTTGATATCACTGTTAAACTCGATGATATGCGGCAGCAGCATCGCATTCGCACGTCCGTGGGGGATGTGGAATGTGGCTCCCAGCTGATGCGCCATGCCGTGGTTGAGTCCCAGGGACGCACAGTTAAAGGCAAGTCCTGCCAGACAGGACGCCGCGTGCATCTTCTGCCTTGCGTGGGTATCGCTTCCATCCAGGTACGCTCTGAGCAGGAAGACGCCGCATATCTCGATTGCCTTCTCAGCGAGCGCTGTGGAGAAATCATTCCGGTTCGTGCTGACGCATGCTTCCAGTGCGTGCGTGAACACATCCATTCCGGTGTCCGCCGTGATAGCCGGCGGCACGCTTTTTACAAGCTCTGCATCCAGGATGGCTTCATCCGGCGTCATCTCCCTTGAGACAAGCGGATATTTCACCTGTGCCGCAGGGTCCGTGACAACCGCAAACGATGTCACTTCCGAGCCGGTCCCGCTGGTCGTCGGTATGGCGATGAGTCCCACGTCCGCATAGTGGTCCACCCGGAGCGCGAACTCGCGGATGGATTTGGAAGAGTCGATCGCCGAACCGCCGCCCACTGCGACGATGGCATCCGGTCTGTATTCCAGCATCTTCTTTACGCCCTCGCTGATTTTCTCAATCGGCGGGTCCGGAACGACATCCTTAAAAATCTCAAACTGCTTATTCCCCTTCTTGAGAGGTCCTGTTACCAGATTAATCATCTCCCCCTGTGCGATAAAGGGGTCGGTGACTACGAGTACTTTCTGATATGGAATCTCTGAGAGACGGTCGAGCGCCTGGTCTCCAAAATAAATCCTTGTTTTAATATCAAAGCTTTTCATAGCTGTCCTCTCTCTGTCCAGATGCGGAGCGGCGTCCCGCTGTCTTAAACATCACCCGGACGTCCCTGGGACATCCGCAGCCGCTGCCCTGTATCTCTCCCCGAATCAGCCGGGATAGATACACTGCACATCTGAATCTTTAAATACCTGGAGCCATTTTTCCTCCGGCTTCTCATCAGTGATGACCGCTGTGAGGTCGTCCAGAGTGCCAATCTCCGTAAAAGCCACCCGGTCAAATTTGCTGCTGTCTATCGCAAGTATCTTCTCTTTTGCTGCTGCCAGCATCGTGCGCTTGTTGTTGGCATGCAGGTCGTCTGAATCCGTAAACCCTGCAGATATATCAATGCCTTTGCAGGATATGATGGCTTTGTCAACATGATAGCAGGTCAGCATCCGGTCTGTCTGGGGACCGACGAGGGCAAACGAGCCCTCCCTGGAAACGCCTCCCGTGGAGAGCACGGTCCAGTCCTGAACGTCAAAGAGCTCGATAATGATTTCAATCGAGTTCGTGATGATGGTCAGGTTCTTCCTGCCTTTCTCCTGCAGCGCCTTTGCGATGTACACCGCGGTGGTGCTGGCGTCCAGCATGAGGCTGTCCCCGTCCTTGACCAGGTCTGCGACCAGGTCTGCTATATGCTGTTTTCCCAATATGTTTCGGTTTTTCCTGATATTAAACGGCAGTTCTATATTGATGTTCTCATTGATGACCGCTCCGCCGTAGCTCTTGATGGCGTAGCCGTCATTGACCAGTTTCTCCAGGTCTCTTCGGATGGTCTCCTCCGAGACATCGTACAACTGGCTCAGTTCGCTCACAACAACTCTTCTGTCTGTCTGCAGCTTTTCTAAAATTTCGTTACGTCTTTCTATTGCAAGCATCTCACTGCCTCCTGTTTACGGCAGAACAGGCTCTCCGGTGCCCTGCGCCTGCGCGGTCATATACCGTGGGACTGCAGTATGAGCAGGGAGAGCCTGTCTGTTCACGGCTGTCATGACAGCCTGAGCTTTTCTTATAATATCGCGTCGCGAATCTGGGCATCCGGGTGAGCGATAACGGACGAATCGAGGAACATGCCTCTGTCTTTCACCGCCTCTTTTGCCCGCTCGATGGCCGCCTCTACCGCAGCGACCTCGCCTGTCAGCAGCATGTAGGATTTGCCGCACATACCCCTGGCGATACGGAGCTCGATCAGGTCGACGATTGCCGTCTTTGCCGCCTCATCGGCTGCGACGATGATGGATGCCGCGTCGTACGTCTCGAAGATGCCGAGCGCGGATACGTCTTCTATCTTTGACGCTCCATAGATTGCCGGGAAAATAGATTCATGCGGGTTTCCGAGTACAAAACTGTCGATCAGGTGGAAGCCGTGCAGCTCTTTGGCATTGTCTACCGCAGCTTTCACGGCGCTTAAGTCACCTGTAATGATCGCAATATATTTACCCGGACATACTGTCTGAGCTTCGATGATACTGACTTCAGAGGTCTTTACCATTGCATCTGTGGCGGTAATACCTGCTGAAACAGTCTTATATTCTACCATTCCAATTGCCTTACTCATTGCCTGCACGTCCTTCCTATGTCTCTATGATAACATATTTGTCATTTACTTCTGTCACCTTTCCCGTGACCGATGCATGGATGCCCACGCTCAGTCCCTTGCCGGGCTCGGCGATCATCTGTCCCTTTGTCACCTTGTCCCCTTTCTTTACGACAGGAGATGCCGGTGCGCCGATATGCTGGCTCATCATAATCTTGACTTTCTTTACCGCAACCTCAGATTCATCCAGAGGCGCTTCTTTATTGTATTTCGTCAGATCGATTCTTGCCATCAGCCTTTCCATCGGGACTTTTCTGTACTCTCTCTCCGGTCCCACCGGCTTCGCCTCTACTTTCGGAGGTTTGATGCCGTGCGCCCTTAAGCCCGCCTTGTACTCGGCCATCAGGCTCCTGGGCGAAAGTCCCTGGAAACAGGAATACAGCTCACATACTCCACAGGAAGAACAGAACATCGTATTGACAAAGATGTCCGGCTCCTGTATGTCTTTACAGGTAGCTGCAAGCATGAACTTGTTCGGCTCGATCGGATGTCCGAGCAGATGTCTCGGACAGAGGTCCGTACACATCGTACACTGACAGCAGCACGCTGCCGCCCGTTTCATGTCGATCGAATTTTTCTTTAATTTCTTCTGAATGATATAATGGTCTTCCGGTAATACGAGGACCGCGTTTGTCGTCTTTGTCACCGGCTGGGCGCCTGTTCCGATATTTCCCATCATCGGACCGCCCACAAAGTACACCGGATTCGGAGTGGTGACATGTCCCGCTTTCGCTACCACCTCGTCAAGGGGTGTCCCAATCGGAACACGGACCGTAACGGGATGCTCTACTTCAGCGACGACCGATACCAGCTTGTCCTGGACAGGCGTATTCTCGTGCAGAGCCCGGTATGCGTTATAGACCGTCTCTACATTGAACACAGCCACACCGCTCTCGATGGGGAGTCCGCCGGGGCGTACGACCTTGCCTGTCACTTCATAGATGAGGACGACTTCATCGCCTGCCGGATATACTTCATCCAGCAGTCCGAGCCTCATTTCCGGATATTTGTCGATTACAGCACTGACCGCTTCAATGGTCTTCGTATATGCTTTCTTGATGCCGACGATGGCTTCTTTTGCTCCGACCGTCTCTGCGATGGTGTGGAACATCTCCGCAATCTCGGACGCATGCTTTTCCAGAAGCTGTCTGTGCAGCCTTAAAAGCGGTTCACATTCCGCACAGTTCAGGATGATGGTCTCCGCACGCTCATCCAGCTTGGCATATGTGGGAAAGCCCGCACCGCCCGCGCCGACGATGCCATTCTGCTGCAATATGCTGCTTAATTCTTTCATATCCATAATTTCCACTACTCCAGTCCTGATCCGTCGTCAATAATCCCGACTATCGCCGCGTCAATCGGTGCATCCGGCATCCCGCTGCCTATCCTGGCTGCGCTTCCCTGCGCCACGAGCACGTATTCCCCGATGCCTGCGCCGATCTTGTCGATGGCTATGAGCTGGTCTGCACCGGAATGCATATGTTCCAGGATATCCACGATCATGAACTTATTGCCGACCAAATTTTCACATTTGCGTGTTGAAACAACACTCCCAACAACTTTTCCTATCAGCATGATAAAATCCTCACCGTATCTCCGGTCGCGATCTTAGCAGCATTCGCCTCATCTGTGTCGATGTGCATTTCCAGGGTAAAGCTGTCGTCCACACGTATCTTCACGCGGTTGAATATCGTTCCTCTTTCATTGTCCGCTTTCACTGACACGATATCGCCGTCATGTACGCCGGCTGCCGCCGCATCTCTCGGAGACATATGTATATGCCTCATCGCGATGATGCATCCCTCTTTGAGATAAAGGGCGCCTTTCGGCCCCACGATGGCGATCGGAGCGCTTCCGGCGATGTTTCCGGACTCCCGGATGGGCGCCTTCACCCCGAGCTTGATCGCGTCTGTGGCTGAAATCTCCACCTGCGTCTGTTTTCTGACCGGACCGAGCACGCGGACATTCTCAATCGCACGGAGCTTCAGTCCGACAATCGTCACTGTCTCGTTGGATGCGAACTGACCGCCCATGAGCTCTTTCCTCTTGGTGAGCTGATAGCCCTCTCCAAACAATGCCTCCACATGCTCCTGGGTAAGATGGATATGTCTTGCGGACACTCCGATAGGCACAAGGTATCCTGCATCATCGGATGATTTCTGTTTTTCAACTGCTTCCAGAACCAGCCTTGTAATTAATGCCACATTACTGTTATCCATATCTTGATTCTCCTTGTATCACAGGGAACAGATGCGGTCGCCCGCCCTGTTCCCCGGTTGTTCCGTCCGTCTTGGGTATCTGATTATTTCAGGACCGGAAGAATCTTTTCCACATCGTTGTGCGGTCTCGGAATCACGTGTGTAGCTACGAGCTCGCCGAGTCTTCCTGCAGCCTCTGCTCCGGACTCTACTGCGGATTTAACAGCTCCTACGTCTCCGCGTACCATAACAGTTACAAGTCCGCTTCCGATTTTCTCTGTTCCTACGAGAACTACATTTGCAGCTTTTAACATAGTATCTGCTGCCTCGATGGATGCTACCAGACCTCTTGTTTCAACCATTCCTAATGCTTCCTGTGACATTTTTCGTTCCTCCTTTTGAACTGTTGTTTTTTCCTGAACCGTTTCTGCCTTCTGCGCCGTCTTTCTCACTCTTCGTACAGTTTTCGCCGGCGCTTTGGCTGTTGTTGTTTTCTTTTCTTCTGCCATCTTAAACTGCCTCCTGCTAAATGACTCTGTTTGCACTGCCGTTTACAATCTTGAGTACCTCCTCATGGGGACTCGGGATGACTACAGCGCACACAGGTTTTTTGATTCCGCCTGATTCGGCAGCTTCCATGGCCTGCGCGACAGCGGATACATCGCCGCGGATGATGATGGTGACCAGGCGTCCGCCCAGCTTCTTCTCCCATGTGACAAACTGGACTTCCGCCGTTTTGCACATGATATCTACAGCAACTACCGCCGCCGTGACACTTGGGATTTCAAAAAATCCATACGCGTTTCCCATGAGACTGCTCCTTTGCTTTCATGTAAGGACCTTCCGCAAGCAGTATGACTATACAGTAGGAAGGATTTTCTCCACATCGTTGTGCGGTCTCGGAATCACGTGTGTAGCCACGAGCTCGCCCAGTCTTCCAGCTGCGTCAGCGCCGGTCTCCACTGCAGCTTTGACAGCTCCTACATCGCCGCGTACCATAACGGTTACAAGTCCGCTTCCGATCTTCTCTGTTCCGACCAGTGTGACCTCTGCTGCTTTTGTCATTGCATCTGCAGCCTCGATCGCTGCTGTGAGTCCTCTTGTCTCAACCATTCCTAATGCCTGCTGTGCCATTGCCATTGTTCATTTCCTCCTAAATCTCTTCAATATCTTTTTCGTTGATGATGTGTGGTTCACCTTTATCTAATCCGGTAAGCTTCAGCATTTTCTCTGTATCCTCTGTCGGCCTCGCTATCTTGTAATCGGTCACAACGCCTGCCAGTTCCTCAGCTCTCGCCTTCGCCGCTTCAAGCGCTGCCGTAACATCGGATACGCTTCCGCGGAATTTGACCATGACGATCAGCGGTACAGGTAATTCATCTGCATTTGCCGGTTTGTTTTTGTCGAATTTCTCCAGCCATACATTTCCCGCCTTGCATCCGGCGTCCGCCGCTGCAAAAGCCGTTGCCAGACCGAAGACCTCCAACATACCTACTGCTTCTCCCATAATGATCCACCTTATTTGTTAACGATGGCTATCTTCAGACCTTTCTGTGCAAGATTTGTCCGGTGAGCCTCGTTGATCTCCTCAAGCGGGAATCTGTGTGTGATAAGCTCTTTCATCGGAAGCCCGATTGCCTGCGCCCTCTTCAGGAAATCAAAGGTCGTCGCGTAGTCTCTCAGGGTGTATACCCAGGAGCCGACCAGGTTGATCTCTTTGGAGCAGAGGTCGAAGTGCGGATTAATCGTAGCGTCGCCGCCGTTGATGAAGAATCCGAGCTCGCAGAGTCCGCCGCCGTTGCGGATGAACTTGTAGATGTTGGAGTGTGCAGCCGGTGCGCCTGTGCACTGGAATGCAAAATCTGCAAGGTGTCCGCCGAAGGCGTCTTTCACTGCTGCGGAAAGAGCTTCGATGCCTTTGTACTCCATGAAGTTCACGGACTTGTCAGCGCCCATTCTCTTCGCGAAGTCCAGTCTCTGCTGGTTGCCGTCTACAGCGACGATGTTCTCGATGCCCAGTGTGCGGAGAACCGCGATACAAATCAGACCGATCGGTCCGCATCCCTGTACAACCACTCTGCTGTTGAATCTCAGGATGCCTGTTGTCTTCGCTCTCTCAACTGCATGTACGAGAACCGCACAGGGCTCGATGAGGATTCTGGAATCCAGGTCCAGGTCGCTTACGTTGAATACGGAAGAGCCTTCGCGGATGAGGATGTAGTCTGAGAACCATCCGTTCAGATGGATGTCGTCATCCGGAAGAAGTCCGTATACATCAGCGCCGCCGACATTCTTCTTGTTCAGGTCGAACATCTCAATGTCCGGGTCATCCTTGAAAATCATACATGTAACGACTTTGTCGCCGACTTTCAGCGGTTTTCCCGCGCTGTCAACTTTTACGTTTTTACCCATCTTTACGATTTCGCCGGTTCCCTCGTGTCCGAGCGCTACCGGGATGAGTCCGAACGGGTCTTTTTTAAATTCGTGGGCATCTGTTCCACAGATACCGCATCCCTCGACTTTTACGAGGATATCACCGTCTCCCACTTCCGGGATGGGGAACTCTTTGACATCATAGTGCTCAAGTGATGTCAGCATGGCAACATGCGCTGTCTTCGGGATTGCCTGGCTTGCAGCCGGAGCGGACGGAGACGGGATGTTCTTGTCGAGCATGCTCTCGAGTACCTGTTTTACAACGGCTTCCACGTTAGCGGAATTCATTTCCATGTTATCTACCTCCTGATTTTTGTTTGTTCGCCGTGCCAGCTCGATTCCGCTTCGCTTCATCTCGCTGATGGCGTGCGCCATATGCTTCTGCCACATCATGTGCATTTGCAGGCAAGCCTGCATGCCCATTCTGTGTCATAAGCGCACGGCTTAACGTATGCACAGACTATCTGTCATGACGCAGCGTCTTCTCTTTGTGAATGTGCTTGCGCTTGTCAGACCTTCGCCTGTCCTGCTGGCAATCGTGAATGTACAGAAGCCTTCTCCTCCGAACCCGAGCGCCGCGTAGGACGGTCCGTTCTTTACGAGGATGGCTGTGTCGATTGCTTTCGCATACTTCGTGATGTTGTCAATGTTCTTTGAGTGAATATGTGCGGAGTGACGGTTGCCGTGCTCAAGCCATACGGCCTGCTCCACTGCATCGTCAAAGTCCTTCGCCCTTACAACGCCGAGGATGGGCATCATAAGCTCTGTGGCGATGAGCGGATGCTCCTTCGGACCCTCAAATGTAATGCATCTGATATTGTCCGGTACGGTGACGCCAATCATGCCGAGCAGCGTCTTCGCATCGCGTCCGACGCATTTCCTGTTCAGCTTGCCGTCTTTAAGAACGACTGCCGTGAGGGCGTCCTGCTCTTCCTTGGATGCCAGGTAGCATCCCTGCTCGCTTATCATGTAGTGCATCAGTTCGTCTGCGACAGAATCAACTGCCACGATTTCCTTCTCGGCGATACACGGAAGGTTATTGTCAAATGTACATCCGTTCACGATATCCTCAGCCGCCTTGCGGATGTCCGCCGTCTCATCAACAACTGCCGGCGGGTTTCCTGCGCCTGCGCCGATGCCTCTTCTTCCGGAGGAGAGGACTGCGGTGACGACTCCCGGGCCGCCTGTGGCAGCGATGAGCTGGATGTACGGATGCTTCATCATGATGTTGCTCGTCTCGAGCGTCGGGTGCTCCACCGTGCATGCGATGTTTTCCGGACCGCCTGCCTCTACGGATGCCTCGTTTACAAGGTTGATGGCGTAGATGGATGTCTTGATGGCAGCCGGATGGGGATTGAATACAACCGTATTCCCCGCTGCGAACATGCCGATGGTGTTGCAGAGGACGGTCTCGCTCGGGTTTGTACACGGTGTGATGGCGCCGATGACTCCGAACGGTCCCATCTCGATGAGGGTGAGACCTCTGTCTCCCGACCATGCTGTTGTCGTGATGTCCTCCGTTCCCGGAGTCTTCTCAGCGACAAGCTGGTGTTTCAAAATCTTGTGCCCGACATTTCCCATGCCGGTTTCCTGTACGCCCATGCGCGCCAGGATTTCCGCGTTCTCCATAATCTTTTTCCGGATATTGGAGATTACTTTTTCTCTGTGGTCCAGGGACATTCTGGCTACGACTTTCTGAGCCTTCTTTGCCGCCTCGATTGCTTCGTTCATGTCAGTGAAAACGCCGCGGTTTCCTGTCACGTCTGATGCAATCTGCATCTTTGCCATGACTTCCTGCACGATGTCCTGAACCATCTGTTCATTTACAGACACTCTATTACCTCCTTAAAGACTTCCTTTCCGTAAGCCGCAATCTCCGTGTCCTGCTCAGCGGTCCCTCCGCTCACTCCCAGGGCGCCCACGATATGTCCGTCATACTCCAGGACTTCGCCGCCTCCGAAGATGACGATCTTTCCGCCGTTGGTGAACTGGATGCCGTAGAGGTCTTGCCCCGGCTGGCTCAGCTTCGCGAGCTGCGCGGTGGACATCTTGAGGCTTGCGGATGTGTAAGTCTTGTTTACTGCGATATCGAAACTGGCTATGAACGCGCCGTCCATGCACTGGACTGCCACCGGTCTCCCGGACTTGTCCGAGACGGCAGCCACGATATCGACTCCCATCTCCGACGCTTTCGCCTTTACCTTCTCGATGAGGGCATTGGCAAGCGCCAGCGTCATGCGGTGCTTTTTGCACTGGCATATGTGGGGAGCCTCTGTGCCTGAGCCAGCCTCTTTCATCTGCTCCAATACGGATTTCACCGCATTGGTGATATCCTGCTCATTCATAAGCGGTACTCCTACATGCCAAGCTGTTCCATAACCTTCTTTGTGATAGAAGCAACAAGGTCAGCGTCAGAGTTTCCTGCCGGAGCTGCTGCGCCTGCAGAGCAGTTTCCGCCGCATGTGTGGCAGCTCGGTTTGCCTGCTTTCGCGTTCGGGCAGAGGTTCGCCGGGTGTTTGCCCGGAAGACCCATTTTTCTTCTTACTTCGTACAGAACCTCAACCTGCTCCGGGCTGAACTCCTGCGGTCCGCCCACCTGCATTGTCTGCCATAACAGCTGTGCGTAGAACTCTACGGACTCCATCTTCATGTATGCAGCAAGAAGGCTGTCAGAATAGGTCAGCGCGCCGTGGTTCTCAAGGAGAACTGCATCGAAGTGCTCAAGGTACGGCTCAACTGCGTCCGGAATCTCCATGGTTCCCGGTGTTCCGTAAGGAGTGATCGGTACACATCCAAGAGCGATAACTGCTTCCGGCATGATGGGCTGTGTCAGCGGAATGCCTGCGATTGCAAATGTTGTAGCGTACAGCGGATGAGCATGTACAACTGATTTTACGTCCGGTCTCTTCTGATATACACGCATGTGCATCTTAATCTCGGATGACGGTCTGAAGCCTTTGTTTGCCTGAAGGACATTCCCGTTCTCATCAACCTTGCAGATGTACTCCGGTGTCATGAATCCCTTGCTGACGCCTGTCGGTGTGCACAGGAACTCATGGTCGTTGAGCTTTACAGAAAAGTTACCGTCGTTAGCAGCAACCATTCCGCGGTTGTAGACTCTTCTGCCGATTTCGCACATTTCTTTTTTGATTTCGTATTCGTTTTGCATCTTTTCTCCTCCTTGGACTACAAAACTTTTGTTTTGTGTTGTTTCTTTTTGAATATTACCACACAATCCCACAATAGTCAACTAGTTTTGATGTTGGTTTTTATTGGTTTTCCTCCTTTTCATCCAAAATCTTTTTCATAGTACTTCCCGCGTCAAAACAGCCTGTATACCGGGTTTTGTAATCGTGTATGTGGTCATATTCCGATTTCCTGCAATTTCATTTATTATACTTCATCCGCGCCTCTAAGTCAACGCGAACCAACAGTAATTTTACCCGTATCTCCGGCATTTTCCACATAAAACCAACGCGCTCCTGTTTGTTTTTTGTGTTTTCGCATTGACACATTCCGGAAAATGTTCCATACTGAAAGCAGTGGGATTTTTCAGGAAAGGAAGGTGTGGTCCGATGGCATATCAGAACAGATACGACACATACGATACGGGATGCGCACCCCGGAACACGGAAGTTCCAACAGAGCGGTACGAAGCGGACATCCACACCCACACCATCGCCAGCGGGCACGGCTCCGGCGCCACCATCACGGACATGGCAAAAGCCGCAAAAGCGCGGGGTCTGAAGATGCTCGGCATATCCGACCACGGTCCTGCCACTTTGGGTGGCGGCCGCGTCTCTTATTTCCGCAATCTGAAATACGCTCCGAAAGAGCGGCTCGGGATACGGATGCTCTACGGGGCAGAGGCGAATATCGTAAATCTGAAGGGGAATCTGGATATAAAGGACGACATTCTGGCGGATTTGGATTTCGTCATCGCCAGCATGCATCATCCCACCATCCGCCCCGGTTCGGCACAGGAAAATACTGAGGCATATATCCGCGCCATGAAAAATCCGCATGTCTCTGTCATCGGCCACTGTGATGACGAGAAGTACCCCGTAGACCCGTTCCGGCTCTTTGCCGCAGCGATGGACAATCACGTGCTGCTGGAAATCAACAACAGTTCCCTGAGCCCGGAAGGCTACCGGGGCGACACGAAATACACGGACCTGGTCCTTTTGAACCTGTCCGTCCACTTCAACTATCCGGTTCTCTTTTCCAGCGACAGCCACGGAAAGGCGCACGTCGGCGACTTTACATACGCGGCGGACGCCGCAAGGCTCGCACAGGTTCCCAGGAACCTTATCCTGAACTGCTCGGCGAAAGCGCTGCTCGCCTTCCTCGACGGGAAATAAGACAGCTTTCCGGGTTTCTTCGGGTCTTTCCTCCACTTATGGGCAGGCTCACGTGGACTCAGACCTTTTAACCCCCGGCATCATATCATAATAGAAACGCCACCTGCATATACTCAGAATACAAAATGTATATGCAGGTGATTTTTTATGAAGACAGCGAAAACGTATCTGGTGGCCGGCTTTTTCTTTACGGCAGTACTCGGGACCCTGGCGCACTTTTTCTATGAATGGTCCGGCGAAAACCCGCTCGCCGGTCTGTTCACCCCGGTCAGCGAATCCACATGGGAGCATATGAAGCTCGTATTTTTCCCTGTCCTTCTCTGGTCGTTCTTTCTTCCGCCGCGCCTTGCAGCGGAGCACCCCGCCCTGCGCCCCGCCGTCCTTCTTGGCGGGATTGGCGGGACGTTCCTCATCCCGGTCCTCTTCTATACCTGCTCCGGCATCCTCGGCAGAACCGTCACCTGGGTGGATATTGCGATATTTTATATCAGCAGCGGGGCGGTCTTCCTGTGGACGTGGAAACTGCACCTTTCGGAAACCAGGTCCGCCGTCATCAAAAAAAGAAGAGCAGCTGTTTTTCTTCTGACTGCTCTTCTCGTTCTGCTCTTTTTCCTGTTTAGCTTCCTGCCGCCGGATATCGGTCTGTTCGCCGCACCGTGAGTCCGGCGGTTCCGCTCCTGTGCCGGTCTCCCGGCGCGCCTGTCTGAAGCATATCCGGAGCATGTCCAAAAATGCATTCTCAGGCGTACGTGTAATAGAGATGCCGTATCCTCTGGTCAATCCCGTATTTTACCAGATAGTCTGCCGCCGCCTTCGGCACGTACTGCTGCCAGTCGTCCCCTCTTGCTATCATGGCGCGAAGGCTGGTCCCTGTGATGCCTTTCTCTTCCTTCGACCGCCTCCAGAGCACTTCCACGTTCAGGTCCATGGATTCAAGGAGATGGTATTTCTCCTCATCCCACGGACTGCAGATGCTCATATAGTGCACCGCGCCCGCCGGGGCGTACTGGGGCAGGATATCCGGGCTGCTGACCGGGAAGGGGATGATTTCATATTCATCCCGGTTTACGCCGAACTCTTCCAGTGCGCCGCGTATCATCTCGTAGCGCTCGATATAGGTCAGCGGATTGTCCATCCGGGTCGTCCCGTGTTCGTCCAGCGGCGATGTGGCGGGATA
Source organism: Candidatus Mediterraneibacter merdipullorum (assembly GCA_019117125.1). Classification (GTDB taxonomy): domain Bacteria; phylum Bacillota; class Clostridia; order Lachnospirales; family Lachnospiraceae; genus Mediterraneibacter; species Mediterraneibacter merdipullorum. The sequence goes on from DXAL01000035.1 coordinate 31,485, forward strand.
CGCCGTGATATCCGGATGGGTGATGCCGATATAGAGCGTCCGGCACCGCATCTTCGCCGCGAGCACATATTCCATGTGTTTGAGGTGAAACACCTGGAATCTGCCGTGTATCATACCTTTCTCTGTCATATCTTCCCACTCCCTTTCCGCTGTCATTTCCTTTGCTGCCGCTTCTGTTCTTTCCTCACTTCTGCGCTGCCGCCTTGTCCCAGGCTTCTGCCGCCGCTCTTTGAAGCCCCTCGATATCGCTCTCATCCGGATGTGCCAGCGCGCGGTCATAATTGTCCAGCATCGCCTTCACCTTTGCATCCTGCGGGTTTTCCTCCAGCATGGCTGCGTACCGTTTCCGCACGCTCTCCGGCATCTTCCCCTGGCACATGTACGTCCCGGCGATGCGGCACCCTTCACCCAGATGCGCTGACACCCGAGAAAGTATCTGCGAAAAATATGCATCCGAACCGCCGAAGCCCGCCGTGCCGAACAGGAACACGTCCTGCCCCTCCAGGCTTTCCATATAGGACGCCACCGCTTCACTGCACGTCCCCTTGTCCGTCCAGAAGCCGATGAAGCGGAACACCGCCTCTTTTGCATCGTCCCCGCTTTTCCCGGATGCCTTCTCCGCCGGCGTCCCGAAGCAGACGCAGTCCGCTTCTCCAAGCATCCTGCGTATCGCCTCAGCCAGCATCCGGGTGTTTCCCGTAATGCTCTCAAATATCACTTCATATTTCATGTCCGCTCATCTGCTCCTTTCCGCATGGTCATGTGTGCTCCGCCTGATTCCGGCGATTCTCCGCCCGGTTCCGGCAGTTTTCCGTCCGGTTCCGGAGATTCCCTGTACCGTTCCAGCGGTTTCCCGTCCAGCGCGGCATACCGCAGGACCCCCTCCCTGTCATAGACGAGTTTCAGGGAGAAGAAGCTCCGCCCCTCATCCAGCAGGCGGAAAAATATCTTATCGCCCTCCCAGAGGTCCAGTGAAAGGACCGCCTGTTTATCCACCCACTCCAGCTCGCCCTCATCGCACTCGACGGGGTCGCCGGTGAATCCGTCCGCCGTGTACAGCGACATATATTCTACGGTATCCTCGCCGTACACAAAGGTCACGATGCCCCGGTACTGCCAGGAGGTCAGCGTATACCCGGTCTCTTCTTTCACTTCCCGCAGGAGACATTCCTCCGGGCTCTCGCCGTGCTCGAAATGTCCGCCAACCCCAATCCATTTGTCCTTGTTCACATCATTCTTCTTGACCGTGCGGTGCAGCATCAGATACTTCCCGTCACGTTCGATATAGCACAGCGTGCTCCACTGTTCCATTTCGGTCCGCCTCCTGTCTCTGTTTTCCTGCGGCTATGCGCTCTCCCGTACAGGATATGCGCCCTGCTCCCGGCAGGATATGCCCCCTGCAGCTATGCGCTCTCCCGGGCGGAGTGGGCGAACTGGCTCTCATACAGATGCCGGTAGAATCCGCCCTGCGCCAGCAGGCTCTCGTGGTCTCCCTGTTCGACGATGCGCCCGTCCTTCATCACAAGTATCACGTCCGCCTCCCGTATCGTGGAGAGACGGTGGGCAACGATAAATGTGGTGCGCCCTTCCATCAGCTTTGCAAATGCATCCTGTATCTTCAGCTCGGTCCGTGTGTCGATGGAGGACGTCGCCTCGTCGAGGATGAGCATGGGCGGTCTGCACAGCATCACCCGGGCGATGCAGAGCAGCTGCTTCTGCCCCTGGGAAAGCCCGTTCCCGTCTTCCGTAATCCAGGTGTCATACCCGTCCGGCAGACGTTTGATATAACTGTGGATGTGGGAGGCTCTTGCCGCCGCCTCCACTTCTTCGTCCGATGCGTCCGGACGCCCCATGGTGATATTGTCCCGGATGGTCCCGGTCTTCAGCCACGTATCCTGGAGCACCATGCCGTATCCCGCCCGCAGGCTTCTGCGGGTCATCCTGCGGATATCGGTGTGCTCCACCGCTATCGAGCCTGCGTCCACATCGTAGAACCGCATCAGCAGGTTGATGAGTGTTGTCTTGCCGCAGCCTGTTGGACCGACGATGGCAATCTTCTGACCCGGCCGGACCGTCAGATTGAAATCCCGGATGAGGTCCTGCTCCGGCACATAGGAGAAGCAGACCCCCTCCGCCGACACATTGCCCCGGACCTCCTTTAATTCCATGGCATCTCCGTCTTCCGGCGCCTGGGGTTCCTCTTCGATGAGGTCGAAGATGCGCCGGGCGCACGCCACTGCATTCTGAAACTCCGTCACCACTCCGGATATCTCATTGAACGGCTTGGTGTACTGGTTGGCATAGCTCAGGAAACTGGAGAGCTGCCCCACCGAGAGAGAGCCGTTTACAACCGCGAAGGCTCCCGCGATGCCCACCCCGGTATAGACCAGGCTGTTGACGAACCGCGTGGACGGATTGGTGATGGAGGAGAAAAAGGTCGCCTTCAGATAGGCTTTCCCCAGCCGTCTGTTGATATCGTCGAACTGTTCGGTCACAGCTTTCCCCCTGCCAAATGCCTGCACCACTTTCTGATTCCCAATCATCTCGTCCACAAGCCCGGTCTGCTCCCCCCGTATCTCCGACTGGAGGCGGAACATGGAAAAGGTCCTTTTTGCGATAAAATTCGCCACCAGGAACGAGACCGGCGTGATGAGCACGACCACAAAGGTAATCTTGACATTGACCGACAGCATGAATCCAAAGGTCCCGATGATTGTCGCCACCCCGGTGAAAAGCTGGGTGAACCCCATCAGAAGACCGTCCGCGAACTGGTCCACATCCGAAATCACGCGGCTGACGACTTCCCCGTACGGATGTCCGTCGATATATTTCAGAGGCAGTATCTCAATCTTCCGGAAGGCTTCGTTTCGGATGTCCTGCACCACCTGGTATGTCATTTTGTTGTTGCACACGTTCATCAGCCACTGGGCGAGCGCCGTGATGAGCGTACATATCCCAATCCGGACCATCACCCGGACCGCTCCCTGGATATCCACATTTCCCGCGCCCACGATGTGGTCCACCGCGACTCCGGTGAGCTTCGGGATATAGAGTGTGAGGGCGACGGAGACTGCTGCCAGGAACAGGGAGAACACGACGAATATCCGGTACCTGCCCAGATGCCGGAATACTTTTTTCAGCGTCTCGCCCTGCCGGGCTTTCCCGGTCCCGGACGATGCAGCGGATTTCTTTGTTTGATTCTTATCAGCCATTTACCGACGCCTCCTTTGGGAACTGGGAATAATATATCTCCTGATAAGCCGGACAGGAAGCCAGCAGCTCCTCATGGGTTCCCACGCCTGCCGCCAGCCCGTCGTCCAGCACGATGATCTGGTCCGCCTCCTGCACCGAAGACGCCCTCTGAGATACGATGAACACCACCGGTCCTCCTTCCAGGGAGCGGATGGAGCGTCGAAGCGCCGCATCCGTGGCAAAGTCAAGCGCCGACGCACTGTCGTCCAGGATGAGGATATCGGGCTTTCGCACCAGCGCCCGCGCGATGGTGAGACGCTGCTTCTGGCCGCCGGACAGATTGCGCCCGCCCTGCTCGACGGGGAAGTCCAGCCTGCCCGGTTTTTTGTCCACAAATTCTTTCGCCTGGGAAACCGCAAGGGCATGTTCCAGTTCTTCTTCAGAAGCGTCCGGATTGCCCCAGCGCAGGTTCTCCCCGATGGTCCCTTTAAAGAGCACGGCTTTCTGGGGGACGACCCCGATATGCGAACGCAGGTCTTCGATGTCATATTCCCGGATATCGTGCCCGCATATCCAGATGCTGCCGCCGGATGCATCGTAAAATCTCGGGATAAGGCTGACCAGGGAGGATTTCCCGGAGCCTGTGCCCCCGATGACCCCGATGGTCTGACCTTTCTTTGCCCGGAATGTAATATCGCTCAGAGAGTCCGCCGCTGCGCCCGGATAAGCGAGAGAGACATGGACGAACTCCACTGCCGGGTCCGCCCCTTCCCACTTCCTGCTGCCGTTCTCCATATCCGGCGCCACTGCCAGCACGCTCTCCACGCGCCTGCCGCAGGCAGCCGCCTTTGTCACGGTGATGATGAGATTGGCGAGCTTGACGAGCTCCACCAGTATCTGGGACATATAGTTGATGAGCGCCACCACTTCTCCCTGGGTCAAGTCCCCGATGTCCACGCGCACCGCGCCCACATAGATGAGCGCGATGATGCCGCCGTTGACCGTGACATAGGTCAGCGGGTTCATCAGCCCCGAGATGCGCCCGACGAACTTCTGGGCATCGGTGAGCATCTGATTTTCCTTTTCAAACCGCCGGCGCTCCTCCGGCTCCTTGTTGAACGCCCGTATCACGCGCACGCCGGACAGATTCTCCCGCGTCGCCAGGAGCACCCGATCCAGACGGGACTGCACCTTCCGGTAAAGGGGCATCGTGAGGAGCATGATGCCGAACACGATGACCGAGAGCACCGGGATGACCACCACGAAGATGAACGCTGAGGGCACGTCCACCGTAAACGCCATGACCATTGCCCCGAAGACGATGAAGGGCGAGCGCAGGAACAGGCGCAGCACCAGATTGACTCCGGACTGCATCTGATTGATGTCACTGGTCATCCGCGTGATGAGGGTGGAACTGCCCATCCGGTCCATCTGGGAATAGGTCAGCCCCTGGATATGGGCGAACAGCGCATGGCGCACGCCTGTCCCGAATCCGGACGCCGCTTTCGCGGAAAAATACTGTGCCGTAATGGAACAGACAAGCCCCACAAGCCCGAGGGCGATGAGCACAAGGCACATCCGGATGATGTACGGACGGTCCGCGCGCGCAATGCCCACGTCGATGACCGAAGCCATCACAAGGGGCACGAGCAGTTCAAAAGACGCCTCCAGCATTTTAAAAAGAGGCGCCAGCACAGATTCCTTTTTATAATCTTTCAGGTATACAAGAAGTGACCTCATGAATCCTCCTGTCTTTCTCTCCCGCAAAATATATGTTATACTACCACGTGTACAAAATTCGCGCAATTATGATACCACGTGCGCAGGAAAGGAAGCGGCGCTCTGCGCCATTTTCTTTCCAAGCCGTGGCTTTCCGGTATAATCCCGGCACCGCCGGGCAGACCGATATAATCGGTCTGGATTGCGCGCCAGCGATACTAGCCGCACTGTAGCTAGTATACCACATCCGCATAAGGAGTACTATTATGAAATACAGAAACATCGTCTTTGATTATGGAAATGTCATCGGGAAGTTTGACGGAAGGCAGATGATGCAGTCTTTCTGTGATACGGAGGAAGACTGCGGGCTGCTCTGTTCCGTGATTTTTGAAAAATGGGCGGAACTGGACAGGGGCACCCTCGATTACGAAGCATACCGGCAGCAGTGCATCCAGCGTCTGCCGGATGCACTCACCGCTCCGGCAGAGGCATTCTTCCGGGGATGGACCGATCTCGTCCGCCCGATTCCGCAGACAATCCGGCTCATCGAAGAGCTGACCGGACAGGGCGTCCCGGTCTATCTGCTCTCAAACGCGCCCACCTTTTTCGCCGACCGGATGAAAGACTCCCCGCTCCTGAAAAGATTCAGCGGCGTAGTCTTCTCTGCGCCGCTGAAAATGGTGAAACCGGAACCCGCTATCTACGAGTATCTGTTCCGGACTTATGACCTGAAACCGGAAGAGTGCTTCTTCCTCGACGACCTGGAACCAAATGTCAATACAGCGCGCTCCCTTGGCATGGACTCCATGGTCTTCACCGGAGACATCGAAAAGGTCCGCTCAGCCATCGGATTTCCCGCTCCAAAGGGAGCCTAAAGCCGCCAGGAGCGCCCCGGCAGCGATGAAAAAGTCTCCCAGGTTGTATGTGATTTTCGCAAACTTCTGCGCACCCGCGCGAAACCCGATATAATCCACCACATGTCCGCGGGCGAACCGGTCAAATGTATTGCTCCACGCCCCTGCTGCCATCATGGTGTATCCGGCTTTCCTGCAGGCGCCTTTCCTTCCGGCGAGCGCGGCTCCAAAGAGCACGGTCACGATGCCGGATGCCGCGGCGGAAAGCCCGCGCACCACGGCCGGGCTTCCTGAGAGGAGTCCCAGGCACAGCCCCCGGTTTTCCACCCGTCTGAGCACAGCCTTTCCGGCAAGCTTCTTTTCCGCGCCCTTATCCATGTTCTGGCTGACGCCGGTCTTGACCGCCTGGTCTGCGGCAAACAGACCTGCCGCCACAGCCGGGTACCATCTTCTCTTCATCCGGACCACTCCCTATTTTCCGCTGAATTTATCAGAAACCTTCTCCGCAGCGTCATTGAGCTTCTCTGCGGCTTTCTCCGCCACTTTTCCTGCTTTGTCCGCAGCCTTTTCCGCGGCTTTGCCTGCCTTGTCCGCTGCCTTCTCCGCCATCTTCCCGGTCTTCTCCGCGGCTTTTCCCATCTTTTCTCCGACTTTCTTCGCGGCTTTCTCTGCTTTTTCCGCCGCCTTCTCCGCCGTGTCCGCCGCTTTCTTCTTCATCTCGTCGAAGTGGTCTTCTGCGTCCTCTGCTGCCGCCGGCGCATCCGCCTCATCGAAAATCTCCCCATCCGCAGCTTCTTCTGCCGCGACCTTTTCTCCGCAGTACGGGCAGAAGGACATGTCTTTTGCCACCATCCTGCCGCAGCTGGTGCACTCAGCCGCGCCTTTGAGCCGGGCAATCTTCTTCTCATACCCGCCGATGGTCTGCTCTCTGTCCTTTATCGCGTCGCAGAGCGCTGTCTCATGTTCCCCCACTTCCCCGCCTTCCTTGTAGCGGTCATAGATGGTCTTTCCAAGCTCCATCAGGTCCACGGCGTTCCCTCTCGCGAGTCCCCGTATCTGCCCTTTCAGCCTCTGAATCTCGATTGCGTCGCCTGCTTTGCTCGTCATCGTCTCGGCTGTCTCGCCGATGCGTTTTCCCAAATCTTCCAAAAAGTCTTTCATAATGGTCTTCTCCTTTCTTTGTCCGTTTGGACATCGGGACTGCCGGAACAGTTCCTGCCCTTTCCGGCTGCCGGATTTATATTTATTATACCTTATTATCTGTCAACTTCAAGAAAATAGCCGCGAATTTATACTTTTTTCACTGCCGCGGCGCATACTTCCCGTCCGCCTGTCATAGGATGCCACAGGATACCCGCCGCCCGCCGTATGCTCCGGGCGCCGGGAAAGCTGTTTCCACAGGAGGTTTTTATGACGCCAGACATCCAGACCTGCCGGGAATCCATCCTGTCCGAAGATTTCCGCGATTTTATCGGGAATCATGTGCGCACCGCATCTTTCGATGCGCTCATGGGGAGCCCCCACTGCACACAGGATGCCGGATTCGGGTATCAGTGCTTCTACTTTCCCGCATCTGCGGCGGACCCGATCACGCTCCCGAAATATTCCTACAATTCCATCCCCAAATGCTATGCGCCCCTTTCCATGGAATCCCTGAACCAGGCGGGCATCCTTCCGGTCCAGAACTACCCTTCCCTCCAGCTTAGGGGAAAGGGAATCCTCATCGGTTTGATGGACAGCGGCATCGACTATGCCTCCGGACTCTTCCGAAACCTGGACGGTTCCACGCGCATCGCCGCCATCTGGGACCAGACCGTGCAGACCGGCGCACCGCCGGAAGGATTCGCCTACGGCACGGAGTTTACCCGGGAGGATATCGACCGGGCGCTGCGCCTGGACGACCCCCGGTCTGTCGTCCCCTCCTCAGACGAGACCGGGCACGGCACGTACGCCGCCAGCCTCGCCGCCGGAGGGGCGGACGCGGAGGAACAGTTCCTGGGAGCCGCGCCCGAGGCTTCCATCGCCGTCGTCAAGCTCAAACCTGCGAAAAAATATCTCCGGGACTATTATTTCATCCCCGGAGACGCTGTCTGCTATCAGGAGACGGACCTCATGCTTGCCATGAAATATCTGCACACGCTGGCGGACCGCCTTTCCATGCCTCTCGTCGTATGCTTTACCTGCGGCTCCAGCATGGGCGGCCACATCGGCACCCTGCCCCTGTCCTACCTGACAGACGGATGGAGCACGACCGCCAGCCACATCACCGTCATCGGCACGGGCAACGAGGCGGACCAGCGGCACCACTATTCCGACACCCTTGAAAATGCCGCGGACAAAAAGACCGTGGAGCTGCGTGTGGGAAAAGGCGTGTCCGGATTTTCCATGGAGCTGTGGACGGAAGTGCCAAACATCCTGTCCATCTCCATCCTGTCGCCCTCGGGAGAGGACACATCCCGCATCCCCCTGCAGGCAGGCGCCGGGACCGAACTGGATTTCCTCTTTGAGCGGACGAAAGTCTCGGTAGACTACCGGCTGCTCGTGGAAAAGAGCAGCTCCGAACTCATCTTCTTCCGGTTCGACGCCCCTGCCCCCGGCATCTGGAAGATTGTCGTGGAACCGCTGACCGTCGCGGACGGCGTCTTCCACATCTGGCTTCCCGTCACGGAGTTTCTGGACGGCGAAGTCTATTTCCTGGAACCGGACCCGGAATGCACGCTGACGAATCCCGCCAGCGCGGACAGTCCGGTGGTCGTCTCCTGGTATGACGGGAATACCGGAGCGCTGGCCAGGGAATCCGGACGCGGCTACACCCGGACCAGCCGCCGGAAGCCGGATATCACTGCGCCGGGCACAAATATCACGGGCGCCCTGCCAGGGGGACGCTTTTCCTCCCGTTCCGGCTCCTGCGCGGCGGCAGCCATCACGTCCGGCGCCGTCGCCCTCATGCTGGAGTGGCTCCTCTTTATCGAAAAAGTCCCGGGCGTCGACTCCTTTCAGGTCAAAAGCCTCCTGATTCTGGGAGCCGTGCGCCCGGGCACGATGGACTATCCGAACCGGGAATGGGGGTACGGACAGTTAAATCTGTATAATACCTTTGAAACGATGCGCCGGCTGTGACGAAAGCCGGCTATCCGATGCGCGGCACTTCCTGCCCTCTCAGACGGATGACGGGACCGCCTGTGCCCTGGATATACTCCCGGGTGATGACGACCTCGCCGATGCTGTCATCCTTTGGAATCTCATACATGATATCCAGCATGAATTCCTCGATGATGGCTCTGAGGGCGCGCGCGCCGGTGTCCTTCTCCATCGCTTTCTCCGCGATTGCCTCCAGGGCGCCGTCGTCGAATTCCAGACGCACCTCGTCCAGGGCAAGGAGCTTCTGGTACTGCTTGAGTATGGCGTTTTTCGGCTCCCGCAGTATCTGGACCATCATGTCCTTATCCAGAGGACGCAGCGTGAAGATGATGGGGAGGCGTCCCAGGAACTCGGGTATCATCCCGAACTTCCTTAAATCCTCCACCGTCACTTTCGCCAGCAGGTCGTTGTCATGCTCATACCGGTCTTTTAACTCGGCATTGAATCCCATGGACGTCTTCTTCTGCAGACGCTCCCGGATAATGTCTTCCAGGTCCGGGAATGCGCCGCCGCAGATGAAGAGGATGTTCTTTGTGTTCACGGTGGTAAGGGGCACCATGGCGTTCTTGCTGTTGGCGCCCACCGGCACTTCCACATCGCTCCCCTCCAGGAGCTTCAACATGCCCTGCTGGACGGATTCGCCGCTGACGTCCCGCTGATTGGAGTTGTGCTTCTTTGCAATCTTGTCAATCTCATCGATGAAGATGATGCCCTGCTCCGCCTTCTCCACATCATTGTCCGCCGCCGCAAGGAGCTTGGACACCACGCTCTCGATATCGTCGCCGATGTATCCCGCCTCGGTCAGCGAGGTGGCGTCCGTGATGGCAAGCGGCACGTCCAGAAGCCTTGCCAGCGTCTTGACAAGATAGGTCTTTCCGCTTCCCGTCGGTCCGATCATCAGCATGTTGGACTTCTCAATCTCGATGTCATCCATAGTATCCGTGGCGACACGCTTGTAATGGTTGTACACAGCCACGGACATGGCTTTCTTCGCGTACTCCTGTCCGACCACATACTCATCGAGCTTCGCCTTTATCTTGTGGGGCGCCGGAATGTTCCGGATGTCGAGCTGGTGGAATTCCTTCGGCTTTTCTTTTTTCTTCTTTATCTTCTGGGGCTTTGGCTGCATATTTTCCAAATCTGCCATGTTAAAGAACTGCACGCCCGGCATGTTCATGAGGCGGCTTAAGTCCACCGAACCGCTGGTCATGGCGTCAAAGCTCTTCTGCATGCAGTCCGGGCACACGGTGATGTTGTTCGGGAGGTCGATCATCTTCCCGGTCACGCTCTCCGGTCTGTGGCAGATGAAGCATATCTTTTCATACCCGTCGTCCTTTTCGTCCTCCCCGCTGTCCGGAACGGAAACTTCCGCGGCTTCCTTCCCGCCGCTTCCGGCATCTTCCCCGGGACCGCCGTCCGCCTGCCTGTTCTCTTCTTCTTTATCTTCCTCATCCACTAAGATGAAATTGTTATCTGACATATCTGTTCCCTTCTGCTGTCGTTCTTTCTTCCGGATGGGGGCGTTCCTCTGCGGCTCTCCCTCTGGTATCCAGCTTTTTTATTATAGTACATCCATGCGGCTTATACAAATGAACTTTTTCTAAAACACGGAGTGTTCCCCGGCATTCCCTGCCTTTCCATTCAGCATCTCCAGGAACTCCTCCTCGGAGATGACCGGTATTCCAAGCTCCCTTGCCTTCCGGTTCTTGGAGGACGTGGAATTGACATCGTTATTGATGAGGTAGTCCGTCTTTGACGTGACGCTCCCGGTCACTTTTCCGCCCCGCTTCTCGATGGCTTCCTTTACTTCCGCCCGGTTGGCAAAGTGCTCTACACTGCCGGTGACTACGAAGTTCACGCCCTCGAATTTCCGGGAGTCCTCCGACTCTTCCTCCCGGGGAATCTCCACTTCCCCAAGGAGCCGCAAAAACAGGTCCCGGTGCTCCCCGTCGGAGAAGTACTCCACGAAGGTCCCGGCGATTACTTCCCCCACTCCGGAGATGGCGCTCAGCTCCTCTGCCGTGGCGTCCGGAATGCGCTGGGGGTCATTGTCCAGCGCCCTGCATATCATCCGCGCGTTGGAGATGCCGATGTTGGGGATGCCCAGGCTGTACACTAGACGGGGCAGGGTGGTCGTCCGGGCATTCCGGATGCTGTTCTGCAGGTTCTCGAAGGATTTCTCACCGAATCCGTCCATCTGCCGTATCTCATCGGCATACCGGTCCAGATGGAACAGGTCTGTAAAATCTTTTACATAGCCGTTGATGATGAATTTCTCCAGCGTCGCCTCGGAGAGCCCTTCGATGTTCATGGCGTCCCTGCTCACAAACAGGGCAAACGATTTCACATGCTTTGCCTGGCACTTCGGGTTGGTGCAGTATAGCGTCTTCGTCTCATTTTCCATGGATATCTTCGTCTTCCCCCCGCAGACCGGACAGACGTCGGGGATGTCTTTCACCCCGCTCCTTGTCAGGTTCTCCGCAATCTGGGGGATAATCATATTCGCCTTGTACACGGTGATGCGGTCGCCCACGCCCAGTTCCAGCTCTTCCATGATGCTGATGTTGTGCACGCTGGCCCGGCTTACCGTCGTCCCTTCCAGCTCCACCGGCTCAAAGATGGCGACCGGATTGATGAGCCCGGTCCTGGACGGGCTCCACTCGATTTCGGTGAGCGTCGTCTCCCGTACCTCATCCGCCCATTTAAAGGCAAAGGAATCCCTCGGGAACTTTGCCGTGCTGCCAAGGGACTGCCCGTAAGCGATGTCGTCATAGACGAGGACGAGCCCGTCGGAGGGCACTTCATTTTCCTCAATGTGCTGTGCGAACCATGCCACCTCATCGTCGATGGTCTCCCGCGTCACCGGGTGGTTCTCCACCACGTCAAACCCCTGGCTTTTCAGCCACTGCATCTGGTACAGCCTGGAATTGCGGAAATCCACGCCCTCCGCGCGCACGAGGGTGAAGGCGTAGAACCGCACATTGCGTTTCGCCGTTATCTCGTTGTTGAGCTGGCGCACGGAGCCGCTGCACAGATTGCGGGGATTCTTGTATTTCGCATCCGCATCCCCGATTTCCTCGTTAATCTTCTCAAAATCTTTGTAAGAGATGACCGCCTCGCCCCTTAAGACCAGCTCCCCCTGATAGGGGATGGAAAGAGGGAGGTTCTGAAAGACCCGCGCGTTGTTCGTCACGACTTCGCCCACTTCGCCGTTCCCTCTCGTGACCGCTTTGGACAGGGCGCCGCCCCGGTAGGTCAGAACAATGGTCAGACCGTCCAGCTTCCAGGATATCATGGCTTTCTGACCGCCGAGGAACTCTTTTAAGCGCTCCACTTCCTTGGTCTTATCCAGGGAGAGCATCGGGCGTTCATGCCGCTCTTTCGGCAGTTCGCTCAGCACTTCGTATCCCACGTTCACCGTCGGGCTGGAGGCAAGGGTCGTTCCAAGCTCCCGCTCCAGTTCCCCGAGTTCATCGTAGAGCCGGTCGTATTCCAGGTTGCTCATGATTTCCTGGTCTTCCTGCTCATACGCCCTTCTGGCGCGGTTAAGGAGGTCCACCAGCGCGCGCATGCGCTCCATCTTTTCCGCTGCCGCACCCGTGCCGGCTGCCGTCTTCGTTTCTCTCTGTTCCGTGTTTCCTGTCATGTTTGCCGTCCTCTTTCCTTCCATTCTGGAGCAGGTCGTAGAGTTCTTCCAGCTCCGCATCTGTCACCTTCCGGTACGCGCCTTCCCTGAGACTCCCGAGCCGGATGTTCATCACCCGGACCCGGACAAGGTCCGTCACTTCATAGCCGAGGGCAGAGCACATCCTGCGTATCTGGCGGTTCAGCCCCTGGGTCAGGATGATGGTAAAGGTATATTTCCCGACCTTCTCCACCCGGCACGGTCTGGTCACGGTGTCGAGGATGGGGACTCCGCCCGCCATCTTCGACAGGAAATCTTCTGTGACCTCCCGGTCCACCGTCACCCTGTATTCTTTCTCGTGGCAGTTTGCCGCCCGCATCATCCGGTTGATGATATCGCCGTTGTTCGTCATCAGGAGCAGCCCCCTGGAATCCTTGTCCAGCCGCCCCACATAAGTGACGCGCACCGGATAGTCCAGGAAGCGGATGATATTGTTCTTCTCCCGCTTTTCCTCTGTGCAGACGATGCCCCTGGGCTTGTTGACGGCAAGGACGACCATCTCATCCTTTCCGGAGACGATTCGTTTCCCCACCCGGACTTCCTGCCCGGGCGCGACCTTCATCCCGGTCTGTGCGGTCTTTCCGTCCACCGTCACTTTTCCCGCTTCGATCAGGCGGTCCGCCTCCCGCCTGGAGCACACCCCCGCCTCGCTCAGATATTTATTGAGCCGGACGGGCTCCTGTTTCTGAAGAAATTCTTCTCTTATCCTGTTGCTCACGACTGTCCACCTGTAAACATCCCGCTGATGTTGTTGTCTGTAAAGAAATTATTCCCGCTGTAGAGGATGAGCGCGTCCGTGATGCGGTACGCATCCATAATATCCGCCATGGTGCCGCCGTAGTAGCGCGGGTCCACCACCACAATCTCCCGGTAGTACGGGGCGAGGAACGGGATGAAGCACTCCGCGAAAGAGTCTTTGACGACCAGAAGGCGCCTCTCGCTCGTGGATACTGTCCGGATATCCACAAGGGACGTGCTCCCGCCCAGGAACACCGCGTATTTGTCCCGCTCTTCCAGGGCGGATGAATCGTAGAGGGACGTCGTCTTCTTCGCCTCGTCCACATAGTTGACGACCACGTCGTCATCCCCTTCATTCGGCACATAGATATCAATGGTCTCCTGCTCGGAGAGACCCACTCCGCTCTTTGCCGCCAGCCTTCCGTTGAAAGAGTCCGTCACGGTATAGGAGACAAAGTTGTCCGCCACTTCTCCCTCAATGCCCAGTACGGGCGCCGCCTCCTGGAAGACATAGAACGCCGCCTGGGTCGTCCAGTGGCTGTCTGTCTTATAGTATAGCTTCTCCGAAGCATGTTCATTCAGGATGGAAGCCGCATCCACCCACGCCACGTCGTCGCCCAGTTCCCGCTCCGCCAGCCCGAAGAGCTGTCTCTGGTCTTCCACCGCGGCGAAAGCCGGCAGGCTTCCGCTCAGGACCGTGGCCGCATCCGGGATGAGCATCATCGTCACCGGCACATCCGGATACGTCTCTGTAAAGCTCCGGATGGCATCCATATTCGCGCTGAGCTGCCCCTCTTCCGGCACCTCGATATCCTCCAGGAGCTGTCCGTCCTTTCCGATATAGACGCCGTTTTCCATGCGCTTCCCGCCGAGCCGGTCCAGGGACACTCTCAGACTCCTCCACAGGTCCCTTCCGACGAACTGGTCGCTCATGTAGCCTTCCCACTGCTCCATAAAATCCCCGTTCATCACAGTGCTCATATTGATGCCCGGGAGCGTCTCCAGCACGCGGTCCTCCTGTTCCGACATCTTCCGGTCCGGTATGACCAGGTTGACCGCCATTATCACGAGCAGGAGCAGGACGAAGATTTTTCCTGTCAGCCCTTCTGCGTACCCTGTCTTTTTCCTTTTCCTCTGTCTCATCATCGTCTGAACCCCTTTTTAAAACCTGAAATACAAGAACGGCTGGAACGAATCCGTCACAAGGAATGCCACGGATATGAGGAACATCACCGTGTATATCACTGCTCCTGCCGCCGCCTTCCCGCCTTTGCTGCGGAAGACGCCGATGCACCACCGGATGGCGCGTATCCCTGCGGATGACGAACCGAGCACTGCCAGCAGGTACAGAAGCCAGTGGGTATACAGAAGGAACGCGCCGTCCGCATCCGCGATGCCCGCGCCCGCCCCGATCATCGCCAGCAGGTAGCGGAACGCATACCCCAGGCTCGGACTGAAGAAGAACACCCAGCCCACGAGCACGATAACTCCTGTATAGATATGCCGGACCACCTTCGGAAGTTCGTCCACAAAAGCGCCCCAGATATATTTTTCCATCACCAGGATGACCCCGCAGTACACGCCCCAGGCGATGAAATTCCACGCCGCGCCGTGCCACATGCCGGTCAGGAGCCACACTGCCATCAGGTTGAAGATATTCCTTGAGACCGTGCACCGGTTCCCGCCCAGCGGGATGTAGACATACTCCCGGAACCACAGCCCCAGCGAGATGTGCCACCGCCGCCAGAACTCGGTCATGCTCTTTGCAAGGTACGGGTAGTCAAAATTCCTGCGCACGTCGAATCCGAACATCCTGCTCAGACCGATCGCCATATCCGAATATCCGCTGAAATCGAAATAAATCTGGAACGCATAGGAGAACACGCCCAGCCATGCCGTCAGCACGGACATATTTCCCGCAGGCATGGCGGAAATCTCCCCGAACACCGCGCCTGCGGCATTGGCGATGACCGTCTTCTTCGCAAGGCCTGTGATGAACAGCACCGCGCCGCTCCCGGTCTTTCCCACCGTGACCTGCCGGTTTTTCAGCTGTCCCGCCATCTCTGCGTACGGCACGATGGGTCCTGCCGTAATCTGGGGGAACATGCAGAGATAGAGCGCGAAACAGGTCAGGCTCTTCTGCGCCGGAGCCTTGCCCCAGTATACGTCCAGGACATAGGATACCGCCCGGAATGTAAAGAACGAAAGCCCCACCGGAAGCGCAAGCTCCCGGTAAGGGATATGGACCGGGAGCACGGCATTTACCGTCTCCAGGAGGAAGCCGTAATATTTGAAAAACCCGAGGACCGCGATATTGCCCGCCACGGCAAATATCACGCTCAGCTTCGCCCGGTGCGCATCATCCCGGTGCGACCGGATATCCTGCCCGCAGAAATAGTTGAACAGGACGGAGAACACCAGAAGGACGACATAGACCGGCTCTCCCCAGGCGTAGAAAAGCAGGCTGGAGATGAGAAGGACCATGTTCTTCGCTTTATCCGGAACAAGATAATACACTGCCAGAACGACCGGCAGGAACAGGAATAAAAATGTGATACTGCAAAATAACATCTGTTCTTCCTCTCTGTCAAAGACTTCTGTTAAAAGCGCTCAGGTATTCCCCCGCATCCGGGGACACCGCGAAAAAGACATAGGAGCCCCGCACGCTCTGGACTGCATCCTTTAATATCCGCTCCTGTTCGGGAGCGTAGCCCTCAAAATCGTTTTCCCTGGACGCAAGACGCCGCTCCAGGGCAGACGTGACCTGGCGGACCTGGGAATCCCGGCTGACTTTGATAAGGAGCACTTCCTCCGCTGACACATTGGACTCGGACGCATAGTACATCACCCCGTCAAAATCCGCGGCATTCAGTCCGAAATTGCGCTTCAGGCGGGCTGCATCCTGCTCGGACAGGACCTCGGCATCCAGAGCGGCCGCCACTTCCGCGCCCACCTCTTCAAAGGACCGGCTGCTGCCGCTGGCATACAGCATGAGCAGCACGATATAGACAACGGTCAAAAGGAGCACCACGTATTTCATAATGCGCGCGGCGCTGACTCTCTCTCTTCTCATAAGGCAGCCACCTCCGCCATGTGCTCCGCCCAGACGGGATAGAACGACGCTTTAAAATGAAGTCCGTCCCCTTCATAATACTCGTCTTTCACAAGGGCAGTATTGTCGATAAAGCCGATATCCCTGCTGACGCACAGGTTTTTCAGCGCCTCATTGCACGCCTCGATATCCTGCAGCTCCGGATGGTCGCCGATGACGCTGTCCTGCACCGGAAAAACGGAATTTACGAACACATTGGCATCGGGCATCTCTTCCCGCAGGCGGATCAGGGTTTTCTCGTACATCTCCGCAAACGCCTCCGGGTCCCCGCCGCAGTTTATCACATCGTTTGGTCCGAACGAGAGAAAGACGCTCTTCGGGCTGATTCCCGCCGCCGCGCTGATCTGGTCGCCGATGCCGTTTAAATTGGCGCCGATCTGTGCCGTCACGCTGGATGAACTCAGGACATCAAACTCGGCAAGCCCCTGGGCGACCGAGTCCCCCATCACCACCGAGCCTGCGAACTTCTCCTTGACGCTGCGGGTGTCCGGCTCTTTCTCTTCTTCAGCCGCTTTCTCCAGACGCGCAATCTTCGACTCGATATCCGCGATATCCCCGGCTTCTTCTTTTTTGATATATTCCACACCCTCTGTCGTATCCGTGCCGCCCGCCATGATGCCGGTCACGCCGTGCACTGCAAGGATGACGGCAGCCACGGCAGCCGCCGCGCACACGCCCAGCAGGATGTTCCTCTTTGTTTTCTGTGAGATATGTTCCATAGCGTTTCCTTTTCCTCTGAAAGAATCTGACAATCCGCCATCATAGCGTCAGTGTACAAGAGGCAGCACGCCCCTTGTACACTGACGCTACTTTATAATAATACTTTTTTTGGCTTCAAAAGTCAACGCGGCAGATGTGCGCCCCGGGCGCTGCGGCAGATGCGCGCTCCGGAATGCCGACGGTACAGGCGCAGAAGGAGCCGCAGGATGACTGTCTGCATCCCGCGGCTCCTTCTTCTCATCTGCATCTTCACGGATTCTTCACGGATATCCTGTTCTGTTCGGTCGTCTGCGTCCTGTCCGGCATCGTCACGGCGTCTCGTTTTTCACACCCAGACTGTCGATGATGGTAATGACCAGCCCCCGGATGCTGTTCTCCGTCGTCCGGTACGGCGCAATCCTCAGGGTATAGAACCTGCCGTTCATGGCAGTGACCTCCCGGTCGATGGGGACCAGGTTCTTCAGCACGTCCCCGGCATCCTTGATGATATCCTCATCCGGAAAACTGTGGGCGAATATCTGCAGGGACCTTCCCACGTCGTGTTCCATGAGCTGGAACTCCCTGCCGATGTACTCCGTGAACTTCCGGATGTTCAGGCTGCTGTCCACGAACAGGATGCCGATCATGGTCGAGGACAGGAAGTTGGACAGGTCGTTCGTCAGCATGGTGAGCTCATCCAGCTTCTGCTGATACTCTGTATTCACCGTGTAGAGCTCTTCATTCACGGACTGGAGTTCTTCGTTGGAGCTCTGGAGTTCCTCGTTCGCCGTCAGGAGCTCTTCATTCGCCGCCTGCAGCTCCTCATTCACTGTTTCCAGTTCGCCGATGGTGGACTTCAGGTCGTTCTGGGACTCGTGGAGTTCCTGCTCCAGGTCTGCGATGCGGCGGGCGGCTGTGGTATCCACGTCGTATTTTTCCGTGATGCCGTCCGGTCTGTCATTCTTCCGCTCCATGAAGAGTACAGCGATGAGGCCGGTATCCTCCCTGCCGTCTCCGGACACAGGGCTCACAACCAGGTCGATGTCCCGGCGCCCTTCCTCACAGTCCACGGCGATGCCCGTGTAGGTCACCGTGACCTGCTCCGAGCGGCACCGGTTCAGGGCGGTGGACGCCACCAGGCTCAGGTCTTTGTTTATCATGCTGAAAAAGTTAAAGGTAGCCTTTCCCGGGGCAATGGTGAGATAGTCCATGTAATTGCCGAAGAAATGAATCACGTTGTTGGATTCATTTACCACGACGGACGCCGGGAGAAAGCTCTCCAGAAAATGCACATAGGTGCTCTCCATCGTATAGTTCCCTGCCTCTCTGTCTGATATGCCCGAAGTCCTGGGCGGCATCGCCTGGATATTCGGTATCGTAAAGGACGGCGGCGTGAAATCGTCCACCTTCCCCTCGCCCTTGTGCAGGTATATCTTCTCCGCGCTGCACACGGGGGAGAACACGTTGGAGAACTCCCCTGCCGTCTCGCTCTTTCCGAGGAAGAGATAGCCGCCGTTTTTCAGCGCGGAATGGAAGATGCCGAACAGCGACCTCTGGAGCACCGGCTGGAAGTATATCATCACATTCCGGCAGCTGATGAGGTCCAGCTTGCCAAAAGGCGGGTCCGAGAGCATGTTGTGGGGCGCGAAGATAATCATCCTGCGGATTTCCTTTGAGATGACATACTGGTCGTTCTTCTTTGTAAAGAACCGCGCCAGCCGTTCGCTGGACACATCGTCCAGGATGCTCTCCGTATAGATGCCCTTGCCTGCCTGTTCGATGGCTTTCGCGTCCACGTCCGTGGCGAAAATCTTGATATCCCTGTGGACGTTGAGCTCGTCCAGCACCTCCCGGAACAGGATGGCAATGGAGTACGCCTCCTCCCCTGTGGAACAGCCCGCGCTCCACACGCGGATGGGCTCTTTCTCCCCGCAGCGCTCGACGATGTTGTAGATGACCTTCTGCTTGAGCCGCTCGAAATAGGGCGGGTCGCGGAAGAAATTCGTCACGCCGATGAGGATTTCCTTTACAAGGATGTTCGCCTCTTCTGCATTCTCACTCAGATAATTGACATATTCCGACAGGTTGGTGCTGTGGGTCACCACCATCCGGCGCTCGATGCGGCGCAGCACGGTGGTGCGTTTATAATTCGTGAAATCGATGCCGCTCACCTTTTTGAGCGCCGCATAGATGCGGGGGAAGGTCTCCTCATCCGTAAGGAATTCCTCCTGCTCCTGGGGGCGGATGAGCGTGGGATAATTGCAGAAGTTCAGTATCTCGTCCACGATGTCATCGGGCGAGAGGATGAAGTCCGCCAGTCCGGTGTTGATGGCGCTTCTGGGCATCCCGTCGAACTTCGCCGTCTCCGGGCTCTGGATGATGACGAGTCCCCCGCGCTCCTTGACCGCTTTGATGCCGCTCGTCCCGTCCGAGCCCGTCCCGGACATCACCACCGCAATCCCCCGGTCTCCCTGCTCTTGGGCGAGGGAAGTGAAAAATGCGTCGATGGGATGGTTGAGCGTGCCGTGGATATAGTCCGTGAGCATCAGCCGCCCGCCTTTGAGCGTCATATTTTTCTTGGGCGGGATGAGATAGACGGTGTCCGGGCAGACTTCCATCCCGTTCTCCGCCTGCAGGACCGTCATCTCCGTGTGCTTCCCCAGGATGTCTGCCATCAGGCTCTTGTAGTCCGGGGACAGATGCTGAATCACCACAAAGCTCAGCCCGCTGTTGCCCGGCATATGCTGAAAGAACTGCTGGAGCGCTTCCAGTCCTCCTGCCGAGGCGCCGATTCCGGCGATGAGGGGCAGCGCTCTCTCCGCCTGACCTTCTTTCCTGCTGCGTTCATCCGTCATTACCATGTACCTCCTGTTCCTGATTTCTTCTGTACAAATCCTTTTTGCGTGTCCCCTATGCCGGTACGGTCCTGCCTTCCAGATACCGTTTTTCAAATTCTTCCGCGGACAGCGGCTTTGCATAGTAGAACCCCTGTCCGTAGATACAGCCTGCTTTTAACAGGCTCATCTCCTGCTGCTGCGTCTCCACGCCCTCCGCGATGCACTTCATCCCGAAATTGTGGCATATCTGGGTGATATTCTCCACGAGGATGCTGCTAATCTCGTTCCCCGGCAGGTCATTGACGAGGGTCCGGTCCAGTTTCACCGTGTCAAAACGGATATTGCTGAACACCGAGATATTGGCATAGCCCGAGCCGAAATCATCCAGCTCGAATTTCAGCCCGAATTCCCGGAATTCGTCCACGATGCCCGCCAGCGTCGCCTTTTCCATCTCTCCTCCGGTCTCTGTTATCTCAAATTCGATGAGGTCCGAAGGAAGATTCGGATACCGGCTCTGGATGGCAAAGACGGAAGCGAGTATGGTGGGGCTGAACAGGGTGACGCGCGAGATATTGATGGACACCCGGACCAGCGGACGCCCCTCTGACTGCCATTTGGCAAGCTGCTGCAGCACACTGTCCAGCATGAACAAATCCAAATCCCGGATGGAGCCGTCGTCCTCCAGCCGCTCGATGAACTGCGACGGCGGAAGGATATTCCCCTCCCGGTCCACTGCCCGGGCAAGCGCCTCAGCGCCTGCAAGGCTGCCGTTCCGCATATCAATCTTCGGCTGATAATAGGGGACGAACCGCTGTTTTGCAAATCCGGACCGGTCCGTCTGCAGGGCGCTGTCCGCCGGGTGCGTCCCGCCCGGCCCCTGGTCGCCCACATGCTCGCTGCGCATCACTGTCTGCGCCTCCCGGACCAGGTTCCGGGCGGAGAAGATGCCGTCGGACCAGACGGAACCGAGCCGCACCTGCCGCGGATATCTGCGCTGTATCATCGTGCGCAGGCGCGCGCACCTGCCGTTGAACACTTCCTGGATGGTGTTCGGGTAGAGCACCACGAACTCCGCATCCCAGGTGCGGAAGACATAGGCGCTCCGGAAGATATTCAGCAGCGCGTCCGAGATATAAATCAGCAGCTTCCGCCCGTACTCGAACCCGAACGTGCTGTTGATGGTCGAGAAGTCTGGGATATCGAGAGAGAGCGCTCCCATGGAGCTGTACACGTCCGAATCCAGGGAATAAATCACATCCATGTAGGAGCTTAAGTTCGGCAGCATGGTCAGGGCGTCGTACCCGGACAGATTCCGGCGGTCGCTCATCGTCTCGAACCGCTTCTGTTCTCCCGCAATATACGGGAGCAGCGTAACCGGGAGCGCCGCATCCTCATAATGTTCCTGAGGATTCTCCACACAGAGGAATCCCGTCACTTCATTATTCTTCTTCACAGGGCATACGGTAAAATGCCACTTCCCGCTCTCCTGGCTCTGCGCCGCCACAAGGGAGGAGCTCTCCATCCGGATTGGTTTCTTCTCTTCCAGACAGGTCAGAAGAAGCGGAATCTGGCTAATCTGGACGCCGGACATCACATACCGGATGCTCTGCCTTCCCCATTCCGTCCATTCGTGCTGCATTGTCACAGTCTGCCGGTCATCCGAGAGCGCCAGCATATAGACCCGCGCCGCCCGATAGTATACGCCGATGCACTTGAGCGCGCTCATGATGGACGCCTCCAGGGAGCCGGACCTCAGCATATCCGTCACGCAGCGGAACGCCACTTTCTGTTCCTCGCGGGTGAGCGCCCGGTCGGTCTCATTCTCCGGCACAGCCGCGCCCGGGGACGCCTCTTCGCTGCGCAGTCCCGCCCACGCCCAGTCCTCGTCTTCCCCCGGGAAGGCGACCGTATCCATCGCAGAATTCTTCCACTTCTCACACAGGTAGCCTGCCCGGAACATCAGCGTCTCCAGGTCCGCCGAGCCGCAGGGCGCCAGCACGGTGCCGGCAACGAAGCGGACTTTTTCCATCCACGGGGTGGATTCCATGGACACCCGCGCATAGGCAAACGCATCTTCGATCTTCCGCTTGACCTCGTAGCGGGACTTTGCATCCGGGAAGAACACATACACCATATCCGGGCGGTAGCTCCCGACAATGCAGTCGTTGCCAAGGGCGATGAACAGCGCTTCGGCAATGAACTTCCTGCTTTCCCCGGCAGTCCCGTTTTCCTCTCTTTCTTCTTCCAGCCCCACCAGCCGTATCAGGCTCAGGGCGCAGGAAGAGATGGCGCCGTTCTCCATCAGATACGCGGACAGTTTCTTCGCCGCAGGATAGGCGTACAGCCCGGTGCCCGGCTCCCGTTCCATCTCTCCGCCTGCCTCCTGCTCCCATTCGTGGCGCTTCTGGCAGTCGCTGAAGCAGGCAAACAGGTAGACCGCGTCCGTCGCCGGGTCCCGGGCGAGATTGACGCCGTACATGGTCCAGCGGATGTGCCCGCCTCCGTCCACGCGGCGGAACTCTCCCACCGCCCACAGTCTGCCCTTCTCATACGCATCCAGCAGGTTGTCCCTGCTGAAATACTCCCGGAAATCCATACGTTCCGAATCACTGAAGAGACGGTCCGCCTGGTCTGCGATAATCTCCGTATAAGTCTTTCCCCAGGTCCATCCGGTCTGGTCCTTCCCTTCGCGCCAGACCTCATCGATATAATCCTCCGTGATGTTCGCCCGGAGCCGGATGATGAGATGACGCCGGAGAGTCTCCGGAAGGGGTCTGCGTGGAAAAATGCCCGGTCCGATGCCGGAGACGTCCGGGAGCTTTGACTGTATCCCGATGGCTTTCAGCGGCGCGCCGTCTGCGTCATACATCATCAGATAGGACATTGCCACCCAGCCGTACCATCTGCCGGACGGGTCCCGGAGAATGAAGTTTGCCGAATCCCCTTTCTTCCCGCCGAGCATCTCGGAAGCAAATTTCAGGAAATCCTCCGCCGAATCCGGATGGACGATGCCCTTCTCCAGAAATGCATCCGGAAAGCCTTCTATCACAGTAGCCGGACTGCACTGCTGTTCATCCACGTTGAATATATTATACGTACCGGCGCTTATATCTACCTCCCACAGTACGTGCGGAGTCTGCCGAAACGCCACCCGCAGCCTGTCGCTGCTCTCCAGGAGCTTCCGCTCCGCCAGTATCACATTGGACACATCGGTGGAAATCTCCAGCAGGACCGGCGCAGAGCTTGCCGGATAGGAGACCCGCGCCACACGCGCATTCCTCCAGACCCAGTCTTTCCCGTTCCCGGATATCCGGTGGATATGGCTGGATATCCCGTCTTTCTTTACGCTGTCTATTAAAAACTGCCTGTAGTCCGCCACATAATCCGGATGGATGCCGATATCCTCCAGGTCCCGGGGCAGTTCCCACGCGTCCCTGGGCAGTCCCAGCATCCGGTAAAATCCGTGGCTGGCATACAGCAGACGGATTGCATCGCCTGCTTCCACCAGCGCCACTCCCACATCCAGACATTCCAGGAGTGTGTTCATGGGGATGGCATTGGACGGCTTCTGCCGCTCCGCCTCTGCGTGCGCCTGTGCTTCCGCCTCGTTCGTCAGCACGCAGACCTCTCCGGGTCCGTTGGTTTTCGCGGCATACAGAGCCGCTGCGCTCCTGCCGAAGACAGCGTCAAAAGTGAGCTCCTTTCCTTTTCCCATATACGCGCCCACGCACGCGCTCACTCTGAGGGCCGGGTCCTCTCTCGCCTCAAAGCAGAGGCTGTCCCGCACCTGCTCCGCCTTCTTTTCCAGCTGCCCTTTTCCGGCGTCCCAGGAAGCGAATATGAGATATTCATCCCTCCCGATGCAGCTTACGATGTCCGAAGCGTAGAACAGGGAGGAGAGTATCTGCCCTGCCTTCTTCCTGACGTCCTCCTCCGCTTCTCTTCCCAGCTTTTCCCGGATTTCCGGCGTGTTGTCGATATCCGCCATAAAGACGGCGCAGACGGAATCATCCTCCATCTCACGGAGTCTGTTCCCGATGTATTCCTGTGCCTCTGTCCCGCTGAGTATCTCTGTCCGTCCTTTGTTCGGAAGCTGCCTGCTCTTCATCCTGTCTGTCTCCCTCCGGAATTTTCACTTATGTCCACACTTAAGTACGGTATACACCTGTTTATTTGATTGTTCTATACATTTTTATCCCCCCCGGAAAAAATTTTCTATCCTGCACACCTGGAAGTGATTCTGTGGTATAATTAGCGTCAGTGTGCAAGAGGACGATACGGTTGTACACTGACGCTACCGTCAGCAAAAGCTGACCGCAAAAAGATACATGGAGGACTCATGATCGCACTGAACCTGACAGAAATCAAAAACATCACGTCACACCTTTTCCTGAAAGACACCTTCGACGCCTTCCGCTTTATCGAGGGCGAGGTCGTGACATTTAATACATTCCGGATAGACGGCTATATCCAGAAGGACTTTTTTGACTCGGACGCCGCGCTGCCGGAATACTCCTGCTGGAAAGATATCCGGGAATACTGCTTCTCCCTGGTCCGGGGAAAGCGCACGCCGGTGAGCTTCCGGTTCATCTTCCGCCTGTCCGCGGAAAACACCGCCCGGCTCATCGCCCGGGAAGCCCCCTCCATCCGCCCTGAGGACGTCCAGGGGCTGTACCTGAACCTGCGCTATGACAGTTCCGGACTGACCTGCGTGACCGGGACATCCTTCCGGACCTTCATCCCGGACAAATCTCTGGAACACGTCTGGGACGAAATGGTACAGAAGTTCTTCCGGCAGCACGGCATCCTGTTCGAGCAGGCTGTATAGATGCCGCTGCCCCTCAGATGCCGGTTCATGCAGGCACAGTGACCGCCCGTCCGGCGCACTCACGCAAAAAAAAGATGCATCTGCAATGGTTTCTGCAGATGCATCTTTCTAGGATGCCAGGGTCAAAAGGTCTAAGCCCACATGAGCTTGCTCATAAGTGGGTGAAAGACCTTGGGACCCGCCCCACTATGAGCATAAAAGTGGGATATATATCCCACGATATGCGAATATTGGGGCGGATTATGGGAGTGCGGAGCACGGAACAATCCGCAGGCATCGCAATTAAGGGGCTTTTGACACCCTAATCTTTTTATCCTTCCGCTGCAGCTCCATCTTCCGCTGCATCGTCTTCTGCCGCGCCTTCCTCTACCGCGCCTTCTTCTGCGGCGCCTTCTTCCGCCGGCGATTCGCCGCCGTTTCCTTCCACCGCCAGCACGTCTGCCAGGGAATTATCTGTAACAAAGGTATTCACATTGTACAGGAACAGGATGTCCGTAATCGCGTAATTCTGTATCAGGCTGTCCACATTGTCGTAGAAATACCGCGCGTCCACCATGATGATGTTCTGGTAGTAAGGCAGGAGGAACTGCATGAAGCAGTTGGCGTAGGAATCCTTGAACACCAGGAGGTTCCTCCGCTCCGGCTGGGTCGTCGCGATGTCCACTCTCGCGTGGTTGCCCCCGAAGAAAACCGTATACTTGTCTTTCTCATTGAGACATTCGCTCTTGTAGATGGACGTGGATTTCTCATTGGATTCCACATAGGTGACCACATACTCGGGCTCCAGGTTCGCCGCCTCATAAATCTGGACCAGGTCCTCTGAGCCGTGGTATCCGCTCTTGGACGCCAGGGTCCCCTGGAAATCGCTTGCCACGGTGTGGATGTTGTAATCCGTCTCCACGTTCTGGATGCCCATGGCTTCCGCCACCGTACCGAACGCGTAGTACGCGCCCAGGCTCGTCCAGTGGTGGTCGGTCCTGTAGTAGATTTCCTCATCCGCATGCTCTCTGAGCGCATCGTCCACGCTGATGTCGCGCACCGACGAGCCCAGCATCCCCCGGATACGTCCCAGGTCCTCCTCCTGGTCCCGCACCGGCGCCTGCGCCGGCAGCCTGTTGGACAGGATATTGTATGCATTGGGAACGAAGCACGTATAGGTCGGGATGTCGGGATACCGCTCGGCAAGAGCCGCTATCTGGGCTGTATTCCTCTCGATGCTCTCCCAGTCCGGCTCATCCGGCTTCTCGATGAGATAGCCGTCTTTCCCGAGATACACGCCGTTGGACTCTTTCTTTCCAAGCAGCATGTCCTGGTACAGCTTCAGCGTAATCCACTGGTTCCTTGCAACGAACTGGTCGGACACATAGCTCTCATAATCCGTCATATAATCTCCGTTCATGAGAGACTCCCAGGTCAGCTTCGGCCGCTGGGTGAGCATCCGGTTCTCCTCGTCCGAAAATTCCTGGTCTCTTTTTATGAAATTGGCAAGGACGAGGAGCACCAGCAGCACGCCGAACACTTTCAGCATCCGGATGTAAAAACTGCGCTGGAGCTTCTTTCCGCCTCTTCTTTTTCTATTTCTGTTCTCACGTTCTCTTAACGCCATCTTTTCTGACCCCTAAAATCTGAAATACAGGAACGGATTGTAAGTCGCGTTCACAAGGTATGCGAGCGACAGCACGAAAATCGCCACATACACGCCCATTGCCACCGCTGTGTGTCCTTTTCCCCTGCGCCCGCCGAATACGGTCCTGCTGAACAGCCGGTAGGTAAACGGCACCGAACAGATGGCTGCGATGACAAAGAGCAGCGCGTAGTTATACAGGTAGTAGATGCCCGCCGCATCCGCGAACCCGTTCGCGCCGATGCCGAACATCGCGCCGATATAGGAAAGGGCGTCTCCCATGCCCGGCGAGAAGAAGAGCACCCAGCCTATCAGGACGAACAGCATCGTATAGATATGCTTTACGGCGGAGGGCAGCTTTTCCAGCACGCGGTTCAGCACATACTTCTCCAGGAGCAGGAGCACGCCGTAGTACAGCCCCCAGAAGATGAAGTTCCATGCAGCCCCATGCCAGAATCCGGTCAGGAACCACACGATAAAGATATTGCGAATTGCCTTGAGCGTGCCGCCCCGGTTTCCCCCGAGCGGGATGTATACATATTCCCGGAACCAGGTCCCCAGCGAAATGTGCCAGCGGCGCCAGAATTCCGTGATGCTTTTTGAGATATACGGGTAGTCGAAGTTCTTCATGAACTCGAATCCGAACATCTTGCCCAGACCAATCGCCATGTCCGAGTATCCGCTGAAGTCGAAATAAATCTGGAACGCATACGCGATGCAGCCGACCCACGCGGAAAGCACCGACATCTGCCCGTCCGGGAGCGCGGCGATGGCGTCATATGCCATGCCGATATTGTTTGCAAGAAGGACCTTCTTGCCCAGACCTCTTAAGAACCATGCGATGCCGTTCCCGAATCCGGACGGCGTAATCTTCCGTCTGTCAAGCTGCGTCTCGATGTCCGCATAGCGCACGATGGGGCCTGCAATCAGCTGCGGGAACATGGTGATGTATGTTCCGAAATTGATCAGGTTCTTCTGGACCTTCACATTGTCCTTGTACACATCGATGATGTAGGACAGTGTCTGGAAGGTATAGAACGAGATGCCTACCGGGAGCGCCAGTTCCTTGTACGGGATGTCAATGGGGAGGATATGGTTGATATTCTCCATAAGGAATCCGTAATACTTGAAGAACATAAGGATGGCGAGGTTCACGCCCACCGTCAGCCAGAACACGAAACGCATCCGCCCGCTGTTCCGCTCTCTCCTGTGATAGTCTATCTCGATTCCGCTGATATAGTTATAGACGATGCTGAATACCATCAGCACGATATACACCGGTTCCCCCCATGCATAGAAGATAAGACTGCAGATAAGGAGCACCAGGTTTTTCCCCGGTTTCGGCATCACAAAGTACAGGAGCAATGTGATTGGAAGAAATACAAATATAAAAAATACACTGCTGAATATCATAAAATCTTCTCCCTGTCCCTTCTTCCTTTATAAACTGTCCAGAAATGCCTGGTCCGCCTCCTGTGCCTGTCCGTTCACGATGAACAGCACATAGTTTCCCTGCACGTCAAGCACGTGGTCGTCCAGGAGCTTGCACTGCTCCGGACCGTATCCCTCAAAGCTCTGGAGCTGGGAATCCACCCTTGCCTGGGCTGCGCTTTCCACAGCAGACGCCTGGGACGCGTCTTTGAGCTTTACGATAAGTATCTCTTCTACTTTCATATTGGAATCCGACATATACATGACGACGCCGTCGTAATCATTGGCGTTGATTCCATAGATGCGCCTTACCGTGCGGTGGTCCGCCTCGGAAAGGTCCGTCATGTCCGCCGCGCCCGTCACCGCCGCCTTGACGTCGTCTATCGGGGTATTGCTCATCTTGTCCCCTTTCATCAGGGTCACGATAAAAAATATCAGAAACAGGATGAGTATGTATTTCACGATTCCTAATACTTTCATCAGGTTCTCTGTCAGCCTGTCCATCATCCATCGACCTCCGCCAGCATATTCATCGCCCAGTACTGATAAAAATCCTTCTGGAAATGGATACCGTCCTGGTCATACAGGTCGCTGTGCTCCTCGTATACCTGGGTATTGTCGATAAAGTGATACCCCTTCTCCTCGCACCACGCCTTGAGCGCCTCATTGTACTCCGGTATCTCACGCCACTTCTCATTCTTCTCGAAAGCGCGTTCCTCCGCCGGGAAGATGGAATTGATATAGATTTCCGTATTCGGAAGGAGCGCTGTCAGCTGCTGCATGACTTCCTCGTACGCCGCCACATATTCCTCCGGCGTGTTCCACAGCCCGATGCCCTCGTCATTGAGCCCGGTGCACAGGAACAGATAGGACGGATTGAGCGTCGCCATCTTCTCTTCGTGTTCTTCGATATTCAGGATGGTATACCCTGCTTCCGCGATGACGCGCTGACTGTCCAGGAATTCATAGAAGGTAAATCCCACGCTCCTGGAGTCCCCGAATATCAGGCAGTCGCTGAACTGCGCCCAGAGCGGTATCTCCCCCGCCTCGATTGCCTTTATCATGGACTGCTTCTGCACGGACTTGACATCCGCCTCCACAGTGGCGATATCCCTGCTCTCCAGTTCTTTAAGGTATTCGGTCCCGACACGGACCTCCTCCCTGTGCGGGTCCCAAAACGCCCGGACGAGCGTCACGATGCACAGGACCAGAATGAGCGCCCCCACGCAGAGGACAGGCAGCCTGTGCTTCCGGAACGAGCCTGCAATGCTCTCTTTTATCTGAACGAGACTGTTTTTCATCTCTCTGTAAAACCCCCAGTTTTTCATCTTTCGGCAGAATTCGACAGAATTAGCCATACTGAGATATAATATCTGTATAATGTTACTTTTTTGTTAAGTTTTTATGTCATATTTATTAATTTCATCTGCCCGGACAGTAATCATTTCTCGTTTTCAGTATGGAAGAAGCGGTTTTCTTTTCGCGGGATGCCCGCTCGTGCAGGTCCGGCGTCCGCCCACCGGGCGCAGCCGCGCAAAAAACTCCACCCAGCCCGCACACCGGTGCGGTCACTGAGTGGATATTTCACACAATGTTTCTTTATTTTGTCAGGAGCATCATAATCTCATTGCTGCGCTGTACGAAAGCCGTCATCTCCTCCGGGCTGAGCGGCTTGTGCGCCAGCATCGCCAGGTCATAGAGCTGTCTGCAGATGATGGGCACATTCTTGCTGCGCTTATGCTCCACGAGGAACTTCACGAGCGGATGGTTCGCGTTCAGGATGAGCGTTGCCTGGCTGCCGAACATGGACGGGTCCATACCGTTCATGCCGTACATCTTCATCATCTCCGCCATACGCCTCTCCTGCTCGGAAAGGACTGCCATGGATGCCACATGGTCGTCTTTGAGCCTCTCGACTTTCACATCCAGCTTGTCATTGCCCAGCTCTTTGCGGAATATCTCCACAAGGCTGTCCGCGGTTTTCTGAAAATCTTCTTTCTCCTCCTCAGCCACTTCGTCTTTCAGGGACTCGTGGACATCGGCGTCAATCCGCAGGAAACGGATATCCTCATGCTTCTGCTCCAGATAGGTCACAAAGGCGGAATCAATGTTGTGCGTCAGGATGATGGCATCCTGCCCCTGCGCCTTGAACATGTTGATGTACTGGCTCTGCTGTACTTCGTCCGTCACATAGAAGATATCGGTCTTCTTCTCCTCTTTGCCGGCGCCGTCTCCAGCGGCATCGTCCTTCTGCTCCGCGTCCGGGGTGCTGTCTGCGCCTTCCGCCTCCGCAGTCTGCTCCTCCTCTTTCCGGTTCTCTTTGATGACCTCCTCAAGAGTCAGATATTTATGCTCCAGATTCTTGTAAATCATGGAATCTTTCATCTTTTCGCCGAACTTCTCATCCTTGAGGCAGCCGAACTTGATGAACGGGCTGATGTCATCCCAGTATTTCTCATAGTTCTCCCGGTCTGTCTTGAACATCCCGACCAGCTTGTCCGCCACTTTCTTAGAGATGTAGTCCGCCACTTTCCCCACGAAGCCGTCATTCTGCAGGGCGCTTCTGGATACGTTGAGCGGCAGGTCCGGGCAGTCGATAACGCCCTTTAATACCATCAGGAATTCCGGGATGACCTCTTTGATGTTGTCCGCGATGAACACCTGATTGTTGTACAGCTTAATCGTGCCCTCGATGGATTCGTACTCCATGTTAATCTTCGGGAAATAGAGGATACCCTTTAAGTTGAACGGATAATCCATGTTCAGATGTATCCAGAACAGCGGCTCCTTGTAATCCATAAATACCTTGCGGTAAAATGCGATATACTCGTCCTTTGTGCACTCGCTCGGGTTCTT
Organism: Candidatus Mediterraneibacter merdipullorum; assembly: GCA_019117125.1. GTDB lineage: Bacteria > Bacillota > Clostridia > Lachnospirales > Lachnospiraceae > Mediterraneibacter > Mediterraneibacter merdipullorum. The sequence continues at coordinate 62,201 of DXAL01000035.1, forward strand.
GCCCCAGAGCGGATGGGTATCGCTGATGGACACCGGGCGCTTCACAATCTTCACCCGTTTCTTCGGCTCGCCCTCGCCCTCTTCTTTCTTCTCTTCCTCGATATGCTCGACCACTTCGTCGGTGTCGAGCAGTTCATCCTCGTCAATGGTCTCGTACTCCGGCTCCGCGTTCGCTTTGGAGAGGAATATCTCCACCGGCATGAAGGAGCAGTACTTCTCCAGGACTTCTCTTGCACGGTACTCGTTGGCAAACTCCAGGCTGTCTTCATTTAAGAACAGGGTAATCTCTGTGCCCACCGTCTCTTTGACGCCGTCCTGCATCTCGTACTCCGTGCCGCCCTGGCTCGCCCAGTGTACCGGAGATGCGCCTTCCTTATAAGAGAGCGTATCAATCTGCACCTCGTCCGCCACCATGAACGCCGAGTAGAAGCCCAGACCGAAATGTCCTATCATATCATCTTCCGTCGTCTTGTCCTTGTACTTCTCCAGGAACTGGGTCGCACCGGAAAATGCAATCTGCGTGATATACTCTTCCACTTCCTCCGCCGTCATGCCAAGACCGTTGTCGATGAACTTCATCGTCTTCTCTTCCGGATTGACGATGACCTCAATCTTCGGCTGATAGCCTTCCGGGAGCTCATACTCTCCCATCATGTCCAGCTTCTTCAGCTTCGTGATGGCATCGCATCCGTTGGATATCATCTCGCGGACGAAAATATCATGGTCCGAATATACCCATTTCTTTATGATAGGAAATATATTCTCGCTGTCAATCGATAAATTGCCTTTCTTTACTTCCATATTTCACACCTCTTTATACTGTCTCTTAACCTCGCCGCCGGCAGCAGACCGGCGTGCGCAGGGACTGTCCCCGCGCCCTAAGAGACATTGTAGTACAGGGAAAATTAAAAGTCAATATAAAATTAGCACTCTTTTGGCAAGAGTGCTAATAGTTCATGTGAAATCACGATGCGTCTTTCCGTCTTCTGTACCTGAGATATCCGATGCCGCCGAGCACAACCACAGATGCAAAGACCGCAATCACATATCCCGTCCAGCTTTCTTCGCCGGTTTGCACCGCCTGCGTCCTGCCGGGAGAGCCGTCCTCTGCTTGCTCTGTTTTCAGACTCTCCGCGTTCCCCTTATCATCAGAGGCAGAAGGCTGTTTCCCACCGCCGCTGTCCGAACTGCCGGGAGTTGTATCGTCCGGGTCCGACGTTCCCGGAGTATCACTGCCTGTGTCATCCGGGTCCGACGGTTCCGGAGTATCACTGTCTGTGTCATCCGGGTCTGACGGTTCCGGGGTATCGCCGCCTGTATCAGCCGGGTCTTCCGCATAAAAGGATGTGCTTTCCTTCTCTGTCAGGCTGTCCGCGATATCTAACGCCACAAGACCGTTCTTTGTATAAGAGGCTGGTAAACTGGGTGGCATCCAAACCTTCCGCGTCTGCCGGAAGGCAAATTCTCCGGATGTTTTCATTATCTGTCGAAAACACATTTTCCTCAAACTTTGTCACGGAATCCGGGAATACGACCTCCTGCAGGTTTGTTGCATAAAGCGCCCCTGACGCGACTGTTTTTGTGCCTTCCCGCACAGTGTAGCTTCCTTCCCGGTACGTGGGAATGTTCACCAGTATCTGTTTCTCCTGGTCATACAGGACTCCGTCCACCGCCAGATATCTCCCGCCTGTATTCGGAGTTTCATACCGGTAGACTGCCCGCCAGTCATTCCAGACAGATACTTCCTCCTGAATCGATTCCGGCAGAATCAGTGTGCCGATGCTGTACCGGGATTTTGGCTGCCCCATCCCCTTAACTCCCTCCGGGATGCAGGCTATCACAAATCTTTCCTTCATGCCGGTCAGATATCCCTGCTCGTCTATTTCCAGGCACTCGTCCCAGTCGCAGTATTTTTCCATTGTCAGTCTTCCGGCAGACTGCGCCGCTGAATACGTGGTATAATTTTCAATCCGGAATGTATACCTCTTTCCCTGCTCCAGCATATAGTAGCCTCTTGAGCCGGTCAGGAGATTCCCGTCGTCGTCATACACCTGGCAGTAAATCTGCATCTCGTATGCCCACAACTCTCCATAAAAATCGAGATAATATCCGGCGCTTTCTTCCGGCTCAAATAAAAAAGTATAGTAGGCATGGGCGCCGCCGGGATTTTTCATCTGGTATGCCTGACCGCATACCATATTCGTGGTCGTCTCCGGCTCCAACTCTATCATCTCACTGTCGTCGACATAGGGTACCGGCTGGTCCGTCTCCTGCCCGGCAGCCTGTACACTGTCTTCTCACAATCTCAATGATACCCTACATCTTCTCCGGCTCTTCGTACGCTTCCCCGAAGGTCTCCGCCGTGACTTTCTTCATCTTCTGCTCTTCCAGCGGGCGGTCGCTGTAGTCTGTCGCGGTCTCCGCTATCCTGTTGACTGCGTCCATCCCCTCGATGACTTTCCCGAAGGCAGCGTACGCGCCGTCAAGATGCGGAGATTTCTCATGCATAATGAAGAACTGGCTTCCCGCGGAATCGGGATGCATGGCTCTCGCCATGGAAAGCACGCCCGGGTCGTGCGCCAGGTCATTTTTAAACCCGTTCTGGAGGAACTCTCCTTTGATGGTGTATCCCGGACCGCCCATGCCTGTCCCGTCCGGGCAGCCGCCCTGTATCATGAAGCCGCGGATGACGCGGTGGAAGATGAGCCCGTCATAGAAGCCTTTCTGCACGAGAGAGATGAAGTTTCTTACTGTGTTCGGCGCAATCTCCGGATAAAGCTCCGCCTTTATGATGTCGCCGTTTTCCATTTCAAATGTAACGATTGGATTTGCCATGATTTTTTCTCCTTTTTCTTTTTGTTAAGATACCTTCTTTATCATACACTCTTTCCGGTAAAATGCCACGCCGTATTTCATGATATCCTGATATCCTTCCTGTCGGAGCGCCGCTTCATAGTCCTGCTCCTCAATCTGGCGCAGCGCCTCCCTTCCGTCCTCCCCATTTTATCCTGATTCCGGCGAAATAGCAAGCGCCGCCCGAACCCTGCCGGGGACTGGCGGCGACGCAGCCTGCCCCTCCATATGGTCGATGTGTACATTATTTTCTCTTTTTTTTAGTTACTCGTGACATTGTACCTTTCCCCCGGCAGCGGTATACTGTTTCCAGATTCAAACAGAACAGTATAGGAACAATATTAAGGAGGCAACATAAAATGGCAAGTTTATCACTTGAAGGCATTCAGAAAATCTACCCGAACGGTTTCCACGCTGTCAAGGACTTCAATCTTGAGATTGAAGACAAAGAGTTCATCATCTTCGTCGGTCCTTCCGGATGTGGTAAGTCCACAACGCTCCGTATGGTTGCAGGACTTGAGGACATCTCCGGCGGCACACTGAAGATTGACGGCAAGGTAATGAACGATGTAGAGCCGAAAGACCGCGATATCGCGATGGTATTCCAGAACTACGCTCTGTATCCGCATATGACCGTATATGACAACATGGCATTCGGACTGAAGCTCCGCAAAGTCCCGAAGGCTGAGATTGACAAGAAAGTCCGCGAGGCAGCAAGGATACTTGACCTTGAGAAACTGCTCGACCGCAAGCCGAAAGCTCTTTCCGGCGGTCAGAGACAGCGTGTTGCCATGGGACGTGCAATCGTACGTAACCCGAAGGTATTCCTGATGGACGAGCCGCTCTCCAACCTGGATGCTAAGCTGAGAGTCCAGATGCGTATCGAGATTTCCAAGCTCCACGAGAACCTGGGCGCTACCATCATCTACGTAACGCATGACCAGACAGAGGCTATGACCCTCGGTACAAGAATCGTCGTTATGAAAGACGGCGTTGTACAGCAGGTAGACACACCGCAGAACCTTTACAATACTCCGTGCAACCTGTTCGTTGCAGGATTCATCGGCTCTCCGCAGATGAACTTCATGGATGCCGTATGCAAGGTCAACGGCGAAGACGTGACACTGACAGTCGGCGAGCACGTACTGAAAGTACCGGCTTCCAAGAAGAAAGCGCTCATCGACGGCGGATATGACGGAAAGACTGTCATCCTCGGCATCCGTCCGGAGGACGTACACGATTCCGAAGCATTCATCGCCAACTCACCGGACAGCGTGATTACATCTACCATCAAGGTATACGAGCTGCTCGGCGCCGAAGTATTCCTGTACTTCGATGTAGAGGGAACTCAGATGACAGCACGTGTAAATCCGCGTACAACACTGAGGACAGGCGACAAGGCTGTATTCGCACTCGACATGGAGAAGATTCATGTATTCGACAAAGAGACAGAGTTGACGATTACAAACTAATGCTTTAAAATTGGAATAGCAGCTAGGCGGTCGCAAAGATGCTATTCACCGCTGGTCAGCCTGACCGGCAAGCTTACCGCTTATCTATCATAATATGAGGGGGCTGCACTTGGATAACGAGTGCAGCCTTTTTCATTACAGTTTTTTCGCTGCAGCATTTTATTATCACGGAGAGAAAAGATGGACCAGACACAGGAACTGACAAAGGCTCTTGCCGAGCTCAGACGCATCACGGGCATCACTCTGGAAATCTCCTCTTCCGAAGGAGAAGACGCAGACCATGTGCTTTCCCAGATACGCTGTCTGTGCACTGCCTATAAAGAAAAATATAACAAGACCGATTTTCTCTACGGTCTCATGACAGGCGGAATCCCCGCCTATGATATCCACGAGCGGGCTGTGCGTCTCCACATCGAGCCGGAAGAGCAGCGCGTCCTCTTTCTCCTGGAGACGAGGAACATGGACGAGACCGTAGGCGAGATACTGAAAAACCTGTTCCCCGCCCGCACGAAAGCATATCTCGTTCCCATATCCGACCAGATGACCGCCGTCCTGCGCCCCCTGCGTCCGGAAGAGACTTCCCAGGACAGCAGGCACATCGCGCGGACAATCGTCGACACCCTGAACGCAGAAGCTCTCGTACAGGTGCAGGTCTCCTACAGCTTCGTGACCGAAAGCCTCTCAGACCTTCCCGCAGCATTCCGGGAAGCCGCTCTGGCGCTCAAAGTCGGGAAACTTTTCTATTCGGAGCAGACGGTCTTCCCGTACAATGAGCTCGGGATCGGGCGCCTCATCTATCAGCTCCCCGTCCCGCTGTGCGAGAATTTCCTGAAGGAAATCTTCGGTCCCGATATCCCGGATGCATTCGACGAGGAAACGCTGGGGACTGTCAACCGGTTCTTTCAGAACAACCTCAATATCGCAGAGACTTCCAGGCAGCTCCACATGCACCGGAACACGCTCATCTACCGCCTGGAGCAGATAGAAAAGCGCACCGGGCTTGACATCCGCCTCTTTGAGGACGCCATGACGTTCAAGATTGCCATCATGGTGCTGAATTATTTACAAACAGAAAGGAATCCTTAGACTATGAACGACGCATTATATGAACAGCTTGTCACACGCAGACCAAAGCCATACGACCTGCCGGTCCGGATACTGGTGATACTTGTCATCGTTGCCGTCGCGGTGCTCCTGATGCCCTTTATCGGCATCCTTTCCTTTATCATCGCGGTCATCCTGGCGCTCGTGGCATATTATTTCATCTTTCCGAAGCTCAACGTGGAGTATGAATACATCATCCTCAACCACGACCTGCAGATTGACGCCATCTACAACCGCGCAAAGCGCAAACGTATGACAAGCCTGGATATCCAGTCCGCAGAGATTATCGCCCCGAAAGATTCCCCCCGGCTTCACTCTTACAAGCCGGATAAGATATGCGATTACAGTTCCGGAAATCCGTCCGGAAAAGCCTATGCCATCATGCTTCCGATGGAGCAGAAAAACGTGTGCATCTACATCGAGCCCGATGCGAAGATGATTGAGCACATGAAGCAGTGGATGGGCATGAAAATGTTCCAGGATTAGGGATGCGACGTCCCGTTTCCGGTCACTGCCGGATTACGACGCAATGTACTTACACGCCGCCAGCGCCGCAACAGCGCCATCTGCCGCTGCTGTGGTGAGCTGGCGGACTTCTTTTGTCCGGCAGTCGCCTGCTGCGAAGATGCCCGGGCAGGATGTAACGCAGTCCTCAGCGGCGAGGATGAATCCGCTCCCGTCCAGTTTAACCACATCGGCAAATGCGTCATTCTGTGGGATATGCCCCACCGCAATGAACAGGCCGGACACTTCCAGCTTGAACTGTTTCCCCGTCTTTTTGCTGTTCAGTATCAGTCTTTCCACAGCCGCGTCCCCTATGATTTCCCGGACCGTCGCACTGAGGATAAATTCTACATTTTCTTTTTCTTCCAGACGTTTCACGATACGCTCTTCCCCCCGGAACTCGTCTCTCCGGTGGATGAGATATACTTTCCGGCAGTAGTTCGAGAGAAACTCCGCATCCTGCAGGGCTGTGCTGCCGCCTCCCACGACCGCCACATCCCGTCCCCGGAAAAAGGCGCCGTCGCACGTCGCGCAGTAGGACACTCCGGAACCGGTGAGGCGCTCCTCATTCGGCACCCCGAGATGCCGGTGGGTGACGCCGGTGGCAAGGATGACGCTCCTGCACGGATACTCTTTCTCCGTCGTTAGAATGACTTTCACCGCCCCTTCGTCGCGGATGCCCGTCACCTGTTCCGTCACGGTCTCCGCCCCCAGCTTCATCGCCTGGTCCAGAAGGTTCATGGAAAACTCGCTCCCGCTCACGCTGGCGATGCCGGGATAATTCTCCACATTCGGGGAAGATGTAATCTGTCCGCCGAACGCTGCCCCTTCTATGATGACCGTGCGCTTCCCCGCACGCTGTCCGTAAATGGCGGCTGTCATTCCGGCAGTGCCGCCCCCGATGATTCCGATATCATACATGTTGTGATGCTCCTTTTCTGTGATTTTCTATGATTTTTTCATTTCCGGAACGCGGGAAAACTGCGTTCCGGATGATAAGTCCGCTTCAATCCGTCTCAGTCCGCCTCATTCCGCCCTCTGCGCGCCGTCCGCAAACGCACGGATATTGGACGCATTGGCAAATTTCTCCACCTGGCCGCCGCGCACAACAATCAGGGTCGGAGCCTGCATGACGCCGTACTTCTGCGCCAGTTCCATCTCCTCCTCTGCATCGATGAGTTCATACGGTATCTGCGCTTTCTCCAGAGAGCCCGCCGCGACCCTGCAGTTCGGACAGGTCTTTGTGGTAAAGAGCAGGGTCCTCGTCCCGGACGCCGCCTCTTCCTTCGCGCCTGGCATGGTCTGTGCAGCCGCCTTTCTCTCTTCTTCCGCTGCCGCCGCTGTCCTTGCCGCGCCGCGGGAACGGGTGATGTCGTAGACCTTCCGCTCTTTGAACTCCTGGGTCTTCCCGTCGTTCCAGTTCTTGACCGGACGGTAATATCCCGTGATGCGGCTGTACACTTCTGCCTCCTCTCCGCAGTACGGGCAGGTGAACTGCTCGCCGGTCAGATAGCCGTGGTTCTTACAGATGGAATAGGTGGGCGACATCGTGTAGTACGGGAGCCGGTAATTTTCTGCAATCTTGCGCACCAGAGCCGCCGCAGATTTCCAGTCGGGCAGCTTCTCGCCCAGGAATGTGTGGAATACCGTTCCCGATGTGTACAGGGTCTGGAGTTCATCCTGGATATCCAGAGCCTCGAACACATCGTCCGTGTAGCCTACCGGGAGATGGGAACTGTTCGTATAGTACGGCGTGCCGTTCTTCTCCGCTGCGGTGATGATGTCCGGGAACTGCTCCACGTCGTGCTTTGCCAGGCGGTATGTGGTAGACTCCGCCGGCGTCGCCTCCAGATTATACAAATCCCCGTACAGTTCCTGATAATCCGAGAGTCTCTCCCGCATGTGGTTCAGCACATCCTTCGTAAATGCCTGCGCCTCGTCGTGGGTCAGGTCCTGCCGAATCCATTTCGCATTGAGGCACGCCTCGTTCATCCCGATAAGTCCTATCGTGGAGAAATGATTCTCAAATGTCCCGAGATACCGCTTCGTATACGGGTACAGCCCTTCCTCCAGAAGTTTCGTGATGACCGTGCGCTTGATGTGGAGCGAGCGCGCGGAAAGATCCATCAGCCGGTCCAGCCTCTTATAAAATTCTGCCTCATTGGCGGACAGATATGCAATCCTGGGCATATTGATAGTCACAACGCCCACGGAACCGGTGCTCTCGCCGCTGCCGAAAAAGCCGCCGGACTTCTTGCGCAGTTCTCTTAAATCCAGGCGCAGGCGGCAGCACATGCTCCGCACATCGCTGGGCTCCATGTCGCTGTTGATATAGTTGGAGAAATAGGGCGTGCCGTATTTTGCCGTCATCTCAAAGAGCAGGCGGTTATTCTCCGTCTCAGACCAGTCAAAATCCTTCGTGATGGAATAGGTCGGGATGGGATACTGGAATCCCCGCCCCTGGGCATCGCCTTCGAGCATGGTCTCGATGAAGGCGCGGTTGACCATATCCATCTCTTCCTTACAGTCTCCGTAAGTAAAGTCCATCTCTTTCCCGCCCACGATTGCCGGAAGGTTCTTCAGGTCATCCGGCACGGTCCAGTCCAGGGTGATATTGGAGAACGGGGCCTGGGTCCCCCACCTGGACGGGATGTTCACCCCGTAGATAAAGGACTCGATGCACTTCTTCACTTCCGGGTAGGACAGATTGTCCGCCCGGACAAAAGGCGCCAGATACGTGTCAAAGGACGAGAACGCCTGGGCGCCTGCCCATTCATTCTGCATGATGCCCAGGAAATTGACCATCTGGTTGCACAGCACGCTCAGGTGCTTCGCTGGCGACGACGTAATCCTGCCGGGGATGCCGCCCAGTCCTTCCTGGATGAGCTGCTTTAACGACCAGCCCGCGCAGTATCCGGTCAGCATGGAGAGGTCGTGGATGTGGATGTCCGCATTCTTGTGGGCTTTCCCTATCTCTTCGTCATAAATCTCCGACAGCCAGTAGTTCGCCGTAATGGCGCCCGAATTGCTCAGGATGAGGCCGCCCACGGAATAGGTGACCGTGGAATTTTCCTTGACGCGCCAGTCGGTCACCTTCACATAGCTGTCCACGATTTCCTTATAATCCAGGAGGGTGGAGTTGAGATTCCGTATCTTCTCCCTCTGCTTGCGGTACAGGATGTAGCCCTTCGCCACATCGTCGTATCCCGCTTTGATGAGGACCGACTCCACACTGTCCTGAATATCTTCCACGGAGATGAGTTCTTCCTTGATCTTCGGCTCGAAATCCGCCGTCACCTTGAGCGCCAGCAGTTCGATGATGTCCTGGTTGTAGTTCTTCTCCTGCGCTTCAAATGCCTTGCGTATCGCTTCCCCTATCTTTGCGAGATTAAACGGCGCAATCTTGCCGTCCCGTTTCCTGACCTGATACATAACCCGAAAAGCCCCTTTCTTCTGTTGTTTTGTCTTCTGTTTCCGTCCGCTGCCGCCCTTTTTCCAGCGCTGCAGCACTCCCTGTCCGCCCTCTGGCGGCATCTGGGTCCATTGTAGCACCCCGGTCCTTTTTGCGCAATAGAAAAACACCAATATCTGGTTTTTTTACAATTCTCTTACACTAGATATAGGTGTTTTGTCTTATCGTCTCTTTATCCTGTACCAGCCCGGGCACATGCCCCGGCTCAGATGCCCCGCCCGGCTCAGATGTCCCGCCCGGCTCAGATGTCCTGCCCGGACCAGACGCTCCCCCGGCTCAAACGCCCTGTCCCTGCTCAGACGCCCCGCAGCTCTGCATGGGGCACATATTTTCGCACGACCGCCAGCGCCTGCTCCATAATGTCCTTCGTATATCCCTGCATCCCCGGGCTTATCAGGTCCCCGGAGTCCACGAACGCCTGCAGATAGTAGCGCTCCGCCCCTCTGAGCCATTGCCCGAGTTCCTCGAAATCCTTCCGCTCATGCAGCCCCCGCACGACCGTGGTGCGGAATTCATATGGCACGCTGCCTTCCACGAGGAAGCGGACGCTCTCCCGGACCCGGTCCAGAAGGGCGCCGCCGGTGCCTGTCGTCACCGCGTACTTTGCGGGAGAATTCTTCACATCCATGGCGATATAATCGACCAGCCCCGCGTCCGCCAGCCGCTTCAGCCGCTCCGGTCCGGTCCCGTTCGTGTCCAGCTTGATTTCATATCCCATCCCCCGGATTTCCGTGAGCAGTTCTTCCAACCCGTCAGAGAGGAGGGGTTCGCCTCCTGTGATGCACACGCCGTCCAGGACGCCTGCGCGCTTTTTCAGAAAAGCAAGCAGTCCGCTGCGTGGAATGGACCTTCCGGGCTCGATGCGGGTCACGAGCGATGCGTTGTGACAGAACGGGCAGCGGAAATTGCATCCCGCCAGGAATACGGTGCACGCCACCTTCCCGGGGAAATCAAGAAGCGTGACTTTCTGGAGCCCCTGTATGTTCATCCTGCCTCATCCCCCTTCCTTTCCTTCCGGTCTGCGCGGACCGGCTGCGCGCCTGCAAACGTTCGCCCGGAACCGGACCGGCTGCACGCCTGCACTCTCCCGCCCGGTCAGACCGGTCCTGTCACAGACTGCGGGATACGTCTGCGCAGGCTTTCATCGCCTCGAATACCGCGCTGCGGAATCCCTTCTCTTCCAGCACACGCACCGCCTCGATGGTCGTTCCCGCCGGGGAGCAGACCATATCTTTTAACTCGCCCGGATGCTTCCCGGTCTCCAGCACCATCTTCGCGCTGCCGTACACTGCCTGCGCCGCAAACTCATACGCCTGGGCTCTGGGCATCCCCTCCGCCACAGCCGCATCCGCCATTGCCTCGATGAAAAGGAAGACATACGCCGGGGAGCTGCCGCTCACCGCCACCACAGCGTCAATGAGATGCTCCGGCACTACCTGGACCTTTCCGAAGGAGCCAAGTATCTTCAGGGCGTACTCCATCTCTTCCTCTGTCACATTGGAGTTTTTGCACGCCGCAGTCATCCCTTCTCCTACCAGCGCCGGTGTATTCGGCATGGTGCGCACGAGCTTCACCGGTTTCCCGAACTGCTCCTGGAGCCAGGAGAGGGTCTTTCCCGGCGCGATGGTAATGATAAGCTGGTCCTCACTCACACAGTCCCTGATTTCCGCGATGGCGTCCGCATAATACTGGGGCTTCACAGAAAGGATGAGCACCTCTGCCTCCCGCGCCGCCTCCTGGTTGCTCTCTGTGACACAGATGCCGTGCTCCGCCTTCACTCTGTCGCGCCCTGCCGGGGAGATATCCGCCCCGATGATTTCCTCCGGTGAAAATATCTGATTGCGGATAATGCCGCCCATGATGGCTCCTGCCATATTGCCCGTTCCGATAAATCCCAGTCTCATGCTGCTCTTCTTCATAATCATCTGTTCTCCTTTTCCTGCTGCTGTTGTCTTTTCCTGTGGTCTTTCTGCGCCCTGTCTTTTCCTGCTGCCGCCCGTCTGCCGGACAGGCGGTCCGCGCCGCGCTCCCGCGTCCTGTTTATGACCGCCAGCCGGTCCTCACCGGACCGAAAAGCTCCTCTCATCGTCCTCCAACGGGATTTCCTCCGCATCCATCCAGTCGATGGAAATGAACCGGTCGTGATTGAGCCGGACCAGCATCTTGTCGATGAGCGGCTCCCGCCCCTGCACTTCCATCGTCACCGTCCCGTCCCACTCGTTTCGCGCCCAGCCGGTCAGTCCCAGCGAGTTGGCGGTGTATTTCGCCGTGTAGCGGAATCCCACGCCCTGCACGCGCCCGTGGAATACGATGTGTTTTCTCACTTCTGCCATGACAAATTTCCTCCTCACATTATTTTAGCCTCTGGGGGAAAGAAAATCAATGAGGGATTCTTGTATATTTCCCCGCTCCGTGATATACTCCAGAGAGACACACGTTCTGACTGTAAAGGCGGTCCCGGGACACGACCTGAGCAAAAAGGCGCGGCAATATACAGAAGACTTCCTCTCCACGGGAGAGGACTCTCGTTTTGTATCCGGACGGCGCCTTTGGCGTCTTTTTTTGCGCCCGGGCGGCAGCGCCGGACTTTCCGGAAATATCCGGACAACGGAGGTTTTTTATGGAGACAAGAATCGCACTCATCGGCATCATTCTCGAATCCCGGGAATCGGTGGACGAACTGAACCATCTGCTGAGCACATACGGGGAATATGTCATCGGCAGAATGGGCATTCCCTATCGGGAAAAGGGCATCCACGTCATCAGCGTGGCGATGGACGCCCCCAATAACGTCATCAGCGCGCTCTCCGGGAAACTGGGGATGCTCCCGGGCGTGAGCACGAAGACGATATACGGGAAAAACATATGATACCGGCAAAAAGAGAAGAAACCGTCAAAAACCTCATCGGGAAGCTCTGCCTGACCGGACATCTGAAAAAGGCGGAATGGGTCACCGTGATACGGGAGCGCACCCCCGCCGCAGCGGAGTATCTCTTCGACCTGGCGCGCGCCGTCCGCATCCGGCACTACGGGCGCGACGTGTACATCCGCGGGCTCATCGAATTTACGAACTACTGTAAAAACGACTGCTACTACTGCGGGATACGAAAGAGCAATGCAGGCGCCCGGCGCTACCGGCTGTCCCAGGAAGACATCCTCGCCTGCTGCGAACAGGGCTATGCTCTGGGATTTCGCACCTTCGTGCTCCAGGGCGGGGAAGACGGCTATTTTACCGACGAGCGGCTGTGCGGCATCGTCTCCGCCATCCGGATTCGGTTCCCCGACTGCGCCGTCACGCTCTCGGTGGGCGAGCGCTCCTTCGACAGCTACCGGCGGCTCTACGAGGCAGGCGCGGACCGCTACCTGCTCCGCCATGAGACGTACGACGCCGCACATTACCGCAGGCTTCACCCGCCCGGACTCTCTGCCGGGCACCGGAAGAAATGCCTGTGGGACTTAAAAAAAATCGGCTACCAGGTGGGGACCGGATTCATGGTCGGCTCACCGTACCAGACACCGGAAAATCTGGCAGACGACATGCTCTTTCTGGAGAAGCTGAACCCCCAGATGGTGGGCATCGGTCCCTTCGTCCCTCACCATGAGACGCCTTTTGCAGACGCCCCCGGCGGGACTGCGGAGCTCACCGTCTATCTGCTGGGGCTCATCCGCCTGCTTCTGCCCCGCGTCCTGCTGCCCGCCACCACGGCGCTTGGCACCATCGCCCGCGACGGGCGGGAACAGGGGATACTCGCAGGGGCAAATGTCATCATGCCGAACCTCTCCCCGCCGGATGTGCGGGAGAAATATCTCCTGTATGACAATAAACTCTGCACCGGAGATGAGGCGGCGGAGAGCTTAAACGACCTGAAAAAGCGGATGGAAGGCATCGGATACCATATCACCGTCAGCCGGGGAGATTCACTGAACGTATAAGGAGGAAACCATCATGTACGACGTAAATTCAAGATGCGCAGACGATTTCATCGACCACGGAGAAATCCTGGAAACCCTCGCCTACGCAGACGAAAACAAAGAGAACATCGGGCTCATCGACTCCATCATCGAAAAGGCAAAGAAGCGCAAAGGGCTGTCCCACCGGGAGGCTTCCGTCCTGCTCGCCTGCCCCATCGAGGAGAAAAATCAGGAAATTTACAGGCTCGCGGAGCAGATTAAAAAGGACTTCTACGGGAACCGCATCGTCATGTTCGCGCCGCTCTACCTGTCCAACTACTGCATCAACGGCTGTACCTACTGCCCGTACCACGCAAAGAATAAACACATCCCACGCAAGCAGCTCTCCCAGGAGGACATCCGCAGGGAAGTCATCGCCCTGCAGGATATGGGGCACAAACGCCTCGCCCTGGAAGCCGGTGAGGACCCGGTCCGCAATACGATGGATTACTACCTGAAATCCATCGAGACTATCTACAGCATCAAACATAAAAACGGCGCCATCCGCCGCGTCAATATCAACATCGCCGCGACGACCGTGGATAATTACCGTCTCTTAAAGGAAGCAGGCATCGGCACGTACATCCTCTTCCAGGAGACCTATCACAAGGAGAGCTATCTGGAGCTCCATCCCACCGGACCGAAGCACGACTACAACTACCACACCGAGGCGATGGACCGCGCCATGGAGGGCGGCATTGACGACGTGGGGCTGGGCGTGCTCTTCGGGCTGGACAAATACCGGTATGAATTCGCCGGACTCCTGATGCATGCGGAGCACCTGGAAGCAGCCTTCGGCGTAGGTCCCCACACCATCAGCGTGCCGCGGCTCAAACACGCGGACGACATCAATCCGGATGACTTCGACAACGGCATCGACGATGATACCTTTGCAAAAATCGTGGCGTGCATCCGCATCGCAGTCCCGTACACCGGCATGATTATCTCCACCCGGGAGAACCAGAAGACCCGCGAGCGCGTTCTTCATCTGGGCATCTCCCAGATAAGCGGCGGCTCCCGGACGAGCGTGGGCGGCTACTGCGAGCCGGAGCCGGAAGATGAGAAATCCGAACAGTTCGACGTCAGCGACAACCGCACGCTGGACGAGGTGGTGCGCTGGCTCATGGAGATGGACTACATCCCCAGCTTCTGCACCGCATGCTACCGCGAGGGACGCACCGGCGATCGGTTCATGTCACTGTGCAAGAGCGGTCAGATACAGAACTGCTGCCATCCAAACGCGCTGATGACACTGAAAGAATACCTGATGGACTACGCTTCACCCGAGACAAAGGCAATCGGTGACAGGCTCATCGAAAAAGAAGTGCTCAACGTACCAAATGAGAAAGCGCGCGCCGTCGTACTGGAAAACCTGCGGCTCATCGAGCAGGATAACCGGAGGGATTTCCGGTTCTGAGGCTGCGGGATAACCATGGCGGTGGAAAAACCAGCTCTGTCCGGCAGGAGTGCGCCCGGGTGAATCTGAGGAAATTGTCTGAAAAACACAGGGCGCGGGCAGGCAGTATAAAAGGCGTGTTGAGGTTGTCTGAATGAAATGAGTTCCTCAACACGCCTTTTGCTTTCACTGGATGTCCGCGCCCTGCATTGTTTTTCGCAGGTTCCGAACTGAATCCGGGCGCACTCTCTGCCTGGGACATCCTCTGTCTTTCCGTCCCTCTATCTTCCCGTCCCTTTATCTTGTCACGACATCTACCGGCACATCAAAGATTTTCGCAACTTTCAGTATCGTATCGATATGTCTTCCCGTTGCCGCCGCGAAGTGATGAGTCGGTCCGCACTCGCTCCACCGGTTCACGAATTCTCTCGCGCCGCAGGTGAAGCGGGTCCGCATATTCGTATCGCCAAAGGAGAGGATGGGGCCTTCCTCATTGACGCCCTCTGCCGCGATGAACTTGAAGCGACCCTCGCCGTCCTGGGTGATGGCAAGGTATGTGACCGGACCTGTATACGGATAGAACTGGGTCAGGTATCCGCCGCCGGTCTTGCCGTGGAAGACTTTCACAATCTTCATGGTCGGCTTTTTGTCGGAGATATCCGCATCCCCGGAGCCGCTGTGCCCGATGATGGCGATGTCGTCGTTGAAGTCGATGGAGTACATCTCTGCCAGCTGTCCGGTCCCGGAGATGGTCTTTAAGATGCTCATCGCCATGGCGACTTTCATATCGCCTTCCACTGCGCACGCCGTCCCCTGTTTGATGAGCATGGAGAACGCCGGGATGAGCATGCTGTCCAGGACGCCTGCCTTGCCCTGGGCGAATCCGTCATAGTGGGAAGCGATGAGTCCGAGTTTCTCCTCTTTGACCCATTTCTCAAATGCAACGACATATTTTGCCATCTCCCAGACTTCCTCGATGCTTCCGCCGCCCTCGATGTCAAAGGTATCGAGGATATCCTGCGCTTTCGCGCGGATGGCGTCCTCATCGGTCACATCGTCGGCAATCGCCCACATCTTCTCCCAGTCGAACTGTTTCGTATAGAGGTGCATTCTCCGGTACAGGTTGGACTCGTCGATATAGAGGTCCATCATGCCCGGATATGGTCTGCCAATCTGCGCGATGTTCGTATCCCGGAATCTCCTTCTTACCTGGGCTGCCCGGCACCACTCTTCTATCTCTTTCTGAACGCCCGGGTCTCCGCCTTCGACGACCCCTGTAATCACGGCGTGCCTCTTGCCGTACCGCTCCAGGTCAGCGACCATCTCGCCCACTGCGCCGCAGGCGTAGCCTTCGCCCAGCCAGGACGCGATGTCCGTGTGGTCGTAGTCGAGGGCTTTTAACTTCTGCACGTTTACAAGGACTACCGGCACATCCAGGTCTTTGACTGCCGGGAGCATGTTGTAGGATGTGGCGTAGGTGAGGAGCTGCATAATCACCAGGTCCACATCCGCCGCACGGAACTTGTCCCCCGCTGCCTGGGACTGTTCCTTGGTCGTCACCATCCCGCCGTCGACGAGCTCGACGGTGTCCGGTATGGTCTTTTTAAACGCCTCGTACTGGGACTCAAATTCCGGCACCAGGGAAGGGAACTGGGGCAGGTATGCGCCCAGCGCGATGGAAAATACGCCTACTCTTGCTTTTGTGTCAACTAACATTCTCACTACCTCCTGTTTGAAATATGCTTCTTTTGAAATTGGATTCTTTGAAATCAGATTCCCGACTGCGGTCAGCCGTATATCTTTACGTCAAACGACTCTTTCACGCACGTCCGCGCCTCCGGAAGGCTTACGAACACCCCGTCGTGGAGCATCTGCACGATGACATTTCCGATGGCGGTGGCTTCCGACGGTCCGGCGGACACCGTTCTTCCGGTATACTTGGCCGTCAGTTCATTTAAGTACCCTGCATTGGAACCGCCGCCCACCACATAGATGGTGCTGTACTTCTTTCCGGTAATTGCCTCGATTTCTTCCACTGTGTCGCCGTAGCATTTTGCCAGGCTGTTGTAGATAACGGAAGATATCTCCCCCACCGTCTCCGGGACCTGCTGCCCGGTCCTGCGGCAGAACTCCTGCACCGCTTTAATCATGCTCTTTGGAGCGAGGAAGCAGTCGTCGTTGCAATCGACAATCGACGGGATTGTCTCTTTCGATGCCATCTCGCATATCTGTGCGAAAGAGAGGTCTTCCGCAAATTCTTTCTTCACCGACTGTATCATCCAGAGCCCCATGATATTTTTCAGATAGCGGAACCGGTGGTCGTATCCGCCCTCGTTGGTGAAGTTTGCCTGCATGCTCTCCATGGAGCAGTCCGCCTCTTTCCGCTCGATGCCCATCAGCGACCATGTGCCGGAGCTGATGTACACCGCGTCGTCGTCATTGGTCGGGACCGCCAGCACGGCGCTTCCCGTATCATGGGTGGCGGGGAGGACCACCGTGCAGTTGAAGCCCACTTCTTTCTGCACTTCCTCCGTCAGGTTTCCGACCACGGTCCCCGGCATGGAAACCGGGCGGAACATCTTTTTGTTATATCCGAGCATGTCCAGCAGTTCATAGTCCCAGTCATTGGTCTGCGGGCTGATGAGCTGCCCGGTGGTCGCCTCGGTGTACTCATTTTTCTTCACGCCGGTCAGGCGGAAATTGAAATAATCCGGTATCATCAGGATGGACTCCGCCTGCTCCAGGTACTCCGGGTGAGACTGCTTTACCGCCATGAGCTGATAGACGGTGTTGAATATCTGCTTCTGAATGCCGGTCCTTGCGTACAGCTCATCCTGTGGGATGATGTCGTACACTTTCGCATCCATGCCTTCTGTCCGGCTGTCCCGGTAGCCCACCGTATCGCCCAGGATGCGGTCGTCCTTGTCCAGAAGGACGAAATCCACGCCCCACGTATCGATTCCCATGGTGGCCGGTATCTTCCCGATTTCCCTGCATTTTTTCAGCCCGTTCTTAATCTCGCTGAACAGCCGGTCCACATCCCAGCACAGCGTCCCGTTCCGGTCGTCCATCCCGTTGGGGAAGCGGTACACTTCCTCCAGCTGCATCTTTCCGTCCTTCATGGATGCGAGCATGTGGCGTCCGCTGGAT
The DNA here is from genome assembly GCA_019117125.1 of Candidatus Mediterraneibacter merdipullorum. Classification (GTDB taxonomy): domain Bacteria; phylum Bacillota; class Clostridia; order Lachnospirales; family Lachnospiraceae; genus Mediterraneibacter; species Mediterraneibacter merdipullorum. The sequence continues at coordinate 80,103 of DXAL01000035.1, forward strand.
GCGCCGATGTCAACGGCAAGATAATACTTCTCCATCTGCAAGTGCCTCCTTTTTCTCGTATTCTCTCTGTTTTCTGCTTGTTCTGATTTCATTATAGTAAGAAAAAATACGCAAAAAAAGGACGCCATTTATATAAAACAGCGTCCTTATTTGCACATTGCCATTCTGTATTCCTTCGGGCTCATCCCGTACTTTTCCCGGAACTTCCGGTAAAAATAACTTGTATTGTCATATCCCACGGATTCGATGATATCGGTCACCGGCAGCCTGCTGGCAGCGAGAAGGTACGCAGCCTGCTGCATCCGCTTTTCCCGGAGCAGTTCCTTGTAAGTCTTCCCCATCCTGCGCCGGATTTCCCGGCTCAGCCAGTAGACGTCGTTTCCCGTCTGCGCCGCGAGCTCGGAGAGGGTCCCGTTCCGGTAGTGTTCATTTACATAGTTCAGCACCGCCACCGTAATCTCCGTATCGTACTTCGACCCGCCGGTCTCCATCTTGTCCATATAGTCCAGGAGCTGCAGGAAGAGAAGCCCCATGGTAATCTGCGTGCTGCTCCGCTTGTTGGAGGAATCATAGAAGATGGTCCAGACCAGATTCTCCACCAGGTTCTGGACCGGCAGGATATCCGACACATGAAAATACATCCAGGGCGTCTCCCCGTCCCTGCCGCTCAGCGCCCCCAGGAGGAATTCCCTCAACTGGTTCTCTTCCGCCCCCATCATGGCGAACGCCGTGTCCAGGAACTCCGGCAGCACGATGAAGTTCACCGCGATATCGTCTTTCCCTGCCGGAAATATCTCCTGCACCGCATTCTGGTTCAGAAAGAGCAGGTCCCCCTCTTCCAGCACGACTTTCCGCCCGTTGATGATGTGGGTGGTGCTCCCCTGGCACATGTAGATGACTTCGATGTAGTTGTGCGTATGCTTCGGGAAATGCACGAACCGCGTATGGGGGCGGACCTGAATCAGCTTCCCCTTCTGTAGAAGCTTTTTACTGTCGATGACCATATCCTTTTTTTCGGTATAGAGCCGCTGGTCTATCTCTTTCCTGCCGCCTAATATCTTCTGTTCTTCCTCGGTGATGACTGACAGCGCTTTCAGCAGTTCTTCATGCATCGTCCATCCCCGCTCCTGTCACTTCCGCCCGTCGATTTCCTTTGTCAGTTCCATGTATTCCTTCGCACTGCGGCTGCTCTTCCGGTACGCCATGACCGGCGCGTTGTTATCCTGGGACCACTCCACACCGCTGTCCACGCGGATGTATGTGTCGAACACCTTCACATCGTCCAGCTCTTTTAAAGTTTCCAGCGTCTGCCGGAAATAGTTCTTCCTCGTATCCACTTTCGTGATGACGATGCCGCCCAGCTTCAGTTCCGCTGCGACCTGCTTCACCTGTTCCAGGAACTCGAACATATTTCCCAGACCGAAAAGCCCCCACGGGGAAGCCTCCACCGGGATGATAATCTCGTCCGACGCGCACAGAATGTTCATCACCCATCCGCCCAGGGTCGGCGGCGCGTCGATGAGGATGTAGTCATACTTCCCGGATTCCACGATGGTCCCCAGCCCTTTTTTCAGGATATATTCCCGCTGCCACTTCGTGAACAGCTCATATTCGATGGAGCTCATCAGCGTGGAGGACGGGATGAGGTCCAGGTTCTCATAGGGCGTGCGGACGATATAGTCTGCAAGGTCATCCTGCCTGCGTATCCCCTCGTAGAGATTTTTCTCTCCCTGGGCGAAGCCGAGTACCGTGTCCTCATCAAAAAGAGAGAGGGAAAGGTTCAGCTGCATGTCCCCGTCTATCAGCAGGACGTTTCGTCCAAGCTGTGTCAGACCGTATCCCACGTTGGAACATGTCGTCGACTTTCCGCTCCCTCCTTTATTATTTGCAAAGCAGATTACCCTGGTCTTCTGCGCCATGATTGTTGTCTCCTTTCATCCATTCGTCCTGCGCTTCTCCGTCTCCGAAGTTCTTATCGATCAGGCGGCAGTATTCCTCATATGCCGCCACACCGGCGAAATTGCTCCGCAGTGCGTCCCGTATCCCCTTGTAATACCACGCCAGCGCCGATTTGCTCTGCATCCGGAAACGCATCCAGAGTGCGTCTCCCTCTGTGGGGTAATCCCGGTCGATGTCGCGCATATTGGAGAGCTTGTCCGCAAGCCCGATCATCTGCACCTCCACGGGCGCATCCTTCATCCGCCGTATCGTCGCTCCCTTGCGCTCTTCCCAGCTCAGGCTCTTGTCCTCACTCTCCTGGGCGACCATGTCCGCCACCCTGCTCCCGAACCGGAGCTTTAAAATATCCCACGTAATGCCGCTGCAGTCCTCGATTGTATCGTGCAGCACTGCCGCGCAGATTACTTCCTCGTCTCTTGTCATGGTCGACACGATATCCGCCACTTCAATGGGATGGACGATGTACGGCCGTCTCGTCCCTTTCCGAAACTGTCCCTCGTGTGCCTTCGTCGCAAAATCCATGGCGTCATCTATCATGTCCTACCTCCGCAAAGACCGGAACCTGACCTGGCTTCTTTTGCCGGAATACTTCCGCATACTCTATCCGTTGTCAGATAAATTTTAACACAAGGCGGAGGCAAGTACAATGAAAAGTCATGTTTTTATTCTCTCTTTATCCGGGATATGGTATACTGTAGGAGAATCCGCAGGCATTTTCCTTTCCGCCTGCACAACGGAGATGCATTATGAAGAAAAAGAACATCCTTGTGACCGGCTCTTCCCGGGGCATCGGGCGTGCATGCGCCCTTGCATTCGCCCGGGGCGGCCACCATCTGTTTCTGAACGGCAGGACCCCATCCGGCGCGCTGGAAGAGACCGCCCGCGATGTCGCGGCTGCCGGCGGGACATACACCATGCTTCCCGGCGACGTGAGCGACCCGGACCAGGTCCGCGGCATGTTCCGGCAGATTACATCCTGCTGCGGCGGTCTGGATATCCTTGTCAACAATGCCGGCTGCGCCTGCTTCGGGCTCCTGAGCGACATGACGGACGCGCAGTGGCGCCAGGTGCTGGATACTGACCTCTCTTCCGCATTTTACTGCTGCCGTGAAGCGATTCCCAATATGGTCGCGCAGAAACGCGGGAAAATCATCAATATCTCCTCCATGTGGGGGACCTCCGGCGCTTCCTGCGAAACCGCCTACTCCGCCGCAAAGTCCGGGCTGAACGGGCTGACCCGGGCGCTGGCAAAAGAACTGGCTCCCAGCAATATCCAGGTCAACGCTCTTGCCTGCGGCGTCATCGATACGGAGATGAACGCCCGCCTCAGTGCAGAAGAGCGCGCCGCGCTGGAAGACGAAATCCCGGCAGGGCGCTACGGCACTGTGGATGAAGTCGCTTCCGCCGTGCTCCTGCTCGCAGACGCGCCGTCCTATCTGACCGGACAGGTCATCGGACTCGACGGCGGGATGCTCTGAAGGGCTGACCGCATCAGGACATGAATACTGACCGCGTCAGGGCATGACTGCTGACCGCGTCAGGATGTGAAACACGATGGAAACAATCTGTAATCAGGTGATGGATATGATAGACGTGAACAATCTGAAGACAATCCCCATGGACTGCTCCATGGCAGAATTTGTAGGGACGACCGTGCTCGACACCATCGGTCTTGTCATTCCCGGCACAGACCCCGGGCTTCTTGCGCACATGCAGCTTGAAAAGCCCTGCCGGAGCCTGGGACTTATCAGCTCCCGCACCGGAGCCGCCGGACAGGTCAATGCGGCGGACGAAGCGGTGAAATCCACGAACACGGAAATCCTGTCCATCCAGCTCCCCCGGGATACAAAAGGCTGGGGCGGACACGGCTGCTTCATCGTCATTGGCGGGGAACATGTCTCCGACGTCCGGCGCGCCGTGGAGATTGCCCTGGAGTATATCGAAAAATACGCCGGTGAAGTGTATATCAGCCAGGCGGGACACCTGGAGTTTGCCTACTCCGCCTGCGCGGACCAGGCGCTCCACATGGCGTTTGACGCTCCCGTTGGGAAGCCCTTCGGGTTCTTCTGCGGCTCCCCGGCTGCCATCGGGCTCGTCATGGCGGACCTTGCCGTCAAGGCATCCCCTGTGGAAATCATCCGGTATATGACGCCGGAGCAGGGCACGAGCCATTCCAATGAAGTCATCGTCACGGTAACCGGCGACGCATCCGCTGTAAAGAACGCGGTCCTGACCGCGCGGGAGGCAGGGCTTAAGCTCCTCATCTCCATGGGGAGCTATCCGGAAACGCCCTCCAGCCCCTTCCTGTAACCCCTTGTTTTCCGGCGCTGTTACCGCTTTCCGACAGTTTTAGAGTTTTCCGGCGCTTCTACAGCTTTCCGTATATATCTTTCGGGACATAAGCTTTCACCGCAATCCCGTCCGGCACGTATTCCTCGGACAAAAGCTGTCCGCGGCTGCGGATGAGCTGGACCTTTCCCGCTTCCGAAAAGCCGTACAGGCGCTCGATATAAATCTCATCCCTCCGGAGGATTTCCAGGAGGGCTTTTTTCAGCTCTTCCAGCCCCTGTCCGGTCTTTGCCGATGTGGGGATGGAGTAATCCGCCCGGAAGTCCCGGCACTTCCTGTCCGTCCCCTCCAGCCGGTCCTGCTTGTTAAAAAGCGTCACCACCGGGCGGTCGCCGACTCCCAGCTCCCGCAGCGTCTCATACACTACGTGCATCTGTTCCTCCATCTGCGGATTGGAGGCGTCCACCACATGGATGATGATATCCGCATACTTCGCCTCTTCCAGGGTGCTCTGAAATGCTTCCACCAGGTGGTGCGGAAGTTTGCGGATAAATCCCACCGTATCGGTGAGGAGGATTTCCCGGGTCCCGTCCAGTGTCAGCGTCCGGGTCGTGGTATCCAGCGTGGAGAACAGCATGGCATCCGCCAGTATCCCCGCGCCGGTCAGCGCATTCTCGATGCTGCTCTTGCCGGCGGAAGTGTATCCGACCAGAGCGGCGCTCTTCACCCCGGACTGCATGCGCTGGGAACGCACCAGTTCCCGGTGTCGTTCCACAGCCTTTAAATCTTTCTTCAATCTGCTGATGCGCTCCCGGATGAGCCGCCGGTCCATCTCCAGCTTCTTTTCCCCCGGTCCTCTCGTGCCGATGCCTCCGCCCAGCCGGGAAAGGGACCTGCCAAGCCCGGTCAGGCGGGAAGCGCGGTATCTCAGCTGCGCCAGCTCCACCTGAATCTTGCCCTCGCCGGACACGGCGCGCGCCGCAAAGATATCCAGTATCAGAAGGGTCCGGTCGATAATCTTGCAGGAGAGCTCCGACTCCAGACTGCCCAGCTGGGCGCTGGTGAGCTCGTCGTCGCAGATGATGCCCGAGCTTTCCGTCTCCCAGAGCAGGTCTTTTAATTCTTCCAGCTTTCCCTTCCCGATGTAGGTCGCCGGATGAGCGCTCTCCCGCGCCTGTATGAGCCGCCCGGCGACTTCGGCGCCTGCGGTCTTCGCAAGCTCCGCCAGCTCGTCCAGGGAGCGCTCTGCCTGTTCGGCGCTCCCCGTATCCAGCCCTACAAGGATTACTTTTTCATAAATCTGTCCCGTCTCATGCATGGAGTGTTCCCTCTATCGCGTCTCCAGGAATTCCGCTTCTTTCTGCATCGCCTCATCGTCCGGGTAGGCTTCCACGTACGCCGCCGCCTTCTGCTTCGCATTTTCCCAGTCCGCCTGCTGCTCGTAGCAGATGACCTCGTTGTACTTCATTTCCTGTATCAGACCCGGGTCTGTCTCTTCCTTCCCCTCGGACGTGCTGGTCAGCGCCAGCCCGGACTGGAGATACTCCAGCGCGGACGGATAATCTCCGGTCTGCATCGCGCAGATTCCCATCAGGTTGTACATCTGGACGCTCTGCTGCGCTCCGTGCTCCAGCGCCTGCGCGAACGCGTCCAGGGCGCCCTGGTAATCTTCCGTCTCATAGTAGGTCATGCCTAGTCCACGGTATCCCTCTGCCGCGTCTTCGTCTTCACCGCTTCGGGCAAGCTCCAGGAACTGTGTCTCCGCTTCTTTGTAATCTCCGTTTTCCAGGGCTTTCACGCCGTCTTTCTGCGCATCTGCGCAGCCGCAGAGGACGCCGCCCAGGATGACGGATGCGGCAATGAGAGCCGCCGCTTTTCTGTTCTTCTTCATATCCTGCACTCCTATACTCCCCGTTCCGGATACTGCATCATCCAGAAGGAATTTAAGATGTTGATGAGCATCACGACCATATCGGCGATGATGGCATTCTGCATCGTCACCAGCCCGAAAAACGCCAGGATAATGAGCAGCACCTTCATGCCGATGGCAAATGCCATATTTTCTTTCACCGCGCGGAGCGTCCCTTTCGCAATGCGCACTGCATTGATGATGCGGGACGGTTCATCTTCCATCAGGATGATGTCCGCCGCCTCCAGCGCGGCGTCCGCTCCGAGCCCGCCCATGGCAATGCCGATGTCTGCCAGGGAGAGGACCGGCGCATCGTTGATGCCGTCGCCGACGAAGGCGAGCTTTTCCCCTTCCATCTGGTTCTCCCGGAACTCTTCCAGAAGTTCCACCTTGTGCTCCGGCATCAGTTCCGCGTAGACGCTCTCGATGCCGAGCCTGCCCGCGACTTCCTCCGCCACGCGCTCATTGTCTCCTGTGAACATCACTGCCGCGAAATCATTCCGGCGCATCCACCGCATCAGGCGGGAGGCGTCTTTCCGGATGATATCCGATATGAGGATATAGCCTACATACTCGCCGTCCACCGCCGCGTAAATAACCGTGCCCGCCTCTTCCACCGGCTGATAGAAGATGCCCTGCCTGCTCATGAGGCGGCTGTTCCCCACGTACACTTCTCTTCCGTCCACCCGGGCGCGGACGCCGTACCCCGGCTGCTCCTCGATATCCCGGACCCGGGTCCTGTCAGTTTCTTTCCCGTATGCCTCTCCCAGAGACAGGGCAATGGGGTGGTTGGAGTAGGACTCCGCCAGCGCCGCCATCTCCAGCAGTTCTTCTTTGCCCATCTTGTGGGGGACGATTTTCCGGACGTGGAACACGCCCTCCGTGAGGGTTCCCGTTTTATCAAACACAAAGGTATCCACTTCCGTCAGGTCCTCCAGGAAGGAACCGCCCTTGATGAGGACGCCCTGCTTGGAAGCCGACCCGATGCCGCCCAGAAACGCCAGCGGGATTGATACCATGAGGCCGCAGGGGCATGCCGCCACCAGGATGACGAGTCCCCGGTATATCCACTCCATCCGCGCCTCGACGAACATCATCGGCGGCAGTATCACGGTCAGGAGCGCGATGAGTATCACAATGGGCGTGTAATATCTGGTAAATTTATCTGCAAAATGTACACTCTGGGATTTCTTCTCGTTGGCGGTCTCCACGAGCTTCATGATGCGCGCCGCCGTGGAGTCGTTATATAACCGGATGACCCTTGCCTCCAGCACTCCGTTTAAGTTGATGCTGCCGCTGTAGAGCCGGTCCCCTGTGCGGACCGCTTTCGGCTCAGACTCGCCGGTCAGGGCTTTCATGTCCACTGTGCCGCTTCCGGATGTCACGACAGAATCCACCGGTATCTTTTCCCCGGGGCGCAGCACGATGACCTGCTTTAACTCCAGTTCCTGGGGCGGTACGATCTTCTCTTTGTTTCCCACCTTAAGGTTGGCATATTCGGGACGGATGTCGATGAACTTCGCGATGGACTTCTTCGTCTTTCCCACCGATACCTCTTCCACAAAATTTGCCACCTGGTAAAAGAGCATGGCAGCCACTGCTTCCCTGTGCCTCCCCACAAAAAAAGCGCCTGCCGTCGCAATGAGCATCAGGAGATTCTCATCCAGGAACTCCTTTCGCACAATCTTCTTTGCCTGCCTGATATAGGTCGTGGCAGAAAGGACCACGTACGCCGCCAGATACAGGAGCGTCTCCGCTAAAAACGGGACCGCCCAGTGCGATGTGAGCGCCCACGCGAACAGGCTCAGGAGCATGCCGGCTCCGATTTCTATCCCCTTTTTCCTTGCCTCTTCCGTCATTTTCTCATTTCCCTGGCTTTCATAAACTTTTTCTATCAAATATACAGTATAGCGAAAATGCGCGGAAGCATCAACATCTTTTCCGGTCAAGTTCCAATCTTAAGGATTTTTTTACCTTTTGCAGGATCCCGGCAGGTTCTTTACAGATTCCTGACAGGTTTTTTACAGGTTTTTTACCTGCAGATATATCAATCTGCACCAATACGTGGTACAATAGACCCGATATTTTCATACAGTGATACACCGGTTCCCGCGCAGGAATATCACGGAAATATCACGGGAATATCCCAGGGATATCCCGCCTGTACAGGAACCGGAAGACATGAAGTATAAGGAGGTGGAGCATGGCAGGCAGAAAATGCAGCCTGTGCGGCGGCAGGCTCTCCGATAACCGATGCACCTTCTGCGGGCTTGATAATTCCATCTATTCCCGCGAAGAGCAGATGCAGACAATCATCAGCACCGGACAGCGCCGCGCAGAACATGAAATCCATACCGGGCAGGAGCAGGCAGCGCGCACTGCGGCAGCCGCTCAGCATTACACCGCGGCGTCGGCTCCGCAGTACACCGCAGCATCAGCTCCGCAATACACCGCAGCACCTCAGCAGTATGCCCCGGCATCGGCAGGAAAGCGCAGCACCCGGACGGCAGAGTGGGCATCAGGGAAGCGCAAGGCACAGGCACAGACCGGTTCCCCGCGTTCCGCCTCTGTGTCCCCGTCAAGAGCTGCCTACGAAGCCCAGAAGAGCGTCCGCAGGAAAAAGCGGCTCATCCTTATCATCGTTGTCATCATCATCCTGTTCTCCGTACTGCCCGCACTCATAGAAGCCGGACAGTCCCTGCTGTCCGATATGTCCATCAGTACGGACGGCTTCCTGGGGACAGACGATAACAGCGAGGATGGTTTCCTTTGGACAGACGATAACAGCTATGACAGTCTGTTCAGCAGCGACGACTATGATGACTATGCATATGACCCGTATGAAGATGTGCCCGAGGAAATCCCGGAAACAGGGGATGCCTATGAGACCGTGCTCGGGAACGGGACCTACATCGTCGGTCTCCACATCCCGGAAGGCGTCTACACGGCGACCCTCGTGGAAGGCAGCGGAAGCCTCACGGCGGAAAGCGACGACTTCTCCCTCTATGAACACATCTATTTCGGTACAGAGCCCGAATACAACGAGGTGACAGAGCAGGAGGACCTGCCGCTCTACAACGGGGAGACCGTCAGCATCGGCAGCGGAGTCCTCGTACAGCTTGAGACGTCCAACGCCCAGCCGCTCACAGAAGAGCCCTCCGCCAATCCGCTGACCGAATCCGTCTTCCTGGAAGAGGGGACTTACACAGTCGGCGACGGGACGGTGCCCGAGGGAACCTATGATGTCACTGCCCAAAGCGACGAGTACGGCTTCGGATACGCCAGCATTTCCCTGCTCTATCCGAATGAAACGTCGGGTTACTACTGGGTGGACAGCCCGGAATTCGCCAGTATCTCGGATGAGTATACTTCCATTTCCGCAAAGAACGTGATTCTGCCGGAAGGGACAGAGATTACCATCGAGTACGGGGACATCGTCCTGGAGCCCAGCGAGACTTATTTCCCGATTGATTACGCGCAGTATCCGTGATGTAAAAATCGCGCAGCGTATCCATGATACAGAAAATCCGGTCTTCACGGCCGGCAAGAAAGGAGATGTCCTATGGACGCAGATATCCTGATGACGTCCGGTCCCCAGCTCACGCTCATCTGGCTCGGACTGTTCATCATACTTATCATCATCGAACTGTTCACCGTCGGTCTGACTACCATCTGGTTCGCCGCAGGGTCCCTCGCGGCGCTGGCGGCCAATGCCCTCGGAGCCGGACTGCCCGTGCAGATTATCCTTTTCCTCGCCGTATCCTGCGTGCTCCTGGTCTTCACCAGACCATGGGCGTTGAAGCACTTAAACCGGCGGCGCACCCTGACAAACTACGAGGGTGAGATTGGGAAGGTCGTCCGCATCACCGAGCGCGTGGACAATCTGGAAGAGACCGGCGCGTGTACGGCGGACGGAAAAGAGTGGAGCGTGCGCTCCAAAGAAGACAGCGAGACGCTGGAGCCCGGAACACTGGCAAAAGTCGTATCCATCTCCGGCGTAAAACTCATCGTAGAAAAATATGAGGAGGAACAGAAATCATGAATGCAGCATTTATCAGTATCGGGACCATCATCTTTTTCTTTATCATCCTGGTCATCGTCATACTTGTCCTGATTTCCTGTGTCAAAATCGTACACCAGGCACAGGCGGTGGTCGTGGAGCGTCTCGGCGCATATCTCACGACGTGGAACACGGGGCTCCACTTCAAGATACCCATCATCGACCGGGTGGCGCGGCGCATCGACTTAAAAGAGCAGGTCGTGGATTTCCCGCCCCAGCCCGTTATCACAGAGGATAATGTAACGATGCAGATAGACACGGTCATCTTCTATCAGATTACAGACCCGAAGATGTTCTGCTACGGCGTTGCCAGCCCCATCGTTGCCATCGAGAACCTGACAGCCACCACCCTCAGGAATATCATCGGCGACCTGGAACTGGACCAGACGCTCACCTCCCGCGAGACCATCAACACCAAGATGCGCGCGGAACTGGACAAAGCCACGGATGCGTGGGGAATCAAAGTGAACCGGGTGGAGCTCAAAAACATCATCCCTCCCACAGCCATCCGCGACGCCATGGAAAAACAGATGAAGGCAGAGCGGGAAAGACGGGAAGCCATCCTCCGGGCGGAAGGCGAGAAGAAGTCCACTGTCCTTGTGGCGGAAGGTCAGAAGGAATCCGTCATCCTGGAAGCGGAAGCTGCGAAACAGGCGGCAATCCTGAAAGCGGAAGCCGAGAAGGAGAAGATGATTCGCGAGGCGGAAGGTGAAGCCGAGGCAATCCTCAAAGTCCAGCAGGCGACAGCCGACGGTCTGAAATTCTTAAAGGACGCCGGCGCCGATGAATCCGTCCTCACACTGAAGAGCCTGGAAGCCTTTGAGAAGGCGGCGGACGGAAAAGCTACGAAAATCATCATCCCTTCGGAGATACAGGGAATTGCGGGACTCGTCAAATCCATCACCGAAGTGGCGGCGGATGCGGAGAAAAATTCGGCTCAGGGATAAAAGCCGACAAAGAATAAGACCGGATGAAGGGAACTCACTCCCGCATCCGGTCTTCTCTTTTTGTCCTCTTTTGTTTTCCCTGTCTGTCATCAGGCATGTTCCGCCGGTATCATCCCGCTTTCCTGCTGCATGATGCACTCCTGTATCGCCTCGTTGAGCGTGAGCATCTTCTCATCCAGCTCCGAGACCATCTTTGCACATTCCCTCAGGTCCCTGCTGATATACTCCGGGGCGTTCCCCTCGAACTTGTAATAAATCTTATGCTCCAGACTCGCCCAGAAATCCATGGCAATGGTCCGAATCTGTATCTCGACCTTCGTATCCACCACGCTGTCCGAAAGGAATATCGGGACGGATACGAGCATATGATAGCTCTTGTAGCCGCTCTCTTTCGGATTCTTTATGTAATCTTTGATGGAGAGCACCTTCAGGTCGCTCTGATTTCCTATCATCTCCGCCAGCCGGTAGATATCCGACGTAAAAGAGCATATCAGACGCACGCCCGCTATGTCGTTGACATACCGGACCATATTTTCAATCGAGGTCTCATAGCCGTAGCGCTTTAATTTCTTGACAATGCTCTCCGGCGTCTTTATCCTGGTCTTTATGTGTTCGATGGGATTGTATTTGTGTACATGCTGAAATTCGTCGTTCAGTATCTCCAGCTTTGTGCCCACTTCTTTCAAAGCTGCATTGTAGAGAAATATCACCGTCTTCCAACTGTCGACATCCTCGTAGCTTTTCAGCGCAGCTTCAACCTGTTGTTCTTCTCTCATCGCGGACATCCCCCATTGGTTTATTGCTCCGTTCAGTATACCATATTTTGTAGTCCGTGTTAACAGAGTTCACTCTTTTTTTATTATCTTTTCATAATCTGCCTGCGCGCTCAGTCCAGTTTCATGTCACCGAAGCGTATCCATTTCTTCTTTCTCATGAATTCGGAAAACGCCAGCGTCAGCACTGCCGGGAGGACAAACTGTATCAGCAGTATCTTCACGAACACCACCAGCTGTGCTTCCGTCTGGGTCATCACCTGCCAGGTCATCAGCGGTCCCACCAGACCTGCCGTGCCCATTCCGGACCCGGTGGCATTACTCGTCATGTGGAACACCATGGTCCCCACGGGACCGAGGATGGCGCTTGATAAGATTGCCGGAATCCATATCTGCGGATGGCGCACGATGTTCGGCACCTGGAGCATGGACGTCCCGATGCCCTGGGAGAGCAGCCCGCCCACTTTATTTTCCCGGAAGCTCGCCACGGCAAAGCCGACCATGTTGCAGCAGCATCCGACCGTTGCCGCGCCCGCCGCCAGTCCGGACAGATTGAGGATGACGCCCAGCGCTGCGGAGCTGATGGGAAGGGTCAGTATCATTCCCATCAGGACCGAGACGACGATGCCCATGACAAACGGCTGCTGCTCTGTCCCCCAGTTGATAAGGGAGCCGAGCCATGCCATGAACCCGGAGATAGGCGGACCCGCCAGCAGTCCCACACCCGCGCCGATGCTGATGCATGCAAGGGGCGTCAGGATGATATCCAGCTTCGTCCTGCCTGAGACAAGCGCTCCGATTTCAATGGCGATATAGGAGGCGATGAAAGCGCCCAGCGGCTCTCCCGGTCCGGAGAGCACGAGGCTGCCCTCCACCAGCAGGTCCCCTGAGAGGAAATCTCCTGCAAATGCGCCGACCATGCCCGCCACTGCCGCAGACACCACGACGAGATGCCCTGCTTCCAGTTTCCGGGCGACTCCCGCGCCAATGCCAGCGCCGGTCAGTCCTGCCGCCACTTTCCCGAGCGTAAAAATGATGTCCCCCGGAACGCCACCGCAGTACGTCCCAATCTGCTGTATGATGGTCCCGATGATGAGCGTCGCAAAGAGCCCCTGCGCCATCCCGGTCAGACCGTCGATAAATATCCTGTCAAGAAACTTCTTCATAACTGACTCCTTCCGTCTTTCAGCTGACCTCTTCCGTCTTTGCCTACCTGATAAATATACCAGATAGCCCGCGCGGAGACAAGCACACATCTCGCAAAACTGTCCTGCACAGTTCCCGTTCTGCGCAGTTCCTGTTCTGCGCAGTTCCTGTGTTCTGCGCAGTTCCTGATGACTTTCCGCATGTTGTGTGCTAAAATAGCATCTGTGAACCATCGTTTTCACAAAAAATCTGCTTTATGGAAAAGGAGCCGCAGCATATGTTCCGTTTATGGGGAAAAGAATTTAAAGACAACCGGATGCTGAAAGACACGGTCATCTGTGATGATACGGAAGATACCCGCACACATAAGATTTTCAATGCCCTCGACCAGATATGCTATGAATTCGACCTGAGCAAGCCCATCTGGCTGGACGTCACAATCAACGAGTTCAAACGCCATGCAAAAGCACGGTTTTATCAGGACAGCTTTGTAGATTCCATCGATTTTGATTATCTGGAAATACAGGTAATTGAAGAATAGAAACTCCCTCCTGCCGGATACATGGCGCCCGGCGGGAGGGAGTTTGACAAATGTTCGTACTCAACTGTTATCGTATTGTCTTTCTGATATAACTGTCTTTGTCGATAACTGTTTCCCGTGGATTGTCGCAAAAAAGAATTAATTAACTGCTTTACCTATGCCCAAAACATTCATTAATGCATCCTGAAGCACCTTTGAAAAATTAATCCCTGCTTTTTCTGCTTCCACATTTAGCCAATATGGAATAGTGCAGTTCTTTTTTACCGCTTTATTATCCACTTTTTTTCTGTATTCCGTAAAATCTACATCGACAAGTGTTACGATATCATCTTTGCCGGAGTGTACTTCTTTTGAATTGGGTTCAGGTATGCTCTTTCCATCATCAAGAAAATCAATCCCCATTAATCCAATCGCATCTCTTGCCATTTCCATAGCATCTGCTACGCTTTCTCCCTGTGTCGCGATATCAAAGTCCGGAATTTCCACATAGTAAAATCCATCATTTTCTTTCGATATCACGATTGGATATGCCTTTCTTCCTACAGGTAACATTTTTCTCCTCCCGATTTCCAATACACTTTACACTTAATGATACGTATATTAATCCATCGGAGCTATTTAAGCCCCAGTTTCTTAATAATACTTTTTGCAAGTCTTTCGTTAATATCCGGATGTCTTGGAATAGGTTCTGTTCTATTTCCATCAGTGTATATATCATGGTTTCCGCCATTTCTCTTTATATATCATCCATTATCTTCGAGCAACTTAACTAATTCTCTACGTTTCATTAAGTATATTTCCTTTCTTATTTATGCGTATATTATACGCATTTCTTATACAGATGTCAATATTTCATACGTATTTTATACGCATTTTCAAAGATGAGCCACGTTCAGATTATCCCTGCCCAGCACTTTACCCAGGGTATCTGGCTCTGCCCTGTCCCTTTCCTTCCATATCCGGGATTTTCGCTTGTCAGAAACATACTCCGCCAGGCGCATCAAAAAAACCGGGAGCGCTGGTTTTTCAACGCTTCCGGCTTTCTTCGAGAGCAGATGACGGGAATCGAACCCGCCTCCCCAGCTTGGGAAGCTGGTGTTCTACCGATGAACTACATCTGCATCTGGCACATGAAAGATTATACTGCGGTTTCCCCGAAAAAGCAAGATATATTTTTCCGCCCCACATTTTTTCAGGCTGCCGCCCTGCAAAGGATACGAAGCAGTTCTATCCGCACACTTCTGCCCGCAAGTATTGACATCTTCCGCATTTTATGCTACTTTTCTATTTATAGATTAGCACTCTCCGGTTAAGAGTGCTGACAATCTATTTCCCCGGAGCTCACGCTCCGGTTTCATTGTAACGACTATTTACCGGAAAAATAAGATTTCATATAACTATGTAGTAGGAGGTGTTTCCATGTTTATACAACCTGTTTATAATATCATGCTCCTGCCGGAGGTCACTTACTTTTTTAAAAAGGATTTCTTCGCCGACAGAGCCGAGGAACTCACACCCGACGCAGACATCCTCTTTGTACTGCTCAGAGAAGAGTTGCCGGGAGGCGGCGTACAGCCGGAGAATTTCTACCCCATCGGACTTTCTGCAAAGGTGGAAAATATCAGCGAGGAAGACGTCATCCAGATACGCACCGTGGACCGCGTGGAGATTGCCGGCGCCTCGGTTGAGGACGGGGAAATCCGCGCTTCGTTCGCCGTGCGTCCTTCTGTGGAAGACATGACCGAGGAGGAGGCGCAGACCGCATTTACCGAGCTGCGCACCGAACTGCTGCGCTTTGTCCAGGGATACCAGTGGGGTCTGTGGGCGCGGGGATTCCTCCTCCAGCGGAAAAACATGTACGATATGGCGTCCGCCCTTTCCGAATACCTGAACCTGACGACAGACGAGAAGTATCAGGTGCTTGCATCTGACTCCGTCCGCACAAGGTATGAGCTCATCAGCCGCGCATTCCGGGAGTTCATGGAGATTGCAAGGGTCTCGTCCGAAGCGCAGGAAGCGCAGAAAGGCGACCAGGAGCAGCTCTACCGGGAAGCCGCGCTGAAAAAGCAGATTGATTATCTCCAGAAGGAACTGGACGACATGCATCCGGAAAATGTTTCCGATGTCCGGAAATTCGAGAAGAAGATTGCCCGCTCCGGCATGAACAAAGAAGCACGGCGCGAGGCGGAGAAGGTGCTCAACCGCATGCGCCAGGAAGGAAAGGAAAGCCATGAGTACGGCATGCTCTATGATTATCTGGATTTCGTCACCAGCCTTTCATGGAAAGCGCCGGAGTACACCCCCATCGACCTGGACCGCGCCGGAGCCATCCTCGATGAAGACCACTACGGGTTAAAAAAGGTGAAAGAGCGCATCATCCAGCAGCTCGCCGTCATGGCGCTGAACCGGAAACAGTACGGCTCCATCCTGCTCTTTGTGGGCGCGCCCGGCACCGGCAAGACGAGCATCGGACAGAGCATTGCCCGCGCGCTGGGCAGGGAGTACGTGCGCATCAGCCTGGGCGGCATCCGGGATGAAGCAGAGATACGCGGGCACCGCCGGACCTACATCGGCGCCATGCCCGGCAGAATCATGGAAGCCATGAAGCGCAGCGGCGTCTCCAACCCGGTTATGGTGCTGGACGAAGTCGACAAGCTGGCAAAAGACTACGGCGGAGACCCGGCGAGCGCTCTTCTGGAAGTCCTCGACCCGGAGCAGAACAGCACATTTACCGACCACTACATGAACGTGCCCTACGACCTGTCCAACGTGCTTTTCGTCTGCACCGCGAACACCACAGACACCATCCCAGAGCCGCTTTTGAACCGGATGGAAGCGATTTCATTCCCCGGATATACTGCCGTGGAGAAATACCACATCGCGCGGAAGCATCTCATCCCGAAAGCCCTGGATACGATGGGAATACGAAAAGACCAGTTAAAGATAACCGACAGCGCCCTGCGCCGCATCATCGAGGAATACACGATGGAGTCCGGCGTCCGCGACCTGAAGAAATGCATCGAGACCATCTGCCGTTCTGCAGCAGTAGAGCTGGTAAAAAACGGCGCGCAGAAGGCAGACGCCCTCTCCGTCACCCGGCAGAACCTGGCGGATTACCTCGGGCGCAAACAGGTCCAGACCGAGCGGAAGCTGCGCGCGAAGACCCCCGGCGTCGTGACCGGACTGGCATGGACGCGGGCGGGAGGCGCCATCCTCTTTATCGAGACAAAACTCACGGAAGGAAAGGGGAAGGTGCAGATTACGGGACAGCTCGGCGATGTAATGAAGGAGTCGGTGCAGATTGCGCTCACCCTCGTGAAGTCGCTGTACCCGAAAGAAAGCCGGGTGCTGGAAGACCATGACCTGCACATCCACGTTCCTGCAGGCGCAGTGCCCAAAGACGGACCTTCTGCCGGCATCACCATCACCACGGCGCTGGCGTCCCTTCTGACCGGAAAGGCTGTGGATACGGACCTTGCCATGACCGGCGAGGTATCGCTCCGGGGCGGCGTCATGCCCATCGGCGGACTGCCGGAAAAACTGATGGCAGCGCAGCGCTCCGGGATTAAAAAAGTCTTTATCCCGGAAGAAAACGTGGAAGACCTGGAAGATGTGGCAGCCGAAGTGAAGGAAAAACTGGACATCGTACCGGTAAAGAAAGTGACCGATGTACTGAAAAAAGCGCTGGGATGATACCCGGCGCTTTTTCTTTTATCCCAGCAGCTGTTCCACCATCTCCCGGTCAAACGCCACCGTCTTCCGGTCCCCCGTCTCTATCCGGTAGAGGGCGTTTGCCGCAATGTGCTCCGCAGCCTGTTCCAGGTCGCGGATGCCGCTGGTATCTTTATGCAGTTCGATGACCGCTTCCAGCCCGTCCGGCGTCAGGACACATTCTTCCGGCTGCATCCCGAGCCGTTTGAACACCTTGGAAAGGGCATATTCCGAGAAAATGACTTTCTTTTCTTCCGGCGTGTAATCCGGAATCTCAATGACCGCAAACCGCGACATCAGCGGCGCACTGATTTGATTTCTGTCGTTTGCCGTGGCGATGGGATAGACGCCCACGGTGGGGATCATGCACTCGATATAGTTGTCCGTAAATCCCAGATTATCCAGCAGGGTCAGCAGCACGTCCGCAGGATTTCCGTTCCCTTTTCCCGCCGCAGCCTTGTCCAGCTCGTTGATGATGAAGACGAGGCTGGACTCGCCCGCCATGGAAAATGCGTCCATGATGATGCCCGGCTTCGCGTTCGCATAAATCCTGGAGCTTCCCGTGAGCTGCTCGGGGTCGTTGATGGAGCTCATATCCAGCGTCGTCCACGGCAGCTTCAGGATGCGCGCCACCGCGTAGGCAATCTGGGATTTCCCGGTCCCGGCAGGACCAATCAGCAGCAGCCCGTATGCCGGAAGCGTGTGGGTGCGGTTAATCTGGATGATGGTCTCGATGATGCGCTGCTTGACCGACTCCATGCCGTAGAGTTCTTCATCCAGGATGCGGCGCGCCTCCACCGGGTCGATGGCTTCAAAATAATTTCCCTTCCACTGGATGTTCATCATGATGGAAAGGGCTCTCTGGGCATGCCGGCGCTCCTCGGCGGACACCTCGTTTGACCGCGCCACAGCGAGATTCCTCCGCGCCCACAGACGGATATTATCCGGCAGCGTCCGCCCCGCGCATGTGATAAAGTCCGTGATGCTCTGGATGCTCGTCAGCTTCATGCTGTCCCCGGTCTCTTCCTCTTCTTCCTCCGGGATTTCCTCGGACGGCGCGTCGCTGGAAAGGAGCCGCTCAATCATAAACTGCAGGAATCCGTCCTCCGCAGAGAGCTTCGCGCCGCCTCCGAAGGCAATCTCCCGTATCTTATACACTGCGTAGCCTTCCTCCCGGTCCGCTCCTGAGAGGCGCACATTGATGTGATTCTCCCCCAGCCAGCGCAAAAGACTGACAAAGCGGGCGTCTATCCGGAGGATATCGGCGTCCAGCGTCCCATCTTCCCCCTTAAATTCAAACGCGGTCCTGCGGACCGGATTGGTAAACACTCCGACCGAGTGGTGCTTCAGCCATCCCTTCCTGTTGTCGAGCACAAGAATCGGGTGCTCTGGGGACGCCTCGGATATGTTGGAACAGAATACTTCGTAAGTACATTCTGCACCTTCCGCGTCTGCGGATGTGTGATTAAAATCAAAAACCGGCATCTGTCTTTCTCCTGTTCTATATGATTCCTCTGTTCATGGCAGCAACCGTGCTGCCCGCTGTACACGCTACCAGTTTATCATGAAACTCCCGTCGGTACAATCGATAAAAAGTCAATAAAAATGTTCCTTTTCCGGGAAGATAACATGTTCCCACTCCCGGGAGATTGTGTTATAATCACACTAAAAGTGCAATCCGGACAAGATGCCGGCAGACTGCCAAAGCGCCGGGACGTTCCGGCAGGCGGCAGTCTGTACAAACGAAAAGAGGGAAATAGTATGAGTGCACAGAATCTCACCCTGCTGACAGATTTATATGAATTGACTATGATGCAGGGCTACTTTGAGACACAGGAAAATGAAACCGTCATATTCGATATGTTTTTCCGGGAGAATCCGAACAAAGGCGGATACTCCATCATGGCTGGACTGGAGCAGGTCATCGATTATATCAAGAACCTGAACTTCTCCTATGAAGACGTAGATTATCTGAGGGGTCTCGGCATCTTCAGCGAGGATTTTCTCCACTATCTGAGCGGCTTCCACTTCAGCGGCGATATCTACGCCATCCCCGAGGGCAGCGTGATATTTCCCCGGGAACCGCTGATCAAAGTCATCGCCCCCATCATGGAGGCGCAGCTTGTGGAGACCGCAATCCTCACCATCATCAACCACCAGTGCCTCATCGCCACAAAGGCGTCGCGGGTCGTCCACGCCGCCCGGGGCGACGGCATCATGGAGTTCGGTCTGCGGCGGGCGCAGGGACCGGACGCCGGGCTTTACGGCGCGAGAGCGGCAATCATCGGCGGATGCGCAGGCACTTCCAATGTACTTGCAGGCGAGATGTTCGACGTGCCGGTGCTGGGCACTCATGCCCACAGCTGGATTATGAGTTTTAAAGATGAATATACCGCATTCAAAGAATACGCCCGCCTCTATCCCGACGCATGCACTCTGCTCGTGGACACATACGATACGCTGAAATCCGGCGTGCCCAACGCCATCCGCGTCTTCTCGGAGATGCGCGATGCCGGCATCCATCCGAAGAGCTACGGCATCCGCCTGGATTCCGGAGACCTTGCATACCTGTCCAAAAAAGCCAGGAAGATGCTGGACGAAGCTGGATTTACCGACGCGGTCATCGCCGCTTCCAACGACCTGGACGAATTCCTCATCAACGACCTGAAGATACAGGGCGCAGCCATCTCTTCCTGGGGTGTGGGGACGAACCTCATCACATCAAAGGACTGCCCTTCCTTCGGCGGCGTATACAAGCTGGCGGCGATACAGAACAGCGAAGGCGAGTTCGTGCCGAAGATAAAGATTTCGGAAAACGTGGAGAAAATCACCAATCCGGGCAACAAAACCATCTACCGCATCTATGACAAAGAGAGCGGAAAGATGCGCGCGGACCTGATCTGTTTCGTCGGCGAAGAATACGATACGTCAAAAGACCTTCTCCTGTTCGACCCCAATGCCACCTGGAAAAAGACCAGGCTGGAAGGCGGCACCTACACGATGAAGGAAATCCTCAAACCGGTCTTCATCCGCGGCGAGTGCAAATATCAGTCGCCGTCCGTCCGCGAGATTGCGGATTTCTGCAGGCAGGAAAAGGATACCCTCTGGGATGAGACAAAGCGTCTCTTCAATCCGCACAAAGTATATGTGGACCTCTCCCGGAAGCTGTATGACACAAAGACAGAACTCTTAAACAACGTCGGGTTCTGACGCGCGCCGGGCGAACAGGCAGCCGGGCTCCGGCGCAATAGCATTTCATGACTGCTGCATCACTATTTTAATGAAGGGATATCAATCACTATGAAAATCATCGTACTTGCCGGCGGGCTGAGCACGGAGCGGGATGTCTCCCTCGCCTCATCCGCCGGGATATGCAGGACACTTCTCGAACGGGGGCACGACGCTTTTCTCCTGGATGTCTTCCTTGGTCTGGAACACGCGCCGGAACATCTGGAAGATGTGTTCACCCAACCCGGGCACGGACTTGAGATTGCCCGCAACATCAGCGAAGAAGAACCGGACCTTGACGCGGTCCGCGCTTCCCGCGCCGACCAGTCCCCCTGTTTCTTCGGTCCCCATGTCATCGAGCTGTGCCGGCTCGCCGATATTACGTTCATCGGGCTCCACGGAGGGGAAGGGGAAAACGGCAAGCTCCAGGCAGCGTTTGACCTGCTCGGCATCCGCTACACCGGACCCGATTCTCTCGGGTGCGCCGTCGCCATGGACAAAGGCTTTACAAAACAGATTTTCCTCGAGGCAGGTATTGATACGCCGCCGGGCGTGTGCCTGCACAAAAATGCAGCGGACCACTCTCTGGCTTCCACCGGACTGTCCCTGCCCGTTGTCGTAAAACCGTGCTGCGGCGGATCCAGCATCGGCGTGTGCATCGCCCATACAGAAGAAGAATATGACGCGGCGCTGGCTCATTCCTTCCGCTATGAAGACGAGGCGGTCGTAGAAGCATACATCAAAGGCAGAGAATTTGCCTGCGGCGTTGTCGGCGAAAAAGCGCTGCTTCCAATCGAGATTATCCCGAAGAAAGGCTTCTTCGATTATGCCAATAAATATCAGGAGGGCGCCACAGAAGAAATCTGCCCCGCCGATATTCCGAAGGAAATCGAGGAACGCATGATGGAACTGACCGTGCGGGCGTATCACGCGCTCAAGCTCAACGTGTACAGCCGGGCGGACTTCCTGCTGGATGAAGACGGGAACCTCTACTGCCTGGAGATGAACACGCTGCCGGGCATGACCGCTGCCAGCCTGCTCCCGAAAGAGGCGCAGGCAATGGGCATCGCGTACAGCGACCTGTGCCAGCTCATCATCGAAGAATCCATGAAAGGAAGATACGCATGAAACATATGTCATTACAGGAGATTGCCGCTGCATGCAGCGGCATTTATCACGGAGACGCCTCCGCCGCTTCCAGGGAAGTATCCGGCGTCGTTATCGACAGCAGGAAGGTGGAAAAGGACAACCTCTTCGTCGCCATAAAGGGCGCCCGCGTGGACGGCCACACCTTCATCCCGCAGGTCATGGAACAGGGTGCGCTCTGCGCGCTGTCCGAACAAGACCTGGGCGACGTTCCCTACCCCTACATCCGGGTGCAGTCCTGCGAGCAGGCGCTCAAAGACCTTGCGGAACACTACCGCCGCTCCCTGGACATCAAAGTCGTAGGCATCTCCGGCAGTGTGGGAAAGACCAGTACGAAAGAGATGATTGCCTCTGTCCTCTCGCAGAAATATTCGGTCCTGAAAACCGAGGGGAACTTCAATAATGAAATCGGGCTCCCCCTCACAGTATTTCGCATCCGCGAAGAACACGAGGTGGCAGTCCTTGAGATGGGCATCAGCAATTTCGGCGAGATGTCCCGCCTGGCGCGCATCGCACGGCCGGATATCTGCGTCATCACGAATATCGGCGTAGCGCACATCGAGAATCTCGGCTCCCGCGACGGGATATTGAAAGCCAAGACCGAAATGTTCGACTACATAGCTTCAGACGGCGCTGTCATCTTAAACGGCGACGACGACAAACTGCGCGGCTGCGCACCGAAAAACAGCGGCGATAACAAGCCGTGCAGCTGCGCACCGAATAACAGCGGCGATGGCAAGCCGTGCGGCTGCGCACCGAAAAACAGCATCGCACCGACCTTCTTTGGGCTGGACGCTTCCTGCCCGTTCCACGCAGAAGACATCCAGAGCCGCGGGCTCAAAGGGACGGACGCGCGCTTCGTCACCCCGGATTCCTCCTTCTGCGCGCACATCTCCATCCCGGGCGCGCATATGGTGTACAACGCCCTGGCAGCGACAGCCGTCGGATACGCGCTGGGAATGGATGACCGGCAGATTGCTGCAGGAATCGAGGCGAACGTCCCAATCGCCGGCCGCAACAACCTGATTGAGGGGGCGCGCTATACGGTCATCGATGACTGCTACAACGCCAACCCCGCATCCATGAACTCTTCTCTCGACGTCCTTGCCTGTGCAGACACGAGAACCGTCGCCATACTCGGCGATATGTTCG
Source organism: Candidatus Mediterraneibacter merdipullorum (assembly GCA_019117125.1). Classification (GTDB taxonomy): domain Bacteria; phylum Bacillota; class Clostridia; order Lachnospirales; family Lachnospiraceae; genus Mediterraneibacter; species Mediterraneibacter merdipullorum. The sequence continues at coordinate 102,964 of DXAL01000035.1, forward strand.
AGCTCGGAAGAGCTGAGAAGCAGATGCATTACGATGTGGGCGCACACGCCGCCGCATCCGGCATCGACGTCGTCGTCTGCATCGGCGGCTTAAGCAAAGAAACTGCCCGCGGCGCAGAAGAGACCGCCGCCGGAAACAAAACAGAGACTGCCGTCTTCCACTATGACACAAAGGCAGATTTCTTTGCAGACGCAGAACACATCCTCCGGGAAAAAGACACCATCCTCGTCAAGGCATCCCACGGAATGGAATTCCCTGAAATCGTGGAATACCTGACCCGGTGAGCAGGAGAAAAGACATGGCATATGAAGTAATCGCACTCGACCTGGACGGAACGCTGACCAACTCGGACAAAATCATCACCGAACCTACGCGCCGGGGGATCATCGAACTGCAGAAGAGAGGAAAGACCGTGGTCCTCGCCAGCGGACGCCCCATCAACGGCGTCGTGTATCTCGCAGAGGAACTGGAGCTTGCGCGCTACGGCGGATATACCCTCTCCTTCAACGGAGCCCGCATCACACGGTGCTCAGACGGCAGCATCATCCACAACCAGACACTGCCGCCGGAGGTCATCCGTCCCATCTGGGAATATGTGAAAACCATCCCCGGACTGGACCTCATCTCCTATACCGATACCGAAATCCTCTCCGGCATACAGGACAATCCGTTCAACCAGGTGGAAGCGGACAACTGCCGCATCGGCATCGTCCCTGTGGACGACTTTCCTTCTGTCCTTGATTTCCCGGTGAATAAGATGATCGTCTCCGGCGACCCCGCTCTGGTCCGCACCGTCATCGAACCGCTCCGGAAACAGTATCAGGGGCGCTTAAGCATCTATCTCTCCGAACCGTTCTATCTGGAAATCATGCCGCTGAACGTGGATAAGGCCGCAGCGCTCGACTCCCTGATGAAGCGGCTCGGCATGACGGCGGAAAACCTGATCTGCTGCGGCGACAGCTACAACGACATTTCCATGATACAGTACGCCGGACTCGGCGTCGCCATGGCGAACGCCCGCCCGGAAGTAAAAGAAGCCGCCGACTACATCACTCTTTCCAATGATGAAGACGGCGTGCTCCATGTCATCCGACAGTTTATGATGCAGGTCTGATGCACAGACCTGCTTTCTTCATGCAAAAATCATTCTCTGAAAAATTTTTCCCGCACTTCTTCCGCAGGCATCTCCTGACCGGTGAACAGACGGAACGCTTCTGCGCCCTGCCAGAGCAGCATGCCGATGCCTCCCACCGCCGCGCGGCACCCGGCGGCCTTTGCCTCGCGGAGGAGGCGGGTCTCCCTGGGATTGTAGACGACATCCGCCACCGTCAGGTCACGGTGCAGATATTCCGCCGGAACCGGCGTCAGATCATCCATCGGGCACATGCCCACGCGGGTTCCATTGACAAGGATGTCGCTCCGGACAATCACCTCTCTGAGGAGGCTTTTGTCCTCCAGGTCCCCCACCGAAACCTCCCGGATGTCCAGACCCGCATTTCTTATCTTCTCCGCTGTCTTTACGGCATTCTCATAAGAGTGCCCGCTCCTGCGGTTCAGGATGGCGATTTCCTCTGCGCCGTCCAGCGCTGCCTGCACTGCCACAGCCGTTGCCGCGCCTCCGGCTCCCAGTATCGCGACCTTCTGTCCCCGGACGTCCGTCCCGTGTTCTTTCAGGCTTCGCAGGAAGCCGGTGCCATCGGTATTATATCCGGTTGTCGTGCCGTCTTCTTCTATCACCACGGTATTGCATGCGCCGATGAGCGCCGCCTCCGGCGACAGTCTGTCCACAAGGCGGGCCGCCTCTTTCTTACACGGCATCGTCACGTTGAACCCGCCCGCATGAAGGGTGCGCAGCGCCCGGAAAGCGTCCGCCGTCTTCTCCTCCGTCACGTCAAAGGCAAGATATGCCGCGTCGATGCCAAGCCGCTGAAAACTGTAGTTGTGCATCGCCGGGGAGCCCGAGTGCCCAACGGGAGAGCCAATCAGCGCGTAAAGTTTTGTGTGTCCACTGAGCCTTGCTTCCATGTCTGTCTTACTCCTTCTGCAGTGCGTCCTGATTATCTAACCACACGCATTATATCACATACGGATAATAAAGTGGGGATGAAATATTCATATTTCCTCCTGTATTTGAGTTCTTTATTTCAAAGCGTTGTATGTCTCATCGTTTACCGCTTCCAGCCATTCATTGGAAGCGTCTTCACCGGGCAGTTCCACCGCCAGATGGGAAAACCAGCTGTCCTTTGCAGCGCCATGCCAGTGTTTGACGCCCGCAGGAATCTCCACCGCATCGCCGGGATGCAGTTCCCTGGCTTCCCTGCCCCACTCCTGATACCATCCCCGGCCTTCGGTGCAGAGCAGGAGCTGTCCGCCGCCTTTCTGCGCTTTATGGATATGCCAGTTGTTGCGGCAGCCCGGCTCAAAGGTCACATTTGCAATATGAACGCCGCTCTGACCGACCACAGGATTCAAGTAGCTCTGCCCTACAAAATACTGAGCATAGGCATCATTTGGCTGTCCAAGACCGAACATGCCGCCGTGCTGTTCCTCTTTCACTTCATCCTCGTCCTTCCAGACCTCCTGTGCCAGACGAAATACCGCCCAGCCCTTGGGCCAGCCAACATAAAATGCGACATGCGTGATGATGGCTGCCGCTTCCGCTCTGGTCACTCCATGGGCTTTCGCGTTTTCCAGATGATACACCAGGGAAGAATCTGTAATCCCGGAGGACATCAGCGCCACCATCGTCACAATACATCGGGTTTTCAGGTCAATATCCTGGTTATTCCAGTTTTCTCCAAAGAGAACGTCATCGTTATAGTGGGCAAATTCCGGGGCAAAACCGCCCAGCTGGTCTCTGCCTGCTGTCTGTACAATTTTTTTACTCATCTTTTTTCCCTCCATTTTTATTTTCAATCTTTCCAACTTACTGTTTCATATCATTCATTTCACACTGCACAGAATCTGAAGTTTTATTAACGTCAAAAATAATATAATCCAGCTGATCCAGCAATCTCTGTTTCGAGTGGATACTTTCCAGAAGTTTTTGCCGCTGGCTGCGCAAATAAAGAAGCTTCTCCTCTTTTGTAACAGAGCTCTGCATGAGCCTCTGCATAAAACTGCGCAACGCGTCCGCTTCAGCGCCTGCATCTGTCAACACATTGATGATTCCGATATAATCCATCAAATCATCCGTGTATTCAATACGACCGTCCGGCTGTTTATGACAGTCAAACAATCCCTGTTCTTCATAAAGATGCAGTTTGTCAAGCGGAACACCAAAGTGTTCACTCGCCTGCCTGATATTCATAGGCACCCCTCCCCATCTGATAAAAAAATGAGTGTCCAAAAATCTTTCCGATTTCCGGTACACTCACATTATAGGAAACGTTTTGAAATATGTAAAATACCTGGTTTCTCTTATTGCTATGCTTTGTAAGCATTTCTGGCAAGTTCAATAAATTTCTGGACAGCCGCACTGGACGGCAGATATTTTTTCCATACCAATACGGAGGTATTGCTGATTTCCGGGGAAAGCGGACGAAAAACAAGACCCGGATAATTTTTTAAGGCGCCTTCAATCACAAAGGCATATCCCAGACGGCGCTCCACCAGCAGCGCAGCGTTATCAATCAGGTCGTATGTGCAGATTACATTCAAATGGTCCGTGTCGCCGCCAAACCATGCTTTGGCTTCCCGCTCCACAATGCGCCAGCTTGCAATCAGCGGAAGCATTCGCAAATCAGCGGGCGTTATACTGGTTTTTTGCGCCAGAGGAGCATCTTCCGGCATAAGGATTCCCCAGACATCTTTTTCGGGCAAACGGACAAAATCATACTTTTCCACTTCCACCGGCTCCATTAAAATGCCGACATCCAAAAGCCCCTTGTCCAGCTGGTCTTTGATTACCGCCGCCGTACCTGTGTGCAGCTCAAAACGCACATGCGGATACCGGTTTGAATATGTCTGTATCAGATTCGGCAGATTCTCAGAAACCACAGCAGACACACCGCTTCCGATTGAAATCAGCCCGGTCAGCTCTTCGCCGGAATCCTTGAATTCCAGCTCCGTCTTTTCTGCCAGAGACACCAGTTCTTCAGCCCGGCGGCGCAGCAGCATGCCCGCTTCCGTCAATACAATTTTCCGGTTTGTCCGCTCGAACAGCCTCGTATTTAATTCAGCCTCCAGTTCCGCCATCTGGCGGCTGAGCGTCGGCTGCGTGATATGTAAAATCTCCGCGGCACGGGTGATATTTTCTTCCCGCGCAACGGTTAAATAGTACCGTAAAACCCGAAGTTCCATTGACATTTCCACCTTTCACGACAGTATTGTACGAATTCTCTTATAAAATCATTCATCATTTTACTTTGTGTGCAGTGATAACGGTATAGCTGTACGCATTTATTGTAATGATACAATTATCAATCGTTATGTACCAGTTTTTCCCTTTTCTTATAATTTCTGCATTAGGAAGACTGATTTTTTCTTTACACCATTCAATCACATTTTTTTCATTCAAAGATAACGCTAAGTTCTTTTTAATACGCATAACGCCGAGTTCTGTTGTATGAAGTCTCTCCAGGTTTTCCAGTAATTCATTTGCCATACTATTCCCCCCTAAATCTTTTCAACGCTCGTTGCATAAAGGTCAAGAACCTGCCGGTACATCACCTTTTCAGACGAACAGATATCCCGTATGGGATTTTACTGCAGTCTGTGCGTACATCTCGTCACCTCGTCAAACTGGAAAATGTTCATAACGGTCTTTTCAGGTAGACCATATCTACCAACTGAATACCGTTCTCAAATATTGGATGATCATAATTGTCTATAAAAAAGTTTGGTAAGCTATGAGAATAAACGAAGCCGCACTTTTCATAGAACGGAATCGTCAAAGGACTATCACCGGTTCCGACCTGCACAACGGTATACTGTCCTTTATATTTATTGACAACAAAATCAATCATCGCTTTTGCATATCCTTTACCTTGGTACTCCGGAACTGTCGCAATGTTTTTTATCTCCAGCACACCATTTCCTTCATCGGTTACAACACACTCGCACTTAATGCCATCATCATCAAGAATGTACATCCTGCCCCTGGAAAGATAACGATCTATCATATCTTCTTGCTCATCCGCTAATAACAATAAATCGAGATACTGTTTCTTATCAGTCAAAATCTCAATAACACTCATGCCACACACCTGCAAAATAAATTTTTACGTAATCCCAAATTCCCCTGCATATCGCATTACTCCGCAAGCCTCCGGTGCATCTTCCCTCAGCTTATATGCCATGAAATTCTTCTTCGGCACGTCAAAGGGTGCCTGTATGCCAACGGTATCAGCCGGAACATATCCGAATTTGGGATAATAATTTTCGCTGCCCAGTACAACAGAATACGCAAAGCCAAGGTCAGCTGCAATCCTATGTCCCTCTTTTACCAATGCCGTACCGATTCCTTTTCTTTGGTACTCTGGGATTACAGAAAGCGGAGCAAGCGCAAGAACCGGAATATCTCCAACCCACGCTTTTGTAAACATAACGTGTCCGACAATGATTCCATCTATTTCCACAACGAGCGACAGCTCGGAGATATAGGAATCCCCGTTTCTAAGAGCATTGACCAGATCCTGCTCGTTGCCGTCCGCATGGTCAGCGCTCTCAAAAGCTGTCTTTACCACATCATAAATACTTTCGTAATCACTTTTATTTTCTCTTCGTATCAGCATGCGGATTCCCCTGTCACAATCTGATATTCTGCCTGACCAAGCACACTTAATGCCTCCATCTCATATTCTGCCTTTACCAACACATAGTCTGTATTAAAAGTGGATATGGCAAATATCGGTATATTCTTTTCTGCTAGATGAGAAGCAATCTTGGCCAGTATGCCGGTCAGAGAAAAGTCCAGCAAACCCTCTATCCGAAAAGCTCTCCATCCATCCTCTCGGTCTGTGGTGTTATCTGGAGCATCCTTTGTAAGACAGACAACCGATTTTTCTTCATCTGTTTTCCCGATAAAAATAAATTCTGATTCCAAATTCACTTGTGAAAAATCGTGAACTTTACATACAGTGAAATCCTCGTTTATCTTTTTAATCTGAATCTCACTAATCCTCATAATCTATCCTCTCAATTCTAAAGATAACCGGTCTTGTCCCGTCCGAACAACAGGCGATCATCTCATTCTCACGCTCCATCCAGCCCTTCATGATAGAGCCGCCCTGCAGCCCGGTATAAATATATCTGCTGATGGCATCCCAAAGCTCGGAGCAGTGGGGCATCTTCGGTCCGCCTGCCACCGTATCCGGATCGGCTGATGTTTTCACAAGGGTATTCAGTCCCATATGCCAGAAATCATCCCGCTCATCATCTCGGTAAAAAATAAACTCGTCCCCAACGTTATAGCATGGGCATGCACCGGAATTTGGATCAGCACAGTACTGCTGCTGAAGCTCCGGGTACAGTTTCTTGTCTATTACGGTCAGTTTTACTTTGTGTTTCATATCATAGCTCCTTCCATAGATTTCATCGAGATTTAAAATGCTCTGCCTCCAGCACCCATTCGTTCCTAATTTCCCACAAGGTTGCCTGAGTGCTTAGCGGTATATCCTCTTCTCCAGCATACTTATAAGTGAAATCAAATATCTTTTCCCAACTGTCCTGTTTTTCTGTTTCAGAGCACTCCTCAATTTCACCATTTTCATCAAACCTAAGTGGCGTATCATTAAGAACGAAATGCCAGTAGTCAAAGTCTGAAAGCAATACAAATTTCTCCGGCACATCTACAGTAAGCAGTACAATAGGAGTGCCTTTTGCTCCATATCCTTTATTATGTGTCCGCATATCCGGACGTTTTCGCTTTCCTTCCCACTGATACCATGCCCACACGGGATATGTAACACCATGTGGAGGTACACTAAGTCGTTTTTGCATCTGTTCCGACATCCAACGATATGAACGGGCAAAGCAGTCCTCATCCGGCAAATATTTATCATCCGCTCTCAGATACCCCTTTTACAGACTGTCGTGTATATTGCTGCGCCATAATACTACTCCTCCTCGCGTTTTACATAGGTCAACTCAACATCGTATCCCAGCTTTTCCATCAGCTGTAGAAAGGTCTTATTGACAATTTTTTCGTTATTCCTTATGAGCCGACTGACATACGGTGCCGAAGTTCCTATTTCTTCTGCCAGTTTTGCTTGGGTAACATCGCCCTCTATACATTTCACTTTTACATCGACTTCTACATTATTCTTCAGCATTCCGACTCTCCTTTGCTGTAGTAACATATATTACACTCACACTACAATTTATTGTATCACAGATTTATGAATTTTTCTACCCCTTAACGAAAAAGGTATGTTGATAGCTCTCTAAAAAGAAACCATAGCACATCTTAACGATAGCCCTACTCTGTAACGATAGCTTTTCTATCGTTACAGAGTACCACCAAAATGGTGAACCGCCTTGTCAAAACCGCCATTTTGCCTATGCCACCACAGTGCTGAAAATAGAAAAACCGCCCAGAAACGGCGGATTTACGGCATTTTTGAGGGTATGGAATTGTATCAATCTCGGCGTGGTTTTGTCCGTTGCCATACCGAAATTGATACAATGTAACGATGCACCGGATACCCCATTAACGATGAACACGCCACCCCTTTAACGATAGTAAACAGGTGCAAGGGTAACAGAAGGGGCATACTTATGAAACTGCCCTGCGGTTATTCGCCGCAGGGCAGTGTTGGTATTATCTGTTTTGCTTTTTCCATCGTCTGTAGATTACGGTACCTGTAAGACCAGCGCTTGATGCCAGCGCCAGAATGATCCAGAGCAGGTAATTGGAATTATCTCCCGTAGGAGGAGCTTCGTTTGTTCCTGATGGTTCTTCCTTGTCTGTCGGTGTCGTTGCATCCGGTTTCTCGGTCGGCTGGGAAGGATCGCCTGTCGTTCCAGTTGCTGGGATTTCAACTGCGTCCTTTTTGTAGCCGCATACGGTACATTCCTCATGCCTGGAGCCTGCCTGCGTAGCGGTAGCTTCCGTATCAATTACCCACTTAAAGGTATGTTCCGCCTTGTTTATGGTTTCGCCGCATTCACAGGTATTCCAATGGTTGGTTTCGTCATACTGCCAGTCGCCTTCTGCCACGCAGGTGTGTGCGGCAATTGTGACAGTCACAGCGGTGGATGCAAGAGCTGTTCCGTCTGCCTTTACACGGACTTCATAGGCTCCGTTGGTAAGTCCCGTAACGGAATTACCGGGAACGTCCGTCCAAACGGAAGCCGTGGACAGCTTATATTCCATTGTGCTGTCAACGCCCGTGATCTGTCCATCGTTCTGTTCGCTTGTGGTGCAGTCCACTGCAAGAACGCCTGTTGGCGGCTCCGCCTGCGTCACGTCAATGGTCTGCACTGCGGAGTCGGAAGTCGTTATACCGTTCCCTGGTTTGTACACCTTTACATCATTTGACGCTGTTACGCCGGTAATCGGCATTGTTGTATCAGTAATACCATTCCATGTACTGCCGCCGTCCACGCTGTATTTCATAGAAACATCCACGTCCGAAAGGACGCCGCCGTTATCACTTGCGGCGGTAAACGTGGCGTTTGGCGTTGTTTCCAGCGACAGGGGGACTTTCAGATTAATCGTTTGAAAAGAGCTGGCATAGTCTGTTTTATAGTTGCCGTTGCACTGCTCGGAAAACACCTCCAGCTTATAATCTCCGGCCGCAAGGCCTGACGGAAGGCTGACCGTAGCCGTGCCGCTTTCGCTGTCCTGGGCGATATTTCCGTAGTAAAGAACGGTGTTACTGCTGTCACAGAGCAGGACAGAAACATATTCTTTTTCGCCTGTCTCTGCACCCGAATAGCTAATCTGTACGCTGTCGCCCGCCTGAGCGGAAACGTTTGTCTGTCCGTTCACATTGGCTGAAAATCTGCGGCTTTCATCCTTTAGTGTTAATTTCCATTCGTTTCCGGTATAATCTCCAATTTCAAAAATCGATCCGGCTGCTTCGCCGCCTTGATTACCGCCGCTTGCAGCGGAGGAGATTTTTCCGCCTTCGGCGGCAGATATGAAGAGGACAGAGTTCAGATCTAAATTAAAAGCGGGGCGCGCAGCCCAGTCGTGGTCCACATTGTGAATGTACACTTGGCCGTGAGCGTAGACGAGGCCCGCACTGCTCGTAATGCCGGCGTAGGGCGAGCGGAGCCACCACACACCGGCTCTATTGCCATAATTGGCAATACGCGCATTGTCATCGGTAAAACCGTATGCGCTGTTTTCCGCTTCCTCTGCCGAGAGGAAAAATACCTTGTCGCCGTTTAAGATATTTTCAGAAGCGGCAAATGGTACTCTATATGTACTGCTGCTGGTAAACTCTGTATCGCTTTTCGTGGTTTCTAAAACCGCGTTTTGCTCTTTACTACTGAAATTATTACTGTAAAAGTTTTTACACCACGTTTGCGCCGTACTATTTTGCCATACTTTGCTGTCGCTTCCGCTATTGTCAAAATACACGCCTCCATAAGTATCCGTCCCAAGCAACACATCAGAGAGCAGGAACAGACCTTCGTTTTGGGTGTTGGTCTGCTCGTCCAATACCCGCCATTTTATGGGGCTATTGTCCCATTCGCCGTAATAGATATAGTCATATCCATTTGTACTGTCATAGCCGCTGATGTTGCTTGCGCCAAGCTGAATAGCCTTATCGTTATTGGCCGCAAAAGCCGCTGTGGGCATAATCCCTACTACAAGGCAGATTGCAAGTAGTAAACTTAAAATCCTTCTTTTGGGTTTCATTGTGCCTCCTCCTGTCCTTCTTCATATCATTTATGCGTTCATGGGCATTTCGCCCAGAATAGCCGTTACTTCCCCTTTTGGGGCTTTCGTCAATACGAAGCTGCCATATATCTAGCCGTTTTCCGGCTCGCACAGGCTTGTCCCGCTTGGGGCAAGCATCGGGCGATAAGGCGACGCGGGGCGCGCAGCCCAGTCGTTGTTCACATTGTTGTTGTTCACGTTGCCGTTATTGTTGACGAGGCCCGCATTGTTCGTATTGTTTGCGTTGGGAGAGCGGAGCCACCAGTAGCCCGCGCTCAAGATTTTACAACCTTATCCCGTATATGATGAAAGCCTTTCGGCTTACACCCCCAGTCGTTTCCTGTCGCTGTTCAGCCATGCGCACAGCATGTTCTGGCAGTCGTGGATTTTCTTTGTGATCTGCTCATACTGCTTTGGCAGTATGCAGCCCTGCTCCATAGATAGCTGCGCCATATAGCCCAATAGTTTCAATTCCGTCAAGGCTTGGTGCTGGAAGTCTATGCGCTGCTGCGCCTTTTCCCTGTCGCCCGCTTTGACAAACACCTCGTTTGCCCGGTACAGGTTTTCGATAATGTTCAGCGCGTAGTTTTGCAGCTTTGCAACAAGGGTAAATCGGAAACGCTTTGGCGATTTATCCGTTACCGTCATCACATAGGAGCAGAGGTCTTTTGCCTTTGTGATAACCGCTAACTCGCTTTGATAAGCCGCCATATCCTTAACCTCTCCTTGCGCCATCTACACACAGATATACATAGTAAATTATACAAGAAAACCCGCGTAAAAGCAAAGGCACATGAAGAATGTTCACCAACATTCACGAAAAGTTTTCTGAAAATTTATGATTTGCCGACACAAAACAGGCACCCGCCTGATAGAATCGGATGCCTGTTTTCTGTTATGCCTGTATCTCTGTCCCGTCCTTAAAGGTGACCCGGATATCCTTTTCGCTGTGCACCGTGACGAAATCTACCAGGCTCGACCACAGCCTTTCATCAAACTGCGTGACCGGCTCCTGCACCTCCACCGTATGGAGGAACTGCTCCAGCAGCTTTTTGCGGTCGGCTTTGTCGGCGACTGCCTGTGTGACCTCATCGTACTGTGCCTTGACCGCTTCATAGCGGCTGACCAGCCCATTGTAACGCTCGGTATACTCGTCCTGATCGAGGGCGACACGGGCATTCTCCGTCACGCACCGCTCTACCAGGCCAACCACGACCTCCAGTTCTTCCTTCAGTTCTGTCTGTCGCTTTTCCAGTTCTGCACTGTCGCACAGCATGGCGATGACCATCTGCACATTGGCAGATAATTCTTCCTTCTCTGAGAGCAGGATGTTGACTGCTCGGACAAATGCGTCCTTGACCTGATCTTCCGTGACATGGGGCGTGCTGCATGGCTTTCCGCCTTTGTACTTGTGATTGCACTGGTAGATGACCCGGCGGTATTTATCTGTGGAGTGCCATACCTTTGAGCCATACCAACATCCGCATTCGCCGCATTTGATCTTGGAGGAAAACATACTCACGCCGCTGTAGCGGTGCTTATCCTTCATCCGCCGCGCCATCTCCGCCTGGACGTAGTCGAAGGTGTCCGGATCGATGATGGCTTCATGGTTGCCTTCCACATAGTACTGCGGGACCTCGCCCTCGTTCTTTTTCGTTTTCTTCTGGAGGAAGTCCACCGTGAACTCCTTCTGCAGGAGTGCATCGCCTTTGTACTTCTCGTTGGTAAGGATGCTGCGGACGGTGCTTTGGCTCCAGACCGCCTTGCCGCCCGGAGTCGGCAGTTTCCGCTCTGTCAGTTCCTTTGCGATGGCGTGGCAGGTCAGCCCATCCAGAAACAGCTTGTAAATCAACTTGACCGTCTTTGCCTGTTCCTGATTGACCACGAAGCCGCCGTTGGGACCCCGGTCATAGCCCAGGAACCGCTTGTAGGCCACACTCGCCTTGCCGTCGGCGAACCGCTTCCGCTGGCCCCAGGTTGTGTTCTCCGAAATGCTCCGGCTCTCCTCCTGGGGGAGGCTTGACATGATGGTGATGAGCAGCTCGCCCTTGGCGTCCAGCGTCCAGATGTTCTCCTTTTCAAAGTAGATCTCCACGCCCTTTTCTTTCAGCATCCGCACGGTAGTCAGGCTGTCCACTGTATTTCTGGCAAACCGGCTGACACTTTTTGTTACTATAAGGTCGATCTTTCCGGCAAGGGCATCCGCCACCATCGCCTTGAAGCCCTCGCGCCGCTTGGTATTGGTCGCAGAGATTCCTTCGTCCGTATAGATGGAAACAAACTCCCAATCATCCCGTCCCTTGATGTAATTGGTGTAATAGTCCACCTGCGCTTCGTAGCTGGTGACCTGGTCTTCGTGGTCGGTGGAGACGCGGGCATAACCGGCGACACGGCGTTTCCGCTTGCTGCCGATGGGCGCGGCGGTGTATTTCGTGATGGTAGCCGGAATCGCCGTTACTTTTTTCTGCATTTGTCTTTCCGCTCCTTTCTCCGCGCCATTTCTTTTTTCATAAATTCCGCCTTTGCCGCCCTCCGCTCCGGCGTCCAGCAGTCCTGATGCCCCGTATTCGGACAGGCCTTTGTTACCACACTGCCATCCGCCATATGAAACTCCAGCGTATAGCGTTCTGGCACATCGATATGGTCCACCTTTTCCAAAAAGATGGCTTCATCAAATTCATCAAGCCCCAGAACTTCCGTGCAGACCCTGACCATATTTTTGTGGTTGATGGTGCCTCCCACAGGACAGCCGGTGCCTTTCTTCTTTTTCTTTTTGCTTCCGCAGTTCCAGAACTCCATATAGCCCCGGTCTGTCCGCTTGTTGTGCATATAGCTCTGGCCGCAGTATGGGCATTTGATTTTTCCTGTAAAGCAGGAAGTGTTCAGGCTCTTGTTTGCCAACGGTCCCAGTTCCCTGCGCCTTGCCATTTCTTCCTGCACAAAGTCAAAAGCGGCCTTGTCGATTATGGCAGGATGGGTGTCCTCCACATAGTACTGCGGAAGTTCCCCTCGGTTCTTTTTCCGCTGCTTGGAGATAGGGTCGGAGATGAACTCCTTTTGCAGGAGCAGGTTTCCTGTGTAGGTCACATTGGTCAGCACCACCTTGATGTTGGAATCCACCCAACGGTGCCCCTCTCTGGTAGTGATGCCCTCGGCGGCAAATTCCCGCTCTGTTTCCAGCCGGGATTTTCCGTCCAGAAAGTTCTGGAAGATTCGCTTTACGATTTCCGCCTCCTCCGGTACAATGACCAGTTCGTCACCCTCCCAACGGTAGCCGTAGATGCGGAAACGGCCGTTGGGAATGCCGTTCTGCATCCGCTTCCGAATGCCCCATTTCACATTATCAGAAATGCTGCGGCTCTCCTCCTGGGCAAAGGACGCCAGGATGGTCAGCATCAGTTCGCCGTCCCCATCCATCGAGCGTATGCGTTCTTTCTCGAACTGCACCTCAACGCCTAAATCCTTCAAATGCCGCACCGTTTCCAGAAGATCCACCGTATTCCTGGCAAACCGTGAAATGCTCTTTGTCAGGATGATGTCTATCTTGCCTGCCTCGCAGTCGGCAAGCATCCGTTTGAACTCATCGCGCTTTACCGTGTTGGTACCGGAAATAAAATCATCTGCATAGACCCCGGCATACTCCCAGTCTGGGTTCTTCTGGATCAGCCCGCTGTAGTAGCTCACCTGTGCGGAAAGGGAGTGGAGCATCCGTTCCGACTGCATGGACACTCTGGCGTAAGCGGCTACCTTCTTCTTTTCCCGGATGGCGGGTACAGCCGCTTCGATTTTTCTTAAATTCGGCATGAAATCACGCTCCTT
>DXAL01000004.1 GCA_019117125.1 Candidatus Mediterraneibacter merdipullorum
CCCTGCTCTTTTGCGATACGCGCAATAACCGGCGCTGCTCCTGTACCGGTTCCGCCGCCCATACCACAGGTTACAAATACCATATCTGCACCTTTGAGAGCTGCTGAAATCTCCTCAGAGCTTTCCTCTGCCGCTTTTTCTCCAACCTCAGGCTGTGCACCGGCGCCAAGACCTTTCGTAAGTTTCTCGCCGATCTGCATAAGAGTCGGTGCTTTGCAGAGCTGCAATGCCTGCTTATCTGTATTCACTGCGATAAATTCCACGCCCGCAATCTGCTCGTCGATCATCCGGTTCACAGCGTTATTTCCGCCGCCGCCTACTCCGACAACAATTATTCTTGCGGCCGCTTCTGATTCATTGGTCTTAATTTCTAACAAGAGTATTTCCTCCTTTGTCGTCTTATTAATTGCTTATACATCCCTTTTTATTGAACATTACAATCCAATAAGTATATAATATAGTCTTTTCCTCAAATAATCAATAGATTTTTTCCTATTTTTCTGATTTTTTCTAACAGTACAGCCATCTATTCCGATGGCACAAACCGGATGCTGTCCGACTCCTTGGTATAATTGTCCAGATACAGTGTTCCCGCAGTATCCGGATACAGTTCCGAGAGCTTCTCCAGGATGGGCTGCACCTGCTGGAGCTTCTCCTCGTACCCGCTCTCCCCCAGCGTCACCTCGACGATGCCGAACATAAGCCGTATGCCGTCGTCGGCGCAGGTCAGCCGGTCCGGGACCAGTTCATATTTCTTCAGGTTCCTGGTCACATCCACAATATCTTCAAAGATTCCCTCATCTTCCACCGGCAGCCTGGTTCCCAGTTCTACTTTCGCGGCGTCAAAAGTGAGCCCTTCGATGTAAGGCACCCCCTCCACCGGCTTCTTCGTCCGCAGGACGGCAGTCCCCGTCCCATCAAAATAGAGGTATGCCCCGTCGTCCTCCACATACCCTGCCATCTCCTTTTCCTCCACCGTCACGAGCACGGTCCACGGATTTTCCAGGGCCACATGGAACTTCTCCGCTCCGGTAGGCAGCTCCCCGTCCAGCAGGTCATATTTCACAACAATATAGAGGGAATTGACAGACAGCTTATCATTCTGTATCCAGGTCCGTATCGTATTCTCGCTGTAATAAGTGCTCCCCGTGACCTCGATGGTCCGCGTGCGGAACACGACGACCACCACCGCAGCTGCAACAATGAGGGCTGCGAGAAACATCAGTATGACGGGGAGTATCTTTTTCTTTCTGGTCTTCTTTTTCTTCATCGGTTTTGTTTCTCCATTTTGCTCTGCCGGAGGGATTCTGCGCCGTCCGGCTCTGTGTTTTATTCTATCAGACGGGATACGCTGAGCACAAGCCCTATTTCCAGCAGCAGGAAAAGGACCGACGTCCCGCCGTAACTGATAAAAGGAAGGGTGATGCCCGTGTTCGGAATGGAATTGGTGACCACGGCGATATTGAGGATGACCTGTATCATCATGTGCGCCATGGCGCCCGACGCGATGAGGGCTCCCATCAGGTCCGGCGCTTTCTCCGCAATCACGAAGAACCGCCAGATGAGCAGGAAGAACAGAAGCACGATGATGCCGGCTCCCGCGAGCCCCAGCTCTTCACAGATGATGGAAAATATCATGTCATTCTGCGCCTCCGGAAGAAATCCCAGCTTCTGCACGCTGTTCCCGAGCCCTCTGCCGAAGATGCCGCCGCTCCCGATGGCATACAGCCCCTGAAGCGTCTGGTATCCCTTCTCATAGTCCTCCGGACTGCGCCAGATGGCGATGCGCTCCAGCCGGTAGCTCTCCATCGCCAGGAACACCGCCATAAATGCGGCTCCCGCGCTGCCCATCCAGATAAACTGGGAGTAGTTCGGACTCGCCACGAAGAGGAGCACCACCGCGATGCCGAAGATGATGATCGCAGTACTCAGATTGCTGGCGCCCACCAGCGCCACAAGGGGCAGGGCCGGGAGCAGCATCACGAGCAGCATCCGAAACTTCTTCAGTTTCCCGGCGTGGCGGCTCACCAGCCATGCGAGGAAGAGGATGACTGCCGCCTTGGCGAACTCCGAGGGCTGAAAAGAAACCGGGCCCAAAGACAACCATCTTTTGGACCCGTTATATTCGTCTCCGAAGAGCATCACAGCGACCGACAGCGCCACCGCCGCCAGATAGCCCGGCACAGCCAGCGCCGCCCATCTGTGGTAATCGACCCTGGATACGATTACCATACCCAGAAGTCCGATGAATGTGGCGAACCCCTGTTTCTTCAGGTAGTAAAACCTGTCGTGGAACTTTATGCTGCCGTTGTAGGAACTGGTGCTGTAGAGCACCACGAGTCCCACCGCCGCCAGGATGAGCACCACCGTGATCAGCGCCTCATCATACCGCCTCTTCTTTTCGGAACGCTCCAATCCATCCACACTCCTTACAGATGTTCTACAAGTTCTCTGAATTTATCTCCGCGTTCCTCATAGTTCTTAAACATGCCCCAGCTCGCACATGCCGGTGACAGGAGCACCGCGTCTCCGGGCTGTGCGCACTCCACGCATTTTTCAAAGGCTTCCTCGAACGTATCCGCCATCACGATATCTTCAAATCCTTCGGTCCTGGCAGCCTCCGCAATCTTCTCCCTGGTCGCTCCGATGAGGACCAGCTTCTTTACCCTGCCGTCAAAGGCGCGTATCCATTCCCCGTAGGAGGAATCTTTGTCATATCCGCCGCCGATGAGGACGGTGGGACGGTTCATCGCACGGATTCCCCGGATGGCAGCGTCCGGGTTCGTGCCCTTGGAATCATTGTAGTAGGCGACGCCGTTCTTCTCCGCCACGAACTCAATGCGGTGGGCAACGCCCCTGAATGCGAGCAGCGTCCGGCGTATCACATCCATCGGGATGCCGTATACATACGCCATGGCGACTGCCGCCATCACATTTTCATAGTTGTGGGTCCCCAGGACCTGGAGCTCCCCTGTCCTGCACACCGGGATTTCCCCGTCCATGCTGCAGATGATGCGGTCCCCGTCCAGATAGACGCCTCTGTTAAGTTTACGCCTGCTGCTGAAATATAGAACTCCGGCATCCAGGCTTTCCCCGAATTTCCGAAGGACTTCATCCTCATAGTTCAGGACGCAGACGTCGGAGGACGTCTGATTTTCCGCGATGCGCTCCTTTGCGGCGATGTACGCCTCCATCGTGTGGTGCCGGTTCAGGTGGTCCGGCGTGATATTCAGGATGGCGCTCACTTTCGGGCGGAAACTGTGAACTGTCTCCAGCTGGAAGCTGCTGATTTCCGCCACGGTGACCGAATCCTCCGTGGTATCGGATGCGATGCCGGTGTACGGCGTCCCGATATTTCCCACCACGAACACGCTCTCTTTCCCGTTTTTCATGATTTCACCCAGAAGCGTCGTCGTGGTGGTCTTTCCGTTGGTGCCTGTTATCGCGAGGACGTCGCCTTTCCCATAGTTCCACGCCAGCTCGATCTCGCCCCACACCGGGATGCCTTTCGCCCTCATCTTCTCCACCACCGGAAGGTCCGTGGGGACGCCCGGGCTCATGACCACGAGGGAGAGCCCGCCCAGAAGCTCCTCCGGGAAATCCCCGAGCACGAGCCGCACGCTGCCCGGCACTCTCGTTTTAATCCCGCTTTCGTCCAGTCCGTCATTGCCGTCATAGAGGATGACATCCGCCCCCTGTCCGGCGAGCAGACGGGCGGCAGACTCTCCGCTGATGCCGCAGCCAAATACCAGTACCTTTTTTCCCTGTATTTCCATTCGTATTTCCCCCGTTTCCTACACGCCCATGAGCGCCACCAGGCACAACAGCGCCGTGATGACGGAGAACACGGCAACGACCCTGGTCTCCGACCATCCGCACAGCTCAAAGTGGTGATGGATGGGCGCCATCTTGAAGATGCGCTTTCCGCCGGTCTTCTTAAAATAAGTGACCTGGATGATGACCGAAGCCACCTCCGCCAGGTAGATGAAGCCGACGACGATGATAAAGAGGGGCATCTGCAGCATATACGCCGTACCTGCCACAAAACCTCCCAGGGCAAGGGAACCGGTGTCGCCCATGAACACGCTGGCAGGGTATACGTTAAAGAGCAGGAATCCCAGGAGCGCTCCCACCACCGCGCAGGTGACCGGCTCGATGCCGCTCTTCGTCCCGATGGCGACCACCGTAAAGAACGTGGCCACCAGCACGGTCACGCTGGATGCCAGACCGTCAAGCCCGTCCGTAAAGTTCGTGCCGTTCACCGTACCAATCACCGCCAGGAACAGCACCGGCACCGCCAGCCATCCGATATCCCAGTAATATCCGCCGGAAAACGGCACCAGCATGGTGAGCGGGATATCCGCCACGCGCACCAGATAAAAAGCGAACACCGCCGTGACGATAATCTGCAGCGCCATCTTCTGCATCGGCATCAGTCCATCCGAGCGCTTCAGCACCACCTTCAGGTAATCATCCAGAAACCCGATGAGGCCGAAGGCCACCGTGAGAAAGAGCACCGGTATGATCTTCGGGTAATCCTTCACATAGAACAGCGACGTCACGACTACGGCGATGAGGATGATGATGCCGCCCATCGTCGGCGTCCCCGCCTTCTTTAAGTGGGACTGCACGCCGTCGGTGCGCTCCGTCTGCTTCATTTTCAGTTTCCGCAAAAAAGGAATGACGACCGGACCGAGCACGAGGCTTACCGCGAAGGATATCAGGACCGGGATCACTACATGACTGCTCATAAATACACCTCTTCATTTCTTTTGTTTCTCACAGGGGACATCCCCCTTTTTGAACATCCTACTTAGTATAAACCATCGACTCTGTTTTTTCAATCCCGAGATAGGGAAGGACATTGTCATAGATGTCCCGGAGCACCGGAGCCGCGATGGTCCCGCCGTAATACACGCCTTTCGGGTCATGGATGATGACGATGCCCAGGACTTCCGGGTCTTCCGCCGGCGCAAATCCCACGAAAGAGGCGATGTATTTCCCCGCGCTCCGGGGAAGGGTCTCTGACGTCGCCGTCTTCCCTCCGATGGAATAGCCCTCGATGTACGCATTCTTTCCCGAACCCTCGGACACCACGCTTTCCAGGAGCATGCGCATGGTCCGGGACGTCTCTTCGGATACGATGCCCTCCTCTGTCTCATAGTCGAATTCCCGGGTGTATGCCCCGCTCTCATCCACCGTTCCCAGGGCGACATGGGGCGTAACCCGGGTCCCGCCGTTTATGAGGGCGCTCACCGTGACCGCGAGCTGCACCGGCGTAATCTGGAAGGACTGCCCGAAGGTCATCGTGGCAAGCTCCACAGTGCCGATATCCTCCTTCCGGTGCATGATGGTCCCCGCCTCCCCGGGCAGGTCGATGCCGGTCTGCTCCATGAGCCCGAACTGCCGGAAATAGTCATAAAACCGGTCCGCCCCCAGCCGCAGCCCGATATCCATGAACACCGGATTGCAGGAGTTGCGGATGCCGTCTGCAAATGTCTCCTGTCCGTGCCCGCCCACTTTATGGCACCGTATCTTCCGGTCTTCCACAATGCGGTATCCGGGGCAGACAAAGGTATCGTCCAGGTCCACCACGCCCTCCTCCAGACAGGCGGACGCCGTAATGATTTTAAAAGCGGAGCCGGGCTCATAGGTGTCATTGATGCACCGGTTCCTCCACATCTGGTTCAGCTGTTCCTGAAGCTCCTCCCCGGAAAGGGTGTCTGCATCCACGCCGGTATTGAGTGTAAAGGGGTCGTTCAGGTCGAACTCCGGCGCATTGACCATGGCGAGTATCTCCCCGTTTTTGGGGTTCATCAGCAGGATGGAGACCGCCTCCGCCTGCTTCTCCTCCAGTACATTTTCCGCCGCCTGCTGGCAGTATGCCTGGATATTGTAGTCCAGGCTGACTTTCAGCGTCTCGCCCGGGACCGGTTCGATGCGGTCTTCCGCCACCCCCTCCAGCTCCACGCCCCTGGCATCGGTCACGGTCAGGATGGTGCCGTTGGTCCCCTTCAGGTAATCATCGTACTTCACCTCCAGCCCGATGATGCCCTGATTGTCACCGCCCGTAAATCCCAGCACCCGGGAAGCCAGGTCCCCGTGGGGATAATATCTTTTGTAATCCTCATCCACCTTAACCCCTGCCAGGTCGTATTCCCGTATCCGGTCCCCGGTCTCCTTGTCCACATTGGTCTGTATCCGCTCCATGGAAGACACCTTTTCTACTTTCCTGCGCACCTCCTCCGCATCCAGGTCAAGCTCCGATGAGAGCACCTCCACCACCCGGTCCGCATCCTGAATCTGGCTGTGTATCACTGAGATGGTGCACACCGTCCGGTTCGTGGCAAGGACCACCCCGTTCCGGTCCAGTATCCCGCCCCGCGCCGCCTTGATTTCCCGCTCCCGCTCGTGAAGGTCCCGGGCAAGCTCCTGATAATACTTTGCGTCAAATATCATCAGGTAGACAAGCCGTCCCAGCAGGGCGGCAAGTACCAGCGCGGCGCTCAGAAAAACGACCAGTATCTTCTTCCGGTTATAAGTCCTGCTTTTCATAAAAATCCCCCGCAGAAGATGTTGTTACAGCTTATTGCATCTTCTGCGGGGTTATTCCTGCCATTCCTGCGGTATCCGGCTGATATCACAGCGTCCCGCTGACAGCATGTGTCTTTCTGATATCACGGCGCCTCACTGAGGGCTCTGGGTGGACGCCCAGTCGTCCAGGTCCGGCTCATAGTCCTCATCAATATAGGCGCCGTCCGGATTGTCATAAGTCTCTTCATAGTTCGCATCGTAGTCCGTATACTCGCTGCTCTCCACCGCCGTCCCTTCGGTCTTTGTCTCCTCCTCGCTCTCGGCAATGGTCGTGATGCCAAGATAGGGGAACGCCTCCTCCATGATGGACTTGCTCAGCCCCAGCACAAGGGAGCTGTCCGCCTGCACGATGGTGTTCGGCTCGTCGATGATGACATAGATGGCGATCTCCGGATTATCCAGCGGAGCAAATCCAATATAGGAGAGCAGGTATTTTCCGTTCCCTCTCGGGAGCTTCTCTGCCGTACCGGTCTTGCCGCCAATCTCGTAGCCCTCCACCTGGGTGCTGCGCCCGGTGCCGTAATCCATCACGGCCTTCATGTATTCCTTCACCATGGACGACGTCTCCGGGGATACGGTCTTCCGGAGCAGAACCGGGTCTTTCGTCTCAATGACGCTGCCCTCCTCGTCCTGTATCTGCTTTACGATGTGGGGCTCATAATAATAGCCGCCGTTTATCAGGGAGCAGAATCCGGACATGAGCTGGGTCATCGTCACGTTGAAGTTCTGCCCGAAGGAGTTCGTGGCAAGGTCCACAGCGGACATATCATCCGCCGAGTACAGAAGCCCCGAAGTCTCCGCCTCGCCCGGCAGGTCGATGCCCGTATACTCTCCGAATCCGAAGATGTGCTGATAGCGGCAGAAGTCCTCCGCCCCCATATCCAGGGCAATGTCCATCAGCGCTACGTTACAGGAGTATGCCATCGCGTCCTGCACGGTCTCCTGCCCGTGCCCTGCCTTGTGGGCGCAGCTGATGTCCGCGTCCAGGACGGTCTTGGACCCTCCGCAGTAGTATTTCTCATTTCCGGTGAGCTTGCCGGATTCCAGGGCAGCCGCAATGGTAAACGGCTTTGCCGTGGAGCCCGGTTCATAAGCGTCGCTGACGCAGAAGTTCCTCCAGAGGGCGTTCATCGCCTCCACCTGCTCCTCTTCCGCCATCTCATCCCATTCCTCTTCCGAATAGAGGAGGGACAGGTCTCTCGGCTCATTTAAGTCAAAATTCGGATAGGACGCCTCCGCCAGTATCTCCCCGGTATTCGGGTTCATGATAATGACCGCGGTGTTCTTGCTTCCCGGGCTGTTCTCGTCTGCATGCGCCTCATTGAACTCCAGGATGCACTTCTCCACAATGCTCTGGAGGGTCACGTCAATGGTGGATACCACTGTATCCCCGTTCCTTGCGGGCTTGACCGTCCGCTCGATGGAGGACTCCGCGTCAAAGTAGCCGTACTCCCGTCCGTCCGTGCCGTTGAGCACGTCATTGTAGGCGCTCTCGATGCCGATGGCCCCCTGGTCTCCGTCATAGGTAAATCCAATCACATCAGACGCCAGCGTCCCGTAGGGGTAGGACCGGGTATAATCCTCCTCCAGCCACACGCCTTTCACATTCGGATGGTTCTCCTCGTCGCTGTCAATCTCCCGGAATTTCTGCGCGGTCTCATAGTCCACGCCCTGCGCCAGTATCTCGTACTGACTGTCCGGGCTTTCCTCCACCAGCTCGTCCACCACGCTCTCCTCAATGCCGAAGCATTCCGCAAGGGCGGCTTTGGTCGGTTCGATGTACGCCTCTTTATCCGTCATCACCGCCACGTCCAGAATCACGTTGTACACCCGCTCGCTCACCGCCATCTTCGTGCCGTTGCGGTCCACGATGTCGCCGCGCTTGAAGGCGATGACCCTGCTGTCGTAATTCTGCTGGTCCAGCACCACCCGGGTATAGCTGCTCCCCTTCGTGAGGTTGATCCAGGTGATGCGCCCGATAAGAACAGCAAAAGCCAGCATCACTGCCATAAACAGCATTACCAGCTTCCGTTGCATCCTTGTCGGGAATTTCTTCTTTAAAAATCCAAATCGGTTTTTCTTCCTTCTTCTGACTGCCATATCTTAAAAATCCTTATTCCGATACGTCGCTCGACTTTGCAAGCACTCCGTTCTCCGGGATGTCACTGTACTGTTTCACATAATCCCCCGCCGGACTGTCGTACTCCACTACATTTCCTTCCGATGCGGGGACCATCCCCATCTCGCCGATTGCCTTTTCGCGCATGGACACCAGGTTCACCGAATCTGCCGCCGCGTTGTATCTCGTATCGTTCGCCTCTGTCAGGTCTGCAAGCTCTTCCTGCAGCGCGGTCACATTCTCGGACCTGCTCACCACGTCGGACTGCAGGTTCAGATACAGCACGCAGACAAGCACTGCGCAGATTGCAGCTGCTGTCAGGAACAGCGCGTACGCCGGGCTGATGCTCCGGGCGCGGTTCCGGTTGCGCGCCACCTGGCGGCTCGTCCGCTTCGGCTGCTGCACGCTGCGCGTCTTCGGCGCTTTCAAAGGAGCAGTCTGTGCCTGGCGCACTGTATTTCCGTATACATAGAACGCTCTGCTGTCGTATCCTGTTCGGTCGTATCTCCTGCTGTTGTATGTACCGTAACCTGCTGCCATGCCGGACTGCCCCTTTCATTTTGCTCCGTCCAGGTCTCCCCTCCTGTCCGGAACGTATATTTTTACTACTCCCTGTTTCTTACACATGTTCAAAGATGCGCAGTTTCGCGCTTTTTGAACGGCTGTTCGCCTCCATCTCCTCCTGCGAGGGAAGGATGGGCTTTCTCGTCACCACTTTCCCTTTTGACACATTTCCGCACACACAGACGGGAAAGTTGTCCGGACAGGTGCACGGGTTCTCATTCCTGCGGAATGTACTCTTCACAATCCTGTCCTCCAGCGAATGAAAGGTGATGATGCATATCCGTCCTCCGGGACTGAGCATGTCAATCATGTCGTCCAGCGAATCTTTCAGCACGTCGAGCTCGTGGTTGAGTTCAATGCGTATCGCCTGGAAGGTCCGCTTTGACGGATGCCCCGATGTCTTCTGTATCTTCATCGGGATTGCATGGCTGATAACCTCATTCAGCTGTCCTGTTGTCTCGATGGGACTCTTCGCGCGCGCTGCGACGATGTGCTTCGCGATGTTCTTTGCGAAGCGGTCTTCCCCGTAGTCGCGTATCACACGGTAGAGTTCCTTCTCACTGTAGCCATTGACAATGTCCCGCGCCGTCATCTTCTGTCTCTGGTCCATCCTCATATCGAGCGGTGCATCCGCCCGGTAGGAAAATCCCCGCTCAGCCGTATCGAGCTGATAGGAAGACACGCCCAGGTCCAGGACGATCCCGTCCACCCTGTCAATGCCAATCTTATGGAGCTGCGGCTTCATATCACGGTAATTGCTCCGTATTATCGTGACCTTCTCCCCGAAGCCTGCCAGTCGCCTGCCCGCCGCTTCGATGGCGTCAGCGTCCTGGTCTATTCCTATAAATCTCCCCTTGTCACCTAACCGGCTGCACACTTCAAAGGCATGTCCGCCGCCCCCCAGCGTTGCGTCCACATATGTGCCGTCCGGTCTGACATTAAGCCCGTCCACTGTCTCGTGCAGCAGTACGGAAGTATGATTGAATGCCATGATCTCCTCCCAGTCAGATGCGGATACCGATGGATTCCATGCGCTCCGCGATGGCATCCAGATCTTCTTCGCTCACCTGGCTGCGCTCCTCCCAGAGTGCCTTGTCCCAGATTTCCACACGGTCCTGTACTCCTACCAGGACAACGTCCTTCTCCAGGTTCGCTGCTTTCCTGAGCGACGGCGGGACAAGAACTCTCCCCTGCTTGTCGAAGCTGCCCTCAGAAGCGCTCCCGAAGAAATAACGTTTAAAAATCCTTGCATCCTTGTTCATACGTGGTAAGGTCTCGAGCTCAGCGACAAACTTGTCCCACTCTTCCTGCGAGTATACAAAGAGGCAGCCTTCCAGTCCGTTACAGATGACAAAGCTGTCACCCAGGTCATCCCGAAGCTTTGCCGGGATGATGAGTCTTCCCTTTTCATCAATGCTATGGTTAAACTCTCCTAGTAACATCCGGAATCCTTTCTCTTAATGTGAGCCTCCACATCGCTCCCCACTTTGTACCACTAGCCACCACTCTTTACCACTTGACACCATTCTAAACCACCACATCCCCTTTTTCAACCCCTTTTTTTCATTTTTTTCTGACGCCGGAAATGAAAAAAGCCCGGAATTCCCGGGCTTTCAGGACAAAAAAAGAACATGTAGGGGAGCGTCTTCCACACTCACCCTACATGTTGTGTCTCTTTCCTTCCGGACAGTTCGGACATCCAATCCCATCCGCGCCGGATTTCTGTAAAAATTACCGTTTATTCCTGCTCTTCTACCGCAGCGTCCCCGGACAGGGCATTCATGTAATCCGTGACAGCGTCATAATTCACTTCCGCCACCACCCGTTCCTTTCCGGACTCATGCATATCCCACGCGGAATATCCAAGCCATGCCACGAGCGCCAGAGCTGCCAGCGAAAGGACGCCCTTGCGCACCATATTCATGATGTGCTGCTTACGCATGAGCTTTTTCCTGTTGGCTTTCTCCTGTTTATATCTGTCTACCTTTTCCTGGCTCATATCGAAACGACTCCTTTCCAAACGCTGGCGTCAGTGTACACTGACGCTACAGACAGTTTAACACACTCCTGCTCAGAGTACAACAATTATTCCGCCGTCATTGGCGTACATGGTGCTGATGCCTGCCGTGTCCACGATAAAACTGTCCCGGACCCGTACCTTGTCCAGGAGCATCCGCTCCACCTCTCTCGCGCGCTCCGGACAGTTGCAGTGGGCGATAGCAAGGACTTTCTCCTTCGCGCCTTTCGCCTCCCCCGCGATCTGCTCCACCATCTTCGCAAGTGCTTTCTTCATTCCTCTCGCCTGCCCGAGCTGGCAGATGGTCCCTTCAGGTGTAGACCCCATCACCGGCTTGATGTTCAGGGCGCTTGCCACAAAAGACTTGATGCCCGTCAGCCTGCCGTTCTTGCGCAGCGTGTCCAGATTCTCCAGCACAAAATAGGTGTGCTGCTCTTCGATGTATCGCTCGGTCTCCTCCACCGTCTGCTCGAAGGGAAGCCCGCGCTCCTCACATTCCCGGACCTTCATGGCGATGAGCGTCTCTCCCACCGAAGCGGACCTGGAATTAAAGACGTAAATCTGCTTCTCTTCTTCCGGATATTCCTCGAAAAAGAGCTTTCTCCCGAGCTGTGCGCTGTTGTAGGAACCGCTCAGCTCCGCGGAGAGCGTCACCGCATATACCCGCTTCCCTCCGCTTCTGTAAAGCTCCATGTACTCTTCCGGAGAAGGACAGGACGACTTCGGACATTCCGGGCTGGCAGCAACCCTTTTCAGGAAGTCTTTCTGGTCGAAACTTTCATCATCCACAATGGTATCTCCGTCCACCTGCATGCTCAGCGCAGCCGTCTCGAAGATTCCGCTCTCCTTCATCTTATGTGTCAGCTCTCCGCAGCTGTCTACGATAATCCTGTATTCCACAATCATTCCTCCCGGACTTTTATATGTATTTTATGCTTCTATCACATGTAGTTTTTAATACCACATAAAAATATACCATATATCGCCCCAGAAAAAAAGAGGTAGAATGTGAAATATTCATAAACAGTTCAGCCCATCTGTCGCCGGGAGGCGGATTTATGCTTGCATAAGAATCCGGTGACCGGCTGGCAGATGTACGGAGCGCCCGCATATGAGCAAAGAAGCGGCGGATGCCGCAGTGAGCACGCAGTGCGTCTTTGCGAATGGCGCGGGCTGAACTGGATACACAGCCCATGACTGCATGCGGAAGCACAGGACCATGCTTGTATGGTCCTGCGGACGCATGCGGTCATGGAGGGAGCGCCCGTATATGAGCAAAGAAGCGGCGGACGCCGCAGTGAGCACGCAGTGCGTCTTTGCGAATGGCGCGGGCTGAACTGGATACACAGCCCATGACTGCATGCGCTATGTATTTTCCAGCCGGATGCGCCGGGAAATCCCGAGCGCCACTCCCATCTCCGCCAGCAGGAACACCACTGCCGTGCCTCCATAGCTGATGAACGGGAGCGTGATGCCCGTCGTCGGGAGCAGTCCCGTCACCACAGCGATGTTCAGAACGACCTGCAGCGCGATGTGGGCAAATATCCCTGTCGCGATAAGCGAACCGTACAGGTCCGGCGCATTTCGCGCGATGAACATCAGCCGGTACAAAAGCACTCCGAACAGGATCAGGATCAGAAGTGCGCCGAACACTCCCAGCTCCTCGCATATCACCACCAGTATCATATCGTTCTGCGCCTCGGGAATCACCCCCAGCTTCTGGGTGCTGTTCCCGAGCCCTTTTCCGAAGAACCCGCCGCTTCCGATGGCGTAAAGTCCCTGCATGACCTGATAGCTGCCCGTATCCGCCGTCGCCTCCGGATTCAGCCACGAGATGATTCTCTGAAGGCGGAAATTATCGCTGTTTGCGATTGTCACTGACAGGACCGCAATGAGGACTACAGCCGCTGCCGCCGCCACGGCAAGAAATATCAGGAACGGCTTGAGCTTCGGATGGATGACAAAGAACAGGATGCAGGTGATTGCCATGACGATGATGGCAGTACTCAGGTTGTCCGTCAGGATGAGGACGCCGCCTGCTGCCGCCGCGCCAAATGCAAACACCCGGATAAATCCCTCCGTCGTGTAGGCTTTCTTCCCGAGCCGGCACAGTTCATAAGAGATAAAAAGTATCACCGCGATCTTGGTAATCTCCGCCGGCTGCAGCGTCATATTTCCCGGAAGTCTGATCCACCGCCGCGCGCCGTTCAGCGTTTTTCCCAGAGGCGTCCGCACAAGCGCCATCGCCACCATGGCGACCGCATAGATTTCAACAGCGAAAGCACCGTAGATATGGTAATCAATCCTGGATACGATAAACATCACCACAAAACCACCCGCACCGATCAGCGCCTGGCGGAAGAAATAATACAGGTCGTTCCCGAACTCCACATCCGCCTCATAGGAACTGGTGCTGTACAGCATCACAAGTCCGAAACACATCAGGAAAATGACAACGAGAAGCAGCTCATAATCAAAATATCTCTCTCCTGCAGCGCTCCTTGCCGACGGGCTCTTTGCCGCAGAACGCTTTGTCCGGGGAGCAGGCTGCGCCTGTATCGTCCGGCGCCGCTGCTCCACATTTCTCTTATATCCGGCATAGCCGCTCCTCCACCCGACCGTGCGCATCGGCTGGGTATCTCCGGAGGCCGGGCCGCCTAAGCGTGTCCCCGCCGGGCGGATGGGCTGGGTGTCACCCAGATATGCCCGGTTCTTTCCGGACTTTTTCTTATTCTGTTCTTTCTGTCTGACCGGTCTTACGATCCTGCTTTTCATATCACTATCACTTTCCCACTGCCCGAATCGGCACCGTTTTTTCCTGTTATAACAGATAAGGAACCAGTCTCGGTAAATCTGTCTACCTGCTCTGATCCCTCATATTGCATTCATATCCGGAACAAATATTTTCATACATCGGGGTGACAGGATTTGAACCTGCGACCTCACGGCCCCCAGCCGTGCGCTCTAACCAAACTGAGCCACACCCCGCCGACTAATACATTATATATAATTTATATCCAAATGTAAAGATTTTTTTCATCCAGTTCAGCCATCTGTCATTGTACGACGGATTTATGCTTGCATAAGAATCCGGAGGGCAATGGCAGATGAGGGAGCGCCCGTCTGTGAGCAAAGGAGCGGCGGACGCCGCAATAAGCACGCAGTGCGCCTTTGCGAATGGCGCGGGCTGAACGGATGTATCTCAGCCATCTGTCATTGTACGACGGATTTATGCTTGCATAAGAATCCGGAGGG
Source organism: Candidatus Mediterraneibacter merdipullorum (assembly GCA_019117125.1). Taxonomy (GTDB): domain Bacteria; phylum Bacillota; class Clostridia; order Lachnospirales; family Lachnospiraceae; genus Mediterraneibacter; species Mediterraneibacter merdipullorum. The sequence continues at coordinate 14,550 of DXAL01000004.1, forward strand.
CAATGACAGATGAGGGAGCGCCCGTCTATGAGCAAAGGAGCGGCGGACGTCTTTCACATCCGCCCGCATACTCCATAGTATAATATTGAATCACCCCATAAAAGGAGACTATGCAAATGGCAACTTGTCAGAACAATATGCGCTGCATGCGCAGACCGGCGCCCTCCTGCTCCCCTGCCCCGGAAAACCGGCGCCGGATGGAAGGCTGCCCGGATACCCATGACCATTTCCCGGCTGATATGCCCATCGCCATGGCATATGTACCGTGGCAGAAATGGCGGGACCTGTATGAACCCTGCCAGGCGCTCGGGCACGGGACCATCTTTTCAGAACTTGACAAACCGTTCCTCGGGAAAGGAGGAATGCGCAGATGAACCGACGCCAGCTTTTGAACCATATCAATCAGGTCAGCTTTGCCGTAGACGAGGTGAAGCTGTATCTCGACACACACCCGTGCGATGCGGAGGCACTCGCATATTTCCATGAGATGAGCCGTCAGCGCAGGCGTGCACTGGAAGAATATGCAGCCGCATACGGACCGCTCACTGTTGATACGGCTGACAGCTCCTGCGCGGAGCGATGGGACTGGGTCAATGAGCCATGGCCATGGCAGGAAGGAGGTTGCTGACCTATGTGGAATTATGAAAAAAGACTGCAGTATCCGGTAAAGATTACACAGACGAACCCGAAGATTGCGCAGATTATCATCTCGCAGTTCGGCGGTCCGGACGGAGAGCTCGCGGCATCCATGCGGTATCTGTCCCAGAGATACACCATGCCCTACAAAGAAGTGACCGGCACGCTCACAGACATCGGCACGGAAGAACTCGCCCACATGGAGATGATATGCGCCATCGTCTACCAGCTCACCAAAAACCTTTCCCCGGAAGAGATTGAGCGTTCCGGCTTCGCTCCCTATTACGTGGACCACACCCTCGCCCTCTGGCCCCAGGCTGCCAGCGGCATGCCCTGGACCGCCACGGTCTTCCAGTCCAAAGGCGACCCCATCACAGACCTGAACGAGGACCTGGCTGCAGAGCAGAAAGCACGCACCACATACGACAATATCCTGCGCCTTGTCAAAGACCCGGAAGTCTGCGACCCCATCCGCTTCCTGCGGGAGCGGGAAATCGTACACTACCAGCGGTTCGGCGAAAGCCTGCGCATCGTGGAAGAAAAGCTCGACAGCCGCAACTTCTACGCCTTCAACCCCGAATTCGACAAATAACGTCCGGAACCGGCGCAATATCCGGGACCGGTATCATTTCCGGGACCGGTATCATTTCCGGGACCGGTACAGAAATCCGGAACAGGTACAGAAAATCCCGGGAGGGCTGTCCCCGATGGCGCGATGCCATTGGAACTGCCTCTCCCGGGACTGAAAAAACCTGGCGAAAACCTTTTTACAGGTCTATGAAGCTGATATTGTAATCATCATCGTCAGAACCGCCTCTGCGGCCTTTCCCTTTTTTCTTTATCCTTGTCGTTGCCTGACGGCGGTCCGCGTAGTCATCCTCATCGTCCTCATCATATCCGTCGTCATAGCCGTCCTCATCGTATCCGTCGTCGTACTCCTCATCATACCCGTCATCGTATTCATCGTCATACTCGTCATCCGGATAGTCGTCGTCATACTCCTCATCGTAATCGTCATACTCATCGTCGTAATCATCCGACTTCCGCGAAGAGCCCTTCTTCGACTTCTTGTTTTTCTTATCCTTCTTTACGACTTCCTCTTCCTCGTCGTCAAAGGGGATATCATACTCGTCATACAAGTCATCCAGCTCCTGGTTGCGGTGCACCAGTTTGACCGCGAACATAATCATCAGGATAAAGATGAGCAGTCCCACAGCGCCCACCGCTATCACGAGGATGAGCAGGTTGTCATTGATGATCTCGCCGATTTTTCCCGGAATCGGAAGCCCTGTTTCTTCCTCCTCTGCCGGCGCGATAAAGTACTGGTATGTGCCGTCGTCCGTGTCGTACTGATACAGCGCGGTCTCACCGGTCCGGGTATTCAGCGCCCGGAGGACATAATATCTGGGAGTCATGGGGTCGGACCATGCCGGGAAGGTCTGTTCCTGGACTGTCAGCTCCACTTCCTGATAAGTCTCCGGAAGCGTGACGGACTCCGCCCCGCCAAGCGGAACGATGCTCGTCGTATCCGATACCGTCAGGGCGATGAACGGAGAAAATGTAGCGTCCTCTTCATTGTACAGGAAGAAGCTCCCTGCGCCGGAGCCGTCCACCAGGAATCCCAGTGTCACGCCCGCCTCATTCGCCACGAACTTGCGCTCTTCTCCCTCGAAGGTCAGCGTTGTCTCCGCATAGCCTGCGGGAATGTCATTGCCTGTATATGCTTCTGAGAAATTGTAATCCGTCCCGTTTACGCTCACCACGATGTCCGTCGTCTCGCCTGCGGTGGACGCGCCCGTCCCCTGGGGCTCCACGGAAGTCGTGCCGTCATCGGCAGCCTCGATGGTGACGGTGGAAGAACCTTCCCGCAGCGTCAGCTCCTCGCCGGAAGCCATGGAAGCGGTAGTGCCGTCTACCGTGAGCTTGGCCTCGCCGGTCTGGAGGACATAGAACGTCACCGTCGCGCGCAGCTCCGCTCCGTCTCCGGTCCCCTCATAGGACAGCGCCCCGGAACCGTCTGCCGTAAAGCCGTCCCCGCTCAGAAACTCCAGGTACTCCGGGTCATAGGACATATTGACCTGCACATCGCCGACCGTCTCGCCGCTGTCGCTTGTCACGACCAGCTCGATCTCCACATTTTCCCCTACCTTTGTGGACGGATCGGTGTACATCAGTCTGCCTTCCGCTGCAAATGCAACCGCCCCGAACATCGGGACCATCAGACATACCGCAAGGACCATCCCTGCGAACTTCTTTAAAATCTTCATACGATTACCCCTTTTATCATAGATTGCTGTTTTTCGGCAGACTACTGCCTATTCCATATTATCATACACGCTTTATGTCGAAAAGTCCAGAATTTTCAGAGACGGAGTTGCCCGCTGACGCAGACAGCCCTGCGGCTTTCCTGCCGCAGGGCTGTCCGGATGTATTCTTTTCTCTGTTATGGCAAATCTGCAAAATCGCTGCCGGTCCCGTCCTAGTCCTACACGGTCGCGATGTCGATGAGCGTCAGCTTCCGGATATCCGTATTCTCCAGGCTGGTAATGAGCGCCTCCGCCGTATCGATGGCAGTGAGCACGTTGACGCCGGTCTCGATGGCATTCCTGCGAATGACGAACCCGTCCCTGGAATGCTCCGCGCCCTGCGCCGGGATATCGATGACAAGGTCGATCTTGTGTCCCAGTATCAGGTCCATGAGGTTCGGCGATTCCTGCTCGATCTTGCGCACCGGCGTCGCCTTTACACCCGCCTCATTGAGGGCCCGCGCCGTTCCGCTTGTGGCGAAGATGTGGTACCCGATATCCGCGAACCGCCTTCCGATTTCCACGGCTGCCGGATGCTCCTCATCCCGCACGGTCATAATCATGTTCCTGAACTTCGGCAGTTTGATGCCGGCTCCGAGGAACGCCTTGTAGAGCGCCTCGTCGAAAGTCTTCGCGATGCCCAGGCACTCGCCGGTGGACTTCATCTCCGGTCCCAGGCTGATGTCCGCGCCGCGTATCTTCTCGAAGGAGAAGACCGGCATCTTGACCGCCACATAGTCCGCCTCCGGCTGGAGCCCCGGCGTGTAGCCCAGTTCCCGTATCTTCTTTCCGATGATGACCCGGGTCGCCAGCGGCACGATGGGGATGCCCGTCACCTTGCTGATGTAAGGCACGGTACGGCTGGACCTTGGGTTCACCTCGATGACATAGACATCGTCCTCGCCGCAGACGATGAACTGGATGTTGATCATGCCGATGACATGGAGGGACTTTGCAAGCCTTCTCGTGTACTCGGCAATCTTTGCCTTCGCCCCCTCGGTCAGGCTCTGCGCCGGATAGACAGAGATACTGTCCCCGGAGTGAATGCCCGCGCGCTCGATGTGCTCCATGATGCCCGGAATCAGGATGTCCGTGCCGTCGCATACCGCATCCACTTCAATCTCCTTGCCCTGGAGGTATTTGTCCACCAGGATGGGGTGGTCCTGGGCGATGCGGTTGATGATGCCGATGAACTGGTCGATGTCGCTGTCATTGATGGCAATCTGCATGCCCTGTCCGCCCAGCACGTAGGACGGGCGCACGAGCACCGGATAGCCCAGCCGGTTCGCCACTTCTTTCGCCTCTTCCGCCGTAAAGACCGTGCCGCCGGTGGGACGGGGTATCTCACACTCCTCCAGAATCTCGTCGAAGAGTTCCCGGTCCTCCGCCTTGTCCACGTTCTCCGCTGAGGTGCCGAGGATGGGCACGCCCATCTTCATCAGGGACTCGGTCAGCTTGATGGCCGTCTGTCCGCCGAACTGCACCACCGCGCCGTCCGGTTTCTCGATATCCACGATGCTCTCCACATCTTCCGGTGTGAGGGGCTCGAAATACAGCTTGTCCGCAATGTCAAAGTCCGTACTCACGGTCTCCGGGTTGTTGTTGACGATGATGGTCTCATACCCTTCTTTTGAGAACGCCCAGGTACAGTGTACGGAACAGAAGTCAAACTCAATGCCCTGTCCGATGCGGATGGGACCGGAGCCCAGGACGAGCACTTTCTTCCTGCCCTCCGTCTTGTCCACTTCATTTTCACTGCCGTACACGGAATAATAGTAAGGCGTCTCCGCCGCAAATTCCGCCGCGCAGGTATCCACAATCTTGTAGGATGCCACGATGCCGTTCGCATGGCGCATATCATGGATTTCTCGCTCGGTCCTGCCGGTGAGCCGTGCGATGACATTGTCCGGGAACTCGATGCGCTTCGCCTCTTTCAGAAGCTCCGGGGTCAGCTCCCGGGTCTGCAGGGCGCGTTCCATCTCCACGATGACGGCGAATTTATCGATGAACCACCGGTCTACTTTCGTGATATTGTAGATGGTATCGTAGTCGATGCCCCGGCGCACCGCCTCGGCAATCTTCCACATCCGCATATCATCCACCACGGCGAGCTGCTCCAGCAGGTCCTCCTCGGAAAGTCCCGTGAAGTCGTAGGACATCAGGCTGTCCACATGCTGCTCCAGGGAGCGGATGGCTTTCATGAGCGCGCCCTCGAAGTTGTCGCAGATGCTCATGACCTCTCCGGTGGCCTTCATCTGTGTGGTCAGCGTCCGCTTGGCGCTGATGAATTTGTCAAAGGGCAGGCGCGGGAGCTTCACGACCACATAGTCCAGCATGGGCTCGAAGCTCGCGTACGTCTTCTTTGTGATGGCGTTCTTGATTTCATCCAGCGTGTAGCCGAGGGCAATCTTCGCCGCCACCTTGGCGATGGGGTATCCGGTTGCCTTGGACGCCAGCGCGGACGAACGGCTCACACGGGGGTTGACCTCGATGACGCAGTACTCAAAGGAATCCGGGTTCAGGGCGTACTGGACATTGCACCCGCCGGTGATGTTCAGCTCGCTGATGATATTGAGCGCCGAAGTACGGAGCATCTGGTATTCCTTGTCGCCCAGCGTCTGGGACGGCGCCACGACGATGGAGTCGCCGGTGTGCACACCCACGGGGTCGATATTTTCCATATTACATACGGTGATGCAGTTGCCGGCACTGTCCCGCATCACCTCGTACTCGATTTCCTTCCAGCCGGCGATGCAGCGCTCCACGAGCACCTGCCCCACACGGGAGAGGCGCAGCCCGTTCTCCAGGATCTCCACCAGCTGATGGGAATCGTGGGCGATGCCGCCGCCGCTTCCTCCAAGCGTATAAGCCGGACGGAGCACCACCGGATAGCCGATTTTATTGGCGAACGCAAGACCGTCGTCCACATTTTCCACGACAAGGGACGCCGCCACGGGCTCCCCGATCTTCTCCATGGTCGCCTTGAATTCCAGGCGGTCTTCCGCTTTCTTTATGGTCTCGGACGTGGTCCCGATGAGACGCACGCCGTGTTCTTTTAGGAATCCTGCCTCTTCCAGCTCCATGGCGAGATTCAGCCCCGCCTGTCCGCCCAGGGTCGGGAGGACGCTGTCCGGTCTCTCCTTTAAGATGAGCTGCTCCACCACCTCTACCGTCAGCGGCTCGATGTACACGCGGTCCGCGATGTCCTTATCGGTCATGATGGTCGCCGGGTTGGAGTTTAAGAGGACGACCTCCAGTCCTTCCTCCTTCAAGGAACGGCATGCCTGTGTCCCCGCATAGTCAAACTCCGCCGCCTGCCCGATGACGATCGGACCGGAACCGATGACCAGTACTTTCCTGATGCTTAAATCTCTTGGCATTATTTCGCTCCTCCCATCATCTCAATAAATCTGTCAAACAGGTAGCCGGAATCCTGCGGTCCCGGACATGCTTCCGGATGGAACTGTACGGTGAAGATATTTTTCCCGATATAGGAAAGCCCCTCGTTCGTCCCGTCGTTGACATTTCGGAATGCCGGGACAGCCACCTTCGGGTCCACGGAATCCTCATCCACCACATAGCCGTGGTTCTGGGAAGAGATGTAGACTCTCCCGGTCGCAAGGTCTTTCACCGGATGGTTGCCGCCCCGGTGTCCGTATTTGAGTTTGTGGGTCGTCGCGCCTGTGGCGAGCGCCATGAGCTGGTGCCCCAGGCAGATGGCGAAGATCGGGATGTCCGTCTCGTAGAGCCTGCGTATCTCCGCGATGACGGAGGTGCAGTCCGCCGGGTCTCCCGGTCCGTTGGAGAGCATGATGCCGTCCGGGGCGGACGCGATGATCTCCTCTGCAGATGTATGCGCCGGGTAGACGGTCACTTCGCATCCTCTCTCATTTAAGGACTTTGCGATATTGTTCTTCGCGCCCAGGTCGAGGAGGGCGACTTTCAATCCGTCCCCTTTGAGCACGTATTTCTCCGGGCATGTGACTTTCGATACCACATCGCCCACCCGGTAGGCTTTCAGCTTCGGCAGGACCTCATCCAGGTCGTATCCCTCATCGGTCGTTATCATGCCGTTCATGGTGCCCTTTTCCCGCAGGACTTTCGTCAGCGCACGGGTGTCGATTCCCGCGATGCCCGGGATATCCTGGGCTTTCAGGAAATCCTGGATCGTGCCTTCGCACCGGAAGTTGCTGGGCATTCTCGACAATTCCCTGACGATATAGCCGTCGGGCCATGCCTTTTTCGACTCCATGTCCGGCGTGATGCCGTAATTCCCAATCAGGGGATATGTCATGGTGACTGCCTGTCCCGCATAGGACGGGTCTGTGAGCACCTCCAGATAACCTGTCATAGAAGTATTGAAAACAATCTCGCTGATGCATTCCCGGGTGGAGCCAATGCTGGTCCCCGTAAATACCGTACCGTCTTCCAATATCAGAAACGCCTTCATCTGTTCACCCTTTCCCTTTGTATGTCCAAAGTAGCTGACTGTTACATAGCAAAGGCACTCTTGGAGTCTTTTGATTCCAGAGCGCCCTCTTTCTCAAATTGTAAAAATTATACTACAACTGCGTTTCTTTTTCAACCGACAAATTTTTCAAAAAATTGAGGAAATCCTCCCGCCAGTTCAGAACTATTGCTGATAATCCCGGAACACCATGATTTTCCGGTGCGCCTCTTCCCCGATATACGTATGCCTCCCCCGCCTTTCCTATGTCAGTTCCGCGATGCGGGAGACGCCCACATAGACTTCCGATATTTTATACCAGGTGGGATAGTCCACTTTGCCCGTGGCGGGAAGCCCGAACACGGACTGGAAGTCCCGGACCGCCGCCGCGGTCGCCGGACCGTAGATGCCGTCCGCGGTAATCTTCGGCAGCGCCGGATACGCGCCTGCGATGACATTGAGCTGCTCCTGCATCTGGAGCACTTTCGCGCCGCTGGAGCCTTCTTCCAGCGTATATCCGGGCCAGGAAGCCGGTATGCCCGAGATTTCCTCCGCCGTGTTGATGTACAGATCGTCCCCGTAGAAATGCCGCAGTATCTGGATGGCAGTATATCCTTTGTCCCCCAGCTCCTTGGAGCCCCACTGGGTCATCCAGTCCGGGCAGCTCACCTTCCTGCCGTCACAGTACTGGGTCAGGATGGGCTGCCGGACATTGGGCCGGGACAGATAGGCTGCGAACAGTTCATCCACAATGCGGGAGATATTTTCATAGATATTGCGCTCCGGTATCCACTTGTGGTCAAATGCCGTGGACGAAGTGATGGTAAAGTCATACCCCCGGTTCCGGTACCACTCGGTGTATACGCGGTTCAGAGTAAAGGACATGATGGCGAGCACGTTCGCCCGGATGGTCTCCGCCGGCCACGTGGCGTAGATTTCGCTGGAAGCCACGTTCTTGATGTAGTCTTTGTACTTCACATAATAATCTTTCGCCGTGCTGTCCCGGGGCGAGCCGTCGTGGACGACGATGTACTCCGGCACGACCACCCTGCTCAGGACGATCTCTCCCGATTCGTTGGTCGGCTTTATCTCATCTTCCGCAATCTTGGGCGGGTAGTTCCCGTACAGCGTGTGCGCCGGGATGACGAACACTTCCTCTTCCTCCCCGGCTCCATCATCCGGTCTGAGCTTTACATTCTGGATGGCTTTCACCCCGGCAAGAATCTCCGCGCCCGCGATGCTCACCGGTTCAAAGCCCGGCGCGCTGATATCCAGCGTATATTCCGAGTACGGCTGCCTCTCATTGTCCGGGTCCAGGCTCCACTCTCCGGGCGGCGCATCCAGTATGAGCTCTCCGCTCTGCCCGGATGCATTGGTCTCCACCTGTTCCAGCGTCTGCTCCGGCACTCCGGTATAGGTAAGCGCGATGCGCGCCTTTTCGATGGGTCGGGCGTCCGATGCCGACACCACATGGACCAGAAGGCTCCCCTTTGCCGTGCCGCCTGTCCCTGGCGCGCCTGCCTGCGCGCCGGTTCCTGTATCATTCATGTCAAACAGCTCCTGCATATATAAGTCTCTTAATTATATATGCGGGAGCTGCTCTTTAGAACGTTCCTTCCGTTCAGAACAATCTCATAATATCGTTGAACATAATGACCACCATCAGCGCCATCAAAAGCACAAAGCCGGCGAAGTGCACCATGCCTTCCTTCTCCGGAGGCACCCGCTTCCTCCGCACCGCCTCGATGAAAAGGAAGATGAGCCTGCCGCCGTCCAGCGCCGGAAGCGGAAGGAGGTTGACGACGCCCAGGTTCGCGGAAAGGAGGGTGCCGAAATTCATCAGGCTCAGCACCACCGATGCAAGTCCTGCCGGAGCAGCGCTCTGATAGATATCGTCCGCCACTGCCGCCAGCCCCACCGGTCCGGACATGTCTTTAAGCCCCACCTGTCCGGTCGCCAGCATGCGCAGACAGTCCACGGTATAGTCCATCCAGTACTTCAGCTTGTAGCACCCGTACTGCATGGAGCCGAGGATGCCGGGCTGCTCCAGTTCCCCGCCGGTCACGCCCAGCCGGGGCGCCGTATCCCCTGCAAGCTTCCTTGCCTCGACCTGGACCGTATACTCCTCTCCGTCCCGCTCATAGACCACTTCATAAGATGTCTCGGAAGGATGGGTGAGGGTATAGAGGCTGATGTCGTCCCAGAGATGGACGTTCCGCCCGTTGATTTCCTTTATCACGTCGCCGGGCTGCATCCCCGCCTCCTGGGCTGCGTATCCGTTGTTTACCTCAATGACCTCGGCAGAGCGGTATCCCGCAGCGCCCACCAGCACAGTGCAGAAAATCCATGCCAGGATGAGGTTGAACACCGGACCCGCCGCAATGACGGAAATCCGCGCCCACACAGACTTGCTGTTAAAACTCCCCTCCGACACATCCTCCGCATCGTCCTCGCCCATCATGCACGCCCCGCCAAAAGGCAGAAGCTTCACGGAGAAGAGGGTGCCGCCTATCTTCTTCCCGAACAGCGTGGGACCAAGCCCGAGGGAAAATTCATCCACCCGGATGCCGTTTGCCTTTGCCAGCGCAAAATGCCCCAGCTCGTGGAAGAGGATGATGAATCCGATAATGAGTATTGCGATAATGATTCCCATAGATTACCACCTGTGATTGATAAATTCATATGTCTCCCGCTCTGTTTGCAGTATCTCATCCACTGTGGGGGAGCTGATATTGGCGTGAGCCTCCATACAGGACTGTATGATTTCCGGGATTTCCAGATAGCCGATCTTCCGGTCCAGGAAGAGCGCCACCGCCCTCTCGTTCGCCGCGTTAAAGACCGTGGGCAGGGAGCCGCCTTTCCTCCCCGCCTCGAGGGCGAGCTTCAGTCCGTAAAACGTCTCCATATCCGGCTTCTCAAATGTAATCTGAGCGAGCGTCCCGAAGTCCAGCCGGTCTCCGGGCAGATACCTGCGCTCCGGATAATAGAGCGCATACTGGATGGGCAGCTTCATATCCGGCGTGCCAAGCTGCGCGATGACCGCGCCGTCCTCGTATTCCACCATGGAGTGGATGATGCTCTGGGGCTGCACCACAACCTGTATCTGGTCCACAGACACCCCGAACAGCCACTTTGCCTCGATGACTTCCAGCCCTTTATTGACCATGGTGGAGGAATCGATGGTAATCTTGCGCCCCATCGCCCAGTTCGGGTGCTTCAGCGCGTCCTCCACCCGGATGTCCCGCAGCTCCTCCCGCTTCTTCCCGCGAAAAGGACCGCCGGACGCCGTCAGCAGAATCTTGTGCAGCGCCTTTCTCTGCCCGCCCTGGAGGGACTGGAAGATAGCGCTGTGCTCGCTGTCCACCGGAAGGATGGATACATGATATTGTTCCGCAAGGGGCATGATGATATGCCCCGCCGTCACCAGTGTCTCTTTGTTCGCCAGAGCGATGTCCTTGCCCGCCCGGATGGCTTCGATGGTGGGAAGGATGCCGATCATGCCGACAATGGCGGTCACCAGCATTTCCGATTCTTCCTGGGCCGCCACGGCAAGGAGACCCTCCATGCCGGATGCCACTTCCACCTGCAGGTCGCGGATGCGGTTCTTAAGTTCCGCCGCCAGGTCTTCCTCCCACACTGCCGCCAGCTTCGGGGTAAATTCCCGTATCTGCCGCTCCAGCAGGTCGATGTTGCGCCCCGCCGCCAGGGCAGTCACCTCGATGTCCTTATTTGTCCTTACGATTTCCAGAGTCTGGGTGCCGATGGAACCGGTGGAACCCAGGACCGCAATCTTCTTCATCTGCATCTTCCTCATTTCTCAAGACTGTCTCCTGTCCCGTCCCTCTGCGGCAGCTTCCTGCCGCATCCGTCTACAGAAGGACTGCAAGATAATATATGATGGGCGCGGTGAAAATGACACTGTCAAACCGGTCCAGTATGCCGCCGTGCCCGGGAATGAGCTTCCCGTAGTCTTTGATATTATGGTACCGCTTCACCGCAGACGCCGCCAAATCCCCGATCTGGGAGATGGCACCGCCGGCTGCGCCGATGATGGCATAAGTCGCCATATCCACCCCCGCATCCCCCCAGTGGTTGATGGCAAGGGCATAGAGCACGCCGATGAGCGCCGCTCCCACGATGCCGCCGATGCCGCCCTCCACGGATTTCTTCGGGCTTAAGACCGGCGCCATCTTGTGCTTCCCGATGAGCATCCCCACGCAGTACGCGCAGGTGTCGCATCCCCAGGAACAGACGAACACGAGCCACACCGTGAAGACGCCGCCGGAGAGCAGCCTCGTCTGGTAGATGTAGGACAGCATCACCGCCACATAGAGCACGCCGAAAAATGCCGCGAAAATCTGCTGGGTGTTATAGTTCGGATAACCGAACACGAGCGCCGCCATCTCGCAGATGAGGAACGCCATGAACAGCATCATGAACCAGTCCAGCTTCTCTCCCGGAAGCTGGGGCGCAAAATACAAAAGCCCGTAGTAGGCCACCGCGGCAATGTATCCGATCACCCCCGGCGCCTTCTTCCCGATGCCGAACACCCGGTACAGTTCTGTCATGCCCACCAGGCTGATGGCAAGCAGGACAAGGAACAGCAGGTCCCCTCCTGCAATCAGGGTAATGAGCGCGATCACCATCAGCAGGATTCCGCTCAACAGTCGTGTTCTGAACATACGTCACGCCTCCTCTACTCCTCCGAATCTCCTGTGCCTGTGGTTGTATTCTTCCACCGCCTTTTCCAGCTCCTCTTTCGTGAAGTCCGGCCAGGGGACATCGGTAAAATAAAATTCCGAATAAGCCAGCTGCCAGAGCAGATAGTTGGACAGCCTCTGCTCTCCGCTCGTCCGTATCATCAGGTCCGGGTCCGGGATGCCGTGGGTGTCGAGGTAGGACTCGAATACCCCTTCGTCGATGTCCTTTGCATCCAGCTTTCCCGCAGCACAGTCCGCCGCCATCTTCCTCGCCGCCCGGGTCAGCTCGTCCCTGCTCCCGTAGTTGAGGGCGATGGTGAAGTTCAGGCCGCCGTTTCCGACCGTGGCTTCCTCCAGCTCCCGTATCCGGTTTTTGATATCCGCGTCCAGGGGCTCGATATCTCCGATGACGCGTATCTTCATGTCATTCTTTGCGGCGGTCTTAAGACACGTCTTCATGTAATTGCGAAGGAGCGTCATCAGCGCCGCCACCTCGCCCTCGGGGCGGTTCCAGTTCTCTGTGGAGAAGGCATAGACCGTCAGGTATTTGATGCCCATGCGCCATGCTTCCTCACAGATGCGTTCTACATTTTTGCTTCCCTGGGCGTGCCCGTAATTGCGGGGCATGCCCTTCGCCTTCGCCCACCGTCCGTTGCCGTCCAGTATGATGGCGATATGCCGGGGTACTTTCCTCTTCTCCATGCTTCTTCCTCTCCGGCAGACGGGACAGGGAAAACACTTGGAAAGGGGGCTTGCACTTCAAAGCCCCCTCTTTCCCGTCTGCTATAATATCTCTGCGGCTTACACCGTCATGATTTCTTTTGATTTCGCCTCGACCATCTTGTCTATCTTTGTGATATATTTATCGGTGAGCTTCTGGAGCTCATCTTCCAGGTCCTTGATGCCGTCCTCGGAAATCTCCGTCCCTTTGAGCTTCTTGAACGCCACATTGCCGTCCCTGCGGATATTGCGGACAGCCACTTTCGCAGCCTCGCCCTTCTTCTTGACGTCTTTTGCCAGCTCTTTCCTCCGCTCCTCGGTAAGTTCCGGGAAGACGAGGCGGATGACGGAGCCGTCGTTGGTCGGGTTGATGCCGATATCCGATGTGAGGATTGCCTTCTCAATGGCTTTCAGCATGCTCTTCTCCCAGGGCTGTATCTGTATCATCCTCGCCTCGGGAACCGACACGTTCGCCACCTGCTGGATGGGCGTCGGCGCTCCGTAGTAGTCTACGGCGAGCTTGTCCAGTACATGCGGGTTCGCACGTCCTGCGCGGATGGTCGCCAGTTCGCTGTCAAGGTTGTTGATTGTCTTCGTCATCTTTGCGTCATAAACTGCCACTTTCTCGTTCATACTGAAATCCTCCTACACTGTTACTTTCGTTCCGGTAAAATGTCCGCTCATCGTCTCCACGATGCTGTTGTCCTCATTGAGCCCGAATACGAGCATCGGCATCCTGTGCTCCATACAGAGGATGGACGCCGTCAAATCCACTGCCGCCAGCTTTTTGTCGATGACTTCCTGGATGGAGACTTCGTCGTACTTGACTGCCGCCGGGTTCACCTTCGGGTCGCTGTCATAGATGCCGTCGATGGCTTTTGCCAGAAGCATGGCGTCCGCCTCAATCTCAATGGCCCTTAAGACCGCCCCCGTATCCGTCGAGAAATACGGATGTCCGGTGCCGCCCGCAAAGAAGATGACCTTTCCTTCTTCCAGCGCCGCCACCGCCGCGTCCTTGGAAAAGAGGGAGGTAAACGCCCCGCACACGAAAGGCGTGAACACTTCGGTCTTCATCCCCACATGGCGGAATATCTCGGATACATAGATGCAGTTCATCACCGTCGCCAGCATCCCGATCTGGTCCGCCTTTGTCCGGTCGATGGTCTCGCTTGTGCGGCCTCTCCAGAAATTGCCGCCGCCGGTCACGACCGCCACCTGGACGCCCTTGTCCGCGAGCTGCTTCACCTGCTTCGCGACGCCGATGCAGGTCGCCTCGTCAAATCCGGTCTTCTTTTCTCCTGCGAGGGCTTCCCCGCTCAGCTTTAACAGTACTCTTTTCATATGGTAAACTCCTTTGGTTTCTCTGCTAAAATGAAGTATAACATAAGTTTTCCAATTTGTCATGTATATATCCTGCATCCCGCTCGTCGGTCATCACCGTCAGCCGGTCTCCCGCCATGAGCTTCGTCTTCCCCCGGGGGATGAGCTCTTTCCCGTCCCGCTCCAGGGCGACCAGCAGGCAGTTCTTCGGCCAGTGTATCTCCATGACCGTGCGCCCTTCCAGGACTGAGCCGCTCATGATTACGAAATCGCTCAGCACCTTCTGCCCTTTCGCCCCTGTCTCGTTCCTCTTCCCTTCCAGGATGCGGTTCAGCAGGCTCTCGTAGATGGGCTCCGACCGGATAAGCGTGGCTGTGATATAAGCCGCCACCGAGACGATGGCAAGGGAGAGCATCTGGCTCACCGAACCGGACATCTCAAAGAGCAGGATGATGCCGGTGAGGGGCGCCCGCACAATGGCAGTGAAAAATCCCGCCATGGCAAGCAGCACGAAGTTGTTCACATAGACCGGGTCCATGCCGAAGAACGCAGTCCCCGCCATGGCGAACGCCCCGCCAGAGAGCGCGCCCAGGATGAGCAGCGGAAAAAAGATGCCGCCCGGCGCTCCCGACCCGAAGCTGACCGCCGAGAACAGAAATTTCACCACAAAGGTCACAAGGACAAGCCCCAGGACCATCTCGCCCCCGGTCAGGGACACGATAAGGTTCCCGCCGCTTCCGAGCACCGACGGCATGACCAGACCGAGGACTCCCGCTGTAAGGAAGGGAATCACCAGCCTCCCCGTCTCATTCAGAAACTTCGGCTTCTGGTAGAGCTTCTGCGCCCAGAGCATCACTTTATTGTAGAACGCCCCCAGAAATCCCAGCAGGACGCCGAGGAGGAGCAGCGCCCAGTAATAGTCCTGGGGCAGCACCTCCGCAAGACCGAACTGGAAGACCGGGTCCAGCCCCATGATGTGGGAGCAGATATAATCCGCCGTCACAGACGCCGTCATGACCGAGATGAGGAGGCTCACGGAAAACCCTTTGTGTATCTCCTCCAGGGCAAACATGGTTCCCGCCAGGGGCGCGTGAAACGCCGCCGCCAGTCCCGCGCTGGCGCCGCAGGTCATGAGATACCGCTCCTCCGTCTTTCCCCGGTCCAGCAGACGGGAGACGCCCTGCCCGCCCATGGCGCCCAGCTGGATGGACGGACCTTCCCTGCCCAGGGAGAGCCCGCCAAACAGGCAGAGGAAGCCGCCGATGAACTTCGCCGGCAGCACTTTCCTCCAGTCCTGCTTTAATTTCCCGAGAATCTCCCCCTCCACCTGGGGGATGCCGCTTCCCGATATCATGGGCTCCCACTTCACCAGACGCCCCACCACCAGGGCGAGGAGCAAAAGCACCGCAAACCAGGCGGCAATCCGCAGGGGATGTCCGCTGACGAATGCGAGGATTTGACCGAGCCAGTCAGACGCGTACGTCAGGGCGATGCGGTAGAGCATGACTATGAAGCCCGAGACCGCCCCCACCAGCAGCCCCTCCCCGGTCAGGACGACCGGGAACTGCCGGATTCGTTTTATCGTATAGGATGTATCTTTCTTCATCTGCCTTTCCTCCCTGCCTGCAGCCTCTGCCTGCGGACCGCGCCGTTTCTGCCTGCGGACTGCGCCCCTTATTGACATTCGCACGGTGATGTTTTATAGTTGCTCTTGATGATGCAGCATGCGTTTTTATTATAAAGGAAACTGCTGGAAAAGCAAGGACAACACAGGAGAAAACCAATGAAACTGACAGTAAACTTAGGAAAAGATTCCTATCCCATCTACATCGAAAACGGCATCCTCCAAAACGCCGGAGCATATATCCCGGACATTTTCCCGGGAAACAAAATCATGATTCTCTCGGACGACCGCGTGTACCCCCTGTACGGGCAGAAGCTGATGGACTCCCTTACGTCTCTCCCGGGACAGGCGTATGAGTGCCGCTCCCTCGTACTCCCCCACGGAGAGCCCACGAAGAGCTTCCAATCCCTTCCGGAAATCTACCGGGCGCTCCTGGATGCGAAGCTGACCCGGAGCGACCTTGTCATCGCCCTGGGCGGCGGCGTCATCGGCGACCTCGCCGGGTTCGCGGCGGCCAGCTATCTCCGGGGCATCCGGTTCGTCCAGATTCCCACCTCCCTGCTGGCGCAGGTGGACTCTTCCGTGGGCGGCAAGGTAGCGGTGGACCTGCCCCAGGGGAAAAATCTGGTGGGCGCCTTCTTCCAGCCGAAGCTGGTGCTCATCGACCCGGAAGTACTGGACACCCTCCCGGAACATTTCATCCGGGACGGCATGGGGGAAGTCATCAAATACGGCTGCATCAAAGACCCGGACTTATTCCACCGGCTGTGCTCCTGCTCCTCCTTTGCAGAGTTAAGGCCCGTTCTTCCGGAAATCATCGCCCGGTGCGTGGACATCAAGCGCATCGTGGTGGAGGCGGACCAGTTTGACACCGGAGAGCGGATGCTCTTAAATTTCGGGCACACACTGGCCCACACCATCGAGCAGTATTTCCACTACGAGCGGGAAAGCCACGGGGAAGCCGTGGGCATCGGCATGTACCAGCTCACAAAGATGGCAGAGGAAAAAGGACTCACCGCTCCCGGCTGCGCGGAGCAGATACGAAAAGCTCTGGAGATATACGGTCTCCCCACATCCTGCGGGCTGCCCCTCTCCCGGCTGACAGCCGCCATCTCCCTTGACAAGAAGAACCTGAACGGGCGGCTGAACCTGGTCCTCTTACACCGGATCGGGGACAGTTACGTGCATCCTTCCGACCTGTCCTTCTTCACGGACAGCGCGCCGGACAGGACCGTCTGACCGACAGGTCCGTTCTCCCGTATCTGACAAAAAACACGCTCTTACGCAGGAAGGACTGTCCGGAGATTTCCATCCCGGACAGTCCTTCTGGCGTCTTTTCTTATCTGCGGTTTTCTTTCTGTTATCTATGATTTTCTTTCCAAATATCTGTGTTATTTCACGCTTTATTCCGCGCTCTGGGCTGCGGCGTCTCCGCCTGCTCCTGCCGTGCCGCCCCCGGCGCCTGCCGTACCGCCTCCGGCATCTCCGGAACCTGCGCCTGCGCCGCCGGTGCCGGATGCGTCTCCTCCGCCGGTGCTGCCGGTATCTCCTGTGCCTCCGCCGGAGCTGTTCCCGGTATTTCCGTCATCCGCTCCGCTTCCGCCGCTGTTCCCGGTATTCCCGGTGTCAGAACCGTTGTCCTGGCTGCCGCCATTTCCGGTCCCGCTGCCGTTCCCGCCGCCGTCAGTTCCGGAGCCGCCTCCCGTGCCGCTGGTGGCTCCGCTGCCGCTTCCGCCGTTATTCCAGGTGCCGTTCCAGTTTTGATTCCCGGTCCCGCCGGAATTGCTGTAGCTGGAACTGCTGCCGGAATTTCCCGAACTGCCTGAGCTGCCCGAACCGCTTCCCGAACCGGAAGAGTCCGCCGCTCCTGCCGAGCCGACCTTACTGATGATATTGGCATTCACCGTCTGCACCGTAGAGGACGGCGTGTAATCCTCTGTCCCGAACAGGAACTCATGGAGCTGTGACACATTGGACGTCAGGTCCTCCGGAATCACGATGCTGCCCAGCCCGGACAGGGTATCCGTCGACTTGTCGATGGGGAATCCCATATTGTCGCCCAGCTGGTATTCGCTGTACGCCGCCGCATACCCCAGGATTTCCTGCAGGGTAAAGCTGGTGGACACCTGGGGGAACACCTCATCGATAATCTTGTTGATGGTGCCCAGGTCCGCCTCCAGCGCTTTCTCAAACATCTTCTCTATCACAAGGCGCTGCCGCTCTGTCCGGGTAAAATCCCCGCCCGCTGTGGAACGGATGCGGGCATATGTCGTCGCCTGGGTGCCGTCCAGGAGCTGGGTGCCCGGTCCTGACAGCAGGTTGGCGCTCTTTCCCGCCGAGCGCGCTGTCTCCGGGATATATTTGTTGATGTATTTTACTTCCTCGTCCTTGACTTCTATCTCCACGCCGCCCAGCAGGTCGATGGCGTCGGCGATGGCGCCGAAGTCCACGGTCACGTAATCTTCAATGTCCAGGTCCAGGTTCATGTTCAGCATGTTGATTGCCATGACCGGACCGCCGTAGCTGTACGCCGCATTGCACTTCTGATAGGTTCCCTCCGAGAGGTCCAGGATGGTGTCGCGGTAGACCGAGACCATCTTGATTTCCTTTGTCTCATTGTTCAGGCTCGCCACGATGATGCAGTCCGTCCGGTTCCCCTTCCCAAGGTTCCCGTCCCTGGAGTCCACGCCGAAGAGCGCGACATTCGTGTAGCCGTCTCCCAAATCCACTTCCGTATTCTTCCGGACTTCCTCGTTAATAATCAGGTCATCCGCCCGGATTTCCTGGGTATCGATCATATTCCACTTGGCGTAGACATACATCGCGCCCGCAGAGAGAAGGCAGATCAGGACGACTGCCACACAGAGCAGCGTCTTCTGCCAGACTTTCATCCTCGTGAACCAGTTTCCTCTTTTCCCAAGTACGCGCCTGCGCCCGCGTCTTCTTACGTTTCTTGCCATGTTCATCCCCTGTACGACTGTTTTTACTGTTTCTTTACATATCTTTCCCCGGCATCCGCCGGGATGAACCGGTACCCGGTCCGCTTTTCCTTTCCAAACGCCTCGGTACTGTCCGAGCGGAGCAGGACCACAGCCGTCTGGAGGATGAGCTGGATATCCCGCAAGATGCTGAACTGCTCGATGTACATCATATCCATGATGAGCTTGTCCCGGGGCGTTGTATTGTACTTCCCCGCAATCTGCGCATAGCCTGTCAGCCCGGCTTTCACACGCAGCCTGTAGCGGAACTCCGGAAGCTCCTTCGTATAGCTCTTTACATTCTTTATCATCTCCGGGCGGGGACCTACGAAGGTCATGTCCCCCTTCAGCACATTCAGAAGCTGGGGAAGCTCGTCAATCCTCGTCCTGCGGAGGAACCTGCCCGGCTTCGTGATGCGGTCGTCGTCCTTCGTGGCAGAATAGTTCTCCACATTCTCCTTCATGGTCCGGAGCTTGTACACATAGAACCGCCTGCCGTGGATGGTCGCCCGCTCCTGCTTAAACAGCACCGGACCTCCGTCGTAGAGCTTCACCGCCAGAGCGCCGAACAGCCAGAGCGGCGAGCTCACAATCCCCAGAAGCAGCGACAGCCCGATATCCAGGAGCCGCTTGGCAATCCTCTGCTCCATCGTGAGCGATTTGATATTCTTATTGAACAGGTAAACATCATCCAGCACATAGTGGGTCGCATTCACTTCCATAATATCTTCCAGATACGGGTTGAAATACACATTCACCTTGTGCTTGTAGCACAGCCGCATAATCAGAATCCTGCGCTCCGCCGGCACATCATACATAAATACCGTGTCCGCCTGTTCGATGCTGGATTCTATCTCGCGGTCCGGGCACCGGTAATCCAGAACCGACGCGACCCGGTACTGCTTCCGGAATCTTCCCATGGCATAGGCAATCACATCCAGGCTCTCCTGGGAGGAGGTGATGACGCAGCTTTTCTCCGGCTCATGGATGAGGAAGAAAAGCGCATTTCCCCCGTAGGCAAAGAGGATGATGATGAGAATCTGGAAACCGACCGTGACAAGCAGAAGCTCCAGCCCCCGCAGACGGAATTCATGGATGTTGGTATTCGCCCTCATAATCATGACCTGGAAATAGGTAATCACATCCGTGCATATCACGGCAAGGGACATGGAATATATGATGGGCTTGCTCTTCCTGCGCCCCACGTCATAGTTCCCGTATACCGTCAGCAGAAGGAGCCCCACAATCACGAACGTGAATATCGTGATACCCATGGTACGGGAAATCCTCCGCAGACCGATATTTTCCTGCCCCTGGATGATGATAAACGTCAAAAGCAGGGAGAAATAGAGAAGCGCTTTAACCGCAAGCCAGAGTGTCGATTCAAATTTGTGCAGATGTTTCTTCATATCTCAGCCACCTGGTCGTAATTTATCGATACATAACATTTGTTTAACATACCTGTAACATTATATACGAATCGACATATTATTGCAAGGCGTAAGACACAAAAACGACACAGGCATATCTTATCGGTTCGAGAACCATTTCACGACCAGATGGTAAATCCCCCGGATCACTGCAAACACCAGAAATGCCGCCAGAAATCCGAGGACTCCTGCCGCAATGTCCGCAAACTCCATGTTCCCGGTCCCGGTCACGCCCTGACCGATCTCAATGGCAAAGGTCAGCACAATGATGACCGTAAAAACATAAATCCACGTAATGACCATGGTATGTCCGGTATCCGCCAGCCACTTAAAAACCGGATAGATGACAAATACCAGGATGATTCCAAGAAGCCCGATTACGATAAAATGGAGCTCCTTGTCCGTAAAACTCGTCTCAACACTGTCGTTGAGGGTCATGATATAATTATGAATCTCCGCAATCACTGATACGATAAAGTATAACAGTTTCTCCATGAAGACCTCCTGTTTCATCTGTTGGTCAGAGCGGCTATATCATTTACAGGATGTCTTCCAAAACCTCGGAATCACATTTCAGTCTGGAGCCGCACTCTGCCCAAAATTTTCGGAATGTATTCTTATTCCGCTCCTGCTGCTTCACTTTACTGCACACGATCCGATAGTAAAAACGATAGTCTTTCAATTCCTCTTTTAAAATCTGTTCACCCGCCTGAAGCTGAGGGATTGCGTCACTTATATTTCTGCCTTTCAATTCAATCAGATATGCATCCTGACAACAATCATTGAGCAAAAGAAAGTCACAGCACTTCCTGTTTTTCACGATATTTCCATCCAACTGATACTGTCTTACATGATACCGGTGTCTGCGGTTATCTGCTCTATGGCTTACAGCAGACCTTTTATCTTTTGAAATGATTATCTTCTGCCTGTCCTCACAGAGAGAAGCCTGTTTATCCAGTAACGCCACTGATTCATTCCTCCTCTGAGTACTTCTCTTTCAGCAATATCATTTTTTCAAACGCTGTATTGATATCTGCCGCAGCGCCGTCGATCACTTCATCCTCTATTGACTGAAATTCATCGTCAGTACAGGAGTGTACCTTCCCGTCCTGAATAAAGTATGCCGCCATCCGCTGAAATTCCAACCATCTGTCCCGGGGAATGATCTCGTTCAGTTCATCTGCGGGAACAATGCCGGAAATCCGGTCCGCATACAGAAGATTGTTAACTGTGCTAAGGATATAAGGACTGTGCGTTGTCACAAAAAACTGATTTTCCCATGCGCTTTTCGCCAGGGATATATATTCTGTCACCAGTTTCTGCGCTGCCGGAAAAAGATGTGATTCCGGTTCTTCAATGATAAAATATGCTTTACGTCCGTTTAGTACATAATAAAACAGCACATTCAAAATCCACATAACTTCCTGCTGACCGGAAGAAGCGAAATTAATCTTCACATATTTATCTCCGGTCAACTGAAGCCTTTCCTCACCATTCACATTCCGATATTCTCCCTGAAGCACTGCCCGCATCAGTTCAGTCATCTCACAGAGAAGCTGCCGGTCCAGCTTATTTTCCGTAAATGTGACCGCATTGCAGATGATCTGCTCCATGTCTTCTGCGAAGCTGCCTTTTAAACGGAGGATGCGTTCCAGATAATTCTGGGTACAGTAATCAAGACTGCGTTTCTGGATGTCATCCATGGAACTGTAAAGATAATTAAGCTGCGTACTCAAAAGTGTGATCATGCTTCTCCCGGCAGGAATATAGACAACTTCCCGGTCGTCATCCAGCAATTCCTCTATCTGGCGCCTGACCATATCCCGAACCGGATCAAAGTGCTCATGATGCTCTTTCTGTATTTTGTCCAGAGATGCAAGCATATCTCCTATATCTTTACTGTATTCAATCCAGATATCGTTCGGCGTATCAGCCCCCGGACGCAGAGAGATTTTGACAAATGTATCTTCACTGTAATAATACAGAAGCCACATGTCCTGCTCCATATACCACGTACTTCCAAAAATCTGCAGGAAATTCGAGCGCATTTCCTTCAAAAACCGATTTGAAAAAGGCATCGGAGCCGCCATCGCTCCGCTCTCTTCCTGAAGCAGATACCCCCTGACAAACTGTGCAAGCATAAGATTCTTCAGATTTTTAAAGAAAAAGATAGTTTTGGCAAGCGTACTTTTCCCTGATGCCTGCGGACCGGTACACACGATGAAATCATCCATATCCATTTCACAGTGATGAATCGGACCAAACTTATGAATCACTATCCTCTGCATTGCGACATCCTCCATTACCACAGAATACGTAATCATTTATCAAACATGCTGGAAACATAATGCTTTGTAAGTATGATAGCACAGTTCCGGGAGAAATACCAGAAAACGTTGCGATTCGTTATGAATCTTTTTTCCTGGCACGCTTCACTCCCTCAGATTATGTCAAATAAGCTGCGATATTACATTTTTCCGTTTTGTCCGTCCGCTTCCGTCTTACCCAAAAGGTATAGAAACGCTATGGCGGGTACCCGCATAATCGGTACTGCCGTTTCATGCCTTGCAATGCCAAAATCATCTAACTGCTTTGTCACAAGGAAAGCGTTTGTAACCTTTGATTTTTCGTCCTTGCAAAGCTCTACAATAGCGTCGGTAGCAGGAATATGAGAGTTATTGCGGTATTTGACCTCGCAGAGAATTTTCTCACGGGGCAGTTCCACCACCACATCAACCTCTTTTTGATTGTCCTTCGCCTTTCTGAAATAGCCGAGCTGTGCCATACTACCCTGATAGAAAGATACGATATGCTTATACACCGCAGTTTCCACCGTTGCTCCGAGTTCCTTTTCATCGGACAGCACATCGTCTATCATCAACACGGCATTACGGATAGCCGCATCGGCAATAAAAATTTTCGGTTTCCCTTTTAATGCTCCTTTGCTCCCCACATCCATCGGCTTTGCCAAATAAATAAGGTTAGACATTTCCAGAGCCTCAATATAACTGTCAATCGTACTGACAGAGGTATTCTCCAATTCCTTTGCCGCCGTAGTTGCGCTGAAAATCTCCGTAGAATTCATACAAAGATATAAGAACAGCTTTTCCATTAAAATCGGGCTTCGGATATTGAACAGGGTAAGCACATCTCGTTTGATTACCTTATCTGCAACATCTTCTCGGAGCATTCGCTGCGCGTAAATATCGTCATCGGACAATACAAGCTCTGGAAAACCGCCAATCATCAGATAGCGGTTAAAATGCCCCTCTAACGGTGCAAATCTGTCCATCAAATCGCCAAGCTCTGCATTGCTCATCTTGACAAACTTTGTCAGCTTCAGGTCATCGGACAAAATCGGTTTTTCAAGCTGAAGCAGACGACAATACTCATAAAACGACATGGTCGGTATCTTCAAGACGCTCCATCTGCCTGTGCCGCTGTCCGCCGCACCTTTTTCCAATATCGGGCTTGCCGAGCCTGTCGCCGTCAGACGAATATCCTTTCTGCTGTCATAAATGACTTTCATCCACAATTCCCAATTGTCCGTGTACTGGATTTCATCAAGGAAAATATACTTTGTTCCCTCAACAGGATAAAGGGATTCATAAATGGAAAGCACTGTTTCTACATTGATGAGCTTTACAATCGGATTGTCGAAAGACGCATACAGAATATTTTTCGGACTTATCCCCTCATCTATCAGATTGTCTATCATCTGATACATAATGGTTGTCTTTCCGACACGCCTTGCCCCAGACAATACCACAAAACGGCGCAGAGTTTTATGCTTTATCATTTTGAGCGCTTCATCATAAGCCAGCCGCTTCTGCGGCTTACTCTCCTCTTTGATTGCGGACGGATTGCGCCACCACGGATTGTATTGCCGCAATACTTTAATGACCTGTTCATCGCTTACAATAGACATAAAACCACCTCCATACTTTCATTATTCCACCGGAGTTATATCATTATACTTTAGTAACTCCTTCGGAGTTATGCAAGTATATTATTGCAACAGTCAATCAAGAAATCTTCTTCGTTGCGAGAACTACTTCACGACTTATTATACAACTGCTTCCACCAGAATTTTATCTCCGATCTGTGCTTCCGGAAGGGTGAGAAAATAATTGTACAGACGGGTTTCAAAAATCCGGTTTGCAATCTGCACCACCGCGCCTTCCACCCTGACAAATCCGAACATCATAGGCATATCTGTTGCCGGGTCGTCTGCATTGTATGTGATTGTCTGTCCCTGAAATAAAAGCCGGAAGATCATACCTTTCAGTTCCGGATAATCATTTAACTTCCCGATCAATGACTCGAACAGTGTATTTTTCTCTGAGAGCAGCAGTTTCACCGCTTCCAGCACACCCTCTTTTGTCCAGACGTCCCGCACATCAGCAAATACTCCTTTTCCCGCAATCTTCTCATCCATGAGCTTGCACAAACGAGAGACCAGAAACGGATATCCGTTCGTATAATCATACAAAAGAGCAGCAATTTCATCTATATCCATCCCCGTATGACAGTCATTTTCATACTGCCGCAGCATGCCGGCAATCTCCTCCGGACAGAAACTCATATCTACATCAAAATCAGCCGCAATATTCCACGGGCTGTTCTGTTTATGTTCCTCATCCGGACGAATCTTCCTCCGGATATTCCGGATGTTGTATACTCCCGCCAGGATTACCGACTGAAAAGTCTGCACTCTGCGCCTCCGGAGATAATATGCGCGAAGCTGTGCCAGGAAATCAAGAAACACCTGATTATTCGACGCAGTATCCACTTCGTCAACAATAAGGACAACCCGCTTCTTTGAACTGCTGCAAAAATCCAGCAGCGTCTGAAAAAGCACAGAAAGAGTTGCCTCCTCCATCGTTCCAGAAGAGTATTGTTCTAATTTTCTTTTTATTGATTCCGGCACCTGTTCGGCAGCTGCAAGAAACTCTCTTGAAAAAGCGGCGACAAATCGCTGCTCCGATTCAAAATCCGCATGACTGATTGTCTGGAAGTCGAGACTGATCACATGATACTCGTCCTTCAGAAATTGTGTCAGTGCAGCCAGAGTCGTCGTCTTTCCATACTGCCTGGCTCTATTGATGGTAAAATACTTCTCCTCATCGACCATGGATTTAATCTCATGTAACCTGTCGGTCAGATCGACCATATAATTCAATTCAGGATCACAATATCCATCCGTATTAAATGTCTTTCTCATCTGCCTGACAACTCCCTTCCATCCAGACATACAGTCAGAATCTCTTACCATTATATAAAAAGAATCCAAAAAAAGAAAGACCTGCCGGGTACATTCCGGCAGGTCCTGACAAAAACCAATTTAGGAAAGATATCGGGCTATCTTTACTCCTCTTCCTTCGCGATGAGTGCGCGGATGCGCTCTACCGGCTCCTCCAGCTCTGAGGCGATCCGGGCAGCGTCCCAGCCTTTCTCCAGTTTCCTGCGAATCAGTTTTTGGAGCATCTGCTCTTCGCCTTCTGCCAGCCCGGAGCGATGACCTTCTTCCAGACCAGTGCGGTGTCCTTTTTCCCAGGCAGCTTCCCGCTCCTGCCGCATATGCTTCTCCTGGTCATATTCAAATATACTCATCTCTTTCGCCTCCGACCTGTGAGCCTCTAGGAACTCTTTCAGCACGCCTTCCCGGATGCACTCCCGGATGGCGCGGTCCACCGCTTCCTCCAGCGGCATCTCTTCTGTATATATGCGTATCTTATCGGTATACACCGCGTAATCTTTCAATACCCGGCACGCTTCCTTGAGCGCCCGGTTGTTCGCCCCGGAGATGTTCAGGAGCACTGCCTCCAGCTCCAGCTTCACTTTCCGGTCCTTCACCGTGTACATATCCGACAGCCGCAGCACCTGCTGCTCCGGCATCTCCTCTTTCCCGTTGTAGAAGATGACGAACTCCGGCGGCGGTATCCGTACCATCGCCGTTCCGTACAGATTCTCATCCTTCGTCATCCGGGAGTACAGATGGGAGATGTAGAACAGGAACCGCAGGGGCAGGTTGGGGTTCTCCGTGGACTGGTGCTCGTACAGGGAGAGCCGCCCGTCTATCAGGAACGACACATCATTCTTTATCGTCATGTAGATGGCGTTCTCCAGGGTGTTGATTTCCAGAAGCCCCGGGTCCGTATAGTGTTTCCCGCTCATGGCGTTGTACAGCTCCAGCAGGTTGTCCTTGTCCTC
>DXAL01000036.1 GCA_019117125.1 Candidatus Mediterraneibacter merdipullorum
AACCGCAGGAATTTCGGTGATTTTCAAGGCAGCCGATAGAGGCGTACTGAACGTACGCCGATTGAGGATAACACAGAAAATCACCGAAATTACGCGGTTTGGAGCGTGTTGCCCCTTGTACACTGACGCTATGCCTGCTCCTGTTCGCCGCGCTTCACGATGAAGCGTATCTCCTGTTTTGACGCTGCCGCCTCCACATGGTCGCCGGGTCTGATGTCTCCGCTTAAGATGGCGTCCGCAAGCCGGTCTTCCAGCTCAGTCTGGAGCGCCCGCCTGAGCGGTCTTGCGCCGTATTTCCGGTCCGTTCCTTTGGCGGCGATAAGGTTCTTCGCCGATTCCCGGAGGGTAAGGCGGATGCCCATCTGGTCCCGGAGACGGTCGGTCAGACTGCGGCTCAAAAGGGTCACAATTTTCTTCATATGCGCCTTCTCGAGAGAGTGGAAGACAATGGTCTCATCAATCCGGTTTAAAAACTCCGGACGGAAGATGCTCTTCACCTCGTCCATCACATTCTGCTTCATCCGCTTATAGTCGCCCGCCGTATCTTCCTTCGCCGTGAAGCCCAGTTTCTTCGGGTCCACGATTGCTTTTGCGCCGGCGTTGGAAGTCATGATGATGACCGTGTTGGAGAAATCCACTTTTCTGCCCTGGGAGTCCGTGATATGTCCGTCGTCCAGGACCTGGAGCAGGATGTTGAACACATCCGGATGGGCTTTCTCAATCTCGTCAAAGAGCACCACCGAATAGGGGTGGGTCCGCACCTGGTCGCTGAGCTGTCCGCCCTCCTCATGCCCCACATATCCCGGCGGGGAGCCAATCATCTTTGCCACGGAATGTTTCTCCATATACTCCGACATGTCCACCCGTATCATGGAGTCCTCGCTTCCGAACAGCGCTTCCGCAAGGGCTTTGGAGAGTTCGGTCTTCCCCACGCCGGTGGGACCCAGGAAGAGGAAGGAGCCAATCGGGCGTCTCGGGTCTTTCAGTCCGACGCGCCCCCGTTTAACTGCCCTTGCCACCGCGCTCACCGCTTCTTCCTGACCGATGACGCGCTTATGCAGCACATGCTCTAGGTTCTTCAGCCGCTGGGCGTCGCTCTGGGTGAGCTTCCGGACCGGGACTTTCGTCCAGGCGGATACGACTTCCGCAATGTCTTCTTCCGTCACTGCCGGATGGGTGGAAGCGGTCTTCTTCTCAAACCGCTTCTTTACATTTTTCAGTTTCTCTTCCACCTGCTCCTGCTCCTTCTGGAGGATGGACGCCTCGGCGAAGTCTTCCCTTTGTATGCTCTCTTCTTTCTGCCGCGCCAGCTCTGTCAGCGCCTCTTCCAGGCTCTGCAGATTTTCCGGGACGCTGTAGCCTTTCAGGATCACTTTGGAGCACGCCTCGTCCAGCACGTCGATGGCTTTGTCCGGCAGATGGCGGTCCGTGACGTAGCGCATGGACATCTGCACGGCGGCGGCAACCGCCTCGTCACTTACGGAGACTCTGTGATGGGTCTCGTACTTTTCCCGGAGTCCCTTCAGGATATCAACGCACTGCTCTTTTGTCGGCTCTTCCACGGATACCGGCTGGAACCGCCGCTCCAGCGCCGCATCTTTCTCGATGTATTTCCGGTACTCCGCGATGGTGGTGGCGCCGATGAGCTGGAGCTCCCCTCTGGCAAGGGACGGCTTTAAGATGCTGGATGCGTCGATGGCGCCCTCCGCCCCGCCCGCTCCGATGAGCGTGTGTATCTCATCCAGGAACAGGATGATGTTCCCCGCGGATTCCACCTCGGAAATCAGGGCTTTCATCCGCTCCTCGAACTCGCCCCGGTACTTGGAGCCTGCAATCATCCCCGGAAGGTCCAGTGTGCAGATGCGCTTTCCCTTCATCTTTTCTGGGACCACGCCGGACGCGATGCGCTGCGCCAGTCCTTCCACGACCGCTGTCTTGCCCACGCCCGGTTCTCCTACCAGGCAGGGATTGTTCTTTGTACGGCGGCTCAAGACCTGCATGAGGCGGTACATCTCCTGCTCCCTGCCCACCACCGGGTCCAGCTTCCCCGCCTCGGCGCGCGCCGTCATATCCGTACAGAACTGCTCCATGGCAGAATGTCCGCCTCTGCCCTCGTCCTGAAGTTCTTCCTGGTACTCCCTCGCATCCGCGCCCACCGCGTTCAGAATGTCCTGGAATATCTTCCGCAGGTCGATGTTGAGGGTGATGAGGATGCGCGCCGCCACGCAGTCTACGTCTTTTAAGATGGATAAGAGCAGGTGCTCTGTCCCCACTTCCGTCATGTGCAGCCGGTGCGCTTCCGCCTCGCTGCTGTCCAGGATATCCAGATACCGGGGGCTCTCCTCCGGTTTTCTTCCCGGAAGCACCTCCGTCCGGGGCATGATGAGCTCATCCATAAGGCGCAGTACTTTCTCCTCCTCGACCCCGTTCCCGGCGAGGACCTGTCCCGCGACCCCGGAATACTCCTGTAAAAGCCCGAGGAGGAGATGCTCGGTCCCGATGTAGGGATGCTTCATCTCCCCCGCCGTTTTGGCGGCATAGCGCACGGCGCGCTCCGCCTGTTTTGTAAATGTTCTGTGCATGGCATCCTCCTGTGTCATTACTCGTAATCGTCGAATATCTCGTCCACCAGTTCATGGACCTCCCGACGGGAGATATTCTTGCAGCAGCCCCGCGCGAGCACGATTCTCAGCGCCCGCCTCATCTCTTCGAGCTGCTCCATCTTGTCCGCATCGAGCGCGATGACCGCGCCCCGCCTTTTATCCAGACTGATGTATCCTTCTCTCTTCAGCACACTGTATGCCTTGTTGACCGTGTGCATGTTCACGCCGATGGTCTCCGCAAGCTGGCGGACCGACGGCAGGGAATCCCCTTCCCGTATCACCGATGTGGCGATTCCCATGATAATCTGGTTGCAGAGCTGGATATAGATAGCTTCATCACTGTTAAAATCAACTTCTATGACCATGGCTTGCTCCTTTCTCCTGTGCAGGACAGACGCCGGTCCGCGCCATACGTCCGGAGCCGGTGCTGTTATATGCATGATAGCACACGTGCCTTCCGGTGGCAACTCCATAAAATACCTTTCTTCATCCTTTTCCCGAAAATCTCCCTCTTCCTGAAAATTCTTCTTCCCTTTAACGTAGTCAAGTGTTATAATAGTCTGGACTGTGTTAAGAAGTCGTTAAAAATATACGAAAGGAATCAGAGAAAATGGATAACAAAAATGAGTTCAAACCGTATATCCCCGCCGACAAAGTCGTGCCGGAATTTACGGTGACAGCCGTTCTCATCGGTATCATCCTCGCAGTCGTATTCGGCGCTGCAAACGCTTACATCGGACTGATCGTCGGCATGACGGTATCCGCCTCCATCCCGGCGGCAGTCATCTCCATGGGCGTCATCCGCGTCATCCTGCGCAGGGATTCCATCCTTGAGAACAACCTCGTGCAGACCATCGGTTCTGCCGGCGAGTCACTTGCTGCGGGCGCAATCTTCACGCTCCCCGCGCTGTTTTTGTGGGCAGAGGAGGGCAAGATTGAATTCCCGAGCATCATCACCATCTTTTTCATCGCGCTCTTCGGCGGTCTCCTGGGCGTATGCTTCATGGTGCCGCTGCGTCAGGCGCTCATCGTGGAAGAGCACGGCACGCTCCCGTTCCCGGAGGGAACCGCGTGTGCGGAAGTGCTTCTTGCCGGTGAGGAGGGCGGCAGTAAGGCAGGTTCTGTCTTTACCGGACTTGGTCTTGCAGCGCTGTATAAATTCATCGCAGACGGATTCAAAGTATTCCCCAGCGAGATTGGATATGCCTTCAAGGGCTATGCCGGTTCCCAGATCGGCATCCAGGTGCTTCCCTCCCTTGCGGGAGTCGGATTCATCTGCGGACCGAAGATTTCCAGCTACATGCTGGCAGGCGGCACCCTGAGCTGGTTCGTGCTCATGCCCGCCATCGCACTCTTCGGAGGAGACGCCACCATCTTCCCGGGCACGGAGAGCATCACAACGATGCTGACCAAACCGGACGGAGGTCCGTCCCTTCTGTGGACCAACTACATCAAATACATCGGCGCAGGCGCGGTGGCGGCAGGCGGTATCATCAGCCTTATCAAGACGTTCCCGCTCATTGTCCGCACCTTTAAGCAGGCAATGGCGAGCATGACGAAGAAGCATGCCCAGGACAAGGCGCTGCGCACTCAGCAGGACCTTCCGATGGCGGCGCTTCTTGTCATCATCGTTGCCATCGTCATCCTGATATGGGTCATCCCGACATTCCCGGTAAGCCCGATCGGTTCGCTCATCATCGTGATATTCGGATTCTTCTTTGCATCCGTATCCTCACGTATGGTCGGACTCATCGGCTCATCTAATAACCCGGTTTCCGGTATGGCTATCGCGACGCTGATTATCGCGACACTGCTCCTGAAAGTGACCGGCACGGACGGCACGACAGGCATGGTAGGCGCCATCGCCATCGGCGGCGTCATCTGTGTCATCGCAGCCATCGCAGGCGATACGTCACAGGATTTGAAGACCGGCTTCATCGTCGGAGCTACGCCGAAGAAACAGCAGATTGGAGAGATGGTCGGAGTCGTTGTATCTGCAGCGGCCATCGGCGGCGTCCTCTACCTGCTCAATGAGGCATGGCACTACGGCTCGGAAGAGCTGCCGGCAGCCCAGGCTACCATGATGAAGATGCTCGTGGAAGGCATCATGAACGCAGAGCTTCCGTGGGCGCTCATCTTCATCGGCGTGTTCGTAGCCATCGTGGCTGAGATACTGAAAGTTCCGGTCATGCCCTTCGCAGTCGGCATGTACCTGCCCTTCAGCTTAAGCGCAGGCATCATGGCGGGAGGCGCTGTGCGCTTCATCGTCGAGAAGGTCAAAGGAACAGACGAGGAGAAGAAGGCGCGTGTGGACAAGGGCATCCTCTTTACTTCCGGCCTCATCGCCGGTGAGGGCATCATCGGCATCGTCCTTGCGGTGCTGGCTGTTGCCGGTGTGGCGGACGCCATCGTATCTCCGGTCACGCTGCCCCAGTGGGGAAGCCTTATCATCTTCATCCTGCTCCTGTTCTACCTGTACACTAAGTGTATGAAGAAGGACAAATAAGCAGATTTGCAGAAGGATGTTCTGTATAGGAATATGAAAAAGCAGAATCAGAAAAATTATCTCGATTATATCCCGGTGAAGAATCCGGACGTTGAATATGAGACAGACGGGGACGGCATCGTCACCGTCTACATCGAATGGACCGGATTCTATCACCGCATCGCCCAGAAGTTCTTCCGCCGTCCGCGCGTCAGCGACGTCAGGCTGGACGGCTACGGGAGCTTCGTATGGCTCGCCATTGACGGTGAAAAAGACGTGCATCAGATTTCCCTCGAACTGGACAGACAGTTCCCGGGCATGGAGAAATCCCTCGCCCGGCTCATCAAATTCCTGGAAATCCTGCGCGACAACCGGCTGATGCACTGGAAAGGAGAGAAGGAAGCGAAATGATAGAATATATCCCTTACATCCTCCTCTTCGCCCTGGCGACCGCCATCATCTACGGGTGGGGGCTGTGGCGCGCATCGCGGCAGAACCAGGACCTCTCCAACATGCTCAGCGCGAAAGGCATCTCTGCCGTCAGAAAAGCGCTGAAGAAACACGGACCGCTCACCAGGAAAGAGCTGGAGCCGTACGTGAAAGGTCTCACGGCAAAACAGCCGTTCATGAAAGAACGCATCGCGGTGACCGATGCCGGGAAGTTTCTGGATTCCATCCTGCCCTATATGATACGGCAGCGGATGATCACCGAGACAACCGAAAACGGAAAGACGGTCTGTCAGTTACGAAGGTAGCTGACAGACCGTTTTTTTCATGGAAATGCTGTATACAGGTTTTTAGGTTATGCAGGGATTTAGGAATGGTAGTAGAGCTCCACCGGGTCGATGGGGTCGAAGGGATGCTCCTCTTCCATCTTCTTATTGCGCCCCCGCCGTTTCATGAGCTCGCCGCTCTTGTTGTATATCCAGAAGGAATAGACCAGCAGCTTGTTTATCTTCCCAATCTTTTCCTTTGTCGTCTTCTCATAGAGCGTCCCTCCGGCTTTGAACGCCGTCTTCTTGTGGATGAGGGATATCAGCTCCGTCTCACAGGTCACAGGCTCCGGAAGGATGGTATATCCGCGTCCCACACAGTCCGGCTTGTGGGAGTCGCTTCCCCCGGTCATGACTTTCCCGTATTTCTTCGCCAGCTTCTCCGCTCCGGCATTGGAGTCCACGGATTCGCAGCTGTTGAACGCCTCCACGAAGTCGAACCGCTTTACGATTTCCGGCGACAGATAGTAGCGCCGCGCATGGGTAAAACTCATGTATTTCTCCCCGCACGGATGGGCCGGTCCCAGGACGCCGCCGTTCCGGTGGACCAGGTCTATCAGAAGCGCAAGGGGCATCCCCCGCATCTCCAGGAGCCGCATCTTGACGCCCTCCGGCATGATGACCAGGATGTGTCCCGCATCCCGCGTGTCATATTCGATGCCTTTTAACACCACAAAGTCTGTGTGCTTCTTCCCTTTGAGATTCTCTTTCCAGTAACGGTACCCGTTGTATGTGTCATGGTCCGTGATGACCATCCCGTTAAACCCGTGTTCTTTCAGTATGGTAATATATTCTTCCAGTCCGACCTTGCTGTCGATGGAGCCCTCCTTCACATGACAGTGCATATCTATCTTCATAAGCAGGACCTCTCTTCCCGTTGTTTCTTTTATTTATCTGATAATGTCTCTGAATCCTGTCTTGATTATACACCATCCGGACGGAAAATGACAACACGGGGTTTTGTAAGCAGAATTTTGTAAGCGGCAGGCTTTACCGCCAGGGTTTTGTCACCGGTAGATTCTCGAAGATGCCGCCAGCATCGCGCCAAGGCAGGAAAACCATGCCGCCGCATATACGCCTGCGGGCAGGTCCGTCTCCGTAAAGCAGAAGGAAACGCCCAGCACCGTGAGGACCGCGATGCCGGCAAGGGCTGTGAGGATGCCAAGAACTGATTTTTTTCCAAACATAAAAAACACACCTTTCTCTGATAAGAATCCTGTTTCATCTCTTTGACGAAATCATCCTATCAGACAAGGTGTGTCATAAAACGGACTTATTCTTCCTCTTCCGGATTTTCTGCCGGCATGCTGTCGAGCCGGTCCATCACAGCACGCGCCCGCTCCACTTCATTTGCGGTCGAATTCTCTTCCCGTATCTCCGCGGCTTTCTTCAGGCTGCGCTTCTTCTGCTTCTTCGATTCAAGCAGGAGCTGGACCAGGATGCCGGCGATGCATAGCACCGCGCACACTGCCAGATGGAGGAACCTGCTCTGCACCGGCAGGAACCGGCAGAGCGCTGTCCCGGATACCGCCGCGCCGTAGACCGATGTGGCAAGTATCGTCAACACGGTCATAAACCGGATGGACAGGATTGCCGCCACCAGCCCGACCGCGAGACAGAGACCCGCAAAAAGCGGTTTCTCCGCATCCACCAGACTGCTGCAGAACACACTCACCGCGAGAAAGACATACACAAAGACGCCGACCCGGTACAGGACTGCGGCAAGCGCTGCAATGATGACGCCGCAGACGACTCCCGCGATGAGCGCCGCAGTCACTTCCGCCCCTGCGATGACCGCCGCAGCCGTCCCCGCCGCGAATCCCAGGACGAACCCCGCCAGGGCCGCCCAGAGCCGGATTGCCTTCAGACCGAAGAAACACAGCAGCAGACCGAATACGACCGATATGACCGCCGTCATCAGTTCCTCCTGTGTCAGAACGCCGCTGTTTTCCGTCAGCCGGAACAGGTTCCTGTAATCGTAATCCCGGACTGCCTGTATCATTTCATTGATATCCATTGTACTGCTCCTTCCCCTTTTCATTATCTGTTACTCCGCTTCCCGTACATTCTAGCAGTGTTTCCCCCTGTTGACAAGACACCGGCGCCGGTTTTACAACGGTTTTACACAACGAAAGTGGATGCCAACCAGTTTTCTGATCAACATCCACTTTCATACTGATATTTCTATCATTCTTTTTACCTCTTTCTTCTATCTTTCTTGTTTTGATTGATAGATTCGCTTATGTTCCCGGCGGTCCGTACCTCCTTTACTTAGATTCCCACTGCTTCTGAGTTCCCGGCGACCTTCCTTCTGATACAGATTTTGCTTCTCTCATAACTTTCTCGTCATTATGATATTTCTCTGTATCGGTCACCCATTTCTCAGTTCCGGATTCCAGTGGGTGGTATAAAACTTTCAATCAGTTTTATTTTCTAAACTTATAATAACTCTTTATTTCTGCTTTGTCAATAAGTTTTTAGATATTTAATTGTAATATATTGAATTATCTGTCTTTTTCATTCTCTGTTGACGTTGACTTCTCCTTTCTCTGCCATTAAAATAGAAAAGTAATGTCAAGAACACGGATAAGGAGTCTTATATATGGAACGTTTAAAGATACCGGCAGGCTATTCGTCCCCCCTGACGATACGGGAGACGGAAGTCGCCATCAAAGAAGTAAAAGACCATTTTGAGCGGGCGCTTGCAAAGTCCCTGCACCTGACGCGCGTATCCGCGCCCCTCTTCGTCCGTCCGGAATCCGGCATGAACGACAACTTAAACGGTGTGGAGCGTCCGGTCTCCTTCGGCATCCGGGAGCAGGATGACGCGGAGGCTGAGATTGTCCACTCCCTCGCAAAGTGGAAACGCTACGCCCTGAAGAAGTACGGCTTCCATTCCGGCGAAGGGCTCTACACGGATATGAGCGCCATCCGCAGGGACGAGGACACGGACAATATCCACTCCCTGTATGTGGACCAGTGGGACTGGGAGAAAATCATCTCGAAAGAGGAGCGCAATACCGAGACGCTGGAGTATACGGTCCGCAAAGTCTACAGCGCGCTGAAAGATACGGAGGACTATATCTCCAGGAGATATAACTACATTGAGCCGCTCCTGCCCGACGACATCTTCTTTATCACATCCCAGGAGCTGGAGGATATGTTCCCGGAATGTACGCCGAAAGAGCGGGAGACGCGCATCGCCAAAGCAAAGGGCGCGGTCTTTATCTCCCAGATTGGCAAGGTCCTTGCTTCCGGGGAGAAGCACGACGGACGGGCGCCGGATTATGACGACTGGGAGTTGAACGGGGACATCATCGTGTACTATCCGGTCCTGGACATGGGGCTTGAGCTCTCCTCCATGGGTATCCGCGTGGATGAGGATTCCTTAAAGAGCCAGCTTCAGGCTGCGGGATGCGAGGAGCGTGCCAGCCTCCCCTTCCAGAAGTCTCTTCTGAATAAAGAACTTCCATACACAGTTGGCGGAGGCATCGGCCAGTCCCGCATCTGCATGTATTACCTGCGCAAAGCCCACATCGGGGAGGTCCAGTCTTCTCTCTGGCCCGACGATGTGGTCGAAGAGGCGCTTTCCCACGGCATCAACCTGCTGTAAGGTCTGCCCTGCCGGAAAAAAGAGGCGCCGCTCCACAAAATCCTGTGGAGCGGCGTCTCTTTTTTGTTTCTCGCTTGTTTCTCTTTTCTTTCTCTCTCATTTGTCTCTCAGCCGGATTTTCTGTCAGACCGCTGTCTTTGTCACGCCGACCGCCTGCATGTGCT
The DNA here is from genome assembly GCA_019117125.1 of Candidatus Mediterraneibacter merdipullorum. Taxonomy (GTDB): domain Bacteria; phylum Bacillota; class Clostridia; order Lachnospirales; family Lachnospiraceae; genus Mediterraneibacter; species Mediterraneibacter merdipullorum. The sequence continues at coordinate 9,639 of DXAL01000036.1, forward strand.
GGGCGCGCCAGCGCTGTTCCAGCAGCCCCTTCTCATAACCGGTCAGACCGTTTCCGTTGTGCGGGTCATTGAAATAATACCGCTCTTCGTCATATCCCACGAGCAGCATGCAGTGTTCATTGGATATCCAGGTAAAGGGCTCTCCCGTATCCAGAAGCCTCCATACCGGCCCCGTAACCGGCTCCTTCATGTCGATGCACGCCCAGCATATCACCGGCATGCCCCGGTCGATATATCTCTTCGTCAGTTCCTGCAAAGGCGTCCCGGTCTCGTCCACCGCTTTGTGCCTGCCCCCGTCAAGGTCTTTGAACACCCGGTCCAGTGCTTTTGCGATGACCGGTGCGTAGCACCCGAAGGACGCGCTGTCATAAGGGCTCCCGCAGAAATAGTTCCGCGGGTCCGGTCCGTACAGTTCTCCGCCCCGCTCTTCAAATCCTTTCTTATCCAGATACTGCCCGATGAATCCGTCCACAGTGACGGGGATTTTGAGATACTGAAGGAGCATCACGGCGGATACGCTCTCACATCCGGTGGGATAGCGGACGCTCTGGTCGATATACGGCGCATCCAGGATGAGGCCTTTCCCCTGTTTTGCTTTCAACTCACCTTCTCCTGTCTGCGCTGTGTCACCAGACGGATCACCGTCAGCGCGCCCACCAGGAGCAGGATGCTGATGCCGAGCACGAGCCACCATATATGGACCACGCCCGCGATGAGATACCCGACCAGGCTGACTGCCGCGACGACAGCCGCATACTGCATCTGCGTGGACACATGGTTGATGTGATTGCTCTGGGCTCCCGCCGAGGACATGACCGTCGTATCGGAAATGGGGGATACGTGGTCGCCGCACACAGCCCCCGCGAGCACTGCGGACACGGAGATGACCATCATCTCGATATCACTTCCGCCGGAGAAGAGCGCTGTGGCAATCGGCACGAGGATGGCAAAGGTACCCCAGGATGTCCCGGTCGAAAAGGAAAGGAACACTGCCGCCGCAAACATGACGACCGGGATAAAGATGCTCGCGGATGCGTTGTCTCCAACCACATGTCCGACAAAGTCCGCAAGCCCCAGTGCATCGCCCACGCCTTTTAAGGACCATGCGAAAATCAGGATGGTCACCGCCGGCACCATCAGCTTGAACCCGTCTGCAAGGCTGTCCATGAATCCCTTGAATGACACAACTTTCCGGGGCAGATACAGGATGAGCATGAAAAAGATGGTAATCATCGTCGCGAAGATCAGGCTCGTCTCCGCATCGCATCCGGAGAATGCCGTGATGACATCGGTAGCGCCGCCCAGATACCCGGTGTATATCATGGCGCCGACGGCGGATACGATGAGCACTGCCACCGGGAGCACCAGGTCGATGACTTTCCCGTTGGGGTTCACTTCATCTTCCGACACCTGTTCAAACTCTTCCGCCCCGCTCGTAAAGAGGTCGCCTTTTGCCGCATTGTCCTCATGTTTCTTCATCAGACCGAAATCAAACGCCGTGACGGTGAGGAAAATCACCATAAACAGCGTGAGTATCGCGTACAGATTGTACGGGATGGTCCGCAGGAACAGCTGGAATCCGGTGATGCCCGCATCTTCCGGCACGTAGGAATTGACCGCAGCCGCCCAGCTGGAGATGGGCGCGATGATGCACACCGGAGCAGCGGTGGAATCGATGATATACGCCAGCTTTGCCCTGGACACTCTGTACCGGTCTGTGACCGGGCGCATGACAGAGCCTACGGTCAGGCAGTTGAAATAGTCGTCCACGAAGATGAGTATCCCAAGCCCGGTCGTCGCCAGAAGCGCACTCTTCTTCGAGCGTATCTTCGTTCCCGCCCATTTCCCGTAAGCGGCGGAGCCTCCCGTCTTTGCCATCAGCACGATGATCATGCCGAGCAGCACGTCGAATATGAGGATATTCAGGTTCATGCTGTCTTTCATGATGCCGAAAAAGTTGACGAAAGACTCCCACGGATGAAATCCGCTGTAGAGCACAGCCCCCACGGCTACGCCGAGGAAAAGGGAGCTGTATACTTCCTTTGTTACAAATGCAAGAACGATTGCCAGGAGCGGCGGGATAAGCGCCCACCATGTCCCGATAAACACAGAACCGTCCATATTGTCTCACTCCATTCCTTTTTATCCTTTGACAGTTCACCTCAGCCGGACAGAAAAAGCGGCCGCAAATGCAGCCGCTTTTTGTCCGACAATCGCATGTATTATCTATTGTATACGATATCGCCGGATATGGCAAGATTCAGTTTCGGGTTTTTCTGTCTGGTTCAGACATGTTCTCCGTCCAGCTTCAGCAGTACGACGCCCTCGCAGCTTTCAAGGGTGATGCGTCCGGCGCCGTCCGCCTCCGCCTGTTTTGCTCCTTCGCTCTCTGTGTTGGAGAGGAGCACCTTCACCCTGCCTCTTGTCTCCAGCGTCCACGGTCCTCTCCCGTAATTTGCAGCCACGAGGATATCCTGAGGCTCTCCCTCTTCTCCGTCCAGTATCCGGTGATAGGCAAAGACATCGTCATACTCCTGGTAATCCGGCACGAACTTCCCGTAGGTGAACGCCTCTTTGTACTCCGGCGATTTCTTGAGCGCAGTCAGCTTCCTGTAGTAGTTGAGCACGGAATCCGGACGGTTCTCCTGCTCCGCCACATTGATTTCCCGGTAGTTCGGGTTCGGGGACAGCCAGGGCGTTCCGTCTGTAAATCCCGCGTTCGCCCCGCTGCTCCACTGCATCGGCGTGCGGGCATTGTCCCGGCTGTTCTCGTTACATGCCCGCAAGGCTTCCTCCGGGCTCGCTCCTGCTGCCAGCGCCTCCTGATACTGGTCTGTCGTGTTGATATCGTCAAACTCCGAGATGTCGTCTCTTTGGCAGTTCATCATGCCGATTTCCTGTCCCTGGTAGATGAACGGGATGCCGTACAGGAGCAGCGTCGTCGTGGCGATGAGCTTCTTGCCCGCCTCATTCTGCGCATAGTCCGGCAGGAACCGGCTGGCTCCCCTCGGCTCGTCGTGATTCTCGATGATGTTCGCCGGATGTCCCACTTCCTGCAAAGTCGCCTGGGAATGGAAAATCGTATCGCGCCACTCCCGGACAGAAGGTTTCCTGCTCCGAAGCCATCCCTGATCGCCCTGCGCCAGCATATGGGCGCTGAAATCGAACATCGTGGAGAAATGCCCGTCGTCCCCGATGAACTCTGCCAGCTCATCGCTCTTCATATTAAAGACTTCCGCAACGGTAAAGGCATCGTGTTTTGCAAAGGTATGCTTCTTGATATCTTCAAAATACTCGCCCACACCCTGCACTTCTTCCACCATCTTCACGCAGATGGCGAGACCGTCCGGTCCGTCCGGCTCAAAGGACGGGAAGCTCAAATCTTTCTTGATGTTGATGATGGCGTCGATGCGGAAGCCCGCAAGCCCCTTGTCCAGCCACCAGTTTATCATCTGATAGATTTCTTTTCTGAGCTCCGGGTTCTCCCAGTTGAGGTCCGGCTGCTCCTTCGCGAACATGTGCAGATAGTAAAGGTCCGTGCCCGGGACCGGCTCCCATGCGCTTCCGCCGAAATAGGAACGGTAGTTGCTCGGTTCTTTTCCGTCCTTTCCTTTTACGAAATGGAAGTAACCCGCATATTTCCCGTACGGGTCCGCCAGAGCCTTCTGAAACCACTCGTGACGGTCGGAACAGTGGTTCACCACAAGGTCCATGAGCACGTACATGCCGCGTTTCTTCGTCTCCGCGAGCAGCTCGTCAAACTCCTCCATCGTGCCGAACTCTTCCGCGATCTTATAGTAATCGGAGATATCATATCCCTGGTCCACAAACGGGGACTGATAAATGGGGGAAAGCCAGATGATATCGACCCCCAGCTCCTTCAGATAATCCAGCTTTGAAATGATTCCCCTGAGGTCTCCGATGCCGTCTCCGTTGGAATCCAGGAAACTCTTCGGGTAAATCTGATATGCCACCTTGTCGTGCCACCATTTTCTGTTCATAATCACTGTCTCCTCTCTGCCGCACCTGCTCCGGTCATGCCTGGTCTCTTCTGCAGTATACCGGTTCCCTGCTGCAGCATTTTCTTGTACTTTTTGCATGATGCTGTTATTATATTACTGTATATATTATGTTTCTTGCACAATCATTTGTTTTTATAACACAATCCTGCTGTTTTCATCTGCAGAAAAAGAAAAGGAGGAGCGAAATGAACACAACGACCGGTCTCTCCCCGGAACAGAAAGAACAGGCGCGGCACGGCGAACCCATCTTCCCGCTGATACGCTATATCACCACGCTCTCCGACCGCTACCCGGCAGTGAGCGCGCACTGGCATGACGAGGCGGAGCTGACGCTCATCACGGAGGGGCGCTGCACCTATCACGTGCAGCTGGATACCTTCGAGGCAAAGGCAGGGGACATCCTTTTCGTGCCCCCGGCAGCGCTCCACTCCACCACCATCCCGGCAGGGACCCAGATGCAGTCTGTCACCTATGTCTTCCACATGGATTTCCTTGGGAGCAGCTCTACCGACATCTGCAACCTGCGCTACCTGACGCCCATCCGGCGGCACACCCTCCTCCTGCCCTGCCTCATCCCGGAGGACCATCCCGTCTTTTCCCGGCTCAGGGAACTGTTCGGACGCATCGAAGCAGTCTATGCCGGAAGACCGCCTGGATATGAGCTGACGCTCCGGGCGCTGCTTCTGTGCACGCTCTCCGCCCTCATCCCCTACGGCGCAGAGCAGGATATCCGCCCTCAGCTGGAAGACGAGCACACAGCCAAGTTAAAACTGGTCCTGGAATACATCGGAGAGCATTACGGAGAAGAGCTGACCATCCCGCAGCTCTCCCGGCTCTGCTTCTTCAGCGAATATCATTTCATGCGGTTTTTCAAGAAATACACCGGCACTTCCTGCCTGGAATACATCAAGAACCTGAGACTGGAAAAAGCCGCCTCGCGTCTGGCGCAGGGCGGCTCTTCGGTCCTTGATATCTCTCTGTCATGCGGTTTTTCCAACCTGTCCTACTTCTACAGGGAATTTAAGAAAAAATACGGCATGACTCCCAGGCAGTTTATTCGGGAAGTGCCTGAACTTCCTTTTCTTCCAGAACGGATGTACAGTGCGGGCAGCGTGTCGCCTCGATCGGAATCTCGCTTAAGCAGTACGGACACTTCTTCGTAGTCGGCGCCGCAGGCTCCTCTTCCTTCTTCACGCCCAGGCTCATCAGCTTGTTCACCGCCTTGAGCAGGCAGAACAGGACGAACGCCAGGATGAGGAAGTTTACCAGGTCGGACACAAACTTTGACGCGAATCCCATGATGTCCGGCAGCGTGTAGGTGGCTGCGCCTGTCACGAAATTCAGGATGGGGTTGATAAAGTTGTCCGTCAGTGACGTTACGATGCCGGTGAAGCCACCGCCGATGATGACACCGACTGCCATGTCCATCATGTTTCCACGAAGGGCAAATGCCTTAAATTCCTCAATGAGCTTTTTCATTTGTTTACTTTCCTTCAAAAAACCTCTTTTGTCAGATTACCAAAGAGGGATTATAGCACAGGTACGAAGAAAAGAAAAGATTTATTCTGCGGATGTTACGCTTATCCCGCACTTTTTACTGATTTATGCCGCTTTTTCTTTCCCTCTCCGGCTTCCGGATACCGCCTCGGCGACGAGGCAGAGGAGGATGACCGCAGCCATGTCCGGAAGGGTGTTGCCCACCGGGATATCCACTGTCATGAGCCACCGGTAGAAGACAAATCCAAGCAGCCATATCACCAGGTTTTTCCAGTCAAAGTCCGTCAGTCTCTTTTCTTTTCGCAGAAGGAATACATCCGCGATCTGCACCGCTATCATCGGTGCGAATACGGAACCTATCAGGTAGAGGAAATCCGTGATGTCATCCATGGGGAACAGGATTGCCGCTGCGGTCCCTGCCACGGTCACCACGATGCCCACATGGCTTCCTTTCAGCTTCGCAAAGATGGACTCCGAGGACACGCCCGCAGAGTAGGCATCGAGAAAGGTCGTCGTCACAGTGGAGAAGATGATGATTAGAAGCGCCGCCACTCCGAGACCTGCCTTCGCCATGATGACTGCGATGTCCGACTCCCCGGTGTAGATTGCAGCGCCCATGCCTATCACGTACATCCAGCAGCTCACCAGACCGTAGACGGTCACGCTGGCTGCCGTGGCTCTCACCGGCTTCTCCGCCTCTCTCGTATAATCGCTGATGACCGGGAGCCAGGAAAGAGGCATGGCGACCGAGAGTTCCACTGCCGCGCCGAAGCTCATGGCATCACTGCTCATCCCCGCCCCTGCGCCGGCACCGCCGAAGAAAATCACCCGGCAGAGCAGCAGCGTTAAGAGGAACAGCGCCGCCATGGCGACGGTGTTTATCTTTCCGAGATTTGTCACGCCCACTGCAATCCAGAGGACAATGAGCACACCGATGACAACACACCATATCCACGCCCCGGTGTGGAAGACATTTTCCGCTGCCAGCGCGCCGTCGTAAATCATGATGGCAGTCCATCCCACGAGCTGGAGTACGTTCAGGATGGCAAAGAGCACGCCGCCCTTCTGCCCGAAGCTCATCTTCACCGTCTCCATGGCGCTCTTTCTCATCCGCCCTCCGATGAGGCCGGCAAAGAACATCATGCAGCACCCGATGACGTGACCGATGATAACGGCTGCGAGCCCTCTCTGGAACCCGAGCGGAGCCAGATAGGTGCCGGTAAGTATCTCTGCGATGGAGACCCCGGCGCCGAACCAGATCAGGCTGTTCTCATAAACGGAAGTACGTTTCGTCTCCATGACAGTCACACTCCTTTCTCTCCTGCGGACATTTCCGCAGCACTGAGTTTCTGCACATCGTCCGCACTCTTTACGTATTCGCCGGTGATGTCAAACCCGTGGTTCATGGGACCGCTGCCCCTGCCCAGGTCGAGCATTGCCCCCAGGGCTCCGGAGATATATGCCTTCGCGCGCTCCACAGCCGCATCCATGTCAAATCCTTTCGCCAGGTTTGCCGCGATGGCGCTGGAAAGGGTGCATCCGGTCCCGTGGGTGTTGGGATTGTCGATGCGTTTCCCATAGAACCAGCGGGAACAGCCTTCCCTGCAGAGGAGGTCGTTGGCGTCATTTAACTGATGACCGCCTTTTAAGAGGACCGCGCAGTGATACTTCCCGCTGATCTTCTCCGCCGCACGGACCATGTCTTCTTCCGTCTTTACCTCCATTTCCGCCAGGACTTCCGCCTCCGGGATATTGGGTGTGAGCACATCCGCCATGGGGAGCAGCTTTTCTTTCAGCGTATCGATGGCGTCGTCACTGATGAGCTTCGCGCCGCTGGTCGCCACCATGACCGGGTCCACAACGAGGTTCCCGGTATGATACTCCGCCAGCTTCTCCGCGATGGCGGTGATGAGTTCTGCCGAAGATACCATCCCTATCTTCACCGCATCCGGTCGGATGTCCGTAAAAACACTGTCAATCTGCTGTCTGAGAAATTCAGGAGATACCTCCAGGATTCCTGTTACGCCGGTTGTATTCTGTGCAGTCAGTGCAGTGACCGCGCTCATGGCAAAGACGCCGTTCACTGTCATTGTCTTGATATCTGCCTGAATCCCGGCGCCTCCGCTGGAATCGCTTCCGGCGATTGTTAATGCTGTTCTCATATTCCTCATCCTTTCTTTTGTACGCATGCTCTCTGTCATGCGCCTTCTTCCCATGCGCCTGTTCTTTCTGCACATGGCTCAGCATTATTTTTATAAAGCGACAGAGAGTGGTGCCCCCGGTCTGCCGCTGAAAAAGTATCACGCAGATACTATTTTCCAGAATCGTTCAAAATCCGAAAATTCCGGCAGATAAATATCCGCCGTCTTCCGGATGTCTTCCTGGTCTGCGCTGCTTGCCCGGTCATAGACCCCGACGGTTTGAAATCCCGCCTTTTTTGCCGTCCGCAGTGCATGGAGGGCGTCTTCAAACACCCAGGTCCGGGAAGGGTCCGTATCCATCTGCAGCGCCGCCGCATGGTAGATATCCGGCTGGTCCTTACCGCTGCCAATCTCGGAGCAGGTAAACATCCCCTGGAAAAAAGGAAAGGACGTTCAGCCGTTTCAGGGCGGCCTGTGCATTTTTCCGGTCGCCGGACGTGGCAATCACCATCGGTATCTTCCGCCCGGATAATTCTTCCAGATACCGGCGGACGCCTTCCTTCAGCGGGACGCGTCTCTCGTAGAAATCCCGCACCTCATCGTTCAGCCCCCGGATGATTTCCCCTGGCGTAAGCCCCAGCCCGTAATGGCGGATAAGATAATCCGCCCCTTCCTCCAGGCTCATGGCGAACAGGGTTTTTCCCAGCCCCTGCTCCGCCTCGATTCCCAGCCGTTTCAGATAGAGCTCGCCCAGGTTTTCCCAGACCGGCATGGAATTTAAGAGCACGCCGTCCACGTCGAATATTACGCCGCGTATCATAATGCGCCCCGGGCTGCGTCCGCCCTGTCCTGTTTGACGATGGCTTCTGTGCGTCGCTTCAGCTCCCGCGCCGCCGCCTCGATATCCTTTTGGGCAAAGAGCGCGCTTATCACGGCAATCCCGCAGATGCCTGTGCCGGCGAGCTCAGACACATTGTCCGTCGTGATGCCCCCGATGGCGACCACCGGGATATCCACAGCCTCGCAGATGGCTTTCAGCGTATCGCGGCCCACCTCTGTGGCGTCTGCTTTGGAACCGGTCGGGAACACAGCCCCCACCCCCAGGTAATCTGCTCCGCGCTCCCGGGCTTTTAACGCCTGCTCCACTGTCTGGGCGGAGACGCCGATGATCTTGTCCGGCCCCAGGGCCTTCCGCACATCGCCGGCTTCCATGTCGCTCTGTCCTACGTGGACGCCGTCTGCGTTGATTTTTGCGGCAATCTCCACATTGTCGTTGATAACAAAAGGCACGCGGTACCTGGCGCAGAGCTTCTGGATTTCTTTCGCCTCCGCGAAAAACGCTTCCTCATCCAGTTCTTTTTCCCTAAGCTGAATGAAGGTCGCTCCGCCCTTTAGCGCCCGCTCTACCTGGTCGTACAGCGTTTCATCCCCCAGCCAGCTCCGGTCCGTGACCCCGTAGAGAAGCAGGTCCTCCCGTCTCAGCCTGTTATCTGATTTCATAGTCCGCTCCTTTCTCAAGCTGTTCGCCTGTCAGATTGTAGATGGCATCGATGATGCGGTTCCGGTATGTGGCGTTCCCGTCGCCTTCCTGCATCCGGCGAAAGCCGATCTCTCCCGCCAGCCCCATGGCGCAGACGGAAGCTGCCGCCGCCTCCAGCGGATGCTCCGGATTTGCCGTCACATATGCCGTCATCATGCCCGAGAGCTGGCAGCCCGTACCGGTAATCTTTCCCATCTCCGGTCTGCCGTTTCGTATCACGCAGCAGGCAGTCCCGTCCGACACCAGGTCGATGGCGCCTGTCACCGCGATGACCGCACCGGCATCCTTTGCAAAGCGTTTGACAAAGGCGATGGAACGCCCCAGCGTCTCTTCTGTCACTGCATCCGCTGCGTCTGCATCCACGCCTTTCGTCGTGCCGCTCCCGAGCGCCAGCGTCTTAATTTCGGAAATATTTCCCCGTATGACGCACAGGTCCAGTTCCTTCATCAGTCTCAGCGCCGTGTCAGTGCGCAGACTGCTGGCTCCTGCACCCACCGGGTCAAGGAGCACCGGATGCCCCAGTTCGTTTGCTTTTTTCCCCGCCCGGAACATCGCTTCGATACTCTGTCTGTGCAGGGTGCCGATGTTGATGTTCAGCCCGCCGCAGACCGAGGTGATATCCTCCACATCCTCCGCCTCATCGGACATGATCGGGCTCCCGCCGCACGCCAGCAGGATATTCGCCACATCGTTGACGGTCACATAGTTCGTGATATTGTGGACGAGCGGCATTTTCTTTCTTACATTTTCCAGATATTCTCTCATGGCAGACAGCCTCCTCTTTTTCTTCGTATGGATTTCCCAGTATGAATTTCTCCATATGGATTCTCCTGTATAAATTCCCCGTATGGATTTCCGCGGACCACGGTCCGGTCGGAAATACCAATGAAAAAAGCGGGGAACCCGCAAAGGGTACGCCCGCATCAGTAGTCTGTATCTCTTCCCTACGTTGGCATTACCCAAATCAGGTCGCGGGTCGAAGCGATTCATCTTCCTCTCAGCCTGCTTGATACGCAAGCTCCCCGTTTTTTTCATTTTCTTTCAGACAATCGTATTATATGTTCAGTCAGTGTTTCGCTTTGTGGGGCTCTGCTTCCAGATTCCCCAGATAAATGTCAAATACCTTCATCTTCTTCATCGCTGTTACGAGCACAGCCGCAATGACTGTCCCGCCGCAGCTCGAGACAAAGAACGGAATGACAAAACCAAATACCGCGCTCTCACTTCCCATGATGAGAGTCGCCACCGGATAGCTCAAAAGCCCGCCTATCACAGACGTCCCGAACAGTTCGCCCGCATAGGCAAAAGGAAGGTGCTTCCCGTACTTGTAGAGCATACCGCACAGAAGCGCTCCGCACATGGACCCCGGAAACGCCAGCAGCGTGCCGGTTCCCATCAGATTTCTCAAGAGACTGGTAACGAACGCCATGCCCACCGCATAGCCCGGTCCCAGGAACACGCCTCCAAGGATGTTGATAAAGTGCTGGACCGGAGCGCATTTTGACGCCCCGATGGGAATCGACAGCGGCGAACATACAATGCCGACCGCCACGAGGATTCCCGCAAGAGCGAGCTTTCTCACGTTGACATTTTTCATGTTTTAACCTCCTGTACACTGTCGGTCGATGCTTGCTGGCATCCTCTCACTCCGGAACACGGATTCCCTCGCATGATGTTTTTCTCCCGCGTACAGTGAAAACCCGGGACGGCGCTCCCCGCCCGGTAAAACCCGTTCGATATTTCTATTCGATTGTCCGAGGTCTATGTTACCACGTTCCGACAATAAATGCAATCACATTAGCGATTCCCGCGACAGCTGCCGGGATGGCATACAGGTACAGCGTACGTCCTCCGTTCATCCGGTACCGGAAAAAATAAACGATGGCGCTGAATACAAACAGGAGCCCGGCAAATCCGTACCCCACCGCGTCTACTCCATGCACACAGCAGTAGATAATAAGAAGTGCAGTCACCGTCAGCATGCCGAACAGCCCGGCACGGATGGCTTTCAGATAGTTCAGTTCTGCCAGGTCCCGGATACTCATGAGATTATGCTCGCTCTTCTCCCGGTACTGCTCTTCCTCTATGATTACCCCGCTAAGCAGGTCGTTCACACGGACCCTTAGTATCATGCTCAGAGGCTGCAGCAGCGACAGGTCTGGCATAGAACGTCCGGTATCACATAGTTAAAGATATTGGTATCATTCAATCAATTTTGCCGATAAAGCGGTAGAAGATTTCTACCTCCTGTTCCCGGCTTCCGTCCTCACCTTTGACCGCTTCATGGACAACGATTTTTTCAA
>DXAL01000037.1 GCA_019117125.1 Candidatus Mediterraneibacter merdipullorum
AACCGCAGGAATTTCGGTGATTTTCAAGGCAGCCGATAGAGGCGTACTGAACGTACGCCGATTGAGGATAACACAGAAAATCACCGAAATTACGCGGTTTGGAGCGTGTTGCCCCTTGTACACTGACGCTACCAAAGACTGAAGAACGAAGAGAATGACCGATTAAAACTGGAATGGAATGCAAAACGATTCTTGTCTAAAAGCAATTATATCATTCATACGGATGCCGTGAAAAATTATGTACTGCCAAAACAGAATTATAAAAAGAATATGGAATGGCTGGCTTATGCTGATGAAGCTGACCTTTTGAATGTGGTTCTTTTTGGCTGTACAGCTAAAGCATGGCGCGAAGCGAATCCGGAACTTGCCAAAAAGAGTAATATTCGGGACTATGCTTCTATTTCGGAACTAACAGTTCTTTCAAATCTGGAAACACATAATGCCGAACTTATCAAACAGAAACTCAACATTGATTAAAGAGGGGTCCCGATTCATCTGGAAAGAATCGTAAATGATGCCAAAAAGTTATTGCAAGATTTATCTGTTTTAGATTATTCAAAAGACTATTTTTTTGCATGAAAAAATCGGAGTGACAGGATTTGAACCTGCGACCTCTACGTCCCGAACGTAGCGCTCTACCAAGCTGAGCCACACTCCGATAAAAAAGGGAAAATGCTCTTCGCAAATTCCCAGCTACGGAAAAGGGACTTGAACCCCTACTAACAGAGTCAGAGTCTGCTGTGCTGCCAATTACACCATTCCGCATTATGTGCTGCTTTCGTAAGCAACATGGTTATTATACCAGACTTTACAGAAAAATCAAGCACTTTTTTTAATTTCTTTACACTCTTTGTTTTCAACAGATTTTTCAGAAATCTTCCGGAAGTTCCCCGTCAAACACCACTTCCGCCGGTCCCATCATATAAACTGTATCCTTCTCCCGGTCCCAGCGGATATCCAGGTCGCCGCCCAGCAGCTTTACCGTGACTTCCTCTTCTGTCCGCCCATTGAGCACGCAGGCGACCGCCACCGCGCAGGCTCCCGTCCCGCAGGCAAGCGTCTCGCCGGACCCCCGCTCCCACACGCGCATCTCGGCGGTATGGCGGTCCGTCACGCGCACGAACTCTGTATTCACCCGGTTGGGAAAGCGCTCGTGGCACTCGAACTTCGGTCCCACCGTCTCCAGCGGGAAATCCTTCACGTCGCAGTCCACAAAGACGACTGCATGGGGATTGCCCATGGATACACAGGTCATGCGGTATTCTGCGCCGTCCACAAGGATTGGTTCATCCACCGCCTGTTCTGCGGATGCCACGACAGGAATCTTCGCAGGCGCAAGCTCCGGTCTTCCCATATCGACCCGGACCAGCTTTACTTTTCCGTCTTCCACCGTCAGGTCCAGGTATTTGATGCCCGCAAGTGTCTCCACGGAGATATGCGTCTGATCCGTCAGACCGTAGTCGTACACGTATTTTGCCACACAGCGTATCCCGTTGCCGCACATCTCGCCGCGGGAACCGTCGGCATTGTACATTTCCATCTCAAAATCCGCTTTATCCGACGGATTGATGAGAATCAGACCGTCGGAGCCGATGCCGAAATGACGGTCGCTGACCTTCACTGCCAGGGCAGAGGGGTCTGCAATCTTCTCCTGAAAGCAGTTCACATATACATAATCATTTCCAAGTCCCTGCATCTTTGTAAATTTCACAGCCCTGTCTCCTTCTCTTTCCGCGTCTTCCGGCTCACTTCGTTTCTTTTTATCCGGTCTCTGCACTCCGGATGCTTCCGGCTCCGGACGTCTCTGGTCTTAAACCTCTGTATATTCATACTGCACGCCGTCTCCGCTGTACCACCGGTACTCCTGTACCCCTCTGTCCAGCTTCCAGCGTTTCGGGCAGCTCGTGTCTTCCCAGTCCAGCGGCTCCGCCGGTGTATGGGGCACGGACGCCTGCCGGAAATACTCCCGCATCTGTTCTTCCTCTTCTTCGGTCAGGATGCCCGGCTCGGCGGAGATGAACATGGATGTGCCGCTCTCTGCCAGGAGGTGCGCCCACTGGCTGTTGAACTCCCAGGCAATCTCGCCCTTGATGCCCACGCAGTCTGCGTCCGCGTCAAAGAAAATGCCCTGCTGCGGCATGCGGAATGCCAGCGCATTGATGCCGTTTTTCCGGGTCATATCCCAGTAAAATCCGCTCGTGTCGTCACCGGTGCGGTTGAGCTGCATCAGACCGGCGCCCAGGTGACCGATGGTATTGCACCCGAGGACAAGGGAGTCATACCTGGATGCCGTCTCATAAATCATCGCATAGAAATCGACGATGATTTCCGCGGTTGTCTTCGATGTATCGTAGAAATGCCAGCCGTTCCCGGTGGCAAACGGCTTCATCTCCCAGCCCCATCTCCCGAGCAGGTCGTAGGTGGAGAAATCGTGCTTGATGAGGCGGTAGCCCCACCTGCACACCGTCTCTACATCCTGGCGGATGTACTCCTGCACGACCGGATGGGACGGGTCGAGACAGCGGTTGTGGGAAAGCCTTCCCTCCTCCGGTATCTCTTCCTCGTTATTCAGAAGGAGACGTATCCATATCCCCGGTATGACGTCTCGCTGTGCGATTTCCGATGCAAGGGCGCCCATATCTCCGAACGCGTCATTTCCGCCCCTCCACGGTCCGCCGTTATAGACTTCCGGGACATGTTTGGGCTGCCATCCGTCATCCACGACCAGATAGGGACGGTTTTCGATGCCTTCCGTCAGCTTCTTCAGATAATCCGCGTCTCTGAGGATATCTTCCCGGCTGCTGATGCCGTAGGCATAGTACCAGTTGTTGCTCCCGTATACCGGAGCCTTGGGAAATACGCCGTCTGCGCACATCTTCCGGCAGAATGCCCTTGCCGCTTCAAAGCTGCTCATATCGTCATATTCTCCCCAGACAAGGGTCGCAGCATCCAGCGTCCTGCCGTTTAAGCGGACGCCCTGCCCGCCGCAGCGCACATCCAGCATCAGCGTCACGCCGTCCTCGTCCGTCTGCCAGAAGCACATGGCTTTCGGTCTGACGCGGACTCCCGCCGCCTTGGTATGGCGGTTCTTTGTGATGAGGAAATACCACGGGAGGTGGCGCTGGGGAATCATCGGCTGCCATGCCATCTCCCCGTAGGTCCGCTCCCACTCGTCCCCCAGTATCCTCGCCTTTGTGTCAATATGGGTCTGGAACCGTATACTCACAAAGCTGACCGGACTTTCCTGCGCTGTCAGCTTCACCTGTATCTGTTCTTCTTCCCTGACCAGTTCCAGGGCGATGTCGTTCCACTGAGCGGTATCCTCCGCAACAGCAGTTGTTTTTTTCTCTTTTTCTGTCCAAAATGTGACAGCAGCAGGATGTCGCAGCATCTGTATTCCCTCCGGCTCTCTGATTTATTTTCATCTCTTGAAAATCACATATCCAACATGCATTTTAAAAACAAATCACGCCTGTGTCAAGTTCTATCTGCCCGGTATTCAATCGTATCTGCCCGATATCCCATCATATGTCCTTCCGGCAGCCCGGAGTATGTCATGACCGTTCCGTCTTTCTTTTCTTCATCCAGAAAAATCCCCACCCCGGCAGTTTCACCGTCTCAGTCTGCGCAGTCTTTCCGGTGAGCAGGTCCGTATACTCTGCAATTTCCGGCATCCATATGGTCTTTGCCTCATCGCTGAAATTGAACACTGCATGGAGTTCTTCTCCGGCTTCCCTGCGGATGACCCACAGGATGGCGCGGTCGCTGTAGTCTTTCGTGCACACTTCGGCGTCCGCGTCAAATACCGGCTCTCTCCGGCGGATTTCCTCCAGATGGCGCAGAGCGTGGAAGATGCGTCCCTGGACGCTTTTCTTATCCCGGATGCGCTCCGCCAGTTCCCACTGGAACCTGCCTCTGTGGATGTAGCGGGAATCCGGCGCTTTATCCGGGTCCTCTTTGTAGGTATAATCGTTGACCTGTCCGACCTCATCCCCGCTGTAGAGCATGGGGATGCCGGACTGGGTGAACATGTAGGCGTGAAGCATGATGTCTTTCTCCACCGCCCGGTCCATCTTCTGTTCGTCCTGCTCAAACCCAGCGCTCTCCACGCCGCACATGGATGCGGTCGTCGCGCAGAACCGGGCGTCCCCGGTGACGAAATCCTCATTGTAAAGCTCGCCCCTGCTGACGCTGCCCGGTATATTCCCCCGGAAATAATCATTGAGATACCGCTTATGCGGGACTTCCTCCATCCCCCACGTTTTCAGGGCTGCATAGTCCAGTCCCCATCCGATGTCGTCATGGCATCTCAGATAATTGAGGAAGGTGTATTCTTTCGGAAGCGCGCACACGATGTCCATCTGCTTTCTCAGAAGCCGGACGTCCTTTACCGCAACCGTATGCCAGGTGGTCGCCATGGTCGTCACATTGTAGAGCATATGGCACTCCGGCTTTTCCACCGTGCCGAAATACGGAGCCACCTTGTCCGGCTCCATGACGACTTCTCCCAGGAGTACGATGCCGGGGCATACGATTTCTCCAATCATGCGCATCATGCGCACGATGGTATGCACCTGGGGCAGGTTCCGGCAGTTTGTTCCCAGTTCTTTCCAGATATAGGGAACTGCGTCGATACGGATGATATCCATCCCCTGGTCCGCCAGGTAAAGGAAGTTGTACATCATCTCGTTGAACACCCGCGGATTGCGGTAGTTTAAATCCCACTGGTAGGGGTAGAACGTCGTCATCACATAATGCCCCAGTTCCGGCAGATAAGTGAAGTTTCCCGGAGCCGTCGCCGGGAACACCTGGGGCACGGTCCTCTCATACTCCCGTGGGATTGCCGGGTCTGCATAGAAGAAATAGCGGCTCATGTACTCGCCGTCTCCCTGCCTGGCTTTCACCGCCCACTCATGGTCCTCGGATGTGTGGTTCATGACAAAATCCATGCACAGGCTGATGCCTCTGTCGTGACACTGCTCAGCCAGCACGGCAAGGTCCTCCATGGTCCCGAGCTCCGGCTTTACCTTCCGGAAGTCCGCCACCGCATAGCCGCCGTCAGAGCGTCCTTTCGGGGAATCCAGAAAAGGCATCAGGTGGATGTAGTCTACGTTGCACTGTTCCAGGTAGGGGAGCTTTTCCTGCACACCCTGGATCGTGCCGGCGAAATTGTCGATATACATCATCATACCGACCATATCCCGCCTGCGGTACCACTCTTTATCCGCCTCCCGCTCTGCGTCCAGCTTTTTCAGCCGGTCGCTGCGCATCTCATAGTAGCGTTTCATCTGCGCGCACAGTTCTGCGAACATATCCCCATTGTCATACAGTTCCATATAGAGCCAGCGCAGCTCGTCGTGATGGCGCGCAAGGCGCCTTTCAAATACGCGGTCGCTGTCCGTTTTTTTCTTTGCCATCATCGCTTCCCCCTTTGCAGGATATGCCGGGATGTTCCCGGCAGCCGGTCATTCGTCCTGTACGAAATGCCACTGGTACGCCTGGTATTCTCCGTGGAGCACGGGCTTGGGTACGCCTGCTTCTTTCAGCGCCGTGCTGTTGTACCGTTTCCCGGTGGCAGTCTCTCTGTACATTGTATTTTCTTTCAAGCCTTTGACTTTGATATAATCCACAGTCATATTGGCGTGCTTTTTGATGCCCACGACCTGGACGAGAGCTTCTCTCCTGTCCCCGGAGATAAATTCCCACGCGCCCTGGTTGTCTGTCTGCGGGTCGGTCAGACGGTAGTAGGTGCCCCTCTGCACGAGCGCGGCATACTTCCTGTATTCGGCAATCTGCCTGCGTATCTCGGCTCTGTCTTCTTCGCTCAGCTTCCCCAGGTCCAGCTCATAGCCGAAGGTGCCAGCCATAGCCACCATCCCTCTTGTCTTCATGGGCGTCACGCGCTCCGTCTGGTGGTTCGGAGATGCCGATACATGAGCGCCCACGCAGGAAGCCGGATAGATAAAGGACGTGCCGTACTGTATCTCCAGCCGGTCGATGGGGTCGGTATTGTCACTGCACCATATCTGCGGCGTATAGTAGAGCATGCCTGCATCGAACCGTCCGCCTCCGCCGCTGCATCCTTCTATCAGGATGTCCGGGTACCGCTGTACAAGCCGTTCCAGGAAATCATACAGCCCGAGCACATAGTCGTGGAGCACCCTCCCCTGGCTGTCCGCCGTAGCAGAATACACATCTGCAAGACTCCGGTTCATATCCCACTTGATGTATTCCACATTTCCCTGGTCCAGGACCGAACATATCTGCGCGTAGATATGGTCCACGACTTCCTTTCTGGAGAAGTCCAGCACAAGCTGATGTCTGGAGCGGTTCGGACGGCGTCCCGGGATGACGAATGCCCAGTCCGGATGTTCCCGGTAGAGGTCGCTGTCCTCGTTGACCATCTCCGGCTCAATCCAGATACCGAATTTCAGCCCCATCTCATTCATCTTCCGGATGAGTTCGCCAAGGGTGCACCCCAGCTTCTCTTCATTGACTTTCCAGTCCCCCAGCCCTCTGAGCTCACTGTCGCGCTGACCGAACCATCCGTCGTCCAGGACGAACATCTCGATGCCCAGGTCCGCCGCCTCCGACGCCAGCTTTAAGAGGGAATCCCCGGTAAAGTCAAAGTAGGACGCCTCCCAGCTGTTCAGAAGTATCGGTCTTACTGTCTCTTTATATTTCCCGCGGCACAGATGCTTTCTCATGCAGCGGTGCAGGTTGTGGGAGAGCTTTGCCAGCCCTTCAGAAGAGTAGCTCATGATGACTTCCGGGGACTGGAACTCCTCGCCCGCATTCAGCGGATAGGCGAACTGCTCTTCCGAGAATCCCATCAGAAGCCTTGTCTGATAGTACTGGTCCTGTCCCGCCTCGCTCTGGAATCCCCCGCTGTACACGAATGCCATGGCATAGCAGCTTCCGGCATCCTCCGTCGCCTCATGTTCCGCCATGATGACTGCCGGATTGTACTGATGGCTGGAAGAGCCCCGCAGGCTCCCAATCTTCTGCACGCCGTGTCCGATAGGCATCCTCTGAAGATTGCGCTCCATGGCATGACGCCCGTAGAACGTCAGGAAATCATACTGCCCGCCCACCATATCCAGGCATGCGGGAGCCAACTTTTTCACGGAGATATGACCGCTGCTCGCATTGACGATGCGCACGCTGCGGGTGATGATGTCGTACGCCGGAAGCACCCCGTAAAGCAGCACCGCGCGCACCCCGGTCACCCGGTCTTCCAGCACCACTTCCAGCGTCTGTGCCTCTTCATCGGAAGCGTAGACCGCCGGGAGCCCTTTCAGGGAATACTTCCCGTCCCGAATGCAGTGGCTCACATAGCGGAAATCACTGCAGTACGTGCGGTCCGTATTCTTGATGATGCAGGCAGGCGTACGGTAGTCGCCGGTCCCAAGAGACGGGAATTCCTGGGGCAGGGAATCCATGGAATAGGTCTTATCCATCCCCGCCTCATAGGGATTTCCCGAAAATCCCCTGTCATAGTAGGTCAGCAGATAGTCCATGCATCCGTCTGCCTTTTTCCCGTAATACAGGTGCAGAAGGAATCCGTATTTGTCAATCTGCATCTGATAGGTCGTGTTCTCCGTGTGCAGAGTAATGGTCCTCTGTGTCTCGTTGTATACGATACTCATAGTCTGTCTCTCCTGATTCTGTAAATAATATAAAGTCCCCCGTACAGTCTGTCCAATAGCAAGACGGGGCGGGCGAATGTACATCTCTGTACATCACACCCGCCCGGACAAGACACGCGGATGCGCATCTGGGCTTACTTATTTCACAGCGCCGTTTACCACTCCGTTGATAATCTGCTTCTGGCATATCACATAGAAGATGATGATGGGTACCAGAGCCAGCAGATAGGATGCAAACGCCAGATTGTAGTTCGTCCCGAACTGCGTCTGGAATGTAAGCTGTGCCAGCGGCAGTGTATTCTGTCCTTTTCCCGACATGATGATGAGCGGCGTCATGACATCGTTCCACACTGCCAGTGCGGTAATGACCGCCACCGTCGCATGCATCGGCTTCATGATGGGGAAGATAATCTTCCAGAACGTACGCCATGTGCTCGCGCCGTCCACCCGCGCCGCTTCCTCGAGGGCAATCGGGATGTTCACGAGATACCCTGTATAGAGGAGCAGGTTCATCGGCATATAGAATACCACATAAAGCAGGATAACGCCAGCCCAATTATCCAGATGCATCTCCGCCGTCTGCTTTGCCAGCGGCATCATCAGGATGGCGAACGGTACGAACATACCGCTCACGATAAAAAGGTAGATGAGATTGTACACTCTGCTGTGCGCTTTATTTCTCCCCACTGCAAATCCCATCAGGGAGTGGAGCAGGATGCAGAGCACAACCGTGCTGACTGTTACCAGAAGGCTGTTGCCCAGGGACCGCCAGAAATCCGTCAGTTCCATTGCCTGGGCGAAGTTGCTTAAGGACCACTGCGCCGGAAGGGACAGGATGCCCGAGATGCTGTTCGTCATCTCGGAGGGCTGCTTAAACGCGATGACAATGGTCATATACAGCGGGAACGCCACTGTGATGAGTCCGATGAACAGGAGGACAGTCACCGGCCAGTTGATTCTTGCTTTCATTTTCTCATACATTATAACTGCTCCTCCTTCTTACTTGATATTGTCATCTGCGCTACCGAAATCGCTACGATTACAATGAAAAATACAACTGCGTTGGCGCTCTGGTATCCGAAGCTGCCTCCCGAAAGACCATTGTTGTATATCAGGTAGGAGATGGATTCGGTGCTCTGCTCCGGTCCGCCCTTTGTCATCGCCATAATCTGGTCAAATACCATCAGGAAGTTCTTGACACACAGGACCATGTTGATGGTAAAGAACGGGATGATGAGCGGAAATGTGAGCAGCCTGAATTTCTTCCAGCCGGTGGCGCCGTCCAGGTCGCCCGCCTCGTACACATCCTCCGGCACTGTCTGCAGACCGGAGATGTAGATGATGGTGTTCATGGCGATGGACTGCCATGCGCAGACGATGACGATGGCGATCCACGCTGTTTTGCTGTTGGAGAGCATGCTCCCCTGGAGCGCCTCAATCCCGAGCATATCGCCCAGTCCCGGCAGGATGTAGGTGAACAGGTACTGGAAAATATATCCCACGACCAGGGCTCCGAGCACGTTCGGCACGAAGTACGCTGCTCTTAAGAACGTCTTTCCCTTTATCTTGCTGTTAAGTCCAAGCGCCAGCACGAGACTGATGACATTTGTCAGGATGGTCGCAACGATGGCGAGCTTGATGGTAAACAGATAGGAACCTCCAATCCTCGGGTCCGTGAACAAATCCATGTAGTTGCGCAAACCGATGAAGTCATATGTACCAAAGCCTTTGAAATTCGTAAAACTGTATATCACGCCGCGGATAAGCGGTATGGTGTTAAAGCAGACGAAAAGCGCCAGTATCGGTATGGTGATGAGCATATAGGTCCGCCTGCTGTCATTTACTTTTTTCATGGTAAAATCCCGCTCCTTTCTTACTCGGCAGTTCCGTGCTCTTCATTGTACTCCTGTACCGCACGGATGATATCCCGGTTGTATCTCTGCCAGCGTGTGTCGAAATCGTTCAGGAACTCTTCCACATCTCCATTGATGAGGTACGTCTGTATCAGCGCGTCCGCAGCCATCTCGGACGGATAGTAGTGGTCCTGATAATCGGTCATGTTGCCGGACTCGATGTACGGGAGCATGCCGTCGAGCATGGGCGCGAGGTCGAACTGGCTGTCCTTGCAGGGCACGGCGTTCTGGTCGTCGATGTACGCCTGGATATTCGCATCTTCCATCAGGAAATCGAGGACCTCATAAGCGGCTTCCTTGTCCTCGCATTCCGCTGTCACTGCAAACATCAGGTCCACACCGGAGTTCAGCGTGTTCCGTTCGGCATCGTCGCTTCCCGGCGTGACGAAGGAATCAATGTTCATCTCCGGATTGACGGAGAGTATCTGCGGGACCGCATAGCTTCCGATAGGATACATCGCAGACTCGCCGTTTGCAAATGCGGTACACGCGTCATTGTACCCGTACGCGAAGGGGTCGTCCGGTCCGTAGCTCACAAGCTGCGCGCATTTCTCCGCCACTTCCGCGTACTCCTCGGAGAATGTCGTCTCTCCCGCATTGACCCGCTGGCATGTATCCGCCGGCGCAAGGTCAACTGCCAGGGAGTTCCACGGCGCAAGGCAGGTCCATGTGTCACGGAATCCGAAATAAAACGGCAGGATGCCCTCCGCCTCAATCTCTTCGCACAGGTCCATCAGTTCACTCCACGTCCCGGGTATCTCCCAGCCGTGTTCCTCAAACATGTCTTTGTTGTAGAGGATGCCCGCTGCATTTGCCACATAGGGCACGCCGTACGTTCCGTCCTTCGGCGTAATCTCCAGCGCTTCCAGGATATCCACGTAGGACTGCTTTACATCGGCAAGTCCCGGATAATCCGACACATCGGCAAGGATATCGGCGTCCACATAGTAGGAATAGTTGATGTCTCCTCCGATTCCGATGATGTCCGGATAGTCCTCACGGATAAACCGCGTCCTCATGATGGTACTGGCATCATTTGGAGAACTGATGGTCAGGTGGATATCATCATGCGACTCATTGAACTGAGTCTCCACCTGGTCGAAGTACGTCGCTGCTTCCGGCTTGTACTGGAGAATTTCAATCTCTGTCTTTCCACTGTCCCCGCCTGAACCGCATCCCGGAAGAATTGCTGCCGCGAGCATAGCCACTGCAAGCGCCGCACTTACTGCGTTCTTCTTTTTCATCATTGTTTCAGCTCCTTCCTATTCGCTTTTCCGCTTATAGGGGAAATTATAACATTGTAAAAATTTTATAAAATATCTGTATTTTTCGTGTTTTATACCAAAATGCAACTTACATTTCATCTGTGAAAAGTGTGGTCGCATTTTGGTATATAATAGATTATAATATTAAGAAAGCACACGTAAAATTTAAGAACACACTCAAGGAGACTCTCATGGACAAGCCTATTTTTTCCGTATTTCCAAATGAAAACTTCGTGGACCTGAGCATGTACCAGTTCGGGAAAGAGCAGTGCGCTCCCGCCCACTCGTTCGGTCCTGCGTCCAGGAACCATTATCTCTTCCACTATGTCCTCTCCGGCACCGGGATGCTCATGGCGGACGATTCCGGCGGCGTCACCCGCGAGTACCAGATACACAGCGGGCAGGGGTTCATGATATTTCCCCGCCAGATTAATACCTACATCGCAGACCGGCGGCTCCCCTGGGAATATGTCTGGATTGAGTTCGACGGCATGCGGGCAAAAGAAATCATCGAGACGGCAGGACTTACCCACGACCATCCGGTCTATCACGCGGCGTTTAAGGACCTGCGGGAAAACATGGTAAATGAGATGCTCTACATCGCGGAACACGGCAGCGAGACGCCGTTCCACCTGATGGGGCATCTGTACCTCTTCATCGATTATCTTTCCCGGTCCGCTGCGTCCACAAAGATTGCGTCTACCGGAAAAGTCCGGGACTTCTATATCAAAGAAGCCCTCAACTATATCGAGCAGAATTTCCAGAACGACATTACCGTGGAGGGCATCGCCGGATTCTGCGGGCTGAACCGGACGTACTTCGGGCGCATCTTCAAAGAGACGGTAGGGAAATCCCCGCAGCAGTTCCTCCTGAATTACCGCATGGCAAAAGCCGCGGAACTCCTGAAACTGACAGCCCTTTCCGTCAGCGATATCGGCAACGCCGTCGGGTATCCGAACCAGCTGCACTTCTCCAGGGCATTCAAAAATGTGTATGGGATGTCTCCGAGAGAATGGCGGGGGAAGAATCAGATTATCAGGTGAGGGGCAGGCAGAATGGGGACGGGGTCCGCGGACATCAGATAGCTTCCCAAACTGTCTGTGCAGGAAGCAATGTGACGGGGAGACAATCCCCCGCCCAGGCAGGGATGCGGACAGATGAATCTGAACGCACACTCTGCCGGGACGGGGGCTATGCCAATTTCACTGTTACTCATGCACTGTACATTCGGGAGAAACTTATCCCCGAATCAGCGCTTCCACTTCCGCTCTCTCCGGCATCGACCGGATCGCGCCTTTCCTTGTCGTCACGATAGCCGCAGCCGCATTGGCAAAGGTAACCATCTCGCCGAGCTGCTCTTCCGTCAGGTCCTCAAAACCGTGCTCCGCGATGTAGTTCAGCGTACTTCCGCAGAACGTATCCCCGGCGCCTGTCGTCTCAATGGTCTTCACAGAGAATCCCGGACGCTCCACGCGCATTCCCCTGTAGTACACGCGGCTTCCGTCTTTTCCCATGGTAAGCAGGATCATGGGGATATGGTATGTTTCCTGCAGGTAAGCAATCCCTTCGTCATAGTCTTCTTTTCCCGAGACGAACTGAATCTCGTTGTCCGATATCTTCAGGATATCGCACACGCCGAAACCATACTCCATCTGCTCTTTTGCGAGGTCCAGAGAAGACCACAGCGGCGGGCGCAGGTTCGGGTCAAAGGACACGAGGCATCCGGCGTCTTTTGCCGCCCGGACCGCTTTTTTCGTCGCCGCCCTCACCCCGTCATGAGTCATGGAAAGCGTTCCGAAATGAAAAATCTTCGTCTGTGCGATGAATTCCGCGTCCACTTCCTCCTCTGTAAGCATCATATCCGCTCCCGGATTCCGGTAGAATGAGAACTCGCGGTCCCCGTCCGGGAACGTGTGGACAAACGCCAGCGTCGTATTTACCTGTGCATCTGTCACGAGATGCGAAGCATCAATGCCCGCCTCCGTGATGGTATCCCGCAACAGCGTGCCGAACTGGTCTTTTCCCACTTTTCCGACAAAGGCCGTCCGTTTCCCCATTTTGTTGAGGAGCGCCAGCACGTTGCACGGAGCGCCGCCCGGGCACGCCTCAAACAGATTGTTCCCCTGTTCGCTCTGTCCGTTCATCGTAAAGTCGATGAGCAGTTCTCCAAGGGCGATGACATCGTAATTCTTCTCCATCTCTGATTTCCTCCTAATTGAAATATACCAGTTCTTCGATTGGTTCTGCAGGTTCTGTGTGTTCCGCCTCAATGACCGGTCCTTCCCCGCGGTAGACGGACAGATTTGCAAAGCGTATCTTCCCTCTTATCTTCACCCATTGTCCGGGTCTGACCTTGGCGGCGTCAGCGCCTCTGCACACATACCCGAGGAAGGATGTGTCATCCGCGCAGCACGTCATTGCCATGCGCCCCGCCATAAAGACATCTTCCGGAAACGTACGCGGCTTTAATACCTTTGCAGTATATTCCACGACTTTCCCTTTGTAGCGTTCCGGATGCTCCATCATATCCACATACCAGATGCCGTAGTCCTCTTTCGCGATTTCCACCACCGGCGCTTTCATGTCATAGGGAACGTCGTCCTCGAAAATATTGTCCAGTTCGCCGTTCTCATCCTCGAAAATCACTTCCGCCTGGGGACTTACAACTTTCACGCTGCGGCGGTATCCCGCCAGGGGGCTGATGTCCACGCACCGGTTGAACAGCACCATATCCGCCCCTCTTACCATCTCTACAAAGAGCGGTTTCAGGTTCGTCAGATACATCTGGAAGGTGCTGGCATCGACCGTCGTTATCTTCTGTTCGATCGCCCAGCCCTTCGGCATCTTCATTTTTTCAAAATCGCTGACTTTCCACATGCCATTGTACTCTACGACGACACGCTCGGGCGAATGTTTCTCATCCAGTTCCTGCAGTTTCTGCTCTGTCAGCTCTTCCCGGTCTTCAATGCGCTCAATCACGACGCCGTATTTCAAAAGCTCCATGGCATCGTACTCTTCCTCGCCCTCTTCGCACAGAAGCAGGAGGGTCTTGCCGTCCGTCTGGAAATAATCCTGTCTCAGCGTAAAATCCAGGAACTGCGTCTTTCCGCTGTCAAGAAAACCCGTCATCAGATAGACCATTACCGTTGGTTCATACATATCCCGTCCACTCCTCTGTCCTGTTTATGCAAGTCCGAACAGCTTTGCAAGCCCGTCCTCGTTTATCTCTGCTCCGATCACGCAGATCCTGCCGGTATACTCCGGAGCCCCGTGGCGCACTTCATGCTCTCCGGGGACCATGTCAAAGTATATCCACTCGCCGTCTTTCCCTGCCACCATGCCTTTCGCGCGCAGGATATTTCCATAGGATTCGTCCGATTCCAGGGTTTTGAGGATGCCGGAAATCTGCTCTTTCGTGTAGGTGTGTATCGTCTCACGCCCCCAGCTCGTAAATACCTCGTCTGCATGATGATGGCCCGCGTGGTCATGATGATGGTGGTCGTGTCCGCAGCTGCAGCCGTCATGGTCATGATGATGGTCATGTCCGTGCTCTCCGTGGTCATGATGATGCTCATGCTCCCCGTGGTCGTGATGATGCTCATGCTCCCCGTGGTCGTGATGGTGCTCATGCTCATGGTCATGCCCGCAGCACTCGCCCTCTGCGTGATGATGTCCGCATTCCGGGCAGACAAGCTCGTCCAGAAGCTCGTCCTCCAGCGATTTCCCGGATTCCATCGTCTCCAGTATCTTCGCTCCCGGAAGCTGTGCGATGGGGGTCGTGATGAAGGGCGCCTTGTCATTGAGTTCCCGCAGCAGGGCGATGCCCTCCTCTATCTTCTCCGGCTTCGCCTTGTCCGTACGGCTTAAGATGACTGCCCCTGCATACTCAATCTGGTTGCTGAAGAACTCGCCGAAATTCTTCCGGTAAATCCTGCACTTCGTCACATCCACCACGGTCGTGAAACTGTTGAGCTCTGCATCGATATCCGCCTGTACATCCTGTACCGCTTTTATCACGTCGGAGAGCTTTCCCACACCCGACGGCTCGATCAGGATGCGGTCCGGATGATAGGTATCCACTACCTCGCGGAGCGATTTCCCGAAATCACCCACAAGCGAGCAGCAGATGCACCCGGAGTTCATCTCCCGTATCTCGATGCCCGATTCTTTCAAAAATCCGCCGTCAATGCCGATTTCTCCGAATTCATTCTCGATGAGCACCACCTGCTCGCCCCGGAACGCATCTGAGAGCAGCTTCTTGATGAGCGTTGTCTTTCCGGCTCCGAGGAAACCGGAGATAATGTCGATTTTTGTCATCTTGTTTCATCCTCTTTCCATTTCCAGATTAAAATATATAGTAAAGCGGACATCCTGACATCCGCTTTGCTACGCTGTGATTTGTGTGCCGCAGCAGTCCTCTGCCACCGTCCCTGCCTTCACCTGCTGCCAGCGCACGCGGGCACATCAGCAGTCCAGGTCCAGCTCCACCGGACAGTGGTCCGAACCCATGACCTCCGTCAGTATCTTCGCATCTGCCAGCCTGTCCTTCATGCGCTCTGACACGCAGAAATAATCGATGCGCCACCCCGCATTCTTCGCCCGTGCGCTGAACCGGTAGGACCACCAGGAATAGATGCCCGTGCGGTCCGGATAGAAATAGCGGAATGTATCTACAAATCCGGCTTCCAGCAGTTCCGTAAACTTCTGCCGTTCTTCATCGGTAAATCCGGCGTTCTTCCGGTTTGTCTTCGGATTCTTCAGGTCAATCTCCTCATGCGCCACATTCATATCACCGGTGACAATGACCGGCTTCGACTCATCCAGCTTTTTCAGATATGCGCGGAAATCGTCTTCCCACTTCATGCGGTAATCCAGACGCGCAAGTTCATTCTGGGAGTTCGGCGTATACACCGTCACGAAGAAGAACCCGTCAAACTCGCAGGTAATCACCCGTCCTTCCTGATCGTGCTCCTCCATCCCGATGCCGTACGTCACCCTCAGAGGCTCTTTCTTTGTAAACACCGCGGTCCCGGAATATCCCTTTTTCACCGCGTAGTTCCAGTACTGGTGATACCCGGGGGTATCCAGTTCGAGCTGCCCTTCCTGCATCTTCGTCTCCTGGATGCAGAAGATATCCGCGTCCGCCTCCCGAAAGAAATCAAGGAATCCTTTCTGCACGCATGCACGGATTCCATTCACATTCCATGATATCAGTTTCATCTGTATCTTACCTCTCTTAAAAACAGTCCTCTTGCCGGAGCGAGGAATCCTGCCTCTGACCGGTCCTTCGTCTGCAGGACCCCGCGCACGCTTTCCGGAGAGCGCTCATGAATGCCTGCTTCCAGAAGGGTGCCTGTCAGTATCCGCACCATGTGGTAGAGAAATCCGGTCCCGTCATAGCGTATTACAACATGGTTTTCCTGTCCGCTGACTATTATAGCATAAACCGTCCTCTTTGTGGACATTTCTGCGCCTTTTCCCGTCCTGCCCTCCCCGGTCGGCTTCCGGTCCGTATACCCCGCAAAATCATGAGTGCCGGTCAGGTATCCCGCCGCTTTTCTCATGGCGGAAAGGTCCAGTCTGTGGGGGAAATGATACGCGTACCGTCTGTGGAACACATCCGGCTTGTCTCCTGTGTCGATGTGATACTCATAAATCTTCCCGACCACGCTTTTTCGTGCGTGGAACCCGTTCCTCACAAGTTCTGCGCTGCAAATGCGGATATCCGGCGGGAGCATCCCGTTGAGCCTCCCGGTAAAGAAGCCTTCCTCCACCGCTCCCGGCAGCACCACGCTGGCTGTCTGCCCTGCGGCATGAACCCCCGCGTCCGTACGCCCCGAGCCGTCAATCTCTACGGCATATCCCGCCGCTTCGGACAACGCCCCTTCCAGGATGCCCTGTATCGTTTTTTCCGTGTTCGTCTGCCTCTGCCAACCCTGATAGCGGGTGCCGTCGTAGGCAATCGTCAGTTTATAAGTACGCATGCTTACTGCAGGAACTTCTTCAGCTCATCCATAAATGTGCCCGCGTCTTTAAATTCCCTGTATACAGACGCAAACCGGACATAGGCGACCGGGTCAAGGTCCTTGAGTTTTTCCATGACGATTTCTCCAATCGTGCTGCTCGGGATTTCCTTTTCTTCCCTGTTGAATATCTCCAGTTCCACAGCGTCTATCGTCTTCTGGATGGCGTCCGCCGGGACCGGGCGCTTATAGCAGGCGCTCAGTATCCCTTTCTCAATCTTCGAGCGCTGGTACTGCTCGCGGTTGTTGTCTTTTTTTATCACGATAAGGGGAATCGTCTCCACCTTCTCATAGGTCGTAAATCTTCTCCCGCATTCGTCGCAGGAACGCCTCCTCCTGATCGAGCTTCTGTCCTCAGCCGGACGGGAATCGATCACCCTCGTATCCGGGTTGCCGCAGTATGGACATTTCATAATTTCTTCCGCCTTTCTCTGCATGACTATATGGGAAGTATCACAGTTCCCGGTCATTGCTGGTTAATCTGCGTACATTATACACAATCGCTAAAACTTTTGCAAAAACTTTTCTTCCTGTATCTCCACAATGACGATGTCCGGTCCAATCTTCCGAATACACGCAAACGGGATGATATATTCACAGTCTGTCCCCAGGAAGCCGCATATCTTTCCCGGTCCCGGGATGATGACTGCCTCCACCTCCCCGCTGCACACGTTGAGTTCCACATCGACAATGCAGCCGAGCCGCCTTCCGCTGCATATATTGATGACTTCTTTGTCACGGAGCTCACAGAGCCTCATATACATCCCCTCCATATCTGATCCATATCCGATGCCGCCGGTACGCACCACACTCGAAAGAAAAACCCCCGCGTGCGGCAGGGGGGTTCCTGTTATCTGTATGATATGCGGCATTTCCTGTTTTCGTGAGCCGCAGTTTACATCAACGCCTTTTTGGTTTATACTTTCTACAGATTCACACGCACCGTACAAAACAGGCATTTTATCAAAAAACAGGAGATTTCCAACATCATGAAAGAGACCGTACTGCTTTTCAACGCACCGGACAAAGACACACTGCTCAAGATTGAGATGGCGCTTTTCCCGCTCCGTCTCCGGTTAAAGAAGATAAAGCCCGAAGACTACAACCAGTCCCTCGGCTTCCTCGCCGGCATAAAGGACGCTGCATTCACCGAAGGGCGCTACGACGGGGAAGAGCTGCCCGGCACGCTGTTCGTCTTCTGCTTTTTCAGCGACAGCCGCCTGGAACAGGCGCTCGCAGCGCTGCGAAAATGCGGTGCGGGTCCTTTTCCCTACAAAGCCATTCTGACGCCGACCAACAGTTCCTGGACTGCGCCGGAGTGTTTTGCGGAGATACGCAGGGAACACGAAGCCATGCACCCGGCAAAAGGGCAGCCGTAAAACCGGGACACAGACATCCATCTGCCCGGGCGGAAAAAGGAGACAGCAATCTATGTGGAAAAGAAAGAACATCAAGAAAAACGCCATTGCACTGATAAAATCCGGATACGGACGGATGATATCCGTCTGCTTCCTCATCGCCATGCTGACGACTGCCTACGCTGTGTCCACCACATTTTTGAATCTGCAGCTTTCTTCCGGACGTCCCCAGACCGACGCTGCCTACACGCCGTCCCTGTCCAATTCCGAGGTCCTTCTCGACACGCTCCGGGAGTTTCTCGAACAGACGCCCGCCGCCTCCGTCATCCACGGAGTCCCGGCGGACATCAGCTCCCTGCTGGTTGACCTCTTCTCCACGAACCTGTCCGTTTTCTTCAGTCTGCTGCGGGCGGCGCACCTGTTCCTGGACGGAGAGTTCAGCATCATGCTGCTGTTCCCGGTACTGGGCATCCTGATTCTCTTCCTGTACCAGATTTTCATCAGCAATATCCTGATTGTCGGCGAGAAGCGCTTTTTCCTGGAAATCCGCAAATATCCGCGGACGCCGGTCTCGAAGATTTTCTGCCTGTATAAGCTCCGCTGCATCCGGCGCCCCGCATGGGTGATGCTGTGCCGGTCCGTCTTCCAGTTCTTCTGGAACTTCACGATAGCCGGAGGCATCATCAAGCATTATGAATACATCCTGATTCCGTACATCCTTGCCGAAAATCCGAAGGCATGCCGGAAAGATGTGTTCTGCCTGTCAAAGCAGCTCATGAAAAAGAACAAATGGAAGTTCTTCCTGCTGGACCTCTCATTTCTCGGCTGGAAGATTCTCTCCGTCTTCACCCTCGGGCTCCTGGATTTTCTTTTTGTCAATCCCTATCTCACGGCATGCCGGGCAGAGCTGTACGCCGTGCTGCGGAGGAATTACGTCCTGTCCCGTTCTCCCGGATACGAGATATTAAACGACTCCTATCTGGAGCATGTACCTTCCGAAGATGAACTGCTCATCAGCAAAGCACTGTACGACGATTCCCAGGGTCCGTACACGCGGATTTCCTATTTTGAGCCGGAACAGTACCCGGTATTCCTCTTTTCCGTACAGCCTCCGCTCAGGGCGGTGAAATCGCCGGTGCGCGCGGAGCGGAAATACGACGTCCTGTCGTATCTGTTCCTGTTCCTGATATTTTCGGTCTTCGGCTGGCTGCTGGAGACGCTGCTGAGGCTGGTCAACGACGGGGTATATGCATCCGACACCCTGCTGCACGGTCCGTGGATTCCGGTGTATGGCGCGTACGGCGTCCTCATCCTGCTCATCTCCCGCCATCTGATACGCCGTCCGGTCCTGGTCTTTGCCGTAAATGCAGCGCTCTACACGCTCGTCGAATACCTGGCAAATACTGCCTCGGTGCTGACCCACGGGTCCTCGCTCCGGGATTACAGCAATTTCCTTCTCAACCTGGACGGCAGGGTCTATCTCGGAGGCTCGGTCACATTCGCGCTGCTCGGATGCGCGTTCCTCTACTACCTGGCGCCGAGATGGGCGGACCGATACATGAAGCTGGGACATTCCCGGCGCATCTTCGTGTGCGTCGTCCTGTACATCCTGCTCATCGCCGACCTCGTATGGTCGGTAAGATGACTCCCCCTTCCTGTACTGAAACGCGGGTGCCGGCTCCGGTCGTCGTACGGCTGCCGGCTCCGGTCGTCATGCAGATGCCTGTCCCGGTTGTCAGCGCTTGATTTTTCCGGCGACAGATAGTAAACTTTCAGTATGGACATGGAAACGGTCACAGGAAAAGAAAGAAATACATGCCGCTCCACAGGACGCGGCGGAATGGAGATTTATCTATGAAAAAACGAGTTGTTGTAGCATTAGGACACCGGGCTCTGGGCACGACCCTTCCCGAACAGAAGGCAGCCATCAGTCACAGTGCCAGATGCATCGCCGACCTGATAGAAGAAGGATATCAGGTCGCCATCACCCACAGTAATGCACCACAGGTCGGCATGATACACACCGCAATGAACGAATTTGCCAAGGCGCATCCCGAGTACACGGCATGCCCGATGTCCGTGTGTTCTGCCATGAGCCAGGGCTATATCGGATACGACCTGCAGAACGGTCTTCGCGAAGAGCTCTTAAACCGCGGCATCTACCGCACCGTCAGCACCATACTGACACAGGTCGTTGTCGACCCGTATGACGAGGCGTTCTACACGCCTACGAAAGTCCTCGGGCGCTACATGAACGCCCAGGAAGCCAACGAGGAGCGGAAAAAAGGAAACTACGTGATTGAAGAGGCAGGAAAAGGCTTCCGCCGCGTCGTCTCCGCGCCGAATCCGGTGCGCATCGTAGAACTGGACGCGGTCAATGCCCTTCTGGACGCTGACCAGATCGTCATCGCCGCAGGCGGAGGCGGCATCCCTGTCATGGAGCAGGACAACCACTTAAGAGGAGCCAGCGCGGTCATCGAAAAAGACCTTGCCGCAGGAAAACTTGCGGAAGGCATCAACGCGGACATGCTCATCATCCTCACGAATGTGGAACAGGTCTGCATCAACATGGGACAGGACAATGAGGAGCCCCTCGGCGAGATTACGGTAGACCAGGCGAAAAAGTACATGGACGAAGGGCACTTCGGCATCTACAACATGTACCCGAAATTCCGTGCCGCCGTAGAATTTATCGAACAGCGGGAAGGCCGCTGCGCCTACATCACTTCCTTTGACAAGGTAAAAGACGCGCTCAAAGGAAAGACCGGAACCATCATCCGGTAAAGCCCCCACGGGCAATCCTTCCGGAAGCATCCCTTCCGGGGACAGTGATTCAGACAAAACGCCGGAATCTGCACGGCATATCCTCTTCCGGGGACATGCTGCACGGATTCCGGCATTTTTAATTCTGACGGGAATTCCCCGATATCGCCGATAATTTTTATACAATTTTATAATTGATTTTTACGAATCTATGATGTAATATATGCATATGCTAGATGTAGTTTTAAAAACTACTTATCGTACTTATCACATCTGGGAGGTGCATATTTATGAAAAAAACATCAGGAACCGAAGAGAGGAAAAGACACATCAAAGAACCGGGAAGCGCAATCACGCATTTCATCGGGATGCTGATGGCAATCTTTGCAGCAGTACCGCTCCTGATAAAAGCGGCAAGAGAACCGTCCAGAATCTACATCATCTCCCTTGCCATCTACGCGGCGAGCCTCATTTTATTATATGCGGCAAGCACCACGTACCATACATTTGACATATCAAAGAAAGTCAATACCGTACTGAAGAAGATTGACCACATGATGATATCCGTGCTGATAGCAGGGAGCTATACCCCGGTCTGCCTGCTCGTGCTCCGGGGAAAGACCGGCATCATCCTTTTGTCCGTCGTCTGGTCCATCGCCATCGCCGGAATCCTGATAAAAGCCTTCTGGGTGTACTGTCCGAAATGGGTGTCCTCCGTCCTCTATATCGGAATGGGCTGGACCTGCGTACTGGCATTCACACAGATTTTAAACAATATGTCTCCCGCTGCTTTCGGGTGGCTCCTTGCCGGCGGTATCATCTACACCGTGGGCGGCGTCATCTACGCGCTCAAGCTGCCGATATTCAACAGCCGGCACAAAAACTTCGGAAGCCACGAGATATTCCATCTCTTCGTTATGGGCGGGAGCGCCTGCCACTTTGTCGTCATGTATGCTTTCCTGCTCCCCTAGTACAGGGGGCTGGCTTATTTCCCTGACGGCATAAATTTCAGGATTTCCGCCGCTACGCCTGAGAGAGGCATGGTCTGCAGCCAGACACGTCCCGGTCCGGTAATCATGGTGTTGAAGATGCCCTCACCGCCGAATACCATATTCTTCAGTCCCGGCACGCTCTTGATATCCATCTGGCAGGTGGCGTCCATCGCCGCCAGATATCCGGTGTCTATCACAATCTGCTGCCCGGGCTGGAGATTATATTCCACAACGTGTCCGTCAAATTCCAGGAACGCCGTGCCCTGTCCGGACAGTCTCTGCATGATGAATCCTTCTCCGCCGAAGAATCCAGCTCCCAGCTTCTTCTGGAAAAATACAGAAAGTTCTACCCCTTCCTCCGCTGCCAGGAATCCGGACTTCTGGACAATGACTTCATTGCCCGGACGGATTTCCCAGGGTCTTATCTGTCCCGGGAAACTGGATGCGAATGCGATCATGCCGTTGCCGTCCATCGCAGTGTAGCGGTTCTGGAAGATTGCCTCACCCGCGAACATCCTTCCGAGCGCTTTTCCGATTCCTCCGTTGGACGTTGTCTCCATCTTCATGTTCGGGGACATCCAGCTCATGGACCCCCGCTCTGTGATCATCGTCTCCCCGCTCTCCAGATAGCAGATTACTACCGGAAGCTCATTGCCTTTGATTTCGTACTTCATAATGCCTTTTCTCCTTTCCCTTCTGTCCATTTTCTGACTACACTGACCGTCTCACCAACTGCCTGTGCAATCTGCTCTGCCGCCATTCCCATTTTTTTCAGGTTTATCGCAGTGTCACGTTTTCCCTGCTCAATACCTTTTTCTTTTCCTTCTTCCTATAAATCATCCAATGCTTTGCACATATCCAGATGTTCCTCCTTTCTCTGCCCGGTCTTCTCTATTGCTTTCAGCAGACGTTTGGATTTCAGAAATGTACCGACTGCATAATAACTATCTCTGTCAAGGTCTGAAAAATAAGCAGCATTTTCTTTTATATAATTCTGTAATCCCGCCTTATCTCCCCTGTATTTTAACATACCCAGTACTTCGTGTAAATCTGTACGAAATATTTCCGGATTCTTTATCCGCCCGGCATCTATCAGATTAATGTGATAATTTGGCACGAACTGCCTGAGAGCAGGATAGCGTTCTGCCTCTTTCGTAAATCCCATCATATCATACAGGTCTTTCGCTCCATCCCATGCTTTGGTATCGTAATAAAAAACCAGTGTGACAACGGGATAAATCCTGTCTCCTTTACCGAAACCGGACAGAAATTCTTCCGGCAGCCGATGTCTTTCCTTCTGTCCTTTCACTTCCGGACTGGTCTGTCACAAGAGCAGACATCTCATTATTCTGCTCTTCCAGTTCCTCTGCAGACACAATATTTTCCCCGGAAAATAAAATCCCGTTAAACAGGTCTGCATACCTTCTTTTGTCGCTCAGCCATTTTCGGATGGCAACATCCGCTTTTCCCATAAGCACGTCCTCCTTTGATTGATGAACGAATCAAAACTGAAATTATCGGCTGATACAGCCATGATAACATGATAATAAGATCCCTTCCCGCTCCTGCGGGGCGAGAACTGACGGGACGGTCCTGCCTGACAGAACCGTCCCTGAATTTTGATATGAATATACTGTAGCGTCAGTGTACAAGGGGCAACACGCTCCTTGTACACTGACGCTAACACATCCGGAAAGCGGATACAATCGCCGAATGTGCCAAAACGGATGTTCCCGCATCGCAGGGTCCGCATGACAGGCAGCTCCTGTCTGCTATTTCTCCTGCTGTGACTGCTGTTCTTTCTGCCGCTCTTCCTGCTGTTCTTCCTCCGGCGGGACCGGCAGTTTCGGGAGGCTGATATCCGCCCGGAACAGGTCCGCCTCTGTAGAAATCTTCAGTGTGCCGTGCTGCAGTTCCACGAAGCTCTTTGCGATAGCAAGCCCGAGTCCGGAGCCCTCTGTATTTCTGGAGGAATCTCCGCGCACGAAGCGATCTGTGATTTCTTCGGCATCAAAATCCAGTTCCGACGCGGAGACATTCTTCATGGAGATATGCACATCGGATTCCCCCTCCGTCATCTCGATGTAGACTCTCGTGTGGGGCATCGCGTATTTGGTAATGTTCACGATGAGATTCTCAAAGATACGGTACGTCTTCTGGCTGTCCAGCCACATGACGAGCTTGTGCTCCGGCAGCTTCCACCGGAAATCGAGATTTGCCTCCTTTATCTTGCCGTCATTCTCAAGGCCCACCTGTTTGATAAGGTCCACGATGTCCACTTTCATGAAGTGCATGACGATGTTTTTGCTGGCGGCTTTGCTTATCTCGAACAGGTCCTCAATGAGCACTT
The DNA here is from genome assembly GCA_019117125.1 of Candidatus Mediterraneibacter merdipullorum. GTDB lineage: Bacteria > Bacillota > Clostridia > Lachnospirales > Lachnospiraceae > Mediterraneibacter > Mediterraneibacter merdipullorum. Next base: position 24,314 of record DXAL01000037.1, read on the forward strand.
TCAGTCTCTGGGACTTCTTCTCCAGCACCTCGATGTATTCTTTTCGCTTCTTATCGTCGGTTTCCTGTTTCAGCAGGTCTGTATATGTGATGATCGCAGTCAGCGGCGTGCGCAGGTCGTGGGAGACATTCGTCACAAGCTCCGTCTTCATGCGCTCGTTTTTCACTTCTTCGTCCACCGCTTTCTTAAATCCCTGCTGTATCTTCTTCAGTTCCTCCTGTATCGGGTTGAACAGTCCGATGTCCCCCTCGATCGGCGCGTCCAGATGCCCGTCGGCAAGCTGGTTGGTAGATTGCAGGAGCAGTTTGTATTTTTCCTGCAGGTCCCTCACATACTTGCGCAGGAACAGGAACAAAAGCACTGAGTAGATAATGAGCGCCAGCATTCCGTAGTACCAGAGGAAGCACACGACTGTCAGGATGATATAGTTGACGATGACAATCTTCAGGATGGTCCGGTTGGTCTTTTCCCGGAAGTCAATGTGCTGCAGCGCGTCGTACTGCCTTGCAAAGAAGGCTCTGATGCGCTTCAGGATGCTGCCTGCCCGGCGCACGAGTTTCTCGTCGTCCTCTGTCCCGCGTCCGCGGAAATGCCGCACCAGCTTCATCGTCAGCGTCCGCTCTCTCCAGTACGCCCCTTTCATGCGCAGCATCGCCCGCATGGAGGTGATGCACCAGAAAAACGCTCCGAATATCACAAACCACATGGCAAAGTTCAGCACACCGGCAAGCAGTTCGATTCCTGCGCCTTCATACATGCCCGGAAGGATGCGCCCTTCTATCGTCTCTTCCACCACCCAGCCGGCAGGACCGTCGAGTGCGAACGCGGCAATCAGAATGCTCCCGAAAGCCGCTGCTTCAAACGGCACCTCGAACAGCTTCATCCCGCTGATATCCAGCTTCTTCCGGAGAGGAAGGAGCAGCGCCGCCGCCAGGAGCAGGACAAACAGGATTTCCAGTGTATCCCGGTAATACGTTGTATTATCCACGCTGACCGTAACCGGCTCTGTCCAGGCGTACTCCTGCATGAACAGCTCCATATTCTCATCATCCATCCCGTAGATGATGGTCGTATTTTCCGGCGATGCGATGCTGGAAATATATCCTTCCCACGCCACCTGCTGCGCGGCTGAGAGGAACTCGGATTCCAGCTCATACTCCTCTTCCGGGCTCAGGGCCGTGCCGTCTATCTGGAGCCCTGCCAGTTCGCCGCCCGCGGAAAACGTATATTCAGCGCGAAATGCATAATCCGCCTCTTCTTCGCTCTCTGTCGTCAGGCGCTCCGCCTTTGCATCCGCCTCATTGTTGCCGGCGCCTGCGGATGCATCGATCTCTTCTGCCGCCCCGGCATCTGCGGATGCATCTGCATCCCCCGGCTCATTCGTCAGAACATCCCCTGACGCGCCGAACAGCTCATAGTCCAGATATCTGCGGGTCAGGTCAAACTCTCTCTGCCCGTAATCATACAGGACGTCCTCCGGTTCCGTCTCCCGGGCGTATTCGTTGTACAGCAGATAGTTTCCCGCCGCCATGTCCTGGCTGATGGTCGAGAGCACCTCCCGGAACGAGGACGCCTCTGCCGCAGGCAGATGATCCAGATATATGGAAATCGACCTGTACCGGGACATCATGATAGCCGAGCAGACGGCGAGCAGCAGGAGGACTGCTGTGATTCCTCTTTTATGGCTGTTTTTCAATCTTGTATCCAACTCCCCACACCACCTTCAGATATTTTGGATTTTTCGGGTCAATCTCGATCTTCTCCCGGATGTTTCTCACATGCACCATGATGGTATCCGTATTGACCGCCTTTTCCTGCCAGACCCTCTCGTATATCTCTTCGGAAGAGAACACCCTTCCCGGATTCTTTGCCAGAAGGAGGAGTATCTTGTACTCGATGGGCGTCAGCCGGACGGGATTCTCGTCCACCGTCACTTCCACCGTGTCTTCATTTATCTCCAGACCGCCGATGACATGGACATTTTCCCGGGGCGCGAGCTTCTCCAGAAACTTGCGGTAGCGCCTCAGCTGGGAGTTCACCCGCGCCATCAGCTCCATCGGTGTAAACGGCTTTGTCACATAGTCGTCCGCCCCGATATTCAGACCTGTTATCTTATCCACTTCCTCGGATTTCGCTGAGAGCATGATGACGGGGAAATCATGTTTCTCCCGCAGCTTCATCGTCATCCGGATGCCGTCCATCCGCGGCATCATGATATCCACGATGGCAAGATGGATGTCTTCCTTCTCAATGACTTCCAGCCCCTCGATGCCGTCCGCCGCCTGGAATACCCGGTACCCCTGACTCTGCAGATATATCTGCACTCCTTCCCGGATTTCCTTGTCGTCCTCAACGATCAGTATGTTGTTTGCTTCCATGATGCTTTTGTCTCCTTTTTCTTCCGGTTCATCATATGGACAGGATAAATGGTAAATCTAAAGGCGGGAAAGAGAAGATTCCAAAGAATTTCTAAAGATTTGCGCCGTCTTTTCAGAAAGAGGTTCCCTCAGGTAATCTTCCGCCCGGGCTTCGTCCTGCGCATCACCCACACGCATCCAAAGGACGCGGCGGCTATCACAAGGACCAGACCCGGCACCGCCACCCATGCCGTCATATCCCACGGCTCCATGTATTTCTTATAATGGTCCAGGAACAGGATATGGATGAGATAGATGCCGAACGAGCAGCTGCAGAACAGGTCGATGACCTTCCGGGCGCGCTCTCCCGGACGGACGCCTGCAGCGCGTCCGCCAAGCCGCAGCATATACAGAAAGAACGCCGCGGAGGCAAGTGCGATGAACGGGCACGCATAGGTGAGCACGCCTTCATAATGCCTGCCGAGCACTTCCGAAACTCCCCACGTCGTCCCGAATGCCGCTGCCAGGCTTATCAGGCAGATGATGAGCGCGCTCCGCTGACTGAGCCGGATATGCCTCCTGTACTTATAGATATAATATCCCACGAACACATAGTATGCGTAAATGCGGTCGCCCACGAGCGGCAGGTCATAATACGCCTCGGCGTCCATCAGCCACAGTCCGTAATTGAGAAGGACCGCCGCCGTTGTGACAATGAGGAATGCCTTCTCCAGCCTCAGGTCCATATGCCTGCACATAACCTGGAAGAACGGCAGCGCCAGATAAATCGGTATCATGGCGTACAGATACCACAGATGCGCTTCAGTCGGCACATACAGGATTTCCCTCAGGTCATAAGGCGTGCCCATATAAAAGGTGTTCCACAGATAATAGACCGCGCTCCAGACAACCAGCGCGGTTACAAAGCGCAGCAGCCGTTTCCCGTGCTTGCCCAGGGGCTCGTCCCTTCCCAGCAGGAGAGCGCCCGATATCATGAAGAAGGACGGAACGCTCACCCTGGCCGCCGTATCCACCACAAGAGAGAACAGGTACTCGCCCCGGGAGATTTCCCCATAGGCGCGGCAGAAGTAATTGCTCACATGGATGGCGATGACCAGGAGGAACGAGACTATCCTGACCAGTTCCAGATTATAATTTTTCTCTTTCATCGACTGTCCCCTCTCTCTTTTGGCTCGCGGATTCCTGCTGTCCCGGCGTCTGTTTCTTCGGCAGGCGGCTCGCCTTCACCACTGCTCCCGCACCGAACCTCTCGTTTAGTTCATCCAGCGCCCGGTTCAGCTTCTTATGCTTCTCGTCCGGCTCCTTCGGCATCTCGATATCAAAGATGGAGAGCTGCTCCGGCGCCGTCTCTTCCGTCAGTTTCGACGTCCGTATCCCCAAAAGCCGCACCGGCTCTCCGGTCCAGATTTCCAGAAACAGGCTGCACGCCGTCCGGGCGAGGACTTCCGGCTCGCTGGACGGTTTCTCCAGCTGCGCCTGATGGGACGCGGTGCGGAAATCATGATACTTGATTTCCATGCTCACCATCCCGGCTTTCTTCCCCGCCTTTTTCAGCCTGCGCCCGACGCTTGCGGCAAGGCGGTCAAAGACCGGCCGCACTTCTTCCATCGTGGACGCATCTTCCCGCAGCGTCGTGGAATTCCCGATTCCTTTCGCCTCTTCCGGCTCCGACTGGACCACCGAGCCGCCGATGCCGTTTGCGAACTCCCAGAGCATTTTCCCGTGGCTCTTTAAATGCAGCATGATGAGGTTTTTATCCGCCTGCGCCAAATCCCCGATCGTATTGATTTCCAGCTTTTTCAGGACATCCACGCTGGAACGCCCCGCCATGTAGAGTTCCCCGATGGGCAGCGGCCACATCTTTTCCCGGATTTCCTCCGGATAGAGGGTATGTATCTTGTCGGGTTTTTCAAAGTCCGATGCCATCTTTGCCAGCAGTTTATTGGTGGAGATGCCGATATTGACGGTAAAGCCGAACCGTTCCCGGATGCCGTCCTTTATCTCTGCCGCACCGGCTTCCGGCGAGGGATACCGGTGCGCGATGCCGGTGAAATCCATATAGCATTCATCCACGCTGACCTGCTCGATTTCTTTCGTAAATGTCCGAAGATACTCCATGAGCAGCCTGCTCTTCTCCCGGTACATCCTGTGATCCGGCGGACACATCACAAGATTCGGGCACTTACGAAAGGCATTCGCAACAGGTTCCCCCGTGCGGATGCCGTACCGTTTCGCTGCAGGGGACTTGGCAAGCACCACCCCGTGGCGGGATTTCTGGTCTCCGCCAATGATGGACGGTATCCTGCGCAGGTCCACTGCAGCGCCGTTTTTCAGTTGTTCTACTGCCGTCCAGCTAAGATAAGCTGAATTGACATCAATGTGAAAGATGATAGGCGTCATCCCGGATATCCTCCCGACTGCATATACACACTGTCTCCACTATAATGACACGGATATCCGGATACGTCAATCTCATACCGTCCGGACGCCTTCCTTCACGCGTGCGTCCAGCTTCCCGTCCGCCGCGTCGATGAGGATGGTATCTCCCCTGCCCACATCTCCGGCAAGGATCAGGCGCGCCGCCAGGGTCTCCACGTTCTTCTGCAGATACCGCTTCAGCGGTCTTGCGCCGTACATCGGGTCGTAGCCGCCTTCCACGACAAAATCTTTCGCCGCCTCCGTCAGTTCCACGGTGAGCTCCCGCTCAGAGAGCCTCCGGTTGACATCTGTAATGAGCAGGTCGATGATGGAGCGGATATTCTCCTTCGTCAGCGGCTTAAACATGATGATTTCATCCAGCCGGTTGAGGAATTCCGGACGGAAATGCGCCCGCAGGTCATTCATCACCATTTCCTGGCTGTGCGCATCGATGGAGCCGTCATCGTGGATACCTTCCAGCAGATAGCCTGCGCCGATATTGGACGTCATGATGAGTATCGTATTTTTAAAGTCCACGGTCCTGCCCTGGGAGTCCGTAATGCGCCCGTCATCCAGCACCTGCAGGAGCACGTTGAATACATCCGGATGGGCCTTCTCCACCTCATCAAAGAGCACGACGGAATACGGCTTCCTGCGCACCGCTTCGGTGAGCTGCCCGCCCTCGTCATATCCCACATATCCCGGAGGCGCTCCGATGAGGCGGGAGACGGAATATTTCTCCATATATTCACTCATGTCGATGCGGACCATATTATTCTCATCGTCGAACAGGCTCTGGGCAAGCGCCTTCGCAAGCTCGGTCTTGCCGACTCCGGTGGGACCCAGGAACAGGAAGGAGCCGATCGGCTTGCCCGGGTCTTTGATGCCCGCTTTTGAGCGGATGATGGCCTCTGTCACAAGCTCCACGCCCTCGTCCTGACCGACCACCCTCTTGTGGAGTTCATCCGCCAGATGGAGGGTCTTATTGCGCTCGCTCTCGTTCAGCTTCGCCACCGGGATTCCCGTCCAGCGGGATACGATGCGGGCAATCTCGTCGTCCGTCACCGCCTCGTGGACGAGGGAGAGGTCCTTTGCCTTTACCTGCTCTTCCTCATCTTCCAGCTGTTTCTGCAGCTGCGGGAGCCTGCCGTACTGCAGCTCCGCCGCTTTGTTCAGGTCATATTCTCTCTGTGCTTTCTGGATGTCTTTGTTGACCTGCTCGATCTCCTCGCGTATCTTCCGGACACGCTCTACGGAATTCTTTTCATTCTCCCACTGCACCTTTTTACCGGCGTACTGTTCCTTTAAGTCTGCAAGTTCTTCCTGGAGATGCTCCAGACGCTCTTTGCTCAGACGGTCTTCCTCTTTTTTCAGAGCCGACTCTTCTATCTCCATCTGCATGACCTTTCGCCTCAGCTCGTCGAGCTCTGTGGGCATGGAGTCCAGCTCTGTCTTGATGAGCGCGCACGCCTCGTCCACCAGGTCGATCGCCTTGTCCGGCAGGAACCGGTCGGAGATATAGCGGTTCGACAGTGTCGCCGCCGCCACGAGGGCGCTGTCCGTAATCTTCACGCCGTGAAAGACTTCGTAGCGTTCCTTCAGCCCCCGGAGGATGGAAATGGCATCCTCCACCGACGGTTCATCTACCATGACCGGCTGGAAGCGCCGCTCCAGCGCCGCGTCCTTCTCAATGTACTCCCGGTACTCATCCAGCGTCGTGGCGCCGATGCAGTGCAGCTCGCCTCTTGCCAGCATGGGCTTGAGCATATTTCCTGCATCCATGGCGCCGTCTGTCTTTCCGGCGCCGACAATGGTGTGCAGCTCGTCGATGAACAGGATGATTTTCCCGTCGCTGTTCTTCACTTCCTCAAGGACCGCCTTCAGGCGCTCCTCAAACTCGCCCCGGTACTTCGCCCCGGCGACCAGCGCTCCCATATCCAGGGAGAAGATGGTCTTCTCCTTCAGACCTTCCGGCACGTCGCCGCTGACGATGCGCTGCGCCAGACCTTCCACGACCGCCGTCTTGCCCACGCCCGGCTCCCCGAT